>NZ_JOGB01000013.1 GCF_000719335.1 Streptomyces sp. NRRL S-87
GTGCATGGGGTGCGGGGGGTGCGGGGCCGGGGGTTGGCGCGGGGGGCATCGGGAGCGGGGGTGTGGCAGGAAAGGTGGGAAGGCCGTCATTGCGGCCATCCGCGGGGGTGGGGACGATGGGGGCATGCCGCAGCGAACCGTGCTGGTCGTCCTCTACGACGCCGTACAGAGCCTGGACGTCACCGGGCCCGTCGAGGTCTTCGCCGGGGCCGAGCAGGCGCACCCCGGCGACGGGTACGCGATCCGCACGGCCTCGCTCGACGGAGCGCCCGTACGGACGTCGAGCGGGCTGACCCTCGTCCCGGACGGCCGGCTGGCCGACGAGCCCGACCCGGACGTCCTGATCGTCCCCGGCGGCGAGGGCTCCCGCCGGATCGACCCCCGCCTCACCGACTGGCTCCGTGACCGCGGTCCGCGCGCCGGCCGCCTGGTCTCGGTGTGCACCGGCGCCCTGCTGCTGGCCGAGGCCGGGCTGCTGGACGGCCGCCGCGTCACCTCGCACTGGGTGGTGTGCGAGCAACTCGCCCGTGCGTACCCCGCCGTCGAGGTGGACCCCGACCCGATCTACGTGCGCGACGGCAACCTCGCCACCTCGGCCGGCGTCACCGCCGGCATCGACCTCGCCCTCGCGCTGGTCGAGGAGGACCTGGGCCGCGACACGGCCCAGCTGATCGCCCGACACCTGGTCGTCTACCTGCGCAGACCCGGCAACCAGGCCCAGTTCAGCGCCCAGTTGGCCGCCCAGACCGCGCAACGCGAGCCGCTGCGCGAGGTGCAGCAGTGGATCAGCGAACACCCGGACGCCGACCTGACCGTGGAGGCCCTCGCCGCCCGCGCCCGGCTCTCCCCCCGCCACTTCGCCCGCGCCTTCCAGGCCGAGACCGGCGTCACGCCCGGCCGGTACGTGGAGCGGGTGCGTGTGGAACACGCCCGTCGCCTGCTGGAGGACAGTGCCGACGGGGTCGCCCAGATCTCCCGCGCCTGCGGGTACGGGACGCCCGAAGCCCTGCGCCGCGCCTTCGTCAAGACCCTCGGGCAGTCGCCGGTCGAGTACCGGCGGAGGTTCGGCCCGGGGGCGGAGGCGGGGGCAAGCGCGGGGCCGGCCGCGGCGGCGGGAGCACGTGCTGCCCTGGGCGTCCGCGCCTGAGCCGGCCGGAGGGGTCCGTCGGTGCGGGCCTGTCCGGGCTGGGGTGCTTGTCCGGTGCTTGTCCGGTGCTTGTTCAACCTGCGGTCCGTCCTGTCCCGGCCCCTGTCCATACCCGTGAACGTCCAGTAGAAGGAGACCCCGTGCAGATCGCCATCGTGCTGTACGACCGCTTCACCGCCCTCGACGCCGTCGGCCCGTACGACACCCTGGGCCGCCTGCCCGGCGCCGAGACCGTCTTCGTCGCCGAACGGACCGGACCGGTCCGCAACGACTCGGGATCGCTGGCGCTCGTCGCCGAGCGCACCCTCGCCGAGGTGCCCGCCCCGGACATCGTCATCGTGCCGGGCGGCCCGGGCCAGACCGCGCAGATGGACAACCCCGTCCTGCTCGACTGGCTGCGCTCCGCGGACGCCACCAGCACCTGGACCACCTCCGTGTGCACGGGCTCGCTGCTGCTGGCCGCGGCCGGGCTGCTGGAGGGCCGCCGAGCCACCTCGCACTGGCTCGCGCTGGAGACGCTCCGGACGTACGGGGCCGCGCCGACGGGGGAGCGGGTGGTGACCGACGGCAAGTACGTCACCGCCGCCGGCGTCTCGTCCGGTATCGACATGGGCCTGACGCTCCTCGGGCGGATCGCGGGGGACCGCGCCGCCCAGGCCGTGCAGCTGCTCACCGAGTACGACCCGCAGCCGCCCTACGACGCGGGCTCGCCGGAGAAGGCACCGGCGGACCTGGTGGAGGAGTGGCGGGCCAAGAGCCGGTTCATCCTCCAATGACCGTGGTGGCGGCCGCTGAGGGGTGAGGGCGGGATGGTGCTGCGAGGCCGCACCGTGTCGGGGCGGGTGGCTTCCCGGGCCGCCCCGTGGCGTGCGGGTCCCCCCGGCGCTCGTTGCGAGGCCGTCCGTACGGGGGTCAGACGGTCCAGGTGAACCGCGGGGGGCGGCGCTCCAGGAAGGCGGCGACGCCCTCCGCGGTGTCGCCGCTGCCGCGTGCCTGCTCCGCCCAGTGCTCCTCGCGGCCGGTACGGCCGTCGGCGTACTCCTTCGCGGCGGCCTGGGTCAGCTGGGAGCGGGAGGCCAGGACGCGCGTGAACTCCGCCACCCGCTTGCCGAGCCGGCCGGCCGGCAGCACCTCGTCCACGAGTCCGGTGCGCAGTGCGCGCTCGGTGTCGATCAGCTCGCCCGAGAAGAGGAGGTACTTGGCCGCGGCGGGGCCCACCAGGGCGACCAGCCGTCGGGTGGTCTCGGCCGGGTACACGATCCCCAGCTTGGCCGGGGTGATGCCGAACGAGGCGCCCTCCTCCGCGAACCGCAGGTCGCACGCGGCGGCCAGTTGGCAGCCGCCGCCCACGCAGTAACCGCGTACGGCGGCGAGGGTCGGCTTCGGGAAGGCGGCCAGTGCCTCCTCGGCCCGTACCGCCAGGGTCTGCGCGTCGAGGTCGGCCGTGCCGGGCGCGGCACCGCGCAGCGAGGAGATGTCCGCGCCGGCGCAGAAGGTGGTGCCCGCGCCGGTCAGGACGAGGGCGCGGACCGCGGGGTCCGCGGCGGCGTCGGCGAGGAGTGCGGGCAGCTGTCGCCACATCGCGGCCGTCATGGCGTTGCGCTTGGCCGGGCGGTCGATGACGACGGTGGCCACCCCCTCGGCGACGGTGAGCCGCAGCCCGCCCGCCGCGGCGTCCCCCGCACGTTGCTGTGCCTCCTGGCGCTCCATGCGCCGGATGCTATCCCGGGGCACCGGTCTTGTGGTCCGGGGGTCGCCATGGCCGGGGACCAGGGCGGGAACGGGAGCTGACCCCTCGCGCGACGCCCCACGGGGAAGATCAGGACCGGTCGCACAACTGACGCTGTCATAAGCCAGCGGTCAAAAAGTGTCCGTTTGGCGCTGACTTCTGGTCAGCGTCCCGGGCCGGCCCCTTTCCTTCCCCACCCTTGGACCGTGGAGACGATCGAGCGTGAAGACGGGGGCCGGGACATGGACGCATCGCCCTCGACAGAGCCCCCGGGCCGCCAGGCCCCCGCGTACCCGCCGCGCATCCCGCTGCAGCCCCGCTACGACGGTGTGTGGCGCTTCAGTGCACCCGCGACTGAAGAATCCGTTCCGCAGGCCCGCCACGCGGTCCGCGACCTGCTGGCGCGCCAGCTGGCGCACGTACCCGGGACGGACCGCCAGGACCTCGTCTACTCGCTCCTGCTGATCGTGTCCGAACTGGTGACGAACTCGGTCCGGCACGCCCGCCTGCTCTCGCCCGAGGTGGCCGTGGAGGTGGCGATCGGTCCGGAGTGGGTGCGGGTGGCCGTCGAGGACAACCACCCCTACCGCCCCAAGGCGCTGGAGGCCGACTTCGGCCAGACCAACGGGCGCGGGCTCCTGCTGGTGCGCGAGATGACGGCGCTGGCCGGCGGCGTCTGCGACGTGGAGCACACCGCGGGCGGCGGCAAGGTCATCTGGGCGGCCCTGCCGCTCACCGCCGGCTGACGCGGCTCACCAGCCGGCCGACTCCCCGGTCAGCTCGCGGATCGCCGGCCGCGCCGCATCCAGCACGGTCATGAACCAGGCCGAGAAGGTGTCCTTCGCGTGCCGCCCGGCCAGCTCCTCCGCCGTCACGAAGGCGGTGTCGGCGATCTCCTCCGGGTCCGGCCGCAGCTCCGCCTGCGCCAGCCCCACGAACAGGTGGTTGTACTCCTGCTCGACCAGGCCCGAGTCCGGGTCCGGGTGGTTGTAGCGGACGGTCCCCGCCTCGGCCATCAGCGACGGCGACAGCCCGAGCTCCTCGTACGTGCGCCGGGCGGCCGCGGCGAACGGGGACTCGCCGGGGTACGGGTGCCCGCAGCACGTGTTCGACCAGACGCCGGGGGAGTGGTACTTGCCCAGCGCCCGCTGCTGGAGGAGCAGCCGGCCGGCCTCGTCGAAGAGGAACACGGAGAACGCCCGGTGCAGCTGCCCCGGCGCCTGGTGGGCGGAGAGCTTCTCCGCGGTGCCGATGGTGTTGCCCGACTCGTCGACCAGTTCGAGCATGATCGGGGCGGCGCCGGTGCCGTGGGACGCGCCGTTCGCGGCGGCGGTGGCTGGGGTGATCGGCATAACCATCCTTCGCTTCGGTCTACGGCCCTCAGTCTGCCGTACAAGAACGGCTTGTCCCGGCTTTCGGCGATCCGTGCGGTTGGTACGCCTTGATCGTGTAAGGGAATCCCGACGGGGACGGTCCGGGCGAAACCACCCGGACAGGTGAGCCCGCACGCACGGCCTTGACGCCGCGGACGCGTGCGCGAGGGGCCCGCGATCCGGCCCGTGCGCCCCCGGCACCCCCCACCGTCACCCCGCGACCACGCACCGGAGCCTCCACCTCCGGATTGTGGGGAGGCTAACACCGCCCCCCTTCCCCCGCGGTTTGTCGCCAGGACGGCCCATCGACCATGATGATCACGCCGGGCAGGGCCGCTGGGCGCATTCGCCCGCGATCATCTGCTGATCGGACCGTAAACGGGCGGTGAACGCCCGCTTCCCGTCATCCGATAGCCTCTGCCGACGTGCAGCCCGCCCCCTGGGGCGCCCGTCCCAAGGAGTGAGTTCGTCTGTCGACCGCCATCCTCACCGGCCCGCCGGTATCCGGATCGCCGCTCGAGGGCGACCTGCGCGCCCTCGGCTTCGACGTACGGATCGCGGCCGTCCCCCACGAGGTCGGGGCCCTGCTGGCCGCCGTCCCCGCGGGTGAGCGGGTCGCCGTGGTCGACGCCCGCTTCACCGGCCACCGGCACGCCCTGCGCCTGGCGCTGACCGACCCGCGCTTCGACGCCGCCGCCGTCCCCGGCGCGCTCGGCGTCCAGCCGGCCGCCCGGCCCGGCCTGGACCGGGCCCTGGCCCGCGCCACCGCCCCCGCGCACAGCCTCCCCGACGAGCTGGCCTGCGCCATCGAGACGGACGGCACGGCCGTCCACAACCCCGAGCTGGGCACGCTGGTCGCCGCCGTTCCCGAGACCCGCGTCCAGCACGAGGCGGCCGCCGCGGCCGTCGCGGAGGTGGACGAGGAGGCCGTGCGGCTGCGCTCGGCCGTGAAGTCCCGCGACGGGTTCTTCACCACCTTCTTCATCAGCCCGTACTCGCGCTACATCGCGCGCTGGTGCTCCGACCGCGGACTGACCCCCAACCAGGTCACCACCGCCTCGCTGCTCACCGCCCTCGTGGCGGCCGGCTGCGCGGCCACCGGCCAGCGCTGGGGCTACGTCACGGCCGGCGTTCTGCTGCTGGTCTCCTTCGTGCTCGACTGCACCGACGGCCAGCTGGCCCGCTACTCCCTGCAGTACTCCACCCTCGGCGCCTGGCTCGACGCCACCTTCGACCGGGCCAAGGAGTACGCCTTCTACGCCGGCCTCGCGCTCGGCGCCGCCCGCAACGGGGACGACGTGTGGGGACTGGCGCTGGGCGCCATGATCCTCATGACCTGCCGGCACGTGGTCGACTTCGCGTTCAACGAGGCCAACCACGACGCGACGGCCAACACCAGCCCCACCGCGGCCCTCTCCGACCGGCTCGACAGCGTCGGCTGGACCGTCTGGGCCCGCCGCATGATCGTCCTGCCGATCGGCGAGCGCTGGGCCCTGATCGCGGTCCTCACCGCGACCACCACGCCGCGCATCACCTTCTACGCCCTGCTGGCCGGCTGCGCCTTCGGCGCCCTCTACACCACCGCCGGCCGCGTGCTGCGCTCCCTGACCCGCAAGGCGACGCGGACCGACCGGGCCGCCCAGGCGCTGTACGACCTGACCGACTCCGGTCCGCTGGCCGAGTTCCCGCGCCGCCTGCTCAAGGCCCGCAAGCCCGCCGCGACCTCCTTGTTCGTCGCCGCGGCCGCGGCGGTCGCGCTCGTCGCCTGCGCCCTGGCGTTCCCCTACGGGGCCCCTGCCCTGATCGGCGTCGCCCTGCTCTACGCGGTGGCGGCCGGCCAGGCCGTCGCCCACCCCCTCAAGGGCGCCCTCGACTGGCTGATCCCGCCCCTCTTCCGGGCCGCCGAGTACGGGACCGTCCTCGTCCTGGCCGCGAAGGCGGAGGTGAACGGAGCCCTTCCCGCGGCTTTCGGGCTGGTGGCGGCGGTCGCCTACCATCACTACGACACGGTGTACCGCATCCGCGGCAACGCCGGCGCGCCCCCGCACTGGCTGGTGCGGACGATCGGCGGCCACGAGGGCCGGGTCCTGCTGACCGTGGTCCTCGCCACCGTCCTCGCGCGCACCGACTTCCCCGTCGCGCTCACGGCCCTGGCCGTGTTCGTGGCACTCGTGGTGCTCGCGGAGAGCATCCGCTTCTGGGTCTCCGCCGGAGCACCCGCCGTACACGACGAAGGAGAACCCGCATGATCGGCCTTGTCCTCGCTGCCGGTGCCGGACGCCGTCTGCGTCCCTACACCGACACCCTCCCCAAGGCCCTCGTGCCCGTCGGTCCCGAGGGCCAGGAGGAGAGCCTCACGGTCCTCGACCTGACCCTGGGCAACTTCGCCGAGGTCGGCCTCACGGAGGTCGCGATCGTCGTCGGCTACCGCAAGGAGGCCGTGTACGAGCGCAAGGCCGCGCTGGAGGCCAAGTACGGCCTGTCGATCACGCTGATCGACAACGACAAGGCCGAGGAGTGGAACAACGCCTACTCCCTGTGGTGTGCGCGTGACGTCCTCAAGCGGGGCGTGATCCTCGCCAACGGCGACACCGTCCACCCGGTCTCCGTCGAGAAGACCCTGCTCGCCGCCCGCGGCGACGGCCAGAAGATCATCCTCGCCCTCGACACGGTCAAGAACCTGGCCGACGAGGAGATGAAGGTCATCACGGCCGACGGCCAGGGCGTCCGGAAGATCACGAAGCTGATGGACCCGGCCTCCGCGACCGGCGAGTACATCGGCGTCACCCTCATCGAGCCCGAGGCCGCCGAGGCCCTCGCCGACGCGCTGAAGGCCACCTTCGAGCGCGACCCCGACCTCTACTACGAGGACGGGTACCAGCACCTGGTCGACGGCGGCTTCACGATCGACGTGGCCCCCATCGGCGACGTCCAGTGGGTCGAGATCGACAACCACGACGACCTCGCCAAGGGTCGGAAGATCGCATGCCAGTACTGACGAGGCTGATCCCGTCGCCGGTCGTCGTCGACATCAGCCGCGGGGCGATGGACGACCTGGCCGGCCTGCTGGCCGACCAGCGGATCTCCGCCTCCGGCAAGCTGGCCTTCGCCATCAGCGGCGGCTCCGGCCAGGCGCTGCGCGCCAAGCTGGAGCCCGTGCTGCCGCACGCCGACTGGTACCCGGTCGTCGACGGCACCATCGACTCCGCCGTGAAGCTGGCCGACGACATAAAAGGCCGCCGCTACGACGCGGTGGTGGGTCTGGGCGGCGGCAAGATCATCGACGTGGCGAAGTACGCCGCGGCGCGGGTCGGCCTGCCGATGGTGGCCGTGGCCACCAACCTGTCCCACGACGGGATCTGCTCGCCGGTGTCCATCCTGGACAACGACAACGGGCGCGGCTCCTACGGCGTCCCCACCCCGATCGCGATGGTCATCGACCTCGACGTGATCCGGGAGGCGCCGGTCCGGTTCATCCGGGCCGGCATCGGCGACGCCATCTCCAACATCTCGGCCATCGCCGACTGGGAGCTGTCGCACGAGGTCACCGGCGAGGCCGTCGACGGCCTCGCGGCCGCGATGGCCCGCACGGCCGGCGAGTCCGTGCTGCGCCACCCCGGCGGCTGCGGCGACGACGAGTTCCTCACCGTGCTGTCCGAGGGCCTGGTCCTCTCCGGCATCGCCATGTCGATCAGCGGCGACAGCCGCCCGTCGTCCGGTGCCTGCCACGAGATCAGCCACGCCTTCGACCTGCTCTACCCCGGGCGCTCCGCGCTCCACGGCGAGCAGGTCGGCATCGGCGCCGCCTTCGCCATGCACCTGCGCGGGGCCCGCGAGCAGTCCGGGCTCTTCGCCGACGTCCTGCGCAAGCACGGCCTGCCCGTGCTGCCCGAGGAGATCGGCTTCAGCGTGGAGGAGTTCGTCGCGGCCGTCGAGTACGCCCCCCAGACCCGCCCGGGACGCTTCACGATCCTGGAGCACCTCAACCTGTCCGCAGCCGAGATCAGGGACGCATACGCCGACTATGCCAAGACCATCAGTAGCTGAGCTCCGCCCCGTCGTTCACCCCCCGGGCGTGAAGGACCGGCGCAGCGGAGAGCACTGGGGCGGCCGCCTGTACATGCGCGAGGTCTCCCTGCGCATCACCCGCCGCCTGGTCACCACCAAGGTCACGCCGAACCAGCTGACCTACGTGATGACGCTCTGCGGCGTGCTCGCGGCCCCGGCCCTGCTGGTGCCGGGTGTCTGGGGCGCCGTCCTCGGCGTGGTCGCGGTCCAGCTGTACCTGCTGCTCGACTGCGTCGACGGCGAGGTCGCCCGCTGGAAGAAGCAGTACTCGCTCGCGGGCGTGTACCTCGACCGCGTCGGCGCGTACCTGTGCGACGCCGCCGTGCTGGTCGGCTTCGGCCTGCGCGCCTCCGACCTGTGGGGCGGCGGCCGGATCGACTGGCTGTGGGCCTTCCTGGGCACCCTCGCCGCCCTCGGCGCCATCCTGATCAAGGCCGAGACCGACCTGGTCGGCGTCGCCCGCCACCAGGCGGGGATGCCGGTGGTCAAGGAGTCCGCCGCCGAGCCGCGGTCCTCCGGCATGGCGCTGGCCCGCCGGGCCGCCGCCGCGCTGAAGTTCCACCGGCTGATCCTCGGCATCGAGGCGTCGCTGCTCATCCTGGTCCTGGCCGTGCTCGACCAGGTCCGCGGCGACCTGTTCTACGAGCGCCTCGGGGTCGCCGTCCTGGCCGGCATCGCGATGCTGCAGACGGTGCTGCACCTGGTGTCCGTCCTCGCCTCCAGCAGGCTGAAGTGACGGCCGGGCTGCGCGTCGGCGCGGTGATCATCACCATGGGCAACCGCCCCGACGACCTCAAGGCCCTGATCGACTCGGTCGCCCGCCAGGAGGGCGACCCGGTCGACGTGGTCGTCGTCGGTCAGGGCGTACGGGTCACCGGCCAGGTCCCCGCGGGCGTACGCACCGTCGACCTGCCGGAGAACCTGGGCATCCCGGGTGGTCGGAACGCGGGCATCGAGGCCTTCGGCCCCGGCGGCCGCGACGTGGACGTCCTGCTGTTCCTGGACGACGACGGGCTGCTGCCCCGCACCGACACCGCGGAGCTGTGCCGCCAGGCCTTCGCGGAGGACCCGGAGCTGGGCATCATCAGCTTCCGCATCGCCGACCCGGACACCGGGGTCACCCAGCGTCGGCACGTGCCGCGCCTGCGGGCCTCCGACCCGATGCGCTCCTCCCGCGTCACCACCTTCCTCGGCGGTGCGAACGCCGTCCGTACCTCGGTCTTCCAGCAGGTCGGTGGTCTGCCGGACGCGTTCTTCTACGCCCACGAGGAGACCGACCTGGCGTGGCGTGCGCTCGACGCGGGCTGGTGCATCGACTACCGGGCCGACATGGTCCTGCACCACCCCACCACCGCGCCCTCCCGGCACGCGACGTACCACCACAACGTGGCCCGCAACCGGGTCTGGCTGGCCCGGCGCAACCTGCCGGCGCTCCTGGTGCCGGTGTACCTCGGGGTGTGGACCCTGCTCACGCTGGTCCGCCGCCCCTCTGCCGACGCCCTCAAGGCCTGGTTCGCCGGCTTCCGCGAGGGCTGGACCGCCGACTGCGGCCCGCGCCGCCCCATGAAGTGGCGCACCGTGTGGCGGCTGACCCGGCTGGGCCGACCTCCCGTCATCTGACAAGCTCGGTTCTGGGAGCATGGGCGTACTCCCCGGACCGGGCGGGCACCGCACCGCCGATCCGCCCCACGTCCGACCGGCCGCGCATCTTGAAGACGAAAGTTTCAACTTGTGAGTGACACAACCCATGACGGCGCTCTCGCCACGAGCACGCCGCCGTCTCCGGACGCAGGGCTGAGTGCGGGGGAACTCGCCGCCAAGTACGGCCTGTCCGTCAGCGGTGCCCGACCGGGGCTCGGCCAGTACATCCGCGAGCTGTGGGGCCGTCGCCACTTCATCCTGGCGTTCTCCTCGGCGAAGCTGGTGGCCCAGTACAGCCAGGCGAAGCTGGGCCAGATCTGGCAGGTGGCCACTCCGCTGCTCAACGCCCTGGTCTACTACCTGATCTTCGGGCTGATCCTGGACGCGGGCCGCGGCATGGAGAAGGGCGTCTACATCCCCTTCCTCGTGATGGGCATCTTCGTCTTCACGTTCACCCAGTCCTCGGTGATGGCGGGCGTCCGGGCGATCTCCGGCAACCTCGGCCTGGTGCGCGCGCTGCACTTCCCGCGCGCCTCACTGCCGATCTCGTTCTCGCTCCAGCAGCTCCAGCAGTTGCTGTACTCGATGATCGTGGTCTTCGCGGTCGCCATCGCCTTCGGGAACTACCCGTCGGCGTCGTGGCTGCTGGTGGTCCCGGTGCTGTTCCTGCAGTTCGTCTTCAACACCGGACTGGCCATGGTCATGGCGCGGATGGGCGCCAAGACGCCCGACCTCGCGCAGCTGATGCCGTTCATCATGCGGACGTGGATGTACGCCTCCGGCGTGATGTTCTCCATCACGGTGATGCTCGAGGACAAGCCGCAGTGGATCGCCGACGTGCTCCAGTGGAACCCGGCGGCGATCTACATGGACCTCGTGCGGTTCGCGCTGATCGACGACTACGGGTCCTCGAACCTGCCCCCGCACGTCTGGGCCTTCGCCGTCGGCTGGGCGGTGCTGATCGGCCTCGGCGGCTTCGTGTACTTCTGGAAGGCTGAGGAGCGTTACGGCCGTGGCTGAGAACAACCAGGCGGCCGTACCGACGGTCATCGCGGACAACGTCCACATCGTCTACCGCGTCAACACGGGCGGCGGCGGCAGGGGCAGCGCCACCGCGGCGCTCAGCAAGATCATGCGCGGCAAGAAGGGCGAGGCCTCCCGCGGCGTCCGCAAGGTCCACGCGGTGCGCGGCGTCTCCTTCACCGCCTACCGCGGCGAGGCGATCGGCCTCATCGGCTCCAACGGCTCCGGCAAGTCCACGCTGCTGCGGGCCATCGCCGGCCTGCTGCCGTGCGAGTCCGGCAGGGTCTACACCGACGGCCAGCCCTCGCTGCTGGGCGTGAACGCGGCCCTGATGAACGACCTCACGGGCGAGCGCAACGTCATGCTCGGCGGCCTGGCCATGGGCATGTCCCGCGAGCAGATCAAGCAGCGGTACCAGGGCATCGTCGACTTCTCGGGCATCAACGAGAAGGGCGATTTCATTTCCCTGCCGATGCGCACCTATTCCTCCGGCATGGCCGCGCGCCTGCGCTTCTCGATCGCCGCCGCAAAGGACCACGACGTCCTGATGATCGACGAGGCGCTGGCCACCGGCGACCGCAAGTTCCAGATCCGCTCCGAGGAGCGGATCCGCGAACTGCGCAAGGAGGCCGGCACGGTCTTCCTGGTCAGCCACAGCAACAAGTCGATCCGCGACACCTGCACGCGCGTGCTGTGGCTGGAGCGCGGCGAGCTGCTGATGGACGGCCCCACCGAGGAGGTCGTGGCCGCCTACGAGAAGGAGACCGGCCGCTAGCGGCATCCCGGAATCCCGCGTTCGCCCCGGCCCCTGCCGCATTCCGCGGCGGGGGCCGACGCGCGGGAACGTCCGTTCCCGCGACATTCGGTCACGGGGCGGACACCCGGGCGGGCCGGAAAGCGTTGTACAACGTAAGCTGTAGCGGTGCTGATTCGCCGCAAGTGGGGCACTTTCCCCGCATGTGAGGCGCCCCCTTCGCCGGACGGACCGGCGGCGTGTCCGAAATAGGATGTATTGGGTGGCAGTGTAGAACGGGAGATGTGACGGCAATGGCTACGGGAATTCTCCGGCCCCCAGGCGCGCGAGCCGTCCCCGCCGCGGGCGGCGGGCGGTGACCGCCGGGTCCGGCATCCGGCCCGACGCCCCCACGCGCGGCTCCCTCGGTACCCCCGACGCCCACGCGCGCGCCACCCTCGGCAAAGCCGCCGACGAGAACTTCCCCGTGGCGCCGTTCTTCGTGCCCCGCGCCTGGCGCGAGGGCCTGATGGCCGTCTACGGCTACGCGCGCCTCGTCGACGACATCGGCGACGGCGACCTCGCACCAGGCGGCCGCGACGCGGCGTTCCTCGGCGTCGCCCCCGAGCGCGCCGACGACCGCCTCGCCCTCCTCGACGCCTTCGAGGCCGACCTGCGGCGCGTCTTCGACGGCACTCCCCGCCACCCCCTGCTGCGGGACCTCCAACCCGTCGTCGACCGGCACCGCCTCACCCCCGAGCCCTTCCTCGGCCTCATCGAGGCCAACCGGCAGGACCAGACCAAGAGCCGCTACGCCACGTACGAGGAGCTCCTCGCCTACTGCGAGCTGTCCGCCAACCCCGTCGGACGCCTGGTGCTCTCCCTCACCGGGACCAGCACCCCCGAGCGCGTCCGCCGCTCCGACGACATCTGCACCGCCCTGCAGATCGTCGAACACCTCCAGGACGTGGCCGAGGACCTCGGCCGCGACCGCATCTACCTGCCCGCCGAGGACATGGAGCGGTTCCGCGTGTCGGAGAGCGACCTCGCCGCGCCGCGCGCCGGCGCGTCCGTGCGCTCCCTCGTCGCGTTCGAGGCGGAACGGGCCCGCGACCTGCTGAATGAAGGCACCCCGCTCGTGGGTAGCGTCCGGGGCAGGCTCCGGCTGCTGCTGGCCGGGTTCGTCGGCGGGGGGCGCGCGGCGCTGGGTGCCGTCGCCGCGGCGGGGTTCGATGTGCTGTCAAGCCCGCCCAAGGCAGCGAAGCCCCGCCTGCTCCGCGAGGTGGGCGCCGTCCTGCGCACTGCGCCGAGAGAGGGGTGAGCCCGACCGTGGAGCGCACTTCGTCCACGTCCGCACCATCGGCACCGGTGGTCGCCGCGTACAGCTACTGCGAGGCCGTCACCGGCACGCAGGCCCGGAACTTCGCCTACGGCATCCGGCTGCTGCCCACCGACAAGCGCCAGGCCATGTCGGCCCTGTACGCCTTCTCCCGGCGCGTCGACGACATCGGCGACGGCACGCTCGCGCCCGAGGCCAAGCACACCCGCCTGGAGGAGACCCGGGCCCTGCTCGCCCGCATCCGCGGGGGCGACGTGGCCGAGGACGACACCGACCCGGTGGCCGTGGCCCTGGCCGACGCCGCCCGCCGCTTCCCGATCCCGCTGGGCGGGCTCGACGAGCTCATCGACGGCGTGCTCATGGACGTCCGCGGCGCCACGTACGAGACCTGGGACGACCTCAAGGTCTACTGCCGGTGCGTCGCCGGTGCCATCGGCCGGCTCTCCCTCGGCGTGTTCGGCACCACCCCCGGCGCGCCCGAGGCCGCACGCGCCCCCGAGTACGCCGACACGCTCGGCCTGGCCCTCCAACTCACCAACATCCTCCGGGACGTGTCCGAGGACGCCGGGAACGGCCGCACCTACCTGCCCGCCGAGGACCTCGCCAAGTTCGGCTGCGAGGACGGCTTCGGCTCCGGCCGGGCCCCCGCCGGCTCCGACTTCGCCGGCCTGGTCCACCACGAAGTCCGGCGCGCCCGCGCCCTGTTCGCCGAGGGCTACCGGCTGCTGCCCATGCTCGACCGGCGCAGCGGCGCCTGCGTGGCCGCCATGGCCGGCATCTACCGCCGCCTGCTCGACCGCATCGAGCGGGAGCCCGAGGCGGTGCTGCGCGGCCGGGTCTCGCTGCCCGCGCACGAGAAGGCGTACGTCGCCGTGCGCGGACTGTCGGGCCTCGACGCGCGGACCATCTCACGCCAGAGCACGAGGAGGCGGGCCTGAGGATGCGGCACCAGCACGAACACGTCGCCCCGCGCTGCCACCGGGCAACCGGGGCGTCCCCCACGGCGTCTCCCGCGTCGGACGCCGCGCGAGCGGGACTGACGAACCCGGGGGAGGGCGCATGACCGGCCACGGCGCCGCGGCGGGCACCGGCCCGGCCGGTTCCGGCGATCCCGCCCACGACCGGCGCGCCCTCGTCGTGGGCGGCGGCCTCGCCGGCGTCACCGCCGCCCTCGAACTCGCCGACGCGGGACTGGAGGTCACCCTCCTCGAAGGCCGCCCCCGGCTCGGCGGGCTCGCCTTCTCCTTCAAGCGCGGCGACCTCACCGTCGACAACGGCCAGCACGTCTACCTGCGCTGCTGCACCGCCTACCGCTGGTTCCTCGACCGGATCCAGGGCGCCGCGCTGGCCCCCCTGCAGGACCGGCTCGACGTGCCCGTCCTCGACGTGGCCCACGCCAAGGGCCCCCGGCTCGGCCGACTGCGCCGCACCGCGCTGCCCGTACCCCTGCACCTGGGCAGGTCCCTGGCCGCGTACCCGCACCTGAGCCTGAAGGAGCGGGCCGCCGTCGGCCGCGCCGCGCTCGCCCTGCGCTCCCTCGACCCCGCCGACCCGGCCCTCGACGGCGTCGACTTCGCCACCTGGCTCGGCCGGTACGGCCAGTCCGCGCGCAGCATCGAGGCGCTGTGGGACCTCATCGGCATCGCCACCCTCAACGCCACCGCCGACCGGTCCTCCCTGGCCCTGGCCGTCATGGTCTTCAAGACGGCCCTGCTCACCGAGCCCGGCGCCGCCGACATCGGCTGGGCCCGGGTACCGCTGGGCGACCTGCACGACACCCTCGCCCGCAAGGCCCTCGACGCCGCCGGGGTCCGCACCGAACTGCGCGCCCGCGCCGCCTCCCTGACCCGCACCGCCGAAGGCGCCTGGCGGATCACCACCGACACCGGCCACCACGACGCGGGCACCGTCGTGCTCGCCGTACCGCAGCGCGAGGCCCACGCCCTGCTCCCGGCGGGCGCCCTCGACGACGCCGACACCCTCCTCGACATCGGCACCGCCCCCATCCTCAACGTCCACGTCGTCTACGACCGCAAGGTGCTCCGGCAGCCGTTCTTCGCGGCCCTGGGCACCCCCGTCCAGTGGGTCTTCGACCGCACCGAAGCCTCCGGACTCACCGACGGCGGCCAGTACCTGGCGCTGTCCCAGTCGGCCGCGCAGGACGACATCGACGAGCCCGTCGCCGTCCTGCGCGAGAAGTACCTGCCCGAACTGGAGCGGCTGCTGCCCGCCGCCCGCGGCGCGAAGGTCCGCGACTTCTTCGTCACCCGCGAGCGGACCGCCACCTTCGACCCCGCCCCCGGCGTCGGACGGCTGCGGCCGGGCACCCGTACCCACGCCCACGGCCTCTACCTGGCCGGCGCGTGGACCGCCACCGGCTGGCCCGCGACCATGGAGGGCGCCGTCCGCAGCGGAATCGGCGCGGCGCACCACGCGCTCGCCGCACTCGGCCGCCACCATGAACATCCTCCCCCGGGCTGTGTCGGGGGGACCCCCAGCAGGAGCGCGGCATGACGACGATCAGCACTGCACGTACGTCTCGTACAGGAACAAGAGGAGAGCCAGTGAACCCGGGGAACCCGGCTGTCGAGGATGCCGGCGCGCGGACGGCGGAGGTCGCGGACACGCTCGCGCTCCTCGAGCGCGGCCGCGAGCTGTCCACGCCGGTGCTGCGCGCCGCCGTGGACCGGCTCGCGCCGCCCATGGACACCGTCGCCGCCTACCACTTCGGCTGGATCGACGCCGAGGGCCGTCCCGCGGCCGGCGACAGCGGCAAGGCCGTCCGGCCCGCCCTGGCCCTGCTCTCCGCCGAGGCCGCCGGGGTACCGGCGGAGGTCGGCATCCCCGGCGCCGTCGCCGTCGAGCTCGTGCACAACTTCTCGCTCCTGCACGACGACCTGATGGACGGCGACGAGCAGCGCCGCCACCGCGACACCGTCTGGAAGGTGCACGGTCCGGCGCAGGCGATCCTCGTCGGCGACGCCCTCTTCGCGCTCGCCAACGAGCTGCTGCTGGAGCTCGGCACCGTCGAGGCCGGCCGCGCCACCCGCCGCCTGACCACCGCCACCCGCAAGCTCATCGACGGCCAGGCGCAGGACATCTCCTACGAGCACCGCGAGCGCGTCAGCGTCGAGGAGTGCCTGGAGATGGAGGGCAACAAGACGGGCGCGCTGCTGGCCTGCGCCGTCTCCATCGGCGCCGTGCTCGGCGGGGCCGACGACCGCACCGCCGACAAGCTGGAGGAGTACGGCTACCACCTGGGCCTGGCCTTCCAGGCCGTGGACGACCTGCTCGGCATCTGGGGCGATCCCGAGGCCACCGGCAAGCAGACCTGGTCCGACCTGCGCCAGCGCAAGAAGTCCCTGCCCGTGGTCGCCGCGCTGGCCGCCGGCGGAGCGGCCTCGGAGCGGCTCGGCGAGCTGCTCGCCGCCGATGCCAAGAGCACCGAGTTCGAATCCTTCTCCGAGGAGGAGTTCGCCACCCGCGCCGCCCTCATCGAGGAGGCCGGCGGCCGCCGCTGGACCGAGGAGGAGGCGCGGCGGCAGCACGCCGTCGCCATCCGGGCCCTGGACGAGGTCGACATGCCGCAGAAGATCCGCGATCAGCTCGTGGCGCTGGCGGACTTCGTCGTCGTCCGCAAGAGATGATCACCATCGGGAGTTGAATCGCGAGTCGCCGACCGGCGCCGCCCCCACCTGACCGCTCGTCAGGAGACGGCGCCGGCCGACGGCGGACCCCAGCACAGCAGAGGCACACCGCGACACTGCACGAAGGGGAAGCCATGACAGCGACGACCGACGGAAGCGCCGGAGCAGGGGCCCCGGGCGCCGACTCGGGCAGTGGGACCGGGACGAAGGCCGCCGGCGCGCCCGCCGGGGCGGCCGTCGGCCCGGATCCGGCCGGGCCACCCGAGGAGGCGGCGCGGGCGGCGGTGGCGCGCGCCACCGCCCACCTGCTCGCCCGGCAGGACCGGGCCGGGTGGTGGAAGGGCGACCTGCAGACCAACGTCACCATGGACGCCGAGGACCTGCTGCTGCGCCAGTTCCTCGGCATCCGCGACGAGCGGACCACCCGGGCCGCCGCCCTGTTCATCCGCGGTGAACAGGGCCCGGACGGCACCTGGGCCACCTTCCACGGCGGGCCTCCCGACCTCTCCGCCACCGTCGAGGCGTACGTGGCCCTCCGGCTGGCCGGGGACGCCCCCGACGCCCCCCACATGGCGAAGGCCTCCGCCTGGATCCGGTCCGCCGGGGGCATCGCGGGGGCCCGGGTCTTCACCCGCATCTGGCTCGCCCTCTTCGGCTGGTGGCGCTGGGAGGACCTGCCCCAGGTACCGCCCGAGCTGGTCTTCCTGCCCCCCTGGGCGCCGCTGAACATCTACGACTTCGGCTGCTGGGCCCGCCAGACGATCGTGCCGCTGACCGTCGTCTCCGCCAAGCGCCCCGTACGCCCCGCGCCCTTCTCCCTCGACGAGCTCCACACCGACGCCCGCGACCCCAACCCGGCCCGGCCGCTCGCCCCCGCCACCACCTGGGAAGGCGTCTTCCAGCGCCTCGACAAGGTGCTGCACGTCTACCACCGGGTCGCCCCCCGCCGGCTGCGCAAGGCCGCCATGGACCACGCCGCCCGCTGGATCATCGAACGCCAGGAGAACGACGGCTGCTGGGGCGGCATCCAACCCCCCGCCGTCTACTCCCTGATCGCCCTCCACCTGCTCGGCTACCAGCTCGGGCACCCGGTCATGAAGGCCGGTCTGGAGTCGCTGGACCGGTTCGCCGTCTGGCGCGAGGACGGCGCCCGCATGGTCGAGGCCTGTCAGTCGCCCGTCTGGGACACCTGCCTGGCCGCCATCGCCCTGGTCGACGCCGGCCTCCCGGCCGACCACCCCGCCCTGGTCAAGGCCGCCGACTGGATGCTCGCCGAGGAGATCGACCGCACCGGCGACTGGGCGGTGCGCCGCCCCGGCCTCGCCCCCGGCGGCTGGGCCTTCGAGTTCCACAACGACACCTACCCCGACATCGACGACACCGCCGAGGTCGTGCTCGCGCTGCGCCGCATCAAGCACCCGCAGCCCGCCCGCGTCGAGGCCGCGATCAAGCGCGGCCTGAGCTGGACCCTCGGCATGCAGTCGAAGAACGGCGCCTGGGGCGCCTTCGACGCCGACAACACCAGCCCCTTCCCCAACCGGCTGCCGTTCTGCGACTTCGGCGAGGTCGTCGACCCGCCTTCGGCCGACGTCACCGCCCACGTCGTGGAGATGCTCGCCGCCGAGGGCCGCGCCCAGCACCCGCGCACCCGCCGCGGGGTCGACTGGCTGCTGGCCGAACAGGAGCCCAGCGGCGCCTGGTTCGGCCGCTGGGGCACCAACTACGTGTACGGCACGGGGTCGGTGGTGCCCGCCCTGACCGCCGCCGGGATCGCCCCCTCGCACCCGGCCGTCCGGCGTGCGGTCGGCTGGCTGGAGTCCGTACAGAACGAGGACGGCGGCTGGGGCGAGGACCAGCGCTCCTACCGGGACCCGGCCTGGGCCGGACGGGGCGAGTCCACCGCCTCCCAGACCGGCTGGGCGCTGCTCGCGCTGCTGGCGGCGGGGGAGCGCGAGTCCAAGGCCGTCGCACGCGGGGTCGCCTGGCTGGCCGCCGCCCAGCGCGAGGACGGCTCCTGGGACGAGCCGCACTTCACCGGGACCGGCTTCCCCTGGGACTTCTCGATCAACTACCACCTCTACCGGCAGGTCTTCCCGCTCACCGCCCTGGGCCGCTACCTGGGCGGCGACCCGCTCGCCCCGGCCGCGGAGGTGCGGTGATGGCACCCGACCCCGGCCCGGACCCGGAGGGGGCACCCCTGCTCGTGGCCTGCGCGCTCGGCATCGAGCGGCTCGCGCTGCGCGCGGGCGGGCGCGCGGCCCCCTACGGCTCGGTGACCGTCCTGCGCACCGGCATGGGCCCGCGCGCCGCCGAGCGGGCGGTGGGCAGGGCCCTCGCCGAACCCCGGACGGCCGGGGCGGCCGTGGTGGCCACCGGGTTCTGCGCCGGGCTGCTGCCCGGCATGGACCCCGGGGACCTCGTGGTCGCCACGGAGGCCCGCGACCCGCGGGGCACCGTCGCCTGCGCCGGCACCGCGGAGCTGACCGCCGCCCTCGCCCGGGCCGTACCGGGCCGGACCGTCCACACCGGCCTCCTGACCGGCTCCGACCACGTCGTACGCGGTGCCGAGCGGGCGCAGCTGCGCGCGACCGGGGCCGTCGCCGTCGACATGGAGTCGGCCGCCACGCTGTGGACCGCGGTCCACACCGTCCCGGGTCCCGGGGCCGGCACCGGGCCGCCCCCGGCCGGCCCGCCGCGGCCCCCCTACCCGGGCGGACCCCGCCCGGTTGCGGCCGTCCGGGTGATCGTGGACGCTCCGGAGCATGAGCTCGTCCGAATCGGCACGGTACGCGGTGGAATATCGGCCTTCCGCGTCCTTCGTGCCGTCCTTCCCGCATTTCACGACTGGCACCGTTCTTTGCTGCTCCCCAGGAGGTGAGCCAGATGGCCATGCCGCTGCGACAGTCCATCAGGGTCGGGACCTATCTCTTCGAACAGAAGCTCCGCAAGCGCGAGAAGTTCCCGCTCATCGTGGAGCTGGAGCCGCTCTTCGCCTGCAACCTGAAGTGCGAGGGCTGCGGGAAGATCCAGCACCCGGCCGGAGTGCTCAAGCAGCGGATGCCGGTCGCCCAGGCGGTGGGCGCCGTCCTGGAGTCCGGCGCCCCGATGGTCTCCATCGCCGGCGGCGAGCCCCTGATGCACCCGCAGATCCACGAGATCGTCCGCCAGCTCGTGGCCCGGCGGAAGTACGTCTTCCTCTGCACGAACGCGATGCTCCTGCGCAAGAAGATCGAGGACTTCACCCCGTCGCCCTACTTCGCGTTCGCCGTCCACATCGACGGGCTCCGCGAGCGCCACGACGAGTCCGTGGCCAAGGAAGGCGTCTTCGACGAGGCGGTGGCCGCCATCAAGGAGGCCAAGCGGCGCGGCTTCCGGGTCACCACCAACTCGACCTTCTTCAACACCGACACGCCCCAGACCGTCATCGAGGTGCTCAACTACCTCAACGACGACCTCCGGGTCGACGAGATGATGATCTCGCCCGCCTACGCGTACGAGAAGGCCCCCGACCAGGAGCACTTCCTCGGCGTGGAGCAGACGCGCGAGCTCTTCAAGAAGGCCTTCGCCGGCGGCAACCGCGCCCGCTGGCGGCTCAACCACTCGCCGCTCTTCCTCGACTTCCTCGAGGGCAAGGCCGACTTCCCCTGCACCGCCTGGGCGATCCCCAACTACTCCCTCTTCGGCTGGCAGCGACCCTGCTACCTCATGAGCGACGGCTACGTCCCCACGTACCGCGAGCTGATCGAGGACACCGACTGGGACAAGTACGGCCGCGGCAAGGACCCCCGCTGCGCCAACTGCATGGCGCACTGCGGCTACGAGCCCACCGCCGTCCTCGCCACCATGGGCTCCCTGAAGGAGTCCCTGCGCGCCATGCGCGAGACCGTCTCGGGCAACCGCGACTGACGGCCGCCCGGCCCCGGCCGTCCGCGGCCGGGCCCGGCGGCCCCGGTCTTCGACCGGCCTTCGCCGTGGTTCCGGCCCCCCGGTCGGAGCTCGGGCGCCAGTCGTCGTTCCGGCCCAAGCCCCAGCCTCGGCCCCAGCCCCCGCACAGTTCAGCACCGGATTCCCCCAACCGGACAGGGTGACCCAGCATGTCGATTCTCGAAGGGATCCGGGGACCGCGCGATCTCAAGGCGGTTCCCGAGGAACGCCTCGGCGAACTCGCGGCGGAGATCCGGGAATTCCTGATCCAGGCCGTCTCCAGAACCGGCGGGCACCTCGGACCCAATCTCGGCGTGGTGGAACTGACCCTCGCACTGCACCGGGTGTTCGACTCACCCGTCGACCGCATTCTCTGGGACACCGGACACCAGAGTTACGTACACAAACTCGTCACCGGCCGCCAGGACTTCTCGAAGCTCCGCGGGAAGGGCGGCCTCTCGGGATATCCGTCCCGGGAGGAGTCCGAGCACGACGTCATCGAGAACTCCCACGCCTCCACCGCCCTCGGCTGGGCCGACGGCCTCGCCAAGGCCCGCGAGGTGCGCGGCGGCCACACCCACACCCACGGCCACGGCCATGGCCACGTCGTCGCCGTCGTCGGCGACGGCGCCCTCACCGGGGGCATGGCCTGGGAGGCCCTCAACAACATCGCCGCAGCCCGGGACCGCCCCCTCGTCATCGTGGTCAACGACAACGAGCGCTCCTACAGCCCCACCATCGGCGGCCTCGCCCACCACCTCGCCTCCCTGCGCACCAGCGAGGGCTACGAGAGGTTCCTCGCCCGCGGACGGGACCTGCTGGAGCGCACCCCCGTGGTGGGCAAGCCCCTCTACGGCAGCCTCCACGGAGCCAAGAAGGGCTTCAAGGACACCTTCGCCCCGCAGGGCATGTTCGAGGACCTGGGCCTGAAGTACCTCGGCCCCGTCGACGGCCACGACACCGCCGCCCTCGAAGAGGCCCTGCACACCGCCAAGCGCTTCCAGGGCCCCGTCCTCGTGCACTGCCTCACCGAGAAGGGACGCGGCTGCCCGCCGGCCCTGGCCGACGAGGCCGACCGCTTCCACACCGTGGGCGTCATCGACCCGCGCACCGGTGAGCCCCTGGAGCGCCCGGGTCCGTCCTGGACCGCGGTCTTCGGCAGCGAACTGGCCCGGATCGGCGCCGAGCGGCCCGACGTGGTCGCGGTCACCGCCGCCATGCTGAACCCGGTCGGGTTCACCGAGTTCGCCGCCCGCTACCCGGACCGCGTCTGGGACGTGGGCATCGCCGAGCAGCACGCGGTCACGTCGGCCGCGGGGCTCGCGGCCGGCGGCCTGCACCCGGTCGTCGCCGTGTACGCCACGTTCCTCAACCGCGCCTTCGACCAGGTCCTGATGGACGTGGCGCTGCACAGGTGCGGCGTGACCTTCGTCCTGGACCGGGCGGGGGTCACCGGCACCGACGGACCCTCCCACAACGGCATGTGGGACATGTCGATCCTCCAGGTCGTACCCGGGCTGCGGATCGCCGCGCCGCGCGACGCGGACCAGCTGCGCGCCCAGCTGCGCGAGGCCCTCGACGTCGCCGACGCGCCGACCGTGGTGCGGTTCCCGAAGGAGGCCGTCGGCGCGCCCGTGACCGCGGTCGACCGGGCCGGGGGCCTGGACGTGCTCGCCCGTCCGGCGGACCTCGTCGGCGGCGCCTTCGGGGAGCGCGACCCGGGAGGGACCGCCCCGGGGGAGCGCGGCCCGGGAGGGACCGCCCCGGGGGAGCGCGGCCCGGGAGGGGCCGCCCTGGGGGAGCGCGGACCGGGGGAGGCCGCCCTGGGGGAGCGCGGCCCGGGGGAGGACGTGCTGATCGTCTCGGCCGGGGTGATGGCCCGGGTCTGCCTCGGCGCCGCGGAGCTGCTCGCCGCCCGGGGCATCGGCTGCACCGTCGTCGACCCGCGCTGGGTCAAGCCGCTCGACGCGGCCCTCGTCCCGCTGGCCGCCCGGCACCGCATGGTCGCGGTGGTGGAGGACGGCGTCCGCACCGGGGGCGTGGGATGGGCGGCCGACCGGCTGCTGCGGGACGCGGAGGTCGACGTACCGCTGCGCGTGTACGGCATCCCCGAGCGGTTCCTCGCGCACGCCAGGCGCGGGGAGGTGCTGGCCGACCTCGGGCTGACCCCCGTCGAGGTCGCGGGCCGCATCGCGGAGGCACTGGAACGCATCGGCAACAGGTCGGGCACGGCGTACGACAAGGAGCGGAGCGCATGACGCAGGACCCCACCGGGACGCCGCACGGCCAGGCCGCCGGACCGGGACCGGGAGCCGGCACGGGCCCGGGCGCCGGCACGGGCCCGACGGGCGCCGGCAAGGGCTTCGACCTCGGCCGGCTGCTCGCCGAGCGCGGGGCGGAGCGGTACGAGCTGCACGCCCGGTACCTGAACCACCAGCTGCCCCGGATGCTGCACACCATCGGCTTCGACAAGGTCTACGAGCGGGCCGAGGGCGCCCACTTCTGGGACGCCGACGGCAACGACCACCTCGACATGCTCGCCGGCTTCGGCGTGATGGGCCTCGGCCGGCACCACCCCGTCGTGCGCAAGGCCCTGCACGACGTCCTCGACGCGTCGCTGGCCGACCTCACCCGGTTCGACTGCCAGCCGCTGCCCGGCCTGCTGGCCGAGCGGCTGCTGTCGTACAGCCCCCACCTCGACCGGGTCTTCTTCGGCAACAGCGGCACCGAGGCGGTCGAGACCGCCCTGAAGTTCGCCCGCTACGCCACCGGCCGGCCCCGGATCCTGTACTGCTCGCACGCCTTCCACGGACTGACCACGGGCTCCCTCTCCGTCAACGGCGAGAGCGGCTTCCGCGACGGCTTCGCCCCGCTGCTGCCCGACACGGCGGTGCCGCTGGGCGACCTCGGCGCGCTGGAGCGCGAGCTGCGGCACGGCGACGTCGCCGCGCTGATCGTCGAGCCGATCCAGGGCAAGGGCGTCTACCCCGCCCCGCCGGGCTACCTGCGCGGGGCCCAGGAGCTGCTGCACCGGCACAAGGCGCTGCTGATCGCCGACGAGGTGCAGACCGGACTGGGACGGACCGGCGACTTCTACGCCTACCAGTACGAGCCGGGCGTCGAGCCGGACCTGGTGTGCGTGGCCAAGGCCCTGTCGGGCGGGTACGTCCCGGTGGGCGCCACCCTCGGCAAGGACTGGATCTTCAAGAAGGTCTACTCGTCCATGGACCGGGTCCTCGTCCACTCGGCCAGCTTCGGCTCCAACGCGCAGGCCATGGCGGCCGGGCTCGCGGTGCTGTCGGTGATGGAGGACGAGGGGATCGTCGCCCGGGCCCGCGCGACGGGCGACCTGCTGCGCGGGAGGCTGGCCGCGCTCGTCGACACGTACGAGCTGCTTCACGAGGTGCGCGGGCGGGGGCTGATGATCGGCATCGAGTTCGGGCGGCCCTCGTCGCTGGGGCTGCGCAGCCGGTGGACGATGCTCCAGGCGGCGCGCAAGGGGCTCTTCGCGCAGATGGTCGTGGTGCCGCTGCTGCAGAAGCACCGGATCCTGACCCAGGTCTCGGGCGACCACCTGGAGGTCATCAAGCTGATCCCGCCGCTGGTGATCGACGAGGCGGACGTGGACCGCTTCGTGACCGCCTTCCGTGCGGTGATGGACGAGGCGCACGGTGGGGGCGGGCTGATGTGGGAGTTCGGGCGGACGCTGGTGAAGCAGGCGGTCAACGGCGGCCGGTGAGGGGGAGGGCCCGCCCGGGTGCGGCGGCCGGCGGAGCGTGAAGCGGGGAGGCGGCGTGCGGGCGGGGCGCCGGGGAAGCGGGTGTGACCCGCCTCCCCGGGCGCGGCCGGGGAGGCGGGTGCTCAGACCAGCAGGCGGGCCCGCAGCCGCTCGCGGGTGTCCGGAGTGAGGCCGAGCCCCTCGGACAGGTAGCCCTCGACGCCGCCCCAGGTCTCCTCGATGGCCCCGAACGCGCCGTGCAGGTACTCGGCCCGGGCGTCGAACAACGGGCTCAGCAGCTGCGTGACCTCGGGAGAGCGGGCCGGGACGCCGGGGCGGGGGCGGACCACGTAGCGGCGGTGCGGGGCGTTCGACTCCAGGTAGTCCGCGAGGATCGCCTCGCGCTCCACCCCCAGCGCGAGCAGGGTGACCGCCATCGAGAGCCCGGCCCGGTCCTTGCCCGCCGCGCAGTGCATGAGCGCCGGCACGTTGTCGTCGGCGAGGGCGTGGACGATGCGGCCGTGCTCGGCGGTCCGGGTGCGGACGAGCCTGCGGTACCAGGCGACCATCCCGGCCTCGCCCCTGCCGCCGCCGAGTTCGGCGCGCAGCCGGGTCACGTCCTCGGAGCGCACCGTGGCCCAGAACTCCTTGCCGTCGCCGACGTCGGAGAGCGGGATGCTGACGTGGCGGACGCCGGGGAGTTCGACGTCCCGGCCCTCGATGAGGGTGTCCTCTTCGTTGCGGAAATCGAAGATGGTGTGGAGTCCGAGTGATGCGAGATATTCCGCATCGTTTTCTGTGGCATGAGCGAGATGTCCGCTTCGATACAGAAGTCCTGTACGTACGTGTCGTCCGTCGACGGTCGGAAGGCCGCCCACGTCGCGGAAGTTGCGCACTCCGGTCAGCTCCGGCTCGCCCGTGGGCGCCTGAGGTATCTGCTGGGTCACAAGGGACTCCTTGCGGCTCGAGTGGTGTCCGAATTGCACTACTTGACGTCAAGTTACCGCAATGTGGCGGCAGATGGAGCCCCCCTCGTGAGCAGGATCATACGGTGACCGTGTGTGGCTGCTTTGGAATCCTGAATTCCGTTCTGGGCAGGGCCGTTAAGGCGGGGCAATAGACGGAGTGTGACCGTATTTCCGGCGATCATTCACCGTACGGAATCCGCTAGGGAATTCGAAGCTTGTTCCGTTCCGCGGTGCTCGATTACGGTCGCGATCGATCCGGGCGGAACGCCAAATCCTGCCGCCGCCCGATGGACCGCACCCGATCACTCGTCCGGCAGGAGCGGGGGAACCAGTTACACCGCCGTTTCCGGATCTTTCTCCGGAGTTCCGGATCTCCGTCCGGGCTTCCGGATCTTCTTCCGGACGGCTCGGGGTGAAGCCGCGATCACACGCGGCCGGGCACCTCCAGCCCGAACCCGACAGCTCACCTCGCAGGCGCCGGAGAGGAAATCGCCATGCCCGGAAAGGGTAAGCACCGCCGCCCGAAGTCCAGCCCGATCGCCCGGGGCTTCGCCGCCGCCGGCACCGGCGGCGCCGCACTCGCGCTGCCGCTGATCGGCGCCGCGGGCGCCCACGCGGCGGCCCCCGCCGCCGCTCCGGCCGCCGCTCGCGCGACGCAGGGCGCGGCCGTGTCGGCCGCCGCCCCCGCGGCCGCGACGGCTCCGGCCGCGGCCCGGTCGACGTACACCGTCGTCCCCGGCGACTGCCTCTCGGAGATCGCCGCCGAGCACCACGTGGCGGGCGGCTGGCAGAAGCTGTACGCCGACAACCGCCGGGCCGTCGGCGGTGACCCGTCCCTGATCCACCCCGGCCTGAAGCTCAGCCTGACCGGCCGGGGTGCTGCGCCGGAGTCTCCCGCCGGGCACGAGGCCGGCGCCGCGCGCAAGGCCGGCGCCGGGTCGAAGGCCGGCGCCGGGTCGGGCGCCGGTGTCCAGGCCGCGCCGAAGAAGGCCCCGGCCGCCGCGCAGCGGTCCGCCGCCCCGCAGACCGCCAGCCGCTCCGCCGCCCGTCCGGCCGCCGCGCCGGCGTCCGCAGCCGCCGCGGCCGCCGTGGCAGCCGCCCCGAGCTTCGTGGTCCCGGTCAGTGCAGCGATCACCACCCCGTACCACCTGGGCGGCAGCATGTGGTCCAGCGGCTACCACACCGGCGTCGACTTCGCGGTCGGTACCGGCACGTCCGTCCACGCCGTGGGTGCGGGCACGGTGGTGTCCGCCGGCTGGGCGGGCGCGTACGGCAACGAGGTGATCATCCGGCACGCCGACGGCCGCTACTCGCAGTACGGCCACCTGTCGTCGCTGAGCGTCTCGGCCGGCCAGACCGTCCGCGTCGGCGAGGTCATCGGCCTCTCGGGCTCCACGGGCAACTCCACCGGCCCGCACCTGCACTTCGAGATCCGCACCGGCCCCAGCTACGGCCAGGACGTGGACCCGCTGGCCTACCTGCGGGCCAAGGGCGTCAACGTCTGAGCCGCGTCCAGGGGGTGGGGGGCGAGCGGCGGGGTCGGCACCGAGGAGGGGTGCCGGCTCCGCCGCTCGGTGCGTTGCGCGGGTCCGAGTGCCGCGTCGGTCCGGTGGTCCGGTTCCCTCGGCGGGTTCCGTGCGCCGGCGTTGGGGGTTCCGTGTGCCGGCGTTCGGGGATGCGGGTTCGGTCACGGCGTAGCTTTCCGGCCAAACTGACCGGGTGGTCCATATCACCCTGCGTCAACCCCTCCTTACGGTCGCGTAGGTCACATCCTTCGGTGGAGGATGTCGTCCCGTGGCAGGCGATTCGACACCATCAGCAGCTCCGGCACCCGTAACCCCCCTCCCTCCCATCGGCTCCTACGCGGCCGTCGGCGACAGCTTCACCGAGGGCGTCGGCGACCCCGGACCCGACGGCGCCTTCGTCGGCTGGGCCGACCGGCTGGCCGTACTCCTGGCCGACCGGCTCCCCGAGCACGAGTTCCGGTACGCCAACCTCGCCGTCCGCGGCCGGCTCCTCGACCAGATCGTGGCCGAACAGCTCCCGCGGGCCAAGGAGCTCGCCCCCGAGCTCGTCACCTTCTGTGCGGGCGGCAACGACATCATCCGGCCGGGCAGCGACCCCGACGCGGTCGCCGAGCGCTTCGAGGCGGCCGTGGCCGACCTCGTGGGCGTGGTCCCGACCGTGATGATCACCACGGGCTTCGACACCCGCGGCGTACCCGTCCTGCGCCACCTGCGCGGCAAGGTCGCCACGTACACCGCGCACGTCCGGGCCATCGCCGACCGCTACGGCTGCCCGGTCCTCGACCTGTGGTCGCTCAAGTCCGTCCAGGACCGGCGCGCTTGGGACGACGACCGGCTCCACCTCTCGCCGGAGGGCCACACCCGGGTCGCGCTGCGGGCCGCCCAGGTCCTCGGGCTGGAGGTGCCGGCCGACCCCGACCAGCCCTGGCCGCCGGAGCAGCCGCGCGGTTCCGCCGAGGTCACCCGGGACAACATCCAGTGGGCGCGCGAGCACCTGGTGCCGTGGATCGGGCGCCGACTGCGCGGCGAGTCCTCGGGCGACAACGTGGAGCCGAAGCGCCCGGATCTGCTGCCGCTGTAGACACTGCGGAGGGGCCGGTCCGGTGGGGTTCGGTGCCGGCCCCGGGGGAAGGGGGCGGCACTGGCGGGGTCCGGTGGCGGCCCGGCGGGTTCGGTGCCACCCGGCCGGGTCAAACGTGCTGTTCCGACCGGGCGAACGTGCCGGGGCGGGCCGGGCGGCCGGCATGACCGCCCCGGCCGGGGGGAACGGCCACCGTGATCCGGACGACAGGATTCCCGGCGGCTGGAATCCTTGGGCCGGGTCCCGCGTTGGGAAGGGCAGAGATACCCCGTCCACCCGCTCTCACCAGCACCCGTCGTCCCAGGAGGCGCCTTGTCCGGCTCACGTTCCCTGCGAGCAGGGCTGCGCTCACTGCGGCCCGAGGCCTTCGGCGCGGATCCGTCCGGCGAACGGCTGGAGCGCATCCGCCGCTCGCCGAACTTCGCCGACGGCGTCTTCCAGAACCCGCTCGGCGCCCGGCGCGGCCCCTCCGGCTCCATGCTGGAGTTCGCCAAGGTCTACTTCCGCAAGGAGGAACGGGTCCGGCGCGCCCCGCGGGCACCGATCCCGGTCCACCCGACCACGCTCGCCGACATCGCCCGGCCTCCGGCCTCCGGCCTGCGGCTGACCTGGATGGGCCACTCCAGCGTGCTCACCGAGATCGACGGGCGCCGGGTGCTCTTCGACCCGGTCTGGGGCGATCGTTGCTCCCCGTTCCCCTTCGCGGGCCCCAAGCGCCTGCATCCCGTGCCCGTACCGCTGGCCGCCCTCGGTCCGGTGGACGTCGTCGTGATCTCCCACGACCACTACGACCACCTCGACCTGCCGACGATCAAGGCGCTGGCCGCCACCGACACGGTCTTCGCCGTGCCGCTGGGCGTCGGGGCGCACCTGGAGCACTGGGGCGTGCCCGCGGACCGGATCCGCGAGCTGGACTGGAACGAGACGACCAAAATCGCCGGGTTGTCGCTGACGGCCACCCCGGCCCGCCACTTCTGCGGCCGCGGCCTGCGCAACACCCAGCACACCCTTTGGGCGTCCTGGGTGGTCGCCGGCCCCGAGCACCGCGTCTACCACAGCGGCGACACCGGGTACTTCCCCGGCTTCCAGGACATCGGCGCCGAGCACGGCCCCTTCGACGCCACGATGATCCAGATCGGTGCGTACAGCGAGTGGTGGCCGGACATCCACATGACGCCGGCCGAGGGCATGCGCGCCCACCTCGACCTCCAGGGCGGGCGCCCGCACGGCGTCCTGCTCCCGATCCACTGGGGCACCTTCAACCTGGCCCCGCACGCCTGGGCGGAGCCCGGCGAGTGGTCGGCGGACGCGGGCGAGGAGGCCGGCCAGACCGTGGCCGCACCCCGCCCGGGCGAGCCGTTCGAGCCCGCCGGCACGGTACCCGTGGACCCCTGGTGGCGCGCGTCTTCTGCGCCGATCGCACGTCCCTGGCGTGGCCCGGCGGCCGCGGCGGGCGATGGCGCCGTCGCGGCTGCCACGGCTGTGGGGGATGCCGCAGCTGTCGAGTCCGTCGAGCGTCGTGGGCCCGTCGAGCCGGGCAAGCCTTCGAGTCCGATCTGGACCTCGCGGGCGATCGCTGACCGGATCAGCGCTCGGTCGGCTCCGCATCGATCACGTGCATCGCGGCCTCCTCGGCCGAGGCCGCGCCGCCGTCGATGCCGGTGTCGTGGGCCAGTAGCGAGATGTGGCGCGACGGGTACGGTTCGTCGGCCTGGGCGATCCGGCCGGCCCGTGCCCGGCCCGCGGTCGAGGCGTCGCCGTCCGGGTCGCCGGAGACGTCTTCGCCCGGCTCCCGGCCGGCGGCGTCCGCGGCCCGACCGGCATCACCCACGGCGTCGGCGTCCGCAGCCAGGTCGTCGTCCGGGGCGGTCTCGGACCTCCGGGCCGCGCCGCCCTCCGGCTCGCCCGGGGGCTCGGGCTCCTCCTCGGCCAGCCGTTGGTCGAGTGTCTCGCCGGTCCGCTGTTCGGCGGCGGTGGTGCCGTGGCGAGTGGCCGCCACGGGCCGGTCGGGCGGCGAGTAGCCGCTGTCGAGGGTGGCGTCGAGGTCCGGCTCGCCGAGGGCGTTCTCCATGTCCGGCTGCGCCTCGGAGGGCTCCGCGTCCGTCTGGGGCTGGTAGACGCCGTCGCCCAGTGCTTCGGTGTCGCGCGTCTCGTCCATGGCCTGCGGTTACCCGGGATCGGGGGTGGTACTCCCGGGCTGGTGCGGGGGCCGCTTCGAGGGGCTGCGTTTCGGGCGGTCGGGGAGCGCATGGTCTCGGGCTACCGGGGGGCGGGGTCCGGTGGTGGCCGGGCGGTGTCGATGATGGGGGCGTGCTGTCCGAGTTCCTGTCCGTCGCCGCGCTCGTCGTGGTGCTGGTGTGCGCCGTCGTCCGTCCGTTCCGCTGGCCGGAGGCGGCCTTCGCGCTGCCCGCTGCCGGGGTCGTGATCGCCACGGGGGCCGTCCCGCTCGCCGCGGTGGGTGAGGAGGCGGCGCGGCTCGGGCCGGTGATCGGGTTCCTGGCCGCGGTGCTCGTCCTCGCGAAGCTCTGCGACGACGAGGGACTCTTCCACGCCTGCGGCACCTGGATGGCCCGGTGGGCGCACCACCGGCCGCGGCGGCTGCTGGGGGCCGTCTTCGCGCTTGCCTCGGTGATCACGGCCGTGCTGAGCCTGGACGCCACCGTGGTCCTGCTCACGCCCGTCGTCTTCGCCACGGCCGCCCGCATGGGCGCCCGGCCGAAGCCCCACGTGTACGCCGGCGCCCACCTGTCGAACACCGCGTCCCTGCTGCTGCCGGTGTCCAACCTGACGAACCTGCTCGCCTTCACCGCCACCGGCCTGACCTTCACCCGCTTCGCGCTGCTGATGACGCTGCCCTGGCTGGCCGCCCTCGCCGTCGAGTACGTCGTCTTCCGCCGCTTCTTCGCCGCGGACCTCGATGCGGGGGCCGTGCCGGTGGCGGCCGAGGAGCCGCCGGAGCTGCCGCTGTTCGCGCTGGTGACCGTGGCCGCGACGTTGGCCGGGTTCGCGGTGGCCTCCGCCACCGGGGTGGACCCCGCGTGGGCGGCGGCCGCAGGGGCCGCGGTGCTGGCCGTGCGGGCCCTCGCCCGGCGGCACACGACACCGCTCGCGATCGTGCGGTCGGCCTCCGTGCCGTTCCTCGCGTTCGTACTGGCCCTCGGCGTCGTCGTACGGGCGGTGGTCGACAACGGTCTGGGCGACGCCCTCGACCACGTCCTCCCCGACGGCACGGCCCTGCCGGCGCTGCTCGGTACGGCCGCGCTGGCGGCGCTGCTCGCGAACCTGATCAACAACCTGCCGGCGGTGCTGGCCCTCGTGCCGCTCGCGGCCCCGGCCGGTCCGGGCGCGGTGCTGGCGGTCCTGCTGGGCGTCAACATCGGCCCCAACCTCACGTACGCCGGCTCCCTGGCCACCCTCCTGTGGCGGAGCATCGCCCACCATCACGACCACGACGTCGACCTGAGGGAGTTCAGCCTCCTCGGACTGCTCACCGTGCCCGCCGCCCTGCTCGCCGCGACCCTGGCCCTGTGGCTGTCGCTGCAGGTCCTCGGCACCTGACCGCCGGCGGTCAGAGGTCGCGCAGGGCGGGGAGCAGCTTGGCGGCGGCCCAGTCGAGGAACGGCTCCTGGTGGTCGCCGCCGATCTGGACCAGGGCGACCTCCGTGAAGCCGGCGTCCACGTACGGCCGTACCGCCGCCGCCACCGCGTCCACGTCGTCCCCGCACGGCACGGTCCCGGCCACGTCGGCGGGGCGCGTGTGGCGCGTCGCCGCGGCGAAGGCCGCCGTCCCGGGCAGCTCGGCGTTGACCTCCCAGCCGCCCAGGGCCCATCGGAACTGCTCGTGGGCGCGCGCCACCGCCGCCTCGCGGTCCGGGTCGTAGCAGACCGGGACCTGGCCGACGCACGGTTTGCCGGCGCCGCCGTGCGTGCCGAAGGCCGCGACGAGTTCGCGCGAGGGCTCGACGGCGACGAGCAGGTCCCCGTACCGGCCCGCGATCTCGCACGACCGGTCCCCGGAGACCGCGATCCCGATCGGGGGCGGCTCGTCGGGCAGGTCCCAGAGCTTGGCGTTCTCGACGTCGAAGTGCGGGCCGTGGTGGCTGACGGCTCCGCCGTCGAAGAGCGCGCGGATGATCCCCACGGCCTCCTCGAGCATGTCCAGCCGGACGTGGGCGGCGGGCCAGCCGGCTCCGACGACGTGCTCGTTCAGGTTCTCGCCCGAGCCGAGCCCGAGGCGGAACCGCCCGCCGGACAGGAGCTGCACCGTGGCGGCCTTCTGGGCCACCACGGCGGGGTGGTAGCGGAACGTCGGGCAGGTCACGTACGTCATCAGCGGGATCCGGTCGGTGGCCTGGGCGGCGGCGCCGAGGACGCTCCACGCGTACGGCGAGTGCCCCTGGGATTCCAGCCAGGGGAAGTAGTGGTCCGAGACGACGGAGAAGTCGAACCCCGCCCGCTCCGCGCCCACCACGTGGTCCACCAGCTCCCGCGGCCCGGACTGCTCGGTCATCATCGTGTATCCGATTCGCACCATGCCCCGCGGCTGCCCCCTCCGGCGCCCCGGAACCCGGGTGTGGGCGATCCCGCGGGCACGAAGAGCCGGTCCCGGGGCCGCGCGGGCTCAGGTCGCGGCGAACGCGTCGACGACCTTGTCCAGCAGCGGCCGGTGCGGCTGCCGGGGCGCCTGCTCCCGCACCTCGGCCATGCGGGCGCCGACGGCCTGCAGCTCCTTGCGGCCGACGGCCCGGCGCACCTGCGGGAACCACCCGTCCTCCTCCATTTCCATGTGCCGCTCGACGGCCGCCATCAGCACCCGCGTCTTGGCGCCGTACGCCTCGTCGCCGGCGTCCATCCCGCTCAGCTCGCGCGCCAGTACGTCCGCCACGTGGTGCTCCTCGTGGAGCTCCAGCAGGGTCTCCTGGGTGTCCGGGGCCAGCCGGCGCACCCGCGGGTACACGACCTCCTCGTCCAGGAAGGTGTGCACGGTGAGCAGGTGCAGGAACTCCTCGACCGCCTGCGCCTCGGCGCGCGGGTCGGCGGCCGTGCGGCGGGTGCCGGGGGGTGCGGACGGCCCGCCGTCCGCCGACCGGTAGTCGCGGATCAGTCTGCGCAGCCGCTTGTGGTCGTCCCTGAGCATCACGATCGCGTCCGTGGACATGGCGTGCTCCTGTGTCCTCGTGGGTCCGTGCGTTCTGCGGCCCGATGGCCTGCGACTGCCCGGTGGGCGGCCGGGCATGCCCGACGACCGGCCCGGCGCGGGGCCGATTCGCGGGGCCGGTCGCGGTGCGCGAGGCTGGGAGGACGCCACGGCGCGCGCATGCCGACGTGCGCGTGCGTACGAACCTGCGTACGTGCGTCCGTCCGCCGTACCGGTGCCGCGCGACCACGGGCGGCCGGCGGACGGCGGCGCGGCGGAGGAAGGAGCGGTGCGATGGACGACGTGCCCCAGGGCGGCGCGGGCGGCGCGCCCCTCGACGACGACACCCCGCAGGACCGGCGCCGGCGGCCGCACGCCGGGCCCGATCCGGGCCGGGGCGGCGGCCCCACCCGCAGGGAGGCGGCCGAACGGCGGGAGGGTACCGAGCGGGAGACGCGGGAGACGCGGGAGACCGGGACGGAAGCGGGTGGGGACGCCCGCACTCCCGGCCCCGAGTCCCAGGAGCGGTCCGCCCGGCAGAGCCACAGGAGTTGAGGCGTTCGACGACTGCTCCCCCCCGCCCGGAGCGGCTCCAGGACGAGGAGCTGATCGGCTTCGGCTCCTCGTCTTCTCGCCCTAGCTCGCCGTTCGGCCGTCGGGGCGGGTGACCGTTCGGCGCCGCAGTCTCAGCGGGAGCAGGTACCAGCACAGGGCGAACCACACCATCACGGCGCCGACGATGACCGGCGCGAGGGGGTGGGGCAGGACGACGTCCAGGATCAGCAGCAGGGTGCAGGCGATCGTCAGGGCCAGCAGCAGGATCCCGCAGGCCATCATGCGGCCGGCGGCCTCCACGACCTCGTGCTTGCGCCGCAGGCCGTGCAGACAGCGGTGCAGGGCGACCGGCGCGACGAGGGCGGCGGTGGAGGAGGCCCCGAGGACGACGGTGACCACGTAGAGGCCGTACTCGAACGGGCTCAGCGTCTGGAACCGGGCCGTGAACGCGATGCTCAGCAGCAGCCCGAAGAGGATCTGGCCGCCGGTCTGCGCCACACGGGTCTCCTGGAGGATCTCCGCCCACCGGCGGTTCACCCGCTCCCGGGCGCTTTCGGGCGCGAGGGCCACGGCCCCCGCGGTCGACGCGGCGGGGGCGTGGGGCGGACGGGGCGCGGGTGCGGGCCGTCCGGGGCCCCCGGCACCCGAGGGGTCGGGCGGCGCGGGCGCGGGGGCCGGCAGCGGCGCGCCCGAGCCTCCTGCGGTGGTGGGAGTGGTCCTCTGGAACGGTGCGCTGGCCATGACGTCCTCCTCGGGAAGGACGCGGATACCCGGCCGTTGGCGCGGCAATCAGGCGCCGGGCGCCGCCCCGGCACACGTACCTCCGCCTCGCGCCGCTCCGACACGCGGCGCCCCCGGCCGGACCGTCGAGGTCCGCCGGGGGCGCGCCGCTCATGGCCGTCGCCGGCCTCACCAGTAGTGCGTACGGCCGCCAACGGCGTGCCCGACCGCACCCAGCAGCCACAGCACCAGGCCGATCACGACCAGGATCACGCCGATCGTCCACAGGAACGTGATCCCGGTCACGAAGCCGATGATCAGAAGAATGACGCCGAGGACAATCATGAGTACCTCCTTGTGCCTCTCGAACGGGGCAACGGATCGCGTGTACCACCGATCCGCCGGTCCATGCGTGGTCCGTGGCCGGTTCTTCCGCCCCGGTGCCGACGACCCGTTCGCGAAAGGCACCGCCGCAGCCGACGGGGCACCTGCTCGGGCCGCGGATTCGGGCCCCTCCCGGTTTCGGCCCGCGCCCGCGGGACAGACGCCGCATACGAGGAGGCGCCCGCCAGGAAGGCCGCCCGCGCCCCCGCAGCCCGCAGAGCGGGCGGTGGCGCCTCCCACCGACGACAGGAAGCAGCAGGCCGATGACGGAGAACGACGTCGAGCTCACGGCGATCGCCGCCCTCACCGCCGCGAGGTCGGGAGCCGGGACGGAGTACGTCTCCGACCTCCTGGAAGAGGCCATTCCCAAGGAGTTCCAGGTCCCCGTCGGGGCGACCGCCGAGGAGGCGGGCGTGGCGGTGCTGGAACAGCTCTCGGAGCCGCTGAGCGGCCTGGTGACCGGGTTCCTGCTCGCCTTCGACGCCCTCGCCGACGCGCACGACGGCATCGACCCGCCGGTCACCAGCGAAGAGGTCCTGCAGCAGCTCGCCCTGGCCCTGGCCCGCGAGGCGTCCGGCTGACCGCGTCGGCCGCCGGTGGTCGGGCCGTTCAGCCGCCGGTGGTCGGGGGGCTGCCGGTCGTGTCAGCTGCGCCGGAGGCGCCGGGTGGGGCCGGGACGTCGGGCGTGCCGACCGGATCTGACGCACCGTCGCGCGGGAGGAGGGTGCCGAGCGGTCCGAGGTCGAGGTTGAGGTCGTCGAGGGTGAGGCCGTGCTCCGCGCACAGTTCGACCATGCGGTCGTGCAGGGCGAGGAGGGTGGCGCCGAGCTCCTCCTCCTGGGCTTCCGTCAGCCCGCCCGCCTCGACGCGGCGCAGCGCCTGGCGTTCGATGAGCTGGCGCAGGAGCTCGACGAGGGTGAGGACGAGCTTGAGGAGGTCCTCGCCGACCGTCTCGTGACCGGTCCGGATGCGCCGCGCCGGGACCCGGTCCGCACCGGCGGGCGGGTCCGGCCGCGGGGCCCGGGCCGAGGCGTCGCCCGCGGCAGGCGGGGCCGCGCCCAGGAGGCGGAACGCCGTCGCCATCGTGTCGGTGACGTCGCCGAGGTCCGGGTCGGGGGACGGGCCGGGGCCGCGGTCAGCGCCCATGGTCGGTCACCGCCCCGGGCCCCGGCTCAGCGGCGCCGCTGACGGAGGTGACGAGGGCGCGCAGGGAGATGCGTACGAGGTCGATGTCCGCGACGGACAGGACGATGTCGCCGGTGATGACCACACCGGTGGCCAGGAGGCGGTCGAGGAGGTCGACGAGGGCGACGCGTCGGACCGGCTGGTGCTCGTGCGGCGCGCCGGCCGCGTACCCCGTCGTGATCCCGTCCCAGGGAGTCGTCGACGTCATGTCCGCGCGCCGGTGTCGCTGCTGGTGCTGGTGCTGGTGCTGGTGCTGGTGCTGGTGCTGGTGCTCGTGCTGGTGTCGGTGTCGGTGTCGGCTTCGGCCCGGTCCGCCGTCGCCCGGGGCGGCGGCACCGCGAACGAGTACGGCGCCCAGGGCCCGGTGACCTCGATGCGGACGTCCGGCAGCCGCTCGCCCGCCTCCCGGACGGCGGCGCGGAAGGCGCCGACCTCGTCGTTCCGGACCAGGTAGGCGTCGTTCAGGACGTTCTCACCGGTCTCGGCGCTGGTCAGGGGGCCGGTCTGGGCCGGGTGCCGCACGACCCCGGCCGCGTGCCGGATCGCGGCGGCCGCGATGCGTTCCGCCGCCTGCCCGGCCTGCCGCCAGCGGTCCTCGCGGGCGGTGCGGTCCGCCCGGCGGGCCTGCAGGTACGCCCTGCCGGGACCCGAGGCGGCGGGGGAGGCGGGGTCGGGCCCGGAGCCCGGGCCGGCGGGCGCGGTGGGTTCCGTGCCCGGAGCCGGGGCGTGGGCGTCCGGCCGGAGGTAGACCTTCACGCCGTACTCCGTGTGCCCGGCCAGTCGGGCGAGTCGGTCGGCGAAGTCCTCGCGCTGCGCGCGCAGCGCCGCCAGGGCCCGGTCGCCGTCCTGGTAGAGCGTCGCCAGCCGCAGCGGCAGGACGGTGGTGTGCGCGGCGAGGGCCTGGATGACGCGGTCGTGGGCCCGGGCGGTGGTCTCCAGCCAGCCGAGGTCCTCGAAACGGGTGGTGAGCGCCGCCTCGTCCCAGGCGTCGGCCGGGACCCGGCTGATCGCGAAGGCCGGGGCGGCGGGCCCGTCCTCGGGCGGGCAGCCCAGCAGGGACACGGCGGCGCCGGCGACTCCGCGGATGCCGGAGACGACCGCGTCGAGGCCAGGGGAGGGCGCGACCACCGCGTACACGTAGGTGAGGGCCGCCGGCCCGGCGCCCGGCGCGGTTGACTGCTGGGGGCCGCCGTTCACGGCGCGGCCCTCCTGCTCCGTGCCGCGCGGTCCGGGGAGGCCTCCTCCTCGGGGAGGCCCGGGTCGGTGCCCTCGGCGGGGCCGACCGCGGGGCGCTCCCGGCGGAGTGCCGCCAGCTCGGCGCGCAGGCGCCGGTTCTCCTCCTCCAGCCGTCCGGTGTCCTCGCGGGCGTCCCGCGACCGCCCGGTCCCGTCGAGGGAGCCCCGCTCGGCGCGGGAGACGTGGCGCGACGAGAGCGCGGGGTCGTGCTCCCACCAGTCGATGCCCATCTCCTTCGCCTTGTCCACCGAGGCGATCAGCAGCCGCAGCTTGATCGTCAGCAGCTCGATGTCGAGCAGGTTGATCCGGATGTCGCCGGCGATCACGATGCCCTTGTCCAGGACGCGCTCGAGGATGTCGGCCAGGTTGGCCGACGAGCCCTGCGGATAGGACGCCACCGAGGCGCGGGACGGCACCGCGGGCGTCGGTCGGTCGAAGAACGGGTCACTCATGGTCCTCGCCCTCCCCGGCCCCGGACGGGCCGCGGTGGAACGCCGCGATCTCGTCGAGGCGGTCCAGGAGCTCCGCCTCGAGACGCTCGAACTCCGCCTCGTCGATCTCGCCCGCGCGGAGCCGCCGGTCGAGGTCCGCCAGCGCGGCCCGGACCGGGGCGGGGTCGTAGTACACGCGGGCCGCCTGCTCCTCGAGCTGCTGCGCCACCCACACGGCGGCGCGCACCGGCGCCAGCGGCGCGCCCAGCAGGCCCGTCAGCAGTCCCATGGCTCTCCTTCCCGTCGGCCCCGGCCCGGACGGCGGGGCGGCCGTCCGGCCGCGGTGCCCTACACGAAGCTGTACGGGGGCAGCGGCCCCGTCACCCTGACGTCGGTGTCGCCGGCCCGCTCGGTGAGCTCCGCGCCGGCCTTGCGGAACTGTTCCTGCCGGTCGTCGGCGACCAGGAGCGAGAGGGACACGGCCAGGGCCTTGCCGTCCTCGACGGGAGGGTGCGCGGCATGCGCCCGGGCGAACGGGACCAGCTCGCGTACGAGGTCGGCGGCCAACGCCTCCTGTCTGCCGTGCACCTCCGCGGCGACGAGCTCCCCGAGTTGCAGCGGCAGCCGGGGATCGGTGTCGCCGGCCCGGATCCGTTCGTTGAGCAGCCGCGCCTGAGCGGAGTCCGTGAGGATCTCGCGCAGGAGCGACTCCTCGTCGCGGGAGGCCTTGACGTGGAATTCGGCGCAGCCCTGGAGCCGGTCCAGGGCCGCACCGTAGGCAGCAGCGCCCTCCTCGAGGGCGGCGGTGACCGTGGCCTCGTCCGGGGCGGTGTACCCGAACCGGAGGGGAAGGACCGTACCGTCGGCCATGAGGCGTTCCTGGACGGCCTGATGGGCGGTCAGGTCCCGGCGGGCGGGTCGGACCGCCTCGTGGACGTCGCTGACCACCGCGCGCAGCCCCGCCGCGGCGACCGTCCGTAGCGGCCCTGGCTCCGCACCGATGCCCTTCAGGCCTTCGAGACGGCAGGGGTGCTCGGCGGCGACGATCGAGTACACGTACAGGGCCATCGTCTACTCCCTCTCCCTGGCCCGGCGGGCCGGGCGGCGGCGCCGGCGGACGGGCTCTTCCTCGGCCTGCAGCTCTTCCTGGTCCTCGTCCTCCTCGTCCTCGGCGTCCTCCTCGTCCGAAGACCCGCCGGTCAGGGACTGCTTCACGGCGTCGACCGCTCCGCTGAGGGCCCCCTTGGCCTTGCCGCTCGCCCCGCTCTCCATGGTGTCGCCGACCAGGTCGGTGAGCTGCTCGGGCGCCTTCCGGCCGGCCTCCAGGTCGAGGCGGTTGCACGCCTCGGCGAAGCGGAGGTAGGTGTCGACGCTGGCCACGACGATCCTCGCGTCGATCTTCAGGATCTCGATCCCGACGAGCGAGACGCGGACGAACACGTCGATCACGAGGCCGCGGTCGAGAATCAGTTCCAGGACGTCGTAGAGGCTGCTCGTGCCGCTCTGTCCGCTCGAGCCCCTGCTGATGGTGTTTCCGCCTTGCGGCATCAGAGTCATGGCCGCTTTCCTCCACAGGTGGCCGGCCCCTCAGGTCGGCCGGTCGATCATGCCTCGGCTGTACCGTCGCGTCCGCTCGTAGGAGATCAGCTCCCCGTCCCCGTCCAACGTGACCTTGTAGCTGGCCATGACGCTGGTGGTGTCGGGGATGCGGGGCAGTTCGACGACCTCGACCTGGGCCTCCCAGCCGTCCTCGGTGGGCCGGAGGGCCGACACCGAGTCCGGCCTGCGTCCGAGCAGCTCCGCGAGCTGCCCGACCGCCAGGTGCATGGCCTTGCCCGCCCCCGTGACGCCCCCGCGCGCGGACGCGCCCCGCGCCGGGTTCCCGCTGCGGCGACGGCCGGCGGTCCGTGCGTCCTGGTCGTTGTCGTCGTCCCGAGGGGCGCGCCGCCGGCGCGGCGGCTCTGCCGTGGCCATGGAGCACTCCCCTCACGCGTCGGACGGTGTCTGCGGCTGCCCGCCGACCGTCGAAGCAAACCGTTTTGTAGCGTCTCGACCAATTTCTTATGGATTCAGCGCATATCTGGCCGGAGGTGGAGCAGCCCCCCAGTATCGACGGCCCATTCGCACGCCCGAGCACGGAAGGGACAAGGCACATGCAGGACATGACGAAGATCGGCCTGGCGGCCGCCGTCGCCGGGGGCTACCTACTGGGGCGGACGAAGAAGGCGCGCCTGGCCTTCACGCTGGCGACGTACATCGCCGGCCGCCGCATCGGTCTCGACCCCAAGCAACTCGCGACCCAGGGCCTGAAGAAGCTCAGCGAGATGCCGCAGGTCGCCGAACTCGGACAGCAGCTCTCCGGTGAGGCGCTGGATGCCGGTCGCAAGGCCCTGAAGGCCACCGCCGACCGCCAGCTGGCCTCGCTCGCCGACTCCCTCCACGAGCGCACCCTCGCCCTCGAGAGCGGTCCGCGCGATGACGGCCGTGACCAGGGGGAGGACGACGAGGACGAGGACGCGTACGAGGACGAGTACGAGGACGAGGACGAGTACGAAGACGAGGACGAGGACGACGAGGGCGAGCGGGACGACCAGGGCGAGCGCGACGACGAGGACGGACGCGGGTACGAGGACGAGGACGAGGACGAGGAGGCCGAGGAGCCCGGCGACCAGGACGAGGAGGAGGAAGAGCCCGGGGACGAGGAGGAGCCACCACGGCGGCGGCGCAGCACCTCGGCGCGCACCGCGGCCCCCGAGAAGCCGGCCGCTGCCGAGAAGCCGGCCTCCCGTACGCGGACCTCGTCCGGCGGCGGCGCGCGCGGCGGCACCGCGCGGAGCAGCACGGGCGGCAGGACCTCCAAGGCGTCCTCCGCCGATGCGAAGCGCCGGAGCCCGGCTGCGAAGTCGGCCGGCGGACCGGCCGCCAAGAAGACCGCGGCGAAGAAGACGACCGCGACCAGTACGGCGGGTACGAAGACCGCCGGCGCGAAGACCACGGGCGGGAAGGCCACGGGCGGGAAGGCCACGGGGACGAAGACGGCGGCGAAGGGCACGGCCACCAAGAGCACGAGCACGGCCGCGAAGAAGGCGGAGCCGAAGAAGGCCGCCGCGAAGCGGACCTCCGGGAGCAGGACCACCGCGAGCAGGCCCGCTGCGAAGAAGGCGCCCGCGAAGAGAGCACCCGCGAAGAGAGCACCCGCGAAGAAGGCACCCGCGAAGAAGGCGCCCGCCAAGAAGACCGCTTCGGCGCGCGCCGGCGGATCCGGCGGATCGGCCTCGAGGACCCCGGCGAAGAAGACCGCCACGAAGAAGACGGCCGCTCGCCGGCCGACCGCGCGGAGGTGAACCATGGCCACGAAGCAACAGGACGCCAAGGGAGCCGGGAGCGGGCAGTCCGGAATGGACCGGCTGTTGGACGAGGTCGGCGGGTTCCTCAGCGCGCAGGCCGGTCAGCTCGCGGACCGGGCGGCCGACAAGGTCGACGACCTCACCGACCGCCTGTACGACGTCGCCGAGAACGGTGGTTCGCTCGCGGGTGTCGGAAGCCGCATCCTGGGCGGCGACTCACCCATGAAGGCGGTCATCGGCCAGACCTTCTCCGGGATCAAGGACAAGGTCACCGACGCCGGCGCCGGCCTCTTCGGCGGCGGAGGTGACGGGGACGGCGGAGGTGACGGGGGCGGCGGCGGCAAGAAGCGGGGCCGCAAGAGCGGCAACAAGGCCATCAACATCGTGGAGACCATCGACGTCGGTGTGCCGCTGCGCACCGCGTACGACCACTGGACCCAGTACGAGGACTTCAGCAGCTTCGCGAAGGGCGTGCGTTCCGTCTCGCAGGGCGACGACACGACCACCGACTGGAGGGTCAAGGTCGGCCCGTCCACGCGGACGTGGAAGGCCACCGTCCAGGAGCAGGTCCCGGATGAGCGGATCATCTGGACCTCCGACGGGCCGAAGGGCACGACGCGCGGTTGCGTGAGCTTCCACGAGCTGGCCCCGGCCCTCACCCGGATCGTGCTGGTCGTGGAGTACTACCCGTCGGGCTTCTTCGAGCGGACCGGAAACCTGTGGCGCGCACAGGGCCGACGGATGCGGCTGGACCTCAAGCACTTCAGCCGCTTCGTCACCCTCTCCAACGACGAGCCCGACGGCTGGCGCGGGGAGATCCGGGACGGCGAGGTCGTGGTCAGCCACGAGGAGGCCGTCGAGGAGGAGGAGCGCGCCGCCGCCGAGGAGTCCGGCGCCGAAGGGGAGGGCGAAGAGGACGGCCAGGACGAGGACTACCCCGAGGACGAAGCAGAGCGCGAGGACGAACCGGACGGTACCGGGGGCGAGGACGAGGGAGCGGACGAGGGAGAGGACGGGGGCGCCTACGAGGACGAGGACGAAGGCGAGCGGGATTACGACGAGGACGAGGGCGAGGACGAGGGCGAGGCAGAAGGGGGTCGGGCCGAGCCCGCAGCCGAGGAGCCGGAGGCAGGCGGGGACGAGGACGAGGAGGAGTACGAGGACGAAGACGAGGACGAAGGCGGATACGAGGACGAGGACGAAGGCGGATACGAGGACGAGGACGAGGCGCCCGAGGACGAGGACGAACCGCCCCGCCGCCGGCGCCGGCGCTGATCCCCCGAGGCCCCCGGCCCACCCCGGGCGCCACGAGGCCGACGGCGGATGCCGTCGGCCTCGTCGTACGGGGCCCGTGTCCGAGCCCGTTCGTTCAGTGCTTCAGGGTGTCCTTGGCCTTCTGGCCCGTCTGCTTCGCGTCACCCTTGATCTGCTCGGCGCGGCCCTTCATCTCCATCCTCTCGTTGCCCAGGGCCTTGCCCGTGGCCTCCTCGGCCTTGCCCTTGACGGTCTTGCCGACGTTCTTGGCCTTCTTCCCTGCGGCCATGTCCAGCCACCTCCACAGCACGGCTATAGGCACCGCGCGCATACCCGGACGACGACGCCTGATGCATCCCCGTACCCGACGCGTCCCCGATCCGGCGGACCCGCGCATCCCGGCGCCCGCCGCGCGTCCGGAGGCCCGGCGGCCCACAATGGACACGGGCCTCGGCAGGCTGCGGAGGTGCACAGCGTGAACACCGCACACGGACGGCGAGCGGCGTACGTCGCCGCGCCGGAGCACGTCAAGCCGGACCGGCTCTTCGACCGGGACGACGAATGGGCCGCCCTCGGCGCGTTCGCCGACGACCCGACGCCGGCGCCGCGCCTCGGGATGGTGCGCGGCCGCCCCCGCCAGGGCAAGAGCCTCCTGCTCGAAGCGATGGCCCGGTCCACCGGGGGCCTCTACTTCTGCGGGCAGCAGGCCACCGAGGCGGAGACGCTGAGGCGGCTCCGCGCCGAGTACGAGCGGCACGCCGGTGCGCAGCCGGACGGGCCGGCCTGGCAGGACTGGGGCCAGGCGCTCGACGCCCTCTTCGCGCTCGGCGACGACCGGCCGTACCTCGTGGTCGTCGACTCCTTCCCCGCCCTGGTGAGGTCGAGTCCGACGCTGCCCGCCGCCCTCCGTGCCGCCCTGCACCGGCTGGAGGTCGCACCGCGCACGAACCGCGTGCGCCTGGTGCTCAGTGGGGAGACGGGGCCGGTCATGGGCCGGCTGTTCACCGTCGGCTCGCACCTGCACGCCCTGGCGGGCCTGCGGCTCGAGGTGCGGCCGCTGGACTACCGCAGGGCGGCGCGCCTGTGGGGTCTCGACGATCCCGAGCTGGCGCTCCTGGTGCACGCGGTGGTCGGTGGGACCCCCGCCTACCGGTACGACTACGTGAGCGAGGACGCGCCGCGGGACCTCGACGACTTCGACGACTGGATCTGCCGCACCGTGCTCAGCCCGCGCACCCCGCTGTTCGCCGAGGCCCGTCACCTCGTGGACGAGGAGGTCGCACAGGCGACCCCGGGGATCTGCCACTCCGTGCTCACCGCACTGGCCACGGGCCGCACCACCCAGGGCGAGGTGGCCACCTTCCTCGGACAGCAGCTCGCCGACGTCTCGCGCGCGCTCACCCTGCTCCGTGACCACGGGGTGCTGCGGTCCGAGCCGGACGGGTTGCGGCCGGCCGTCACCCGGCACCGGATCACCGACCAACTCCTCGCGTTCGAGCACGCCGTGGCCCGCCCCCGGCGCACCGAGCTGGAGCAGACGGACGCCGCGTCGGTCTGGCGCGCGGCCCGCGACGACTTCACGGCGTACGTGGTGGAGCCCCAGTTCGGCGACGTCTGCCGGCAGTGGGCGGCGCGCTTCGCCGGTCCCGCCCTGCTCGGCGCCGACGGCCCCGTCACGGCGGTGTACGGCTCGCCGGCCGACCCGGGAGAACCCGACCGCCCCACCGGCGCACCGGACGCGACGGCGGCCGAGGTCGTCGTACGGTCGGCCGGGGACACGGTCGGACCTCCGCTCGCCCTCGGACTGGCACGCTGGGGCACGCCCATGGACGCGGGCCACCTCGAGCGGCTGCGCGCCCTGGCCGCCCGGTCGGCGGAGCCCGCCCGGGCAGCGGCCGGGGACGTCCGCCTCCTGCTCTTCGGCACCCGCGGCTTCAGTGACGACCTGCACGCCGCGGCCGACCGCGGCGAGGTCGTGCTCGTCGACCCGCCCCGGCTCTACGCCCCGTGACGGATCCCGCCGCCCCGCAACCGGTCCTGCCCGCCCCGCAACGGGTCCTGCCCGCCCCGCAACGGGTCCTGCCCGGCCCGCAGGTGCGGACCGGGCAGGAGCGTGGTGCACGGGGCCGGGGTCAGCGCTGGAAGGCCACGTCGTAGTAGGTGTCGACCAGCGCGCCCGAGGGGGCGAAGCAGCGGATCTGGACGCCGGTGCTCGGGGTCCAGAAGTCGACCTTGCAGTAGGCGGAGTCGGAGCCGTACGCCGTCACCTGCACGTGCCCGTTGCCCAGCGGCATGTTCGGCGGCACGAACCGGTAGGTGCCGGTGCCGATGCGGCGGATGCGCATCACCGAGCCGGTGGAGTTGTACGCGTACGAGGCGGCCGGGTTGTAGGCGGCGGTCGTGGGCTGGTTCGCCCAGGCGTACGCGGCCGGCGTGGTGCGCAGGATGCCGGTGGAGCGCACGTACGTCAGCGTGAAGCGGTTGTCCGCGAGCCGGCCGACCGCGTTGTGGCAGCGGACGTTGACGTACTCGGTCGACCCGGACGGGAACCAGTTCACGACCTTGCAGCGGGCCGCCACGTCACCGTAGGCGGTCACCTGCACGTGCCCGGCGGCCGCGCCGATGGACGGCACCCGCACCCGGTACTGGCCGGCGCCCTGGCGGGTGATGGTGTTCGTGGACCCGCCCGAGTTGAACTGGTAGGACGTCGAGGGCGTGTACGCGGCGCTGGTGGGCTGGTTGGCCCACACGTAGGCGATCCGACTGCCGCCCACCACCGCGGTGTTGACGAAGCTCGCGTCGAACGTCGTGTTGACCCGGGCACCGGTGCGGGTGAAGCAGCTGACGTGCACGTCGAGCCGGCCGCCGGCCCCCGGCACCCAGTAGTTGACGCCGCAGGTGTGGCTGGTCGACCCGTACGCGGTCACGTGCACCGTGCCGCCGATCAGGCCGAGTCCGGGCATCCGCACCGTGTACTGGCCGGTTCCGGTGCGGACGACCGTGTTGGTGCCGCCCGTCGAGTTGCGGCTGTAGAACGCGGACGGCGTGTACGGCACGTTCAGCGCGGAGTTCGGGGAGTTGGCCCACACGTACGCCAGTCCGCGGGCCGGGGCGGCCTGCGCCACCCCCGGCGCCAGTACGACGGCCCCGCCCGCCATGGTCAGCGCGGCACCCGCGGCCAGCAGCCGCGTACGCCACTCCTTCAGGAATCGCGAAACTCGCACGTCCTTTTCCTCCCCCAAATCCGCACGGACTCGAATGCGGGCCGCCCGGGATCCGAGCCGTCGGCCCACGTCAGCGGTGAGGAACCTACACACCGCCGTCCGGCCCGACCATGGCTTGAAAGTGACTGCCCGCGGCGTGCGGGAGCTGTCGGACGGCGCGCGGCCCATCCGGAGCGCCCCCTTGGACCGGACCGCCGACGGCGTGCCCCGGCGCGCATTCGGGCTGCCGTACGAGCGCTCCTTCCGGAGTTGGAAGCAGCCCCGCGAAGCCGGTGAAGTTCCCCGACTGGCCGGCCGCGGGCGGACCGTCCGGACTAGCGTGGCTTCCCGGTGATCAACGCCGGACCTCCCGGGTCCGGACCCCACGTACCGAGGACGACGATGTCCGGACTCCGCGAACCCGCGGCCCGCGCCGACCGCCCCGAGGGCGGCAGGCGCGCCCGCCCCGCCGGCCCCCGGCACACCGCCGGCACCGCGACCCGAACCGCCCCGCGCCACACCGCCGCGCGCCCGGCCCCGGCCGGCGCCCCCCGCCAGATACGGCCCCAGCTGGTCCGGGCCGCCGTCCTGCCCACCGTGGCCGCCGGACTGATCGGCGCCGCCGCCGTCCTGTTCACCCTCCAGCTCGACGGCCTCCGGCTCGGGGGCGGCGGGGCCGGGGGCGCCGGTGCGGTCGGAGGCGGTGCGGCGGCCGACGGCCGGCTCTGGCTCGTCCTGTCCGGCTGCGCCGTGCTCTTCGCCGGCGCCCTGGCCGCCGCCTGGCTCGGGGCCCACCGCGCCGCCCGCACGGTCCGCGACCGCTGCGAGGCGCTGCGGCGCTCCAGCGCGCGCGGGCAGCAGGAGCTGCGCACCGTGCTCGACCGGCTGGAGCGCGGCGAGAGCGTGCCGCCCCGGCGGTCCGGGGGCACGGTGCTGCCCGAGGGTCCGGCGCCCGCCGGCGTGGACGAGTTCTGGCTGCTCGGCCAGGAGCTGCGGCAGGCCCGCGAGCAGGCGCACGCCGCGCTCGTGCGCACAGCCGCCATCGGGGGCCACTCCGACAGCGACCAGAAGGTCGAGGTCTTCACGAACCTCGCCCGGCGCCTGCAGTCCCTCGTCCACCGCGAGATCCAGCTGCTGGACGGGCTGGAGGACATCGTCGAGGACCCCGACCTGCTCAAGGAGCTCTTCCACGTCGACCACCTCGCCACCCGCATCCGCCGGCACGCCGAGAACCTCGCCGTGCTGGGCGGATCGGCCTCCCGCCGCCAGTGGACCCGGCCCATCGACATCAGCGAGGTGCTGCGCTCCTCGGTCGCCGAGGTCGAGCAGTACACGCGGGTGAAGGTGGTGCCCCCGGCCGGGGGCAGCGTGCGGGGGCACGCCGTCGCGGACGTCGTGCACCTGCTCGCCGAACTCGTCGAGAACGCCACGGTGTTCTCGCCCCCCGACACGGACGTGCTGCTGCGCGCCGAGCGCGTGACGGCCGGCATCGCCATCGAGGTCGAGGACCGCGGGCTGGGCATGCCGTCGGACGAGCAGCACCGCATGAACTCCCTGCTCGGCGACCCGGACCGGATCAGCGTCCGGCACCTGTTGGCGGACGGGCGGATCGGCCTCTTCGTGGTCTCCGCGCTGGCGCGGCGGCACGGCATCGCAGTCGAGCTCAAGACGAACATCTACGGCGGTGTGGTGGCGGTGCTGGTACTGCCGCGCGACCTCCTGGGGGCCGAACCGGAGGAGACGGCCGACCGCTTCGGCGGCTCGTCGGCGTCCGCGGGCCCCGCCGCGCCGGCCCCCGGGGCCGGCGCGGCACCGGCCTCCGGTAGCTTCGGGGAGCCGGGTGCCGCCGGCCCGACCGTCGCCGGGACGGGCGCCGGGACCGGCCTGCCCCCGCTGGAGCCGGCGCGGGCCCACGACGCGGCGGTACGGACGCCGCCGCGTGCGGAACCGGCCCCGGTGCCGGCCGCCGACACGAGCCCCGTCCCGGCACCTGCGTCGGCCGGGGCGCCCGCCCCGGCCGGGACGGCGGCTCGGGCCCACGCGCCCGCCCCCGCCCCGGCCGCGACACCGGCCGCGCGGGTGCGGGCGTACGCGGAGCCGGGCGTCGGCGTACGGGCGCACGCCGAGCGCGCGGCGACGGTACCGGTGCAGCTCGACGCGGCGCGGGCCGAGCCGGAGCGGGCCGGCGTGGCGCACGTACCGGCATGGGCGGCCGACTCCCGGTCCGCCGCGCCGTCCACCGAGCCGTCGGCCGAGCCGTCGGCCGGTCCCGCCGCCGCCCCCGCCCGGCCGCCCCTGCCACGGCGCCGCGCCCAGCAGCACGTGGTCCCGCAGCTGCGCGACGCCCCCGCCCCGGCCGCCGTGCGGCCCGCCGACGACACGGAGCAGCCGGTGCCCGACGCCGGGCTCATGGCCGCGTTCCGGCGCGGCTTCGGCCTCGCCCAGGCCACCGCGGTCGAGATGGCCGCCGACCCGGTCCGCGGCGGCTCCGCCGACCCGGGCGCGGAGGCCCCGTGAGCCCCCTCGATCCCCGCCCATCGCCCCCACCCTCCCCTCTCCCCGCAAGGAGCGCACTGCCATGTCCGGCGACGTGAAGACCCCCCAGCTGTCCGAACTCGACTGGCTGCTCGGCGGGTTGGTGCAACGCGTGCCCTACGCGCGCAGCGCGGTCCTGTTCACCGCGGACGGGCTCGTCACCTGCGTGCACGGCCTCGACCCCGACAGCGCCGACCACATGGCCGCCCTCGCCTCCGGGCTGTACTCGCTCGGCCGCAGCGCCGGTGCCCGGTTCGGGGACGGGGCCGAGGTCCGGCAGGTGGTGGTCGAGCTGGACTCGCTGCTCGTCTTCGTCTCGGCGGCCGGCTCCGGCACCTGCCTGGCGGTGCTCGCCGACCGGGACGCCGACGCGGGCGTGCTCGGCTACGAGATGGCCATGCTCGTCAAGAGCGTCCGCCCGTACCTGGCGGCCCCGCCCCGACACGCCGCCGCCGGCCGGCCCCGTCCGGTGACCGCCGCCCCGGGCACCCCGGCCACGCCGGGCACCCCGTCCACCGCCGCGGGCACCTCCACGGCGCCCGGCACCTTCAGCGCGCCCGGCGCCCCGCCCGTGCGGGTGCCCGCGCCGGCGACCGCGCCCCCGGCCGCGGCCCCCGGCCGGTGAGGGCACCGGCACCCCCGCACGACCTGCCGTGGCTGGACGACTCCGCAGGCCGGCTGATGCGCCCGTACACGGCGAGCGGCGGCCGGACCCGCCCGAGCGCGTTCCTCGACCTGCTGTCCCTGGTCCGTGCGACCGGGACGCCGGTCCGTGAGCCGCTCGGCCACGACCACACCCTGGCGCTGCGGCTGTGCGCCGGGCCGACCGGCCCGCTCTCGGTCGCGGAGATCGCGGCCCAGCTGCGGCTGCCCGCCGCGGTGACCAAGGTGCTGCTGTCCGACCTGCTGGAGTGCGGGGCCGTCACGGCCCGGGCGCCCCGGTTCCCGGCCGGCGGCGCCGCCGACGACCAGAACCTGCTCCGGGCGGTGCTCGATGGCCTGCGTAGAAGACTCTGACCGTGCCCGCCGGCGGGAGCCCGGGGAGTGCCAGGACCCGGGCGGGCCGCCGCCCGCGACCCTGAAGATCCTGGTCGCGGGCGGTTTCGGGGCCGGCAAGACCACGTTCGTCGGGGCGGTGAGCGAGATCGAGCCGCTCAGCACGGAGGAGCTGCTGAGCGACCTCGGCGCGCCCACCGATCCGCTGACGGGGGTCGAGGCGAAGACGGCGACCACGGTCGCCCTCGACTTCGGCAGGCTCACCCTCGACGCCGGGCACGTGCTCTACCTCTTCGGCACGCCCGGGCAGGAGCGGTTCTGGTTCCTGTGGGAGGAGCTGTGCACGGGCGCCCTCGGGGCGGTCGTGCTGGCCGACACCCGCAGGCTGGCGGACTGCTTCCCGGCCGTGGACTTCTTCGAGCGGCGGGGGGTCGGCTTCGTCGTGGCCGTCAACGAGTTCGAGGGGGGCCACCACTACACCGCGGAGGAGGTGCGCGAGGCCGTCGGGCTGGCGCCGGGCATCCCGGTCGTACGGTGCGACGCCCGCCTGCCGCGCGCCGGCACGCGCGTCCTCGCGACGCTGGTCGGCCACCTGCTCGCCGGGGCGCCGGTACGCCCGCGGTCCACCAACCACCAGGGGGAACAGACATGACGTACTACGAGTCCACCGGACACCTGCTGCTCACGCCGGTGGACCGGGAGGCGCCCGCGCGCGCCGTCCGGCTCCGCGAGCTGGGCCTGGGGGAGCGGACCGACCCGGAGCTCGACGCCTTCGCGCGCAAGGTCGGCGAGACGGCCGGGACCCCGTACGCGGCCGTCAACTTCATCGACGAGGACCGGCAGTTCTTCGCCGGCCTGCACCACCGGGCCGGCGCCCCCGCCGGGGCCTACACGGGGCGGGTGCTGGACCGGGCCCACGGCTACTGCCCGCACGTGGTGGTGCGGCGCCGGGCGCTGGTCCTCGAGGACGTACGGGACTTCGCGCGGTTCGCGCCGAACGCCGTGGCCGACGAGAGCGGCGTACGGTCCTACCTCGGCGCCCCGCTCACCGACCGGCAGGGCTTCGTGCTCGGCACGGTGTGCGCGGTGGACCTGGAGCCGCGCCGGTGGGGGCGCGAAGGGCTGGAGACGATCAAGGCCCTGGCGGCGGAACTGGTCGCCCTGATCCACGCCCGCGAGGACGCGGCCGGCGCGGCGCGGGAGGCCGGCTGACCCGGAGCCCGGGGGCGACGCCCGCGGTCCTCACCCCAGGAAGCCGGTGATGCGCCCGCGCAGGCCGCGGGCGTCCAGGCCGTGGGCGGCGGTGTGCTCCTCCGCGGTGCCGTACCTGCGCAGCTCGGCGCGGCCGACCCCGAGACCCAGCACCCGGTGCGGGAGGTCGGCGAGCGCGTCGCTGGCCGCGGCCGTCGAGGTGCCCGCCAGGTACGGCTCGACGAGGACGACCTCGGCGCGGTCCTGCCGACCGGCGGCGGCGCGCAGGGCCGCGGCGTCGAAGGGACGCACGGTGGCCGCGTACAGGACGGTCACGTCGAGCCCCTCGACGGCGGCGAGGGCGGCGTCCAGCATCGGGCCGACCGCGAGCACCACGCCGCGGGAGCCCTCGCGGACGGTCAGGAATCCGGTGGCCGCGCCGGGCCGCGGGAGCGCCCGGGGAGCCGCGTTCGCGAGGTTCGACAGCCGGACGTAGACCTTGTCGTCCCCGGCCCCCGCTGCGTGCCGCAGCAGCGCCTCCGCCTCGTCGGGGTGGCCCGGGACGTGGACGGTCCAGCCGTCGAGGGTGTCCATCAGCGCCACGTCGCCGGGGGCCATGTGCGTGACGCCGCCGGCAGCCCAGTCGTACGAGGCGTTCGCGCTGACCAGGACCCCGCCCGCGCCCTGGTGCCCGAAGTCGAGCTTGACCTGCTCGAAGGGCCGCTCGACGAGGAAGCTCGCGAACGTGTGCATGATCGGCCGCATGCCGGTCAGGGCCATCCCGGCACCGGCGCCGATCAGCAACTGCTCGCGGATGCCGACGTTGATCACGCGGTCGGGGTGGTCCTGCTGGGCGGGGCGGAACCCGTCCATGGTGATCTCGGCGAGCACGACGGCGAGCCGCGGGTCCTCGTCGAGCAGGCGGGTGGTGGTGCTGATGAAGCGCTCGCGCATCGTGTCCATGACGACTCTTTCCGGGCTGTTCTGAGCTTGCTGCGGAACTGGTGTGGCGAAATCAGCCCTTGGCCTCGACACGGGCGACGACCGCGTGCGGCCGGCCCGGGTGCTCGGCGGTGTAGGCGGCGTACAGCGCGTCGTGGTCGCGGCCGTCGACGGTGGTCGCGGTCCAGCCGGCCGCCGTGAAGCGGGAGGCGATGCCGCCGGGCCAGCCGTGGGTCGCGGAGGAGTTGTCGATCACGAGGGTGTGCAGCCGGTCCAGTCCGGCCGGGCCGGCGTACGCGATGGCCTCGTGGTTGCTGCCCTCGTCGAGCTCGGCGTCGCCGATCAGCACCCACACCGCCGGGTCGGCGAGCCCCTGGGCGCGCAGCCCGAGGGCGGTCCCGACGGCGAGCGGCAGGCCGTGCCCGAGGGAGCCGCTGCCGATCTCCACGCCCGGGACGAGGACGCGGTCGGGGTGGTGGCCGAGCGGGGAGTCGTACGAGCCGAAGCCGGGCAGCCAGTCGACGGGGAAGAAGCCCTTGGCGGCGAGGGTCGCGTAGTACGCCATGGGGCCGTGGCCCTTGGACAGCAGGAACCGGTCCCGGTCGGCCGCGTCGGCGGTGGCGGGGGTGACCCGCAGCACCCGGTCGTACAGGACCCAGAGCGCGTCGAGCGTGGAGGTGGCGGCCGGGCCGTGCTTCTCGGCCCCGGTCATCAGGCTCATGAGGCGCGGCAGGTCGGCGTGACCGAGGCGAGCGGGGCGAGCGGCGGGAGCCGGGGAGGAGGCCGGAGCGGAGGGAGCGGGGGGAGCGGGGGGAGCGGGGACGTGCGTCTGCGTCATGCCCCCACCCTCGTACCTCAAGTGCGCTTGAGGTCAACTCCTTCCCCTCGCGGGATCCAGGCGGCCGATCATGGATCCCGAAAGGTGCGCGCGACCACCCCGGGAAGTGCGGTATGGTTCTCGTGCGCGTTCAGCCAGGGGGAAACCCCAGGTCAGCGCGCATCGGGACGTGGCGCAGCTTGGTAGCGCACTTGACTGGGGGTCAAGGGGTCGCAGGTTCAAATCCTGTCGTCCCGACTCTGCTTCACGCAGGTCGGAGGCCGTTCTCTCACGCACGAGAGGACGGCCTTTCGTGCGTCCCGGATGGGACGGGTGCGCGCGGTCCTGGCACCCGCCCCGCCCGCCCCAGCCCATCCCGGCCGCCCACCCCACCCCAGGCGCCGCCCGCCTCGGCGCCTTCTCCCGCCGCCGGGCATGCGGTGGGGGCGCAGTGCGTCCGCCGTGCCAGCCGCGACGGGCGGGAAAGGTGAGTCGATGGCCGCATTCGACGCACCCGTGATCAGATCCTGGCTGCTCGGCTAGCATGTTCGGGCCAACAATGACCACGTTGAACACATGAACATCGGCTGAAAAATTGATATCTGCGATATCGCGAGTGATTTCGCGAATTGACGGCGGAATTAAATCCGCCGCGTGGCGTCAACCACGGGTCGTGCTGTGGGCCGCTGTGAGTGTGGTGGCCCTCGGGTTCCTCATCGCACTGGAGATCGCGGCGCGCCATTACGGGGTGGCGGGTCCTGTCAGCGCCCAGGCGCGCGAGGTGATCTTCGCGCCCCGGTCGGGCACGGTGCTGTACGCCGCCATGGCCTTGATGATGGTGGTGCTCACCTGGCGGCAGCGGTTCCTCGCGATCGGCGCCGCGATCGGCATCGACCTGGTCTTCTGGCTGGTGCGCTGGTGGGTCGGCGCCGAGTCGATGTTCGGCAGCGGCGCCCTCTGGGTGACGCTGGGCTGCGCCGTCGTCGCCGTCACGCGTCGCACCGGACGCGAGCGCACCCTGCTCCTCAAGGGCGCGGGCCTCGCCCTGCTCCTGGTGGCGGGCCGCAAGACCGGTTACACGTGGCTGATGATCACCTCGAAGACCCGGCCGACGGTGCTCGACCAGTACGTGGCGGCCGCCGACCACGCCCTGGGCAACCCGTCGTGGGTGGCCGGCCGGATCGTGGAGGCCACCGGCTCGGTCGGCGCGCACGTCCTCGACTGGGTCTACATCCAGCTCGCGGTGGGCGCGGTCCTGGTCGCCCTCTACCAGCTGCGGAACGTGGCGGCCGAGCGGCGGTTCCCGGCACACCACCTGGTGCGCACCTTCCTCGTGATCGGCCTGCTCGGGCCGGCCTTCTACATGATCTTCCCGGTGGTCGGTCCGATCTTCGCCTACGGAGCCGACGGCGGGCACTGGGCGGTGGCGAACCTCTGGCCGGACACCCCGCCGCAGATCCCCGCCCCGCGGGCGATGCCCTTCGACGGGATCACGCCGCGCAACTGCATGCCGAGCCTCCACACCGCGTGGGCGACCGCGATCTTCATCCACTCCCGCAAGGGCCCGCGCGCGCTGCGGTTCCTCGGCGCGTTCTGGCTCGTCGCCACCCTCGGCGCCACGCTCGGCTTCGGCTACCACTACGGCGCGGACATCGTCGCCGGTGTGGTCTTCACGCTCACCATCGACGCCGGGATGCGCGCGCTCAGCCGCGGCTGGGACCGTCAGGGAGCCGTGCTGGTCGTCCACGGGGCCGCGGTCTTCACGGCACTGCTGCTCTCGTACCGCTACCTCTCGACCCAGATGGCCGACCACCCGTGGCTGTTCGGCCCGCTGGTCGTCCTGTCGACGGCCTCGGTGGCCGTCGCCTTCGTCCGCACCACCAGGTCCTGGGACCGCCTGCCGGTACAGCCGCGCATCCCGGAACAGCGCCGCGAGACCCAACCCGAACTGGTCTGACGCGCACCGCACGGCACGGACGCCGCCGCCCGGGCGGCCCGGTACGGGGGGACCGGGCGAGCGGGCGGCGGCGTGCGGGGGTCACGCGGACGGGGTCACCACGTCGGCTGCGGGTGACCACGCGGCTGCCGGGGCGGTCACCACATGACGGGCAGGCGCTCCGGGAGGCGCTTCATGAAGCCGGTGCGCCAGACGAGCTGCTCGACCGGGACGGCCAGCCGCAGCCTGGGCATCGCCTCCAGCACGGCCTTGAGGCCGATCTCGGCGTGCTTCTTGCCCAGCGCGGTGGCCGGGCAGTAGTGCGAGCCGCCGCCGAAGGAGAAGTGCGCCGAGGAGTTCTCCCGGTGGAAGTCCAGGACGTGCGGGTTCGGGAAGACCGAGGGGTCGAAGTTGGCGCCCTCCGGAAGGACGAGGACCAACTCGCCCGCCCGGACCTCCTGGCCGCCGAGGACGGTGTCCTCCATGGCCAGGCGGGGCAGCCCGTCGCCGATGGACAGGTTGATGCGCAGCAGCTCGTCCACCGCCTGCGGCATGATCTCCGGCTGCGCGGCGAGCTGGTCGAGCTCGTCCGGGTGCGTCAGCAGCGTGACCATGGCCATCGCGAGGAAGCCCGCGGTGGAGATGACGCCGGCGCCGAAGAGGGTCACCCCGACGGTCGCGAACATCTCGTCCGAGACGTGCTCGTACCCGGGGGTGCCGCGCAGCGCCGCCAGGTCACCGATCAGGCCGGTGGTGGTGTCGTCCAGCCGGGCCTTCATGTACGCGATGTCCCGGTCCCAGTTGAGGCGGGCGGCCGGGATCTCGGTGGCCGAGTTCATGAACGCGATCGGCAGGGACTCCGCCAGCGGTGCGGCGGCCTCCAGCGGAATGCCGAGCATGTGGCAGTGCAGGGCCTCGCTGAAGGGGTCGGTGAACATACTGCGGATGTCCACCGGCGCCCCGTGCTTGAGCATCTTCTCGACGAGCTCGGCGGCGTACGAGGTCATGAACTCCTGCAGGCCGGGGGCCTTGGGGTTGATGGCCTTCATGACGGCCTTGCGCAGGCCGGCCCCGGTGATGTTGCCCATGTTGTTGACGACCTCCGGCGGGATCGTCAGCGCGTACTGGCGCGGCACCCCGGGGTCGGAGGTGTTCTTGAGGCTGAACCGGTCGTCCTCCAGCACCTGCTTGACCAGCTCGTAGGACGAGACCAGCCAGGCCTCCGCGCCGGCGATGGTGCGGACCCGGGTGATGGGCGGCAGCTCCTGCACCTCGGTGGGCAGCTGCGTCCCGTCCCATGTGAAGGGGAAGTCCAGGACGGTGTCGGCGGCGGTCATGCGCGGTCTCCTTCGGCGGGCGTGACGATGGCGTGGCCTTGGTTGCGGGAAGCCCTCAACCCCGCGCCGCGCGAATAGAGCAGGTCGGCCATGGGCAGGGCCGCGTGGTAGCAGTTGAGCGACGACTCGACGCCCATGATCGCCGGAGTGTCCAGGAAGAGCGGCGCCTCGGCGGACACGTAGTCGATGCACACCTGGCGCTGCCGCAGGGTCGGGGTGCCGCCGTCGAGGACCTTGGACGACAGGAAGATGTCGACCAGGGCGTTGCAGGTCTCGCGGAAGACCGGGTCGGTGTCCAGTCGGGCGTTCAGATCGGAGTGGATCCGCCGGTACGCGGGGATGTCGCGCAGGGCCGACATGGGCCTGCCGCGCAGCCGTTCGCCGGACGGGTCGTTGTCGGCGACGGCGGCGGTCACCTTGGCGCGGACGCCGCGAAGGTTCTTCACGGCCTTGCGCCGGGCGTCTTCCTCTGTGTAGCCGAGTGCCTCGTACATTTCGGCCACGTACAAGTCGGTATATATCAGGTCGACTTGGTCGAAGTTGTCCAGCCCCCAGCGTGCGAGGTCACTGACGCGCTGGTGCGAGAAGTAGGAATTGCCGGGACTGATGCCGATGACGGCGTGGGCGCGCTCGTCGGCTATGACCTGGCAGTGCGGCGTGTAGGGCTCGACCTTGAACGCTGCAGTGGTTGTGGTCATTGGATGTGGATGCATCCTTGGCGTCGCGATTCCCCGTGTGGGCCCCGTGCCCAGGGTGCGGCGGCGCGTGGCCCACAACCTACACATGATCGACTACGGTCCGCTACCGATCGTCCACATGTCGAAGGATGTTCACGGGACGACAAGATTGCGTTCATATGATCAGCCGACTACGCGCGTGGTACCGGCATTTCGGTCGTTCGTGAGCTTTGACGGGCATTGCGGCGGCGGTCGGGAGGCGCGGGAACCACCACCCGCCCCTCCCGCCCCACCCGTCCTGTCCCCGCCGGAAGGACGCGGGCCTTCAGCCGCGGAAGGCCTCCGGGCGTTCCGGCGATGCCTCGGCCAGGGCGCGCGTGACCTCGACGACGCCGGCCCGCAGCCCGTACACGGGGGTGCCCGGCTGCTGCCGCCACGAGTCGTCGAGGCCGCCCGAGTCCACGGTGTCGAAGCCGAGTTCGTCGATCAGGGCGCGCACGGTCTTCTTGGCGGCCTCGTCGTCACCGGCGACCGGCACCGCGAGCCGGCCCGGGGCCCCGGCCGGCAGCGGCCGGTCGAGGATGTCCTGGGCGTACGTGCCGTTGAACGCCTTCACCACGCGGTGGCCGACCTGCCGCTCCGTCCAGCGGCTCTCTGTGAGCCCTTCGTCCTCGATGCCCGAGATCCGGCCGTCCCGCTCCCGCGGGTAGTAGTTGCAGGTGTCGATGACGGCGAAGCCCTCCGCGGCGCCCTCGAACAGGTGCGGCGGCAGGTCGGGTACGGCCCGCAGCGGGACGGTCACCACGACCACCTCGGCGCCGCGGGCCGCTTCCTCCGCCGTGACGGCGCTCGCCCCGGTCTCCGCCGCGAGCGCCGCCAGGGACTGCGGGCCGCGGGAGTTGGCGACGGAGACCTCGTGGCCGAGGGCGGTCAGCCGCCGCGTGAGGTTGCCGCCGATGTTGCCCGCGCCGATGATGCCGATCTTCATGACCGAGGACCTCTCCACTCCGCGTGTGCCCACGCCGTGCGTGCGTCTGCCGGTCAGCTCAAACCGTCGGTGCGGCGGGCCTGTTCCCGAGGCCGCGTGCGATCCCCTCGACGGGTGAGGGGTCGTGCGGTGCGGTTGACGGTTGACAGGTCACGGGTCGCGGGCCGCTGCCGGGCGGTTCAGCGTTCCGACAGTTCCGAGGGGGCCTCCTGCACCACCCAGCCGTTGCCGTCCGGGTCCTCGAAGGACATGAACGAGTTCCAGGTCCCGCCCTTGCCGTCCTCCCAGCCGGTCTCGCCGACGTGGCGGACCGGCGAGACGTCCACCCCGCGGCCGACGAGCTCCGCCCGGGCCGCCTCGATGTCGGTGACGCAGAGCTGCAGGCCCTGTACGGATCCGGGCGCCATCTCCTTCGACCCGGGCAGCGAGGGCATGCCCTGCAGCATGGTGACCGAGCACCGGGAGCCGGGCGGGGTCAGCTGGAGGATGCGCATGCCGGGGGCGATCCCGGTGTCCGTGTCGACCTTGAAGCCGAGCCGGTCGGCGTAGAACGCCTTGGCGCGGTCCAGGTCGGTGACGGGCAGCGGTACGACTTCGAGCGTCCAGTTCACGGGGGCTCCTCGCGGATCGGGTGGCGGGTGGCGCGGCCGGCCGCCGCGTCCGGCGGGTCCGGCGGGTCCGGCGGAGCAGGGGCATCCGGGCGGATCCGCCGGTTCCACGGTGGCCCAGCCGGGACCCGAGTGCACGGCGAAACGCCAACTGCCCCTCGAACGCCGGACCCCCCCTTGCACCTGACCCTGCTCCGAACCTTGTCCCCTGCCCGTGTTCCGGCATGCGCCCGGCCCCTCCCGCCCGGTCCGCGTCCAGCCGCCCCCGGCGCGGCGCGTCACCGTAGCCCGCACTCCGTGCGGCGTCAGGAAGTCGGGCGGTCCGGGGATCTACCCTCGACGGGTGACCGAGAACGAGATCAAGCTGAAGGCCATCGCCGCGCTCACGGCGCTCAGGTCGGGGGCCGACTCGGGGTTCGTCTCCGACCTGCTGGCCGACGTGGTCCCCGGTCAGTTCCTCGTCCCGGCCGACGCCGGGCCGGAAGAGGCCGGGCTGGCCGTGCTGGAACAGATCTCGGGGCCGCTGAGCGCGCTGGTGAACGGCTTCATCCTCGCCTTCGACGCCGTCGCGGACGCCCATGACGAGGGCGACCCCGAGGTGACCACCGAGCACATCCTCCAGGACCTGGCCCTGGCCCTGGCCCGCGAGGACACCGACCCGGACTGACCGGCCGCCCCGCCTCCCGGCTCGCCAGGCCCCGGCGCGCGACGGCTCCCGGCCCCGGCGCAGGGCCCCGCCGCGCGGCGGAGGCGGTCGGGGAGCAGCCGGGGAGACGGTCGGGGAGATGGTCACGGGGCCGCGGGGGGCCCGGGCGGGCGGCCCAGCGGGAGCAGGTACTGGACGGGCTCGTCGAGGTCGTCCAGACCGAGGAGCTCGTGGGCCAGGTCGTCGTGGAGGCCGCCCAGGGGGACGGTGGCCAGGCCGAACGCCGCCGCGGTCAGCAGCAGCGTCTGGGCGAGGTGGCCGGCCTCCAGCAGGCCCAGCCGCAGCGCCCGCAGGCCGTAGCGGCGGCGCAGCAGGGCCAGGTCGAGGTGGACCGCGAGGACCGCCGGGACCGCGTCGACGCCCACCGCGTCCGGGTCGTCGGCGGGACGTGAGAGGTACGAGGACAGCGCCTTGAGGGCTGCCACGGCCGGCGCCGGGCCGATCGGGAGCAGCGCGCGCCGCTCCGGCACGCAGTGGTACGTCCCCGCGGCCACCCCCGCCACGTCCAGCGCCACCAGGCGCACGCGCACGCTGTAGAGGGCGCCCGCGCTCGGGTACGGGCGGTGCCGCAGGGTGCGGGCGCCCCCGCCGGCGAGCGGCTGCCGGGTGGTGTGGCTCTCCGCGTACGCGGACCACAGCACCCCGCCCAGGGTCCCCGCGTCGAGCGGCCCGGACAGTGCCCCGCGCACCGAGCTGCGGCGGCGCAGCGCCTCCCCGAGGGGGAGCTCGGGCAACGGGGCGGCGGGGAGGGGCAGTTCGGCCCCGAGGCGGGCCGCCGAGGGGGCGGGGAGGGGCGGCAGGTCGCGCAGCGCGGTGTCCTCGGGGCGCCCGATCCGGAACTTGCTGCGCTCCAGGTACTGGTAGTCCGCGGCCCGGTGCCCGGCGGGGAAGAAGTCGGGGTCGTCCCCGGTCTCCATCAAGGTGCGCGCCGCGAGCCGGCAGACCGCCCGCTCCTCGTCCGGGGTCACGCCGAGCCGGTTGAACAGCATGTGCAGCTGGGACGCCCACACCCAGGGCAGCCGCCGGTCGGCCTCGTCCTCCGGTACCGCGCCGCCGCGCAACCGGGCCTCCGCGGCTGCGACGTGGCGGGCCCACTCCGCCAGCCACGGCGCGGCGGTGCCGGCGTCGAGCGACGCGCGCAGCGCCCGGGCGCGCCGGACCAGGCCCGGCCGTCGGAGGGCAAACACGGAGTTCACGCGGGAGTGGACCGCGGCCCCGGGCAGCGGCTCCACCTCGGTGACCCAGCGCCAGGACGCGGCGTGCCGGCGCAGCCAGCGCGCGCCGGCCAGCTCGTCGAGGCCGAGCGCGTGGGCGGTGGCGTGCGCGACGTCCAGGGCCAGCGGCAGCCGGGCGCCGCGGTCCGGGGTCGCGCGCAGGGCTTCGACCGCCGCGCGGGTGGAACGCACGAACACCTCCTCGGCGAGCGGCAGCGCGGTCGGGCCGCCGTACCGGTCGGTCTCCGGTACGTACGGGACCGCGCGCACCTCGCCGTGCCGGGCCGGCCAGGGGCCGGTGAACGCGGCGGGCCACGACGCGGCGGCTCCGGCCAACCGGGCCGGCAGCCCGGCGGCCGCCCCTGCGGGGAGCGGGCCGCGGTAGCGGATCCGCAGGTGCGGGCCACCCTCGCCGTAGCGGATGAAGAACCAGCCGGCGTGCGGATGGGCCGTCATGCCGTCCATGAGCGGTGCGAGGACGTCGGTGACGAAGGCGTCCGTGTCCGGGCCGCCGGTGTGAAGGGCGAGGTGGAGGCCGTGCCACGGAGCCGAAGTCTCGGGGGTCTCGGGACTCTCGGGGGTCTCGGGGGTCTCGGGGGTCTCCGAAGGATCGGCGGTCTCGGGAGCCTCGGGCGCTTCACGAGCCTCGGGCGCCTCGGGGACCTCGGGTCCGGGGTCGGGACGGCGGCGGGGGCCGGCGGTCGTCATCGCGTCCTCACGGGAAGGGGTGGGGGTGGAGGGGCAGTTCGTCGTGGCGCAGCGGCCGGTCGGTACGGCCCAGCCGGTGGGGGACCTCCAGCAGCCGCGGCAGTCCCAGCGTCCGCCGGTTGACGTGTCCGAAGGTCATCGGCAGCGTGCCGGGGACGATCACCTTGGCGCAGTGCAGGCCCAGCCGGTCCCGTACGCCGGCCTCGTCCTGCCTGACCGCGAGGACCTCCAACCCCCCGGCGGCCAGCCGGTCCACGGTCCGCGCCAGCAGCAGCGCGAGGTCGGCCACCGGCTCGGGCGCCCCCGGCCACCGCACATACCAGGGCTCCTCCGGCGCGTCCGAGAACAGGAAGTCCAGCCGGGGTTGCGCCTCCGGCAGGGTGTTGAGCCCGACGTGGTCGTCGAGGTCCAGCACCAGCTCGGGACGGTCGAGCATCGGCCGCAGCCGGTCGGGGTCGAGCCCCCCGCCGGGGGTCGAACGGCGGGCGGCCTCCTGCACGTTGGTGACGACCTCCGCCACCGCCGAGCGGATCGCCGCGCGCGGGTCGTGGTGCGCCCCGGCGGCCAGGAACGCGCGGGGCGCGCCGGGATGCGCACCGTCGTACCGGCACAGCGCCAACACCGCTGGAACGGCGAGGTCGTTGGTCGCGTCGAACAGCGTCAGCCGGTAGCGCAGCAGGGCGGCGCGGTCGGCCAGGGCGGTCACCTCGGCGTCGTCGGCCGGCACGGCGACGCGCGGCAGCGGCGTGCGGGCGTACCAGGCCATCAGGAAGGCGTCGCGCTCGGCCACCTCGAACAGGCCGTACAGCACGGCCTCCTGGGGACTGTTGCCCAGCCCGCAGCCGTTCGAGGACTCGTACACGACCCGCGGCCGGTCGGGCCCCGGCACGTCCCAGTAGGCCACGTGCTCCGGTACGGCCACTGCGCGGCGCTCGGTGAGCGACCAGCCGAACACCCAGTCCAGTTCGAGGTCGGGCGAGTACGGGACGGTCCGGCGGGCCGGGTGGCCCTCGGAGCCGGGATCGGGCAGCCCGAGCCGGAGGGGATCGAGGACCGCGGGACCGCCCGCCGCGCAGAGCCGGGCGAACGACGTGCGCAGCACGGTGCGGCGGCCGGTGGGCCGCATGCCGGTGAGCCGCTCCACGCCCTCGAAGAGCGCGATGCGCTCGCTGGAGCGGAAGTCGCCCGACCGTCCGTAGCCGCCGTCGTCGAGGGGCCGTCCGTCCGTCACCCACGCGGTGGTGAGCGCGAACGCGGAGTCCTCGGTGCGGAAGAGCCGCCGCACCGGCCCGAACCGCTCGTCGAACAGCTCGGCCCGCAACCGCCCTGCGCCGGTGCGGGCGTTGGCCCCGCGCAGCACGGCCGGGTCGGGCACCGGCGCCGGCCCGGACGGCAGCCGGGCCCCGTCCGCGGTGTCGTCCGGCAACGGCCGGCAGACGGGGCAGCCGCCGACCGGGCGCACCCGGTGGGTGGACCAGGTGCAGCGGTCGCCCTGCAGGACGTGGACGGTGGCGCGGTGCGCCGGCGGGGCGGCTGCGTCGGCCCCGGGCGGACATGTGGCGGGGCGCCGGGCGGGGTGGTCGGCCGGGAGCGGGTCCCCTTGCGAGGGGCGTCCGTCCTCCGGGTCGTGGTCCGGGTCGTGGTCCGGGGCGTCGTCCGGGGCGTCGTCGTCCGGCGGATCCTGGCGCAGCAGGTCGGCCGCGAGCAGGAGCGCCGCCTCGGCGAGCGGCGGGGTACCGGTGCCGCCGAGGGCCAGGCCGGGGCCCTGCCAGGGGACCCGTCCCCCGGCGGTGGCCAGTCGTTGCCGCTCGGCGCAGCTGAGGCAGGCGCCCGCGCCCGGCCGGAGCACGGGGCCGACCACGGTCAGCGCCCCGTCCTCGCGCACGGGCACGAACCGCACCGGGTGCGCCAGGGCGTGCCGGCTCAGCCGCTCGGCCAGTCCGAGGTCCCACGCGGTCAGCCGGACGACGGCGCTGCCCGCGACCGTGGCGAGGGCCTCGGCCGGGTCGAGCACGGCGGGTGCGGGCGGGGGCTCCGGCACGGGGGCGGGTGAGGGGGCGGGGTCGGGTGAGGGGGCGGGGTCGGGTGCGGTCGGCGGTGCGGGTCCGGCAACCGGTGCGGGTGCGGGTACGGGTACGGGTACGGGTACGGGTACGGGCAGGCCGCGCGGCCCGGGGGCGCTCATCGGGGTTCCTCCGCACCCGCCAGGACCGTGAAGCCGGACGCGCGCAGGGCGTCGGCGAGGGGGCGGTCCGCGTCGGCCGGCCACGGGGTGGGGCGCAGCCCGGTGAGGCGGCCCAGGGCGGCGCGCAGGGCCGGTTCCCGGTCGGCGATCCCGGCGAGCCAGGTGTCGGTCCAGCCCTCGTCGGTCCAACCGGCCGGGCGGGCGCCGGCCGCCGCGAGCGGGGCCGTGGCACCGCTGAGCGAGGTGTGCCGGGCCGCGCCCGGCGCGCACTGCGCCGCCATCGCACGCGTCACCGCCCCGAGGGCGGCCAGCGCCACCGCGTCGGCGGCGGTGGCCTCGACGGCGCGGCTCACGCCGACCGGGCCGGCCCCGGCGGGGCCCGCCCCCGTCCGTACCGTCGCCAGGAACACCTCCTCCGAGCCGAGTCGGCGGACCGTCAGATCGGCCGCACACCCCATGCGCCGGGTGAGCACGGTCCACCAGTGGCGGGCCTGCGGATGCGCGTCCCAGGTGGCGTGGGGGGCGGCGGGGCCGACGCCGTCGAGGACGGCCCGGCGCAGGGCCCTGCCGTGGGCGTGCGCGGGGTTCGCGCCGACGACCGGGGCCGGCGCACCGCCGGGGCGCGCGGGCCCCCGCCGCTGCCGGCTTCCGTGTCCGGTTCCGTGTCCGGTTCCGCGCCCGCCTCCACTTCCGAGTTCGAGCCCGAGCCCGTAGCCGTGCCCGAGTTCGAGCCCGTGCCCGAGTTCGAGTTCGGCGGCGCGGCAGGCCGCCTCCAGGCGGGCCAGGTCGGCCCGTACCGCCCCCGCCACCAGCAGCCCCGCCGGGGTACGGCAGGAGGCCAGGGACGCGGGGAGCTGCGGGAGCGCCCCGGGCAGCGGTGCGTCGAGCACTCCGAGGCGCGGATCGCCCAGCGCCGCGACCCGGCGCAGGGCCTCGGTGAGATCGGTCGCGGGAGGGGCGCCCGGTGTCCGCCGCGAGGCGGGCGGCGCCGCGGCCCACGGGTGGTACGCCGCCTCCGCCGGCCGGGCCCGGGCGACCAGCACGGCCGGATGCCCGGCCGCCGTCCCGCCGGAGGCGTCGTCGGCCTCGGCCGGGTCCGGCAGTCCGGCGACGACCGCGAGCAGTCGACCGGCCGCCGCGCCGGCGAGCAGGGCGGTGCACGTCCCGGACGCGGGCCCGACGGCCCCGGCGGACGCGCGGGGCGGCCGGTCGGTCCGCGCCCGCGGCCCGGTCGGCGCCCCGGTGCCCGGCGCCGCGGACCCGGGCGGGGTCCCCGCGTCGCCCGGTGCCGTGGTGCCGCGACGCAGGCGGTGGGCGACGGCGGCGGCGTCGGAGCGGATGCGGCCGGGGTCGCCGGTAGCCGTGACGAAGCCGCCGTCGGCGTCGCAGGACACCGCCAACGCCACTGCCCCGGTGGGTACGTGCGCCACGAGCACGGCCCGGTCGGCCGGGAGGGCCGGATCGGAGATGACCCGCGGATCCGCCCCGGACCGTACGAGGGCCCGTACGAGGGCGCCGGCGAGCGGACCGGACGGATCGGCGGCGGCGATCAGCGGCCGGGCCGCGCGGACCGCCTCGGCGGCCCCGGCGGGGTGCTCCGCCGACGCCGCGGGCCAGGGCGGGAGTGCGACGCCGTCCGGGTGCTCGACCAGCAGATCGTGCTCCAGCAGCCGCGCGGTGAGGACGGCCAGTGCGTCCGCCACCCGTGGCGCGTCGGGGCCGCAGTCGGGGACCGGAGCACGGGCCCCGGCCCGAGGGTGGCCGGCGGTGTCGGTTCCACGGGGTACGGGCTGCGCGCCGTCGGATCGGGGCCCGGTCGGCGGATCGAGCCGGTCGGACAGCAGCCTCCACAGCGCCGGTAGCGCCCGGCTGCCCTCCAGGGTGACGTGGGCACCGCGACCGCGCAGGTGCAGCCCGTTGCGCAAGGGGGTGACGGCGATCCCGGGGCGCAGCCGGAGCCGCGGTCCCGGTACGACCGGCGCGTCGCGCACCGGGGCGCCCGCTCCGCTTGCCGCTGCCGCGGAGGCGGGCGGGGGCCCGAGGGGCGTGCGTGCGGCGGAGGGCCCCGCGTGCTCCGCGCGGCCGGCCGACGCCGTGCGCCCTGCGGGGGAGGGGTGCGGGGGGCCGGGTGGTGCGTGCGCTGCGGGGGAGGGGTGCGGGGGTGCGGGCGGCGCGTGTGCTGCGGGGGACGGGTGAGGGGGATCCGGTGGCGGGTGCGCTGCGGGGGAGCGGGGCGCGGTCATGACCGGGCCTCCACCGCTGCGATCACCTCGTCGACGCGGCTCCGCCACGCGTGGCCGGTGAGCTCCGGGACGGTGCGTACGACCAGGTGGGCGGCGAGGTAGCGCTCCACCGGCCGTACGTCGCAGATCGCGAAGAGCCGGTAGAGCGCGTTCGTGCAGGCCCGGTGGACCAGGTAGTCCGGCCGGCTCCACATCGCCCCCCGCGGGTCCGAGCGGCTCAGCAGGCGGTGGAACTCGCTGTAGCGGGTGCGGACATCCGGGTTCCAGCGGTCGGCGACCTCGGGGTCGCCCAGGGCCGCCGCGCGGTCGCGGTACGCGAGGGGCCGGCCCGTGAGGTCCGCGCCGGCCGCGCGCCGTGCGTCGGTGACGTGCCGGGCCCGGGTGGACCAGTGGGCCCAGGCGCGTTCCCAGCCCCTCGGCCCGGCGCCGTCGGTGATCCGGCCGACCAGCGCGGTGACCGCCGGGCCCGTCGCCGCCCACCGGCGTTCGAAGGCCGCCCGCAGCCGGCCGTCCCGGTCCTCGTGCACGAGGAGGTCCTCGAGGTGCGAGACGAGGGAGTAGTGCCCTCCGACCAGGCCCTCCGGGTGCACCGCCGCGTGCGCGGCGAGCGCGGCGACCGCGAGCTGCACGCGGGCGGCGGGCGCGTCCGCGTGGGCGCCGAGGAAGGCGCAGCCGGCGTCGAGGGCCGGCAGTCCGAGCACGAGCAGGTCGTCGCGGAGCCGGACCCCGTCCGTGCCGATCAGGGCGCGCAGGGACGACTGGTCCACGGGCTCGGTGCGGACCGTGCCGTCCGGGACGAGCGGGCCGTACGGCGGGGGGACCAGCTCGGCCCGTCCCGCCGCGGCGGACCGGGCCAGGAGGTCCGCCTCGGTGGCCGCCCCGGACGCGGGGGCGGGGTGGGCGGCGGCCCACGTGCGCAGGGCCGCCGTCGTCCGGTCGGCCGCGGCGGCCACGCGGTCCGGTGCGCCGCGCAGTCTCAGGCGCACGTGGGGACCGAACCGCCAGTGGCGTTCGACGTGGACGGTCAGGCCGTCGGCGGCGGCCCGGTGGGCGAGGGGCAGCACAGCCTCGCGGAGCAGCGGGGCCTTGTCCTCGCGGTAGTGGTAGAGGACGACGTCGAGGGCGGCGGCGGGCGGGGTGGGGCCGGGGCCGGCGGAAGCCGGGGTGAGGCCCCGCACGGCGTGAGCCGGGGTGGGGCCGGGGCTGGTGGGGGCCGGGGTGGGTCCGGGGCTGGTGGGAGTCGAGGTGGGTCCGGGCCCGGTGGGAGCCGTGACGGGGCCGGGCCCGGCGGGGGCCTCGGAGGCGGGCGGGCGGGGAGCGGCGTTCATCGGGTGCCTCCTCGGCGGGGCGGGGGGAGCACGGCGGCGGTCCGGGGCCCGGTCCGGGCGGCCGGGAGCGTGGCCGCCGACGCGGGAGGCGGGCCGGCCGACGCGGGAGGCGGGTCGGCCGGCCGGCGGCCCGCGCCGGCCCGCTCCGCCCGCGGGGCGGTACGGCCGGTCGTACGGGCCCGGGCCGGGCGGTACGTCTCCGCGACGAGTTCGACGGCGCGGCCCGGACGGGGCCGGCCCCCGAAGGAGGGCAGGGCCTCCTCGAGGACGACCCCGCGCGGGTGGCGGGCGAGCCAGCCGGCCAGGCAGCGCAGGTGGAGGGCGTTGCCCAGGTCCAGGCCCTGCGGCTTGGGCGCCCGCAGCCGCGTGACGAAGTCGTCGACCGCGTGCCCGGACGGGGCGGCCGGCGCCGGATGCAGGAAGAGCTGCTCGGGCAGGTGGAGCAGGGCCCGCCAGCGGGCCACCGGCTCGGCCGGCACCTCGCCGTCCGCCGCCGAGAGGTCGGCGCGCAGCGCCTCGAGCACGCCCGCGTCGAGGTGCCAGCGGCGCCGGGCCAGCACCAGGTGCCGGTGGCGCAGCCGCGGTGTACGGACCACCCGGCCGCCCGGGGCGGCCACCGTGTGCCGGGGCAGCAGCGGGCTGAAGTCGACCACCCCCTCCGGATGGTCGGCGAGGAACGGCCCGAGGCGCCGCGGCAGCATGACCGGGGCGAGGAAGCCGAGGTAGAGGACGTCGATCGGGTCGCCGGACGAACGTACGCGGAAACGGAGTTGGTCGTCATCGGGATCGTGCACGAGCGCGACGTCGGTCTCGGCCAGGGAGGTCCAGCGGCGGTCCGGGCCGATCTCGTCGGCGAGCAGCAGCGGGTGGAGGTTGGCGTTGAACCCGCCCACCGGCCTGATCTGGGCCGCCCGGACCCCCTCGCCCAGCCCGTGCCGGATGCGGTCCGCGACCGCGGCGGCAGCGGCCGGGGGCAGGGCGTCGAGGAAGCGGCTGGTGAAGCGGCCCCAGCCGCCGTAGACGTGGTTGACGCACAACAGCCGCGCGTCGGGGTCCCGTTGGAGGAAGTAGGCGTAGTCGAGCGGGCGGGCCGCCGTCCAGTCGGGCAGCCGGGCGGCGAGGGCACGGACCTGGCCGGCGGGGAGCACGACCTCGTCGGCTGGGACGCCCGCCGGGTCGTCTCCCGGACGGGCGGCCGTGTGCGCGAGCGACACGAACTCCTCGCGGAGCAACGCGAGTCCTCGTAGGTCCCCGGACAGGCCCGGGTCGTCGGACGGCCGGCCCGCGAGGCGGCCGGCGTCCTCCCAGGCCGCCGCCGTGTCGGCGCCGAAGTCCCAGGGGTCGCGGCAGGTGCCGCCGGGCCCGTAACGGGCGACGAACCGGTCGCGGGCGGCCCGGCGCATCACGTGCCCGAGGTCGAACAGTTCGGCGAGGGCGCTCAGTTCGGCGAGCGCGGCACGGTCGGCGGGGCCCGGGGGGTCGTACCCGGCCGGAAGGTGGTCCTGCTCCTCGTACGGGGCCCCCGAGGTCCGCCGCCTCGTCGACGGCGGACCCGACGGGCGGGAGGCGGGCAGGAGCGCGGGGGCGGTGACGTCCTCGCTGAGGACCGTGAGCGGCGCCGCGTCCGCCGGGACGGGGCGGCCCGCCCCGGCGAGCAGTTCGTGCCAGCGGCGGGCCAGGGCCGCGAGGAGGGCGGGCCGCTCCGCGGCCGGGGCGGCGGTGAAGCCCCGGGTGTCGTGGGCCAGCCGGGCGACCCGCGCCGCCACCGGGGCGTCCTCGGGCCACTGGTGCAGCCAGTCGGCCAGGGCCTCCAGGGGCGTGGCGTGCTGCGGGTCGACGGGGTCGGCGGGCACCAGCAGCCCGGCCGCGGCGAGGCGGTCCACGAACCCCGCGACGGCCGGATCGTCCGCCGCACGGCCCAGGCCGTCCGCGAGCCGGGCGGTCAGCGGGCCGAGCGGCAGGGGGCCCGTCTCCAGGGCGGCCGCGAGCGCCGCCAGCGCCGGACGGGCGGCGACCTCGACCTCGTCCTCGCGGGTCACCAGGTACCGGCCGCCCGCGAACAGCGTCTCCGCCCGGGCGTACCGGGCCCGCCCGTCCACCACCCGGGCACTGCTCGTCAGCCGGTGCGGGACGGCGCGGCGCCGGCGCGGCTCGTCGAGCAGCGCCGCGGTGAGCGCGGCGACGAGGGCGCGGCTCTCCCGGACGGTGGCGACGAGGGCGCGGCTCTCCCGGACGGTGGCGGCGAGGGGGACGGCCCCGGTCGGGGGCTGCGGGGGCCCGCCGGCGGCGGGCGGGCCGGCCGTCCAGCCGACGGCGGTGAACCACGACAGCGGACTGGTCTTCGTACCCGCCCGCAGAGCGTGCCGCAGGACGGCGGCCTCCTCCTTGCGGGCCCGCCGCCCGGTCCCGCCGTGGTCGGCCGCCCCGCCCGTCCTGGTGACGGCCCGCAGCAGGTCGGCGCTCGTGAGCGCGACGGCGCGGGTGAAGGCGGGCGAGCGGCAGAGTGCGGCGAGGGCGGCGCGCTCGGCGCCCAGGGCGGGCGGCACCGCGTCGGCGAGCTCGTCGAGCAGCCGGGCGCGCCGTTCGCGCAGGGCCAGCCAGTCGGCGAGCCGGGGAACCCGTACGGGCAGGTCGTCGAGCCGGTCGAGGAGCGCGGGGCGGGGCGTGCGGCCGTTGTGCAGGGCGCGGCGCAGCGGGAGGACCACCCGCCGGTGGAAGTCCTCGCCGTGGCCGGCGCGCGCGGCGAAGAGGTCGTCGGAGAGGGCGGCGCGCAGGGCGCCGTCCTCGGCGGCCAGGGCGGTGAGCCGGGCGAGCAGGGCCCGTACCGCGGCCGCGGGGGCCGTCTCGGCCGGGTACGGGAGGACGGTCGTACGGACCAGGGCGTGGCGCGCCGTCCGGTCACCGGCCTCGGGCGCGTCCCGCATGCCGGGGCCGTCGGGCGGGTCCGGCGCCGCGTGCGCCCCGGCCCCGGCGTGCGGGACGCGCCCGGGGATTCCGGTCGGGGCGGAGTGCGGCATGGCGGGCTCCCGGCGTACGGCTCGGAGGGACGGGCGGGTCGAGCACCGCGCACGAGCGGCCGGCAGGGCGGGGCGGTGGCGTCCGCGGCGCGGGGCCGTACGTCCGGCCGGGCCCCGGGGAGCCGCGGCCGGCCGTACGGCGGTGTCGGCGGCGCGACGGTCAGAGGACCTCGGGGGTGGTCACGTGGGGCTGGGCGCACGACGACGAGGCCTGGCACGAACAGGAGCCCCACGAGGCGCCGTTCTCGGGCAGCGCCGCTGTGTCGCGCAGCGAGGTCACGGTCAGGTCGGTGAGGTCCAGGTCGGCGTCCAGGTCGAGGTCCTGGAGCTCCAGGGGGTCCTGCGGGTTCGGGGTACGGGACATGGCGAACTCCCTTCGGAGGGAAGGCGGAGGTCGGGGACGGGCCGCTCGGAGGGGCGGCGCGGGACATGCCACGGAAGGGGCATGTCGGAACGTTCACAAGATCTCGCCCGAAGCCCGGTAAACAGCTCCGAACGGCCATTCGTCGTACAGCAGCGAGTGTGGGTGCCGGGGGAGGGCGGCAGCAAGGCCGATCGGGACATTGGCCGGTTGTGTTCGTCCCGGTCCGGTGCGTCGTGGCAGGTCACCGCCACCCACCGCCCGGACGCGGCGGCGCCCGCGGCGCCGAGGTGACGTACGTCGCCCCCGGGACGGGTGCACTATCGGTCAACCTCCGGTAGACGCCCCCGCGGCACGCGGCCCCGCGCCCCGGGATGCCCCGATTGCTTCCCCCGGCCCCCGCCACGTGGCGGGGCCCGCGCGGAGCCCACGTGCGAGGGACGGCCGATCACGAGATATCTTGATGTCGAGCAATGTTGCAGACGAGAGACGCAGACCAGGAGCGGAGCATCCGGTGACTGACTCGACCATCATCTACACGCACACTGACGAGGCCCCCGCGCTCGCCACGTATTCGTTCCTGCCCGTGGTCCAGGCGTACGCCTCGACCGCCGGTGTCACCGTGGAGACGCGGGACATCTCCCTCGCCGGTCGCATCATCGCGAGCTTCCCGGAGCACCTCACCGAGGAGCAGCGCATCGCCGACGCGCTGGCCGAGCTGGGCCAGCTGGCGAAGACCCCCGAGGCCAACATCATCAAGCTGCCGAACATCTCGGCCTCGATCCCGCAGCTCAAGGCCGCCGTCGCCGAGCTGCAGGCCCAGGGCTACGCGCTGCCGGACTACCCGGACGACCCGCAGACCGACGAGGAGCGCGAGATCCGCGCCCGCTACGACAAGATCAAGGGCAGCGCCGTCAACCCGGTCCTGCGCGAGGGCAACTCCGACCGCCGTGCCCCGGCCTCGGTCAAGAACTACGCCAAGACCCACCCGCACCGCATGGGTGCCTGGTCTGCCGACTCCAAGACCAACGTCGCCACCATGGGCGAGAACGACTTCCGCTCCACCGAGAAGTCCACGGTCATCGCCGAGGCCGGCGCCCTGCGCATCGAGCACGTGGCCGCCGACGGCGCCGTCACCGTGCTGCGCGAGTCCGTACCGGTCCTGGCCGGCGAGGTCGTCGACGCGTCCGTCATGCGCGTCGCCGCCCTGCGTACCTTCCTCTCCGAGCAGGTCGCCCGCGCCAAGGCCGAGGGCGTGCTGTTCTCCGTGCACCTCAAGGCCACGATGATGAAGGTCTCCGACCCGATCGTCTTCGGTCACGTGGTCCGCGCCTTCTTCCCGCAGACCTTCGCCAAGTACGGCGAGGTCCTGGCCGGTGCCGGCCTGTCCCCGAACGACGGCCTGGGCGCCATCCTGGCGGGCCTGGAGACCATCCCGCACGGCCTGGGCGCCGAGATCAAGGCGTCCTTCGACGCCGAGATCGCCGACGGCCCGGCCCTGGCGATGGTCGACTCCGACCGCGGCATCACCAACCTGCACGTCCCGTCCGACGTGATCGTCGACGCGTCGATGCCGGCCATGATCCGCACCTCCGGCCACATGTGGGGCCCGGACGGCAAGGAGGCCGACACCCTGGCCGTCCTGCCGGACAGCAGCTACTCCGGCGTCTACCAGACCGTCATCGAGGACTGCCGCGCGCACGGTGCCTTCGACCCGTCGACCATGGGCTCCGTCCCGAACGTCGGCCTGATGGCGCAGAAGGCCGAGGAGTACGGCTCCCACGACAAGACCTTCGAGATCGCCGCGGCCGGCACCGTCCGCCTCGTCGACGCCGCCACCGGCGCCCCCGTCCTCGAGCAGGAGGTCGCCGAGGGCGACATCTTCCGCGCCTGCCAGACCAAGGACGCGCCGATCCAGGACTGGGTCAAGCTGGCCGTCACCCGCGCCCGCGCCACCGGCTCCCCGGCCGTCTTCTGGCTGGACGCCACCCGCGCCCACGACGCGCAGCTGATCGAGAAGGTCAACGCGTACCTGCAGCAGCACGACACCGAGGGCCTGGAGATCAAGGTCCTGTCCCCGGTCGAGGCCACCGCGTTCTCCCTGGAGCGCATCCGCCGCGGCGAGGACACCATCTCGGTCACCGGCAACGTGCTCCGCGACTACCTGACCGACCTCTTCCCGATCCTGGAGCTGGGCACCAGCGCCAAGATGCTCTCGGTCGTCCCGCTGATGGCGGGCGGCGGCCTGTTCGAGACGGGCGCCGGCGGCTCCGCCCCGAAGCACGTCCAGCAGCTCGTCAAGGAGAACTACCTGCGCTGGGACAGCCTGGGCGAGTTCTTCGCCCTGGCCGCCAGCTTCGAGCACCTGGCCACCACCACGGGCAACGCCCGCGCCAAGGTCCTGGCCGACACCCTCGACCGCGCGACCGGCACCTTCCTCAACGAGGACAAGTCGCCGACCCGCCGTGTCGGCGGCATCGACAACCGCGGCAGCCACTTCTACCTGTCCCTGTACTGGGCCCAGGAGCTGGCCAGGCAGACCGACGACGCCGCGCTCGCCGAGGCCTTCGCCCCGCTCGCGAAGACCCTCACCGAGCAGGAGCAGACCATCGTCGGCGAGCTGAACGCCGTCCAGGGCAGCCCCGCCGAGATCGGCGGCTACTACCAGCCCGACCCGGCCAAGGCCGCGGCCGTCATGCGCCCGTCCGCGACCTTCAACCAGGCGATCGCCTCGCTCGCCTGAGCCACGGCGTGAACCCCGCCGCCCCGGCCGGACCCTTCCGGCCGGGGCGGCCCCGTCTCCGGGTCCCGGGGATCCGGGCGGCCCCACCTCCCGGATTCCCGGCCCGCGCCCGTATCCGGCACCCACCCGCATAACCGGACATGCCGTCCGATTGCGCAGGTGGCGGGCGGGTTGGGGCCGCCGCGAAGAGGGCAAGGTCACACGGCTTGCCTCTCCTGGCACTGAGTGCCTCTCCCCTAGCATCCTCGGCATGACGGTTCTCCCCGATGACGGGCTCTCGCTCGCAGCCGAGTTCCCGGACACCACCCACGAGGAGTGGCAGCGCCTGGTGGAAGGCGTGCTGCGCAAGTCGGGCAAGGACGTGTCCGGCGACGCCGCCGAGCAGGCGCTCTCGACCGCCCTCGACGACGGCCTGCGGGCACGCCCGCTGTACACGCCCCGGGACGCGGCCCCCGCCACCGGCCTCCCCGGCTTCGCGCCCTTCGTGCGCGGCTCCCGCCCCACCGGCGGCTGGGACGTGCGCCAGCGCCACGACCGGCCCGGGGCCGAGGCCGCCAACGAGGCGGTGCTCACCGACCTGGAGAACGGCGTCACCTCCCTCTGGCTCACCCTCGGCGACGCCGGCCTCCCGGTCTCCGGCCTGGCCCGCGCCCTCGACGGCGTCTACCTCGACCTCGCCCCCGTGGTCCTCGACGCCGGCGCCGAAACGGACTCCGCCGCACGGGAGTTGCTGCGCCTCTACGACGAGCGCGCGGTGGCCCGCGACGCCGCCCGCGGCAACCTCGGCGCCGACCCGCTCGGCCTGGCCGCCCGTACCGGCGCGGCCGCCGACCTCACCGGGGCCGCCGAGCTGGCCCGGCTCTGCGACGCCGACTACCCCGGCCTGCGCGCCCTGACCGTCGACGCCCTGCCGTACCACGAGGCCGGCGCCTCCGCCGCCCAGGAACTGGGCGCCTCCCTGGCCACCGGCGTCGCCTACCTGCGGGCCCTCGCCGACGCCGGGCTGTCCGTCGAAGCGGCCCTGCGCCAGCTCGAGTTCCGCTACTCGGCGACCGCCGACCAGTTCCTCACCACCGCCAAGTTCCGCGCCGCCCGCCGGCTGTGGGCGCGGGTCGCCGAGGCCTGCGGCGTCCGCACCGGGGACGCCGGCGCGCAGCGCCAGCACGCGGTCACCTCGCCGGTGATGATGACCCGCCGCGACCCGTACGTGAACATGTTGCGCACCACCATCGCCACCCTCGCCGCCGGCGTCGGCGGCGCGGACGCGGTCACCGTGCTGCCCTTCGACCACGAGCAGGGCCTGCCGGACGCGTTCGCGCGGCGCATCGCCCGCAACACCTCCTCGATCCTCCTGGAGGAGTCGCACCTCGGACGGGTCGCCGACCCGGCCGGCGGCTCCTGGTACGTCGAGCGCCTCACCGTCGAACTCGCGGACGCCGCCTGGGAGTTCTTCCAGGAACTGGAGGCCGCCGGCGGCCAGTCCGCCGCGCTCGCCGACGGCCTGGTCGGCGACCGCATCGCCGCCACCTGGGCCGCCCGCACCCGGCGCCTGGCCACCCGCCGCGAGCCCGTCACCGGCGTCAGCGAGTTCCCGAACCTGGGTGAGAAGCCCGTCGAGCGCGAGGCGGCTCCCGCCCCGCTCACCGGCGGCCTGCCCCGGGTCCGCCGCGACGAGGCGTACGAGGCGCTGCGCGCCCGCTCGGACGCGCACCTGGCCGCCACCGGCGGCCGCCCGAAGGTGTTCATCGCCGCCCTCGGCTCCGCCGCGGCCCACACCGCCCGCGTCACCTTCGCCGCGAACCTCTTCCAGGCCGGCGGCATCGAACCGGTCCACACCCCGGTGACGGTGGACGCGGCCACCGCGGCCGAGGCCTTCGAGGCCAGCGGCGCGACCATCGCCTGCCTGTGCTCCTCCGACGCGCTGTACGAGGAGCAGGCCGCCGACGTGGCCGCGGCCCTCCAGGGCGCCGGCGCCGACCAGGTCCTCCTCGCCGGCCGGTCCGGCGAGCACCCCGGCGTCGACGCGTACGTGTTCGCCGGCTGCGACGCCGTGGCCGTCCTGACCTCCATCCTCGACCGCACGGGAGTGGCGGCATGACGATCCCCGACTTCTCGCAGGTCCCCCTCGGACCGTCGGCACCCGCCGAGGCCACCGAGGAGCAGTGGTCCGCCGCCGTCAAGGAGGCCACCGGGTCCAGCGCCTCCGACCTGCTGTGGGAGACCCCCGAGGGCATCGGCGTCAAGCCGCTGTACACCGGCCGCGACCTCGAAGGCCTCGACTTCCTCGGCACGTACCCGGGCGCGGCGCCGTTCCTGCGCGGCCCGTACCCGACCATGTACGTCAACCAGCCGTGGACCATCCGCCAGTACGCGGGCTTCTCCACGGCCGAGGAGTCCAACGCCTTCTACCGCCGCAACCTCGCGGCCGGCCAGAAGGGCCTCTCGGTCGCCTTCGACCTGCCCACGCACCGCGGGTACGACAGCGACCACCCGCGCGTCACCGGCGACGTCGGCATGGCGGGCGTGGCGATCGACTCCATCTACGACATGCGCCAGCTCTTCGACGGCATCCCGCTCGACAAGATGACCGTGTCGATGACGATGAACGGCGCGGTGCTGCCGATCCTCGCGCTCTACATCGTCGCCGCCGAGGAGCAGGGCGTACCGCCGGAGAAGCTGGCCGGGACCATCCAGAACGACATCCTCAAGGAGTTCATGGTCCGCAACACCTACATCTATCCGCCCCGGCCCTCGATGCGGATCATCTCCGACATCTTCGCGTACACCTCGCAGAAGATGCCGCGCTACAACTCCATCTCCATCTCCGGCTACCACATCCAGGAAGCCGGCGCCACGGCCGACCTGGAGCTGGCCTACACCCTCGCCGACGGCGTCGAGTACCTGCGCGCCGGCCGCGAGGCGGGTCTGGACGTCGACGCGTTCGCACCCCGGCTGTCCTTCTTCTGGGCCATCGGCATGAACTTCTTCATGGAGGTGGCCAAGCTCCGCGCCGCCCGCCTCCTGTGGGCCAAGCTGGTGCGGCAGTTCGACCCGAAGAACCCCAAGTCCCTGTCACTGCGCACCCATTCGCAGACCTCCGGCTGGTCCCTGACCGCGCAGGACGTGTTCAACAACGTCACCCGCACCTGCGTCGAGGCCATGGCCGCCACCCAGGGCCACACCCAGTCGCTGCACACCAACGCCCTCGACGAGGCCCTCGCGCTGCCCACGGACTTCTCCGCGCGCATCGCCCGCAACACCCAGCTCGTCCTCCAGCAGGAGTCCGGCACCTGCCGCGTCATCGACCCGTGGGGCGGCAGCGCGTACGTCGAGAAGCTCACGTACGACCTGGCCCGCCGCGCCTGGCAGCACATCCAGGAGGTCGAGGCGGCCGGCGGCATGGCCCAGGCCATCGACGCCGGCATCCCGAAGCTGCGCGTCGAGGAGGCCGCCGCCCGCACCCAGGCGCGGATCGACTCCGGCCGGCAGCCGGTGATCGGCGTCAACAAGTACCGCGTCGAGAACGACGAGCAGATCGAGGTCCTCAAGGTCGACAACTCCTCGGTGCGCGCGCAGCAGATCGCCAAGCTGCGCCGGCTGCGCGAGGAGCGCGACGAGCGGGCCTGCCAGGACGCGCTGCACGCCCTCACCGAGGCCGCCGGCCGCGGCTCCGGCACGGGCATGGAGGGCAACCTGCTCGCGCTCGCCGTCGACGCGGCCCGCGCCAAGGCCACCGTCGGTGAGATCTCCGACGCCCTGGAGAAGGTGTACGGCCGCCACGCCAGTCAGATCCGTACGATCTCCGGCGTGTACCGCAACGAGGCAGGGGAGTCGCCGCACGTGGACCGCACCCGCGCCCTGGTCGACCGCTTCGAGGAGGCCGAGGGCCGCCGCCCGCGCATCCTCGTCGCGAAGATGGGCCAGGACGGACACGACCGGGGCCAGAAGGTCATCGCCACCGGCTTCGCCGACCTCGGCTTCGACGTCGACGTCGGCCCGCTCTTCCAGACGCCGGCGGAGGTGGCCCGCCAGGCGGTCGAGGCGGACGTGCACATCGTGGGCGTCTCGTCGCTGGCCGCCGGCCACCTGACCCTCGTACCGGCGCTCCGCGAGGAGCTGGCCGCCGAGGGCCGCGAGGACATCATGGTCGTCGTCGGCGGGGTCATCCCCCCGCAGGACGTCCCGATCCTGCGGGAGATGGGCGCCGCCGAGGTGTTCCTGCCCGGCACGGTGATCCCGGACGCGGCGTACGACCTGGTCGTGCGCCTCGGTGCGGAGCTGGGCCACACCGGCCTGGCCGAGACGGAGTAGCCGGGGACCGTGGCCATCGACCTCGACAGCTACGTCAAGGGCGTGCTCGACGGGAAGCGGGCCTTCGTGGCCCGCGCCATCACCCTCGTCGAGTCCACCCGACCCGACCACCGGGCCCTGGCCCAGCGGCTCCTGACGGAGCTGCTGCCGCACACCGGCCGGGCCCGGCGGATCGGCATCAGCGGCGTGCCCGGCGTCGGCAAGTCGACGTTCATCGACGCCTTCGGCACCCTGCTGACCGGGCTCGGCCACCGGGTCGCCGTGCTCGCCGTGGACCCGTCCTCCACCCGCACCGGCGGTTCCATCCTCGGCGACAAGACCCGGATGGAGCGGCTCGCCGTCGACCCGGCGGCCTTCGTCCGGCCCTCGCCGAGCGCGGGAACCCTCGGCGGCGTCGCCAAGGCCACCCGCGAGTCCATGGTGGTGATGGAGGCGGCCGGCTACGACGTGGTCCTCGTCGAGACCGTCGGCGTGGGCCAGTCGGAGACCACCGTCGCCAACATGGTGGACTCCTTCCTGCTGCTCACCCTCGCACGCACGGGCGACCAGCTCCAGGGCATCAAGAAGGGCGTCCTGGAACTGGCCGACGTCATCGCCGTCAACAAGGCCGACGGCCCGCACGAGCGCGACGCCAGGGCCGCCGCCCGCGAACTGTCGGGCGCCCTGCGGCTGATGCACCCCGCCGACGCGGCCTGGACCCCGCCCGTGCTCAGCTGCAGCGCCCGCGAGTCCGCCGGGCTGGACACGGTGTGGGACCGGCTGGAGCAGCACCGCTCCGTGCTCGACGCGGGCGGCCGGCTGGCGGCGAAGCGGCGCGAGCAGCAGGTGGACTGGGCCTGGGCCATGGTCCACGACGAACTGCTCGGCCGGCTGCGCGCCCACCCGGAGGTCCGCACCCTCGCCCCGGAGCTGGAACAGCGCGTCCGCGAGGGCCGGTTGACGCCGACCATGGCGGCCGAGTCGATCCTGGCGGCCTTCGGCGGCGCCTGATCACCGAAGGCCCCGGCCCGGTCCGTGGCGCCCCCGCCGCCTCGGTCCCACGACCCGAGGGAGTTGCCGTCCCGTCCCCGCCCCGTCCTCAGCCCCCCGCCGCGAGGCGGCGGAGGAGGGCCGGCAGGGCCGTGCCGATCGGCTCCCGGACCACCTCGTCGGCGCGGTCGTCGTACGGGGTCGGCTCGGCGTTGACGACGATCAGCCGGGCCCCGTGGTCGGCCGCCACACCCGCCAGGGCCGCGGCCGGCTGGACCTGCAGGCTGGTGCCGACGGCCACGAACACCGAGCAGCCCTTGGCCACGGCCAGCGCCTGCCCCAGCACCACGGGGTCGAGGGCCTGGCCGAACATGACGGTGGCCGGCTTGAGGATCCCGCCGCACCCCCGGCACGCCGGGTCAGGCTCGCCGGCCCCGACCCGGTCGAGGGCCTCCTGCATCGGCGCGCGGGCGTGGCAGCGCGTGCAACTGGTCTCCAGGGCCGTGCCGTGCAGCTCCAGCACCTTGCGGGCCGACAGCCCGGCCCGCTGGTGCAGGCCGTCCACGTTCTGGGTGAGGACGCGGACCGGGATCCCGGCCCGCTCCAGCTCGGCCACCGCCACATGGGCCGCGTTCGGCTCGGCGGCCAGGGCGCCCACGTCGCGGCGCATCAGCCAGGACCGGCGACGCACCTCCGGATCGGCCATGTACGCGTCGTACGTGACCAGCTTCTCGGCTTCGGGGTCGCGCCGCCACAGCCCGTTCGGACCCCGGTAGTCGGGGATCCCGGAGTCGGTGGAGATGCCGGCACCGCTGAGGATCGCAACAAGAGGCTTGCCCATGCGGCGAGGGTACGCAGGTCACGGGGGGTCGACGAAAGGATTTTCGCCCCCCGGGGCGCGGTCAGCCCTGGTACTGGGTGAGGTCGATCTCGTACATCCGCAGCGGGTGGCCGTGGGCAGGGTGCACCGTGTCGAGGCACGGGGTCATGCCGAGCTTGCGCATGACGTTCTCCGAGGCCCGGTTCTGCGGCCGGCAGATGCTGACGACCCGGTCCAGCCCGCGGTCCTGGAGGGCGAACTCCAGCGAGGCGTGCGCGGCCTCCGAGGCGTACCCCTGGCCCCAGAACGGGCGGCCCAGCCGCCAGCCGATCTCGACGGCCGGCAGCACCTCGGGGAGGAAGTGCGGCACGGACAGGCCCGCGAAGCCGGCCAGCTCCCCGGACCCGAGCAGCTCGACGGCGAACAGGCCGAAGCCCTCCTCGTCCCACTCCTCCTCCCACCGCTCGATCGAGTCGGCGGTCTCCTCCAGGTTCCGGGGCCTGCCGTCGCCGATCCAGCGCATGACCTCGGGGTCGGCGTGGATCTCGGCCATCGGGACGAGGTCGTCGTCCTCCCAGCGGCGCAGGCGGAGACGGGGGGTGAGGATCTCGGTCATACGGCCATCCTGCCGCATCCCTGGACCGTCACAGCACGCCGCTGCCGGAGTGCGGGGCATAGAGGTCGATCATCCGGATCCGGGCCGTCTGGAGGCGGTGGGCCAGGATCCGGCCGACCCAGTGGCCGAAGGACGCCCCGAAGGCGAGGTCGGCGTCCATCAGCATGCGCACGGCCCGGGCGTCGAACTCGTGGGTCCGTACCGGCGTCATGGCCTCGCAGCCGAGCTGCCAGACGTAGGGCGGGAACAGCCAGGACCAGCCCACCAGCTCCCCGGGTCCGAGGCTCTCGATCGCCACCGGGCGGCGCCGGTAGGGGACGACCATGTCGAGGGCGACGGTGCCGGACCGGACGATCCAGAACCGCTCCGCGGGCGCGCCCTCGTCGAAGAGACGGGCGCCGACCGGGAAGTTCACCTCGCGCGCCAGGGACATCAGACGCTCCCGGTGCGCGGGGGAGAGGGCGGCGGCTATGCGGGTGGGTGACGGTGTGCCCATGACGACCTCCGGGGGACGAGCCTCTTCCAGTGTCACCGCACCCGGCGCCGCGGGCACCGCTCGGTGCCGAACGGCTTCGGCCCGGGTCCGGAGGGCCCGGTGCCGGTGGGTGCGGGGCGGGGCCGACGGGGGTGCGGTCACTGTGGGTAGCGTGGGCTGCACCCAGGGGTGACGCCCGGTCCGGATGCGGGGTGCGGGCCCCCGTTCCCCGTCCGTGCGTACGTACGAGCGCCCGGTCCGCGGCAGGAGGCCGACCTCCGGAATTCGGCCCGGGCCGACTCACCCCGCGGTTGCCGACGGGTCCGGCCTTGTACAACGGTACGGTCGCCGCGTCGGGTCGGCCCGCCGTGGAACGTCGCCATGCGAAGGGGCATTGCCATGCGTTATGCAGTACTGGGCACCGGCATCGTCGGCCGTACGCTCGCCGCCCGACTCGTCTCCCTCGGCCACGAGGTCGTGATCGGCACCCGTGACCCCCGCAACACCCTGGCCCGGGCCGAGCCGGACGAGCACGGGCTCGCCCCGTTCGCGCGGTGGCAGGCCGAGAACGCGGCCGTCGGGCTGGCGTCCTTCGCCGACGCGGCGGCCGGCGCCGAGGCCCTCGTCAACACCACCTCCGGATCCGCCACCCTCGCGGTGCTGGACTCCGTGCGCCCCGGCGACCTCGACGGCAAGGTGCTCGTCGACATCGCCAACCCCCTGGACTTCTCCCAGGGGTTCCCGCCCGGACTGAACCCGGTCAACACCGACAGCCTCGGCGAGCAGATCCAGCGCGCCCACCCCGCCCTGCGCGTGGTCAAGACCCTCAACACCATGAACTGCCTGGTCATGGTGGACCCCGCCCGGGTGCAGGGCGAGCACACCGTGTTCATGTCCGGGGACGACGCCGACGCGAAGAAGTCCGTCGCCGAACTCCTGGGCTCCTTCGGCTGGTCCGACGAGAGCATCATCGACCTCGGCGGCATCGAGACCGCCCGCGGCACCGAGATGCTCCTGCCGGTCTGGCTGCGGCTGATGGGCGCCCTGGGGCACACGGACTTCAACTTCCACATCCAGGGCGCGCGGCGGCACTGACCGCCGACTGCACGGTTCGACGGCGGCGGCGACGGCGGCGGCGACGACGGCTCGACGGCAGCGGCAGCGGCAACGGCCGCGGTGACGGTCCGTCGGGCTGGCGGTGCGACGCGGTGACGGTCCGTCGGACGCGGGACCGGACGGACCGCGACACGGCCGAAAGGCGCTGGCGGCGGCGCGCACCGCCCGACCAGACTGGAACCATGGAAACCACGGTGCCGGTGCGCGACGGTGAACTCTGGGCCGACGACTCGGGAGGGGACGGGCTGCCGCTCGTCCTCCTCCACCCGGGCGTCGGCGACTCGACGACGTGGGACCCGGTCCTCCCCGCCCTGACCGCGGGCCGCCGGGTCATCCGTTACGACGTGCGGGGCTACGGCCGCTCGGCCGCCCCCACCGTCTCGTACTCCCTGGTCGAGGACCTCCGCGCGGTCCTCGACCACTTCGGGCTGGCGCGCGCGGTCCTGGTGGGGTCGAGCATAGGCGGGGCCACCGCCATCGGACTGGCCCTGGACGCCCCGGAGCGGGTGGCGGGGCTGGCGCTGGTGGTGCCCGGGGTCACCGGGGTCGACCTCATGCCGCCCGGGTTCTTCGAGGAACTGGAGAAGCTGGCCACAGTGGGCGACACCGAGGGCATCGTCCGCCTCGGCCTGGGCTTCTGGGGCAGGGCCGGCGGCAGCACGCCCGAGGCGGATCCGGTCGCCGCGGCCGCGCTGCGGGCGGCGCTGCCGGCCTGGTTCAGCAACTACGGTCGCCAGGAGCCGGGGGCGCCCGCCTACGACCGGCTGGGCGAGATCACGGCGCCGACCGTGCTGGCGCTGGGGGAGCAGGACCAGCCCGAGCTGGTCCGCGTCAACGAGGAGATGGCCCGCCGGATCCCCGGGTGCCGGCTGGTGCGGCTGGCCGGCTCCGACCACTACCCGACGCTGCGCGAGCCGGAGGCCGTGGCCCGGCTGATCGCCGAGCTGTACGCCGAGAGCGACTGAGGCCGGCCCCCCGGACGGGACGGCCCGGGCCGGACGCCGCGGACGGGACACCCTCGCCGGGCCGTCCGGACGGGACTCCTCCGGACCGGCTGCCGGATCCCGGGCCCGGACCGGATGCCCCGGACCCCCGGCCGGAGGACCATGGGCCCATGGACGACGGACGGTGGGCCGGGGTCAGCGGGCCGGCGCGGGTGGCGGCGGCCGGCGAGGGCATCGGGGCGGACGAGCTGGCGCTGGCCGCCCGCAACCACGGGCTGCCGCTGGAGGCCCTGCGCTACGACGTGACGCCCCCGGGGCTGCACTACACGCTCGTGCACTACGACATCCCGGTCGTGGACGCGCGGAGCTGGCGGCTCGGGATCGGCGGCCGGGTGCGCCGCCCGCTGAGCCTGGACCTCGCCGCGCTCCGGGCCCTGCCCGCCGCCACCCACCGCGTCACCCTCGAGTGCGCCGGCAACGGCCGGGCCCGGCTCAGCCCGCGCCCGGTCAGCCAGCCCTGGCTCACCGAGGCCGTCGGTACGGCCGACTGGACCGGCGTACCGCTGCGCGTGCTGCTCGCCGAGGCCGGAGTGGCCGCGGACGCCGTGGAGGCGGTGTTCACCGGTGCCGACCACGGCGTCGAGCGCGGTGTGGAGCAGGACTACCGGCGCTCCCTGCCGCTCGCCGTCGCCACCGACGCGGACCGCGAGGTGCTCGTCGCGTACGCCATGAACGGGGCGGAACTGCCACCGCAGCACGGGTACCCGCTGCGGCTCGTCGTACCCGGCTGGTACGGCATGGCCCACGTGAAGTGGCTGCGCGACGTCGAACTGACCGCCGCCGCCTTCACCGGCTACCAGCAGGCCGTCGCCTACCGGTTGCGCCGCGATCCGGACGATCCCGGCGAGCCGGTGACCACCATCGACCCGCGGGCCCTGCTCCTCCCGCCCGGTTTCCCCGACTTCATGTCCCGGGCCCGCGTGGTGGCCCCCGGGCCGGTGGCCCTCGAGGGCCGCGCCTGGTCGGGCGGGGCGCCCGTAGCCCGCGTCGAGCTCAGCGCCGACGGCGGGGCGGGCTGGTGGCCCGCCGACCTCGCGCCGCCGGGCGAGCACCCGTGGGCCTGGCGGCGCTTCACCGCCACCTGGGACGCGCAACCCGGCGCGCACGCCCTCGCCGTCCGGGCCACCGACGCGGCCGGCCGCACCCAGCCGCTCGACCCGGACCTCGCCTGGAACCGCGGCGGCTTCGCCAACAACCTCGTCCAGCGCGTCACGGTCCACTGCCTGGCCTGAGCCCGGACCGCCCCGCCGCCCGTCCGGCCCGCCCCCCGTGCGGACCGCTCCCGGCCCGCCACTCATCCGGCCCGCCACCCGCCGCCCGCCCAGCCCGCCGCCCGCCCCCCGTGCGGACGGCCGCCCGGCCGGTCCGCACCCTCCGGGATGGCTCGACTCCCCCTCGCGCCCGGCCCCCTACCGGCGGTACGCTCCCGGCGGCCCACCTCCTGGCCTGGACCAACTCCCCCCGCCCAGGCCGCGCCCGCCCCACCCCCCGAGGGCTGACCCACCCCTCTGACCTGCGACGCAGGGACCCCCAGGGGTAGGGGCAGGGGCCGGACAAGGGTTTTCCCGGTATCCGGTTCACCTGCCCTTTGCCTACTGTCTGTGCACCGGCGATCTCCCCGGCCGAACGACCGGTCCGTCACACCCCACAAGACGCGACCTTCGTGTGCGCCGGCCGATCCCGGACCGCAGTTGCCCCGCTTCATCGTCGCGGCGGAGGCAACCGGGGGAGCAGCGGAGTCCGGGGCGCGTGAGCAGCGCGTCCCGGCCCGCGGAACGGCACAACCGTGGCTCATCCCCACCGCACCGTGCACCACCGCAGCACGTACCACGGCACCACCGCACCATCGCAGCAGCGCCGCCCGCGGTCCCTCCGCGTACCACCGCACCACCTCGCGATCGCGCCCCCCACGACCAGGTGTCACGCACCACCGCACCACGACACCGCATCCGCGACCGCGCCGCGGCCCCCGGCGCCCTGCGACGCACACCTCCCACACATGCTCCATCCCGCCGCTTGTCCGGCATGCCCGGAAACGGTGCGGCGGGCCCCGCGAAAGGGCACACCTTGCACGCTTCCAGGCGCAGGCTCATATCCGTCGTGGCGATCTCGGCCACGCTGCTCGGCACCGCCGCCACCAGCTCGATGGCGCTCACGCACCCGTCGGTGGCCCGTGCGGCGGCCACCGGCCGGGCGCTGCCCCCGGCGGCCGCCCCCACCGGCGCGGCCCCCGTCGAGAACCTGATCGTCGGCTACAAGTCCGGTGCCACGGAGGCACGTTCCAACACGGCCGCGGACGCCGACGCCAAGGCCAAGGGTGCCAAGGCCGGCGAGAAGGTCGGCTTCGAGCGCCGCCTCGGCACCGGTGCCGCCCTCGTCGACCTCGGCGGCAAGCTCTCCGCCGCCGACGCGGCCGACGTCATGGCGCAGTTCCGCGCCGACCCGGACGTGGCCTACGTCGAGCCCGACGCCCGCGCCTACGCCATGGCCGTCACCCCCGACGACACCGAGTACGCCAAGCAGTGGGACCTCTTCGAGGCCACCGCCGGCATGAACGTCCCCGCCGCCTGGGACAAGTCCACCGGCACGGGCGTCACCGTGGCGGTCATCGACACCGGTTACGTCGCCCACTCCGACGTCGCCGGGAACATCGTCCCCGGCTACGACTTCATCTCCTCCTCCACCGCCGCCCGTGACGGCAACGGCCGCGACAACAACCCGGCCGACCAGGGCGACTGGAGCGCCGCCGGCGAGTGCGGCACCGGTTCCAAGGCCAGCGACTCGTCCTGGCACGGCACCCACGTGGCCGGCACCATCGCCGCCAGCACCAACAACGCCAAGGGCGTCGCCGGCATCGCGTACGGCGCCAAGATCCAGCCGGTGCGCGTGCTCGGCAAGTGCGGCGGCGCCACCTCGGACATCGTCGACGCCATCACCTGGGCCTCCGGCGGCACCGTCTCCGGCGTGCCGGCCAACCCGACCCCGGCCAAGGTCATCAACATGAGCCTCGGCGGCTCCGGCGCGTGCACGACCACGTACCAGAACGCCATCAACGCGGCCGTGGCCCGCGGCACCACCGTGGTCGTCGCCGCCGGCAACAGCAACGCCGACGCCAGCGGTTTCTCGCCCGCCAGCTGCAGCAACATCATCACCGTCGCGTCCACCAACCGCACCGGTGACCGCTCCTTCTACTCCAACTACGGTGCCACCGTGGACGTTTCGGCCCCCGGTGGCGAGACCCGCCGCGCGACCGACACCCCCGGCACCGTCACCACCCCCGAGAACGGCATCCTCTCGACGCTGAACAGCGGCACCACCACGCCGGGTTCGGAGATCTACAAGCCGTACCAGGGCACCAGCATGGCCGCCCCGCACATCGCCGGCCTCGCCGCGCTGCTGCTCGGTGCCAAGCCCACCCTCACCCCGGCCCAGGTCGAGTCGGCCATCAAGAACACCGCCCGCCCGCTGGCCGGCACGTGCACCGGCGGCTGCGGCACCGGTCTCGCCGACGCGGCCGCCGCCGTGGCCTCGGTCACCGGCACCCCCAACCCGGGCGGCGGCACCTTCACCAACACCACCGACCTCTCGATCCCTGACAACGGCCCCGCCGTCTCCTCGGCGATCAGCGTCACCGGCCTGACCGGCAACGCCCCGGCCACCCTCAAGGTCGCCGTGGACATCAAGCACACCTACCGCGGTGACCTCGTCATCGACCTGGTCGGCCCCAACGGCACCGTCAAGCGCCTGAAGAGCTCCTCCGGCGACAGCACCGCCAACCTGAACACCACCTACACCGTGGACGCCTCGGCCATCCCGGCCAACGGCACCTGGCAGCTGCGGGTGCAGGACGTCGCCGCCGCCGACACCGGCTACGTCGACTCCTGGAGCCTGACCTTCTGATCCACCCCCCCCCGGGGGTTCCGGGACGGCCGCCCCCACGGACCACGGGCCACCCCCCACACACGGGCCACCCCCCACGGCCCCGGCCCCACCGCCCCGGAACCCCGTCCCCCCACCTGCACGCCGTCCCACCGGACACGGACCCCCATCCCGGCCCGTTGGTACGGACCACACACAGCCTCGGACCTGCCGCTACGCCTCGTACGGCAGGTCCGACGGCATTTCGGGAACCCAAACCTCCACCTCGGTGATTTCTGCGTCACACTCCGGTGTCCGCGAGGCGGCAGACCTCGTATCCTCAGCGCTCACAGGAACGGCACAGGACCGAGACGCGGGAGGCTGTTGCGTGGCGGCCAAGGGGAACGCTGACGCACCGGTCGGTCGTGGGGAACTCGTCGCGGCGCTCGACCGCGCGCTGCACACCCACGCCCGGGCGGCGCTCTCCGGCGCGGCCGGATCCGGCAAGACCGCGGTGCTCACCGCCCTCGCCGCGGCCGCCCGCTCCCGCGGCGAGACCGTGCTGCACCTCACACCCGAGGCCGCCGACCGGCACATACCCGAGGCCGCCGTCGCCGCCCTGCTCACCTCGGTCCCCGCCGCCGCCCTCGACGGGCTGGCACCGCCCCAGCGCGCCGCGGTCGCCGTGCTGCGCCGCGAGACCGACGACCCGCGGGCCGGCCGCGACCTGATCGCCCTGCGCCTGGCGATCGTCGAGACGCTGCGCGCCCTCGCCGCCGCCGAGCCCGTCCTGGTGGTCGTGGACAACGCCCAGTGGCTCGACGGGGAGAGCGTCGACCTGCTCCGCTTCGCCCTGCGCCTGACCCCGTCCCGGGTCCGGGTGCTCGTCGCCGAGCACGTCCACGGCGGCACCCCCGCCGCCGAGGCCCTCTGCGGACCCGGCATCCGCTCGGTGGCCCTGCCCCCGCTCGACGCCGACGAGGTGGCCGAACTGCTGGTCGTCCACGGCCTGCCCGCCCGCCTCGCCGGCCGCATCCACCGCGCCAGCGGCGGCAACCCCCGACTCGCCCTCGCCCTCGGCCACTCCCTGGCGGCCTCCCGCGAACCGGTCCACCACGCCGACTCCCTGCCCGTCTCCGGGCAGGCCCGCGACGTGGCCCGCAGGCTGCTCGCCGAGGCCCCCGGCCCGGCCCGGCCCACCCTGCTGCTCGCCGCCCTGGCCACCCGGCCGACCACCGCCCTGCTGCGCCGGGCCGGCCGCCCGGGCGCCGAGGGGGACCTCGCCGCCGCCGAGCGGGCCGGCCTGGTGACCGTGGGCGAGGACGACACGGTGGAGTTCACCGCCGGGGCGCTGCCCAGCGTGCTGGCCGCGGACGCCGGCTGGTCCGAGCGCTCCGCCGGGCACGCCGCCCTCGCCGCGGCCGTCGACGACCCGGTGCAGGCCGCCCGGCACCGGGCCCTAGCGGTCGACGCCGCCTGCGCCGCCCTGGCCGACGACGTCTCCGAGGCCGCCGCCTGCTGCCGGCGGCGCGGCAACCGGGCCCTGGCCGCCGAGCTCGGCATGCTCGCCGCCGACCGGACCCCCGCCGACCGCCCGGACGAGGAGCTCGCCCGGCTCGTCGCCGCCGCCGAGGACGCCGGCTGGGCCGGCCGCGCCGACCTGGCCCGGCGCGCCGCCGAAGCGGTGCTGGCCCGCGACGCCGCACCCGCCGACCGGGTACGGGCCCGGCTCGCCGTCATCGACTCCGCCGGCCAGGCCCTCGCCGACCACGACGAGAACTTCGCCCACGCCGCCGCCGACGCCGCCGGCGACCCCGCCCTCCAGGCCCTCGTCCAGCTGCGCGTGGCGTGGAAGCTCAACCTCAGCGACGGCGACCCGGTGCGCTCGCGGGCCGCGGCCGCCGAGGCCGGCGAGCTCGCCCGGCGCGGCGGCGATCCCGTCGCCGAGGCCATGGCCCTGACCGTCCGGGCCCGGATGGGCCGCATCCTCGGCGATCCCGGCGCCGAGGAGATCCTCGCCGAGGCACTCGCCCTGCCCGCCCCCGACGTGCCGCTCGGGCTCCGCAACGCCCCCCAGTACCTGGCCGTCCGGCACGCCCTCTTCGACGACTGGCTCGACGACGCCCGCCGCCGGCTGCTCGCCCTCCTGCCCAGGGCCGAGCGCTCCGGCTCCTGCGAGGACGTCTTCGAAGTGCTGCGCAGCCTCACCGAGGTCGAGCTGCGCGGCGGCCGCTGCGCCGCCGGCCTGGCCTGGGCCCGCCGCTCCCTGCGCCTGACCATCGAGGCCGGCCTGTCACCCGGCCCGGCCTGGTACGTGGCCGCCATGGCCGAGGCCACCGGCGGCAGCTTCGCCCGCGCCGCCGGCTACGCCCGGCGCGGCATCCAGGCCTCCGAGGAGGAGCGCGACCAGGTCTTCCTCTCCCGCAACCTCTACGCCCTGGGCACCGTCGAACTCGCCACCGGCGACACCGCCAAGGCGGTGGCCACCCTGCGCCGGGTCGCCGACCTCGAGGCCGCCCAACAGGTCGTGGACCCCTCGATCCTGCGCTGGCACGGCGAACTGGCCGAGGCCCTGGTCGCCGCCGACGAACCCGACGACGCCGAGCGCCTGATCGACCACTGGCGCACCGTCGCCGTCGAACTGGGCCGCCCCTCCGTGGTCGCCGCGCTCGACCGGGCGTACGCGCTCCTCCTGGCCGCCCGCGGGGACACGGACGAGGCGGTCCGCCTGCTCGCCGAGACGGAGGTCCACTTCGCGGAGCTGGAACTCCCGCTGGAGCGCGGCCGCACCCTGCTCGCCCTGGGCCGCGTCGAACGCCGCCGCCGGCGCCGGGCGCCCGCGCGCACCGCCCTGCAGGGCGCGGCCGAGGTGTTCGCCGCAGCCGGTGCCCGCCCCTGGGCGGACCTCGCCGCCGAGCACCCCGCCCCGCTCGTACCAGGCCCCCGCGGCGACGCACACCCCGTGGCGGCGGCCCTGACCGAGGCGGAGCTGAAACTGGCACTGCTGGTCAGCGAGGGCGCCAGCAACCAGGAGGCGGCGGCCAAGCTGTTCCTGAGCGTCAAGACCGTCGAAGCCCGCCTCACCCGCATCTACCAGAAGCTGCACGTCCGCTCCCGGGCCCAGCTCGCCGGCGCCCTTCGGGGGCGTTAGGGGGCCTCGGGCGGACCAGGCCCGGGCCGGGCCGTGATCCGCCGCACACCCCCTCGCCGGCGCCCGCGGTCAGCCCTGCTCCGGGAGCCCGCCGCCCTCCCGACCGGGGCCCGTGCCGTCGTGCGTACCGACCCCGCCGAAGCGGTTCCGGAGGAGCTCGGCCAGGGTGGTGGTCTGCCCGGGTTCCGCGGTCGAGCCGTTGATCAACGCCATGGCGCCGAGGGCGAGGCTGTCGGCGAGGTTCTCGATGCTGTTGCCGAACTCCTCCGGGCGCGCCGCGTAGCGCAGCGCCAGGCCCTCCTCCATCGCGGTCATGAGGGCGGCGAAGGTCCCGAGTCCGATCTCGCCGCGGAGTTCGAGGTTGGCCGCCGCGAGGATCGCCCGGTAGGCCTCGCTCCACCACTCGGTGGCGGCCGCGTAGAAGCGGGCCAGCGCGTCACGGAAGACGGGGGCCACCGGATCCATGACGCAGATCAGGAGCTTCATCCGGAACAGCGGTCGGGCGAAGACGTCCTCCAGCTCGGCCCGCGCGATGGCGCGGGCGGCGGCCGCCAGGTCGGCCGCCCCGACCACCTCTGGTGCCGCGTGCTGCGCCATGCCCCGGTGGGCGGCGTACTGGCCGGGGTGGAGGGACCACGTGAACAGGTCGCAGTAGTAGTCGGACATGGTCCGCCAGCGGTGTTCGAGCACGCCGCGCGTCGCGCGGGGCTCCCGGTGCTCCCGGTAGCGCGCGACGACGCGCTCCTGAGTGGGCCAGACGACGCGGAGGGGGAGGTCGGACGTCGCCCTCGGCTCCTTGAAGCTGGCGGATATGGCGTCGAGGCCGGCCTCCAGCAGCCACCGTGTCTTGGGGTCGGCGCGCTGGGTCGCCGGGTTCCGTAACCGGGTCAGGGCGGTCATGGGATCGGTCGGGTCGGCGGATCGACCCTCGCCTGCTGTCATGCGCCAGATCGTATGGGCATGCGTGATCCCATGGGGCTGACTCCTTGTGACCCGGTCCGCCGGGCTCCGAGAATGCGGCGGGGGGCCGGTCGGCCCCTCTTTCCACCTTCCTCGCGCCCGCAGGGCCGCTTCGCCGTGCCCGCGCGCCCTCGAACCACCTGTGCGAAGGGATCGGTCCATGAGTCAGACCCGGACCCGCACGTCGCCTCCCCCGTGGCGTGCGCTGCTCGTCGTGCTCGCCCTGGTGCTCGGCGTGCCGGGGCTGCTGCCCGCGGCGGCGTCCGCCGCGTCGGGTACGCGAACCGCGGCGGACGCGACGGGGCGGCCGCCCACCGCCTCCGCGACGCTGGACGACCCCGGCTTCGACGCCGGCGCGGCCGGCTGGACGGTCTGGCCGGGCGGCACCAGCAACTTCACCACCTACGGTCCGGGTGTCGTCGGCAACGACCCGTTCGAGGGGAACGGGTTCGCGGCCACCAACACCAGCGTCGCCGGCGGCGGGTTCTACCAGGACCGGGCCGCCTGGATCCCGGCCGGCACGACCTACTGCGTGTCGGCGGAGCTGGCGACCCAGGGCGCGGCGGGCGGCGCCCGCGGCACGCTGGCGCTGTGGTTCGTCGGGAGCACGGCCTCGGAGAGCTCCGACAAGCACGTGACCGGACTCGGCGGCGGCAACGACTGGACCCGGGTGGACGTGTGCCACACCGCGTCGAGCCCCCACACGGCCGTGCGCGTGCAGTTCTACCCGGAGCCCGACAGCCCGACCATGGTCGTCGACGCGGTGGACCTGCACCGCAGCTTCGTGACCGCGGCCGGGTTCAACCGCTCCGCCGCCGGCTGGAAGCTCTTCCCGGGGACCCGCAGCAACTTCACCACCTACGGCGACGGGGACACCAATCCCGCGTACGAGGGCTCCGGTTACGGCGCGACGAACACGCAGGACCCCGGTGGCGGCTTCTACCAGGACGTGCCCGCGTCGGCCGTCGGCGGGACGTCGGGAACCAGCATGTGCGTCTCGGCGTACGTGGCCTCGCAGGGCCCCGGCGGCGGCGCGTCGGGCACGCTGGCGATGTGGTTCCTCGGCTCCGCGCAGCCCGCCGCCACGAAGGCGTACGGCGACCTGCCCGGCGGCAACGGCTGGACCCGGATCCAGACCTGCGGCACGGCCCGCGGGAACTTCTCCGCCGTGCGCGTGCAGTTCTATCCGACCCCGGGCACCAACACGACCGTGGTCGACGCCGTCGACCTGCACCGCGACGGGATCACCGGTCCCGGGTTCAACCCGGGCGACCCGAACGCCTGGCAGGGCGGTGCGGCCCTCCTGGTCAGCCGCGATCCCTCGCCGGTGCCGGGCGAGTTCGCCGGCGCGTACGAGGGCGACGGCTACGCCGTGCTCGACCCGACGGCGTCACCCGGCTCCAAGTACCAGGACGTCACCGTGAACGTGCGCGCCGGTGAGTCCTACTGCGTCGACGTCATGGTCACCACCTACCTCGCGCGCGGTGGCGGCCGGGCCACGGGGACCCTGGCCCTGTGGTTCCTCGGCGACCCGGGCGAGCCCTCGGTCAGGCCCTTCACCGCCCCGCGGGCGGGACAGCCGTGGGCCCGCCTCACGGTCTGCGGCACGGCCCTCGCCGACCACCGGACCGCGCGGGTCGAGTTCTACCCGTCCGGGTCCGCGAACCTCGCCGTCGACGCGGTCGACCTGCACGGGACCGCCACCACCGACACCGGCTTCAACCGGACCGACACCTCCCTCTCGGCCACCCTGAAGTACCACGACCAACTCCAGGGCGCCGACCGGCCCATCCGCCGCGGCCGCGTGGAGGTCTGGCGGTTCGCCCCGCACGTCGGCCCGCTGTGGACCTGGGCGATGGAGCGGGTCCTGACCACCGACGCCAGGGGCCGGGTGGCCACCTCGTTCCCGTTCCAGCAGTCCGGCATCGTCTACGCGCTGCGCGTCGTGGCGCAGAACCCGGCCGCCGCCGTCCGGCCGAACCCCCGTACCGCCGGCGACTGGATCCCGATCGGGCTGAACCTCAGCGGCACCATGTGGCGGGAGCCCGGCGACCGCAACCCGATCGAGTACACCGTCCGACAGACCGCGCAGGCGCTCGACTTCTCGTGGACCTTCGCCGGCTGGTCGGCGCAGCACTTCAACATCACCGACACGCTGCTCTCCGCCCGCGACTACGCGGCCGCCCGCCGCGCCGACACCGACCGGCTCACCCGGGTGGACGTCACGTGGCTGTCCTACGACGCCATCGCCAAGGCCCCTTACTACAACCCGGTCGAGTCGGCGATCAAACTGCCCTCCGGGGCATGGAACGGCATCCAGGTGCCCTACGACGACATGATCCTCGCCCACGAGTACGCGCACTTCCTCGAACACCATCTCGGCGCCTTCTACGCCATGCCCACCGTCCACACCGGCTGCGACGGCTTCGACGCCCAGCACGCCTGGTCGGAGGGGTTCGCCGACTACTTCGCGCCGGCGGTCAGGACCGCGTACCCGGCGGCCCGGCTGACCGGCAGCGGGGTGAACCCGGAGCGGTCGCCGCAGTGCCCGGGCTCCGCCGAACCCGGCAGCACGCTCGAGTCCCGGGTCGCGGCCACGCTCTGGGACCTCGACGACGCGGCCGTCGGCACCAGCGCCGACGACGACCCCGCCGGCGGCTACGGACCGACGGTCTTCCGGATCCTCGACAAGGACCTCGACCGCGCCCCGTTCCCGGGTGTCGCCCGCGGCTGCCCGACGATCAACGGCTTCCGCAGCGCCTGGCAGGCCCGTGGACTGCCGATGGCCACCCTTGACGCCGTGTTCGCCCTCAACGGCATCGGCACCGGCTACCGTCCCTCCGCCGGCGGCCTGTACTGCACCAGCACCAACGGCTGAGCCGGCGGCGGCCGGCCGGGGTGCGGAGGAGGCGCCCCGGCCGGCCGCCGGTCCAGGGTGCGCAGGAGCCGGCCCCGGCCGGCCCGCCGGTTCAGGCGCCCTGCGGGTCGCCCGCCGCCGCTGCCGAGGGCCGCTCCCCGTCCGCCCACGCCGCCGAGGACGGGCCGGCGTCCACCCCGTACGGCCGGTAGACCACCAGCGCCCCCGGCAGCTGCTCGACCACCAGCTCGGTGGGCGCCGCGGCGTACTCGCCGTCGTACGCCAGCAGCGTGCCCGGCGGGATGTCCGCGATCGGCAGGGAGCGCCGCCGGGTCGCGGTGTGCAGCGGCGAGCGGGTCAGCGGCCCGGTCATCGCCGCCGCCAGCAGGCGCGGGCCGGGCCGGCCGCCGCCGTGCGCGAGCCGCACGTCCAGGGCCCGCTCGTCCAGGGCGAACCGCCGCCGGGGCACCGGCCCCGAGCCGTAGTACGTGCCGTTGCCCGCGAACAGCAGCCACACCGACCGCGGCCGCCCGGCCACGGTCAGCGACACCGGCCGCTCCTCGCGCAGCACCCGCCAGGCCGCCAGCAGCGCGGCCGGGCCGCCGCCGATCCGCGGCGCCCACCGCTCCCGGCGGCGCACCAGCTCCGGGTAGACGCCCAGGCTGAAGGTGTTGACGAAGCAGACGGGCCGGCCGTCCGGGCCCGGACCGGGGGTGAGGCGCCCGACCGACACCCGGACCGCCTCGCCGGCGGCCACCGCCCGGCAGACCCCGGCGGCGTCCGGCAGCCCCAGGTCGGCCGCGAAGTGGTTGAGGGTCCCGCCGGGGAAGACCGCCAGCGGCAGCCCGGCCCGCTGGGCGATCGTGGCGGCCGCGCTCACCGACCCGTCGCCGCCGCAGATCCCGAGCACGCGGCAGCGCCCGGCCGCCTCCTCCAAGGCCGCCACCAACTCCTCGCCCGTACACGCGACGAACTCGGCCGCGGGCAGGGCCTCCGCCAACGCGGCGCGGACCTCCTCCGCCGGACCGGCGCCGAACCCGGCGCCGAACCCGGCGCCGAGCCCCGCGCCGCCCGCCACCGGGCCGGAGGCCACCCCCGAGCCGGTGTTGGCGACCACGACGAGTCCGGCGCCGTCCGGCAGCGCGGGCGCGTCCGTCGCGGGCTGCTCCGGCCCCGGGGCCGCCCGCCGCCGCTCGCCCGCGCGGGCGAGGGAGCGGACGCACAGCGCCGCGCCCACCCCGAGAGCCGCCCCCGCCAGCACGTCCGCCGGGTAGTGCACGCCCGTGTAGACGCGGGAGACCGCGACACCGGCGGCCACCGGCACGGCCACCGCGCCCCAGCCCCGGTGCTCCAGGGCCAGTCCGGTGGCGAAGGCGAAGGCCGAGGCCGAATGCCCGGACGGGAAGGACGTGGTGGTCGGGAACCGGGTCGGCCGCCGGGCCGCCGGCACCACCTCGGCCAGGGGCCGGGGGCGGCGGACGGACCACTTGCCGACCGTGTTGATGGTGGCCGAGGCCAGCGCGAGCGAGGCCGCGGCCCGGGCGGCCGCCCGGCGGGCGCGCGGCGAGCCGAACACCGCGAGGGCGCCGGCCCCGGCGAGCCACAGCACCCCGTGGTTCGCGGCCCGGCCCAGCCGCGGCAGGACCCGCTCCGCGCCCGGCCAGTGTTGTCGGGCCACCGCCTCGAACAGCCGTCGGTCCCGGTCCGCGAGGGTGCCCCGCCAGGTGAGGGGCGCGCCGTGGGCTCCACCGCCCGGGGCCGTTCCGGGCGGTGGGTGGACCGCGGGATCCTCGGCTCGCGTCACATCGGCTCCTTGTCTGTCCGTCATCGATGTCCGTCCGTCGTCGGTCCGTCATCGGTCCGCCGTCGGTACTTCGACCGCGTCTACCCGCCGCCCGGCGCCCGATGCCCCCGGCCGCCGGGACTCCTCGCGCCGGCCGACCGGCCCGCCGCGTCTGCACGGGGCGGGCGCCGTGGCCCTCGTACCCAAACTAGCCGGAGCAAAGCGGCGAACCGGGCATTGCGGCCATCGGATGCCCGGGCGCGCGCGGCCGTACGGGCGTAGGGCGAGTGATGCGTGTGACGTACGTGTCAGCGCCCGACACGCAGGAGAACGGTTGTCCGGATGGCGCGGATCGGATCTACTGCTGTCCATGTCCCGGACGGGGCATATTCACCGGGAGGGCGGAACGAATGAGTGCGGATCGGGCGGACAGACGCCGACGACCCTCAACCCATCGGCGCCGCACGGGATTTCGTGGCAGGGGCGCGCTGGCCTTCGCGATCGCCTCGTTCCTGACCGTGGGCGTGTGCGCCGCCACCGGAATCGCCTGGGACCCGTTCGGCAAGGACGCCCCCCAACGCGCCACCGGGCCGGTCCGGATCGGCACGCCCTGGTCGAGCGGACCCGGGCCCGACGACGGCTACGGCCGTACGCCCGGCGGCGGTTCGAGCACCCCCGGTGGGGACGACGGCAAGAGCGGGGGCGGCGGCGCCAAGCCCACCCCCCGCCCCGGAGACCCGGACGGCGACTGGCGCCCCAGCGGCGCGCTGCCCTTCGACATGCCGTCGCCCGCGACGCTGCGCAAGAGCAAGCGCCTGGTGTTCGCGCACTACTTCACCCCGTACCCGCTGTCGCTCGACAACGCCCGTGCGGAGACGGACTACTACACCCGCAACTACCTCAAGCCGCAGGGCGAGGGCGGCAAGCACAGCCGGTACGGCGGCCTGCTGCGCGACCGTCCGCTGCCGGTGTCGCCCAAGCCGGGCGACTGGGAGTACGCCAACCTCCAGCGGGAGGTGCGCACCGCCCGCGCCGCCGGTCTGGACGGGTTCACCGTCGACCTGCTGTCGCTGTCCGGCAAGAACTGGGAGCGGACCAACATGCTGATGCGGGCGGCCCGTTCCGTCGACCCGCACTTCAAGATCATGCCGATGCCGGACATGACCTCCATCAACCCGGAGCCGACCACGCTCGCCGACGCCCTGGCGAAGCTGGCGGCTCAGCCGGCCGCGCACCGGCTCGGCGACGGCCGGCTGGTGGTCTCGCCCTTCAAGGCCGAGGCCAAGCCGGTCGGTTGGTGGAAGCAGGTCATGGACCTGCTCAAAAGCCGGCACGGAGTGCGCACCGCGCTCGTCCCGCTCTTCCTCGACTACGGCGCCCACTCCGGTGAGTTCTCCTCCATCAGCTACGGCTTCTCGGAATGGGGCAGCCGCTCGTACGTGGGCCAGGAGAGCGCCACCCGCGACGTCCGCCGGGCCCACGGCCTGGGCAAGATCTGGATGCAGCCGGTCTCCGTCCAGGACGCCCGCCCCAACCAGGGCGTCTACGACGAGGCGGGCAACACCGCCACCCTGCGGGCCACGTGGAACCACGCCATCGACGACGGCGCCGACTGGGTGCAGCTGACCACCTGGAACGACTACTCCGAGGGCAGCCAGTTCGCCCCCTCGCTGCACAACGGGCACGCGTACCTCGACATCTCCGCCTACTACCTGACCCGCTTCAAGACGGGCTCCTGGCCCGGCATCGTGCGCGACACCGTCTACCTGACCTCGCGCGTGCAGTTCGCCCGCACCGCCCCGACGGGCGGCCAGAAGCTGCTGATGGCCCCGCGCCGGGGCACCGCCACGCCGCGCGACACGGTGGAGGTGCTGAGCTTCCTCACCGCCCCCGGGTCCGTACGGGCCACCGTGGGCGGCAGCGGGTCCACGTACAAGGCCCCCGCCGGGCCGCACGCCGAGCTCTTCCCGCTGCGCCCCGGCACCAGTTCGGCCGTGGCCCGGCGGTCCGGGAAGACGGTGGCCTCGGTGGGGCTGGACTACCCGGTGACCCAGGTGGTGCAGGTGCAGGACCTCCAGTACTACGCGGCGACCAGCGGCCGGGACGAGTAGCGGGAGCAGTACGGGGCGGCGGGGCGCGGGGCGCGGGGCGGACGGTCTTCCGTCCGGCCCCGCCCGCCGGGCATGATCGCGGGAACACCCGTGCGGGGCAACCGGACCCCGCCACGAGACCCCGGAGGCACCGGTGCCCCAGCCGCACACCCCTGCGGAGTTCCCCGGCGGACGCGCCCTGTTCAGGCTCGACCCGGACATCTCGCACCTCAACCACGGGTCCTTCGGAGCGGCCCCCGTCCCCGTGCTGGAGGTGCAGGCCGCCGTGCGCGAGGAGCAGCACGCCGACCCCGACGCCTTCTTCGTCGGCGCCCCGGAGCGCATCGCCGAGGCCCGCGTCCGTCTGGCCGCCCCGCTCGCCGCGGACCCCGACGGCATCGCCTTCGTGGCCAACGCGACAGAGGGTGCCAACGTTGTCATGAACTCCCTCGACTTCGACGAGGGCGACGAGATCCTGGTCACGGACCACGGCTACGGCACCGTCACCGCGGCCGCCGCCCGCCGCGCCCCGCTGCGCACCGTCGCCCTCGACCCGGAGCTGCCGGACGAGGACGCCGTGTGCGAGGCCGTCCTGGCCGCCGTCACCCCGCGCACCCGGGCCGCCGTGCTCGACCACATCACCTCGCCCACCGCCCGCCTGGTGGCCGGGCCGCGGCTGCTCGCCGAGCTCGCCGACCGCGGGGTCACCACCATCGTCGACGGGGCGCACGCCCTGGGCATGCTCGCCGAACCCCTCGCGGGCGGGGCCGACTTCTACTTCGGGAACCTCCACAAGTGGGCCTACGCGCCGCCCGGCGCCGCCGTCCTGGCCGTGGCACCCGCGCACCGCGCCGCCATCCGGCCGCTCTCGCCGTCCTGGGAGGACCACCACGGCTTCCCGCGCTCGCTGGAGTGGCGCGCCACCGCCGACTACACCGCCTGGCTCGCCGCCCCCGAGGGGCTGGCGTTCCTCGACGGCCTGGGCGCGGAGAAGGTACGGGCCCACAACGCCGCGCTCGCCGCGTACGGCAGCGAGGTGCTCGCGGACCGGCTCGGGCTGCGCCCGCTGCCGTACGCCGACGGCGTCGCGATGCGCTCGCTGCGACTGCCGGCCGGGGTCGCCGACACGCTGGAGCGGGCCAGGGCGCTGCGCGAGGAGATCGCCGACCGGCTGCGGATCCGGGTCACCGTCTGGGGCTGGGAGGGCGCCGGCGGCATCCGGGTGTGCGGGCAGCTCTACAACCGGCCCGAGGAGTACGAGGCGCTGGCCGTCGGGCTCGCCGGGCTGCTGGACCGCTGAGGGCGGTGGGGTGGGGGAGCCGTGGTCCTGTCAACCGCCTCCCCCCCCACGCACACCGCCACGCGACCCGGGGTGATCAGCCGCCCGGAACGGGGCGCGGGATCACCCGCGGCGCAGCAGGTACGTGTCCATGATCCAGCCCTTGCGGGCCCGGGCCTCGGTGCGCAGCTCCTCGATCCGGTCCGACACGTCCGCGAGCCGTCCCTGGACCAGGATCTCGTCCGGCGTGCCCACGTAGGCGCCCCAGTAGATGTACAGGTCCTGGTCGAGGTGGCGGGTGAAGGCGTGCCGGGCGTCCAGCATGACCACCACGTCGTCCACGTCGGCCGGCCAGCCCTCGGCCAGTCGCCGCCCGGTGGTGATCTGAACCGGCCGGCCCACCCGGTTCAGGGTCGTACGGTGCTTGGCCAGCAGCGCGGAGACGCTGCTGATGCCCGGCACGACCTCGTGCTCGAAGGCCACCCGGCCCCGCTCGCGGACCTCGTCGAGGATCGCGAGCGTCGAGTCGTACAGCGCCGGGTCGCCCCACACCAGGAACGCGCCCGTCTCGTCCTCGGCGAGGTCCTCGGCGATGAACCGCTCGAAGAGGTGCGAGCGCGCGCTGCGCCAGCCGTCGACCGTCGGCGCGTAGTCGGCCGGGGTCCGGTCGCGGTCCGGGTCGAGCCCCTCCACCAGGCGGTGCCCGGGCCGGCCGTGCGCGGTCAGCATGGCCCGCCGCAGGTCAGTGAGGTCAGCCTTCTCCTCACCCTTCTCCAGGATGAGGAACGCGTGCGTCGCGCCGATCGCCTTGACCGCCTGGAGGGTCAGGTGGTCGGGGTCGCCCGCCCCGATGCCGATCACATAGAACTTCTTCACCCGGCCGAGTCTGCCCCATGCCGTCCGTCCCCCGGACATCAGGGCCGGGCCGGGGCGTCCTCGCTATGCTCCCGGGCATGCGCGTCGCCCTGTTCGTCACCTGCGTCAACGACGCGCTCCACCCCGGCACCGGCGTCGCCGTGGTGCGGCTGCTGGAGCGGCTCGGCGTGACGGTCGACTTCCCCGCCGCCCAGAGCTGCTGCGGCCAGCCGCAGTACAACACCGGCTACCGGCACGAGACCGAGCCGCTGCTGCGCCGAACCGCCCGCGCCTTCGAGGGGTACGAGTACGTGGTCACCCCCTCCGGTTCGTGCGCCGCGATGGTCCGCGAGCACTACCCGCGCATCGGCCGGCGGGCGGCCGCCGAGGGCCGCGGCGGAGAGCTGGCGGTGCTCGCGGACGGGCTCGCCCCCCGTACGTACGAGCTGACGGAGTTCCTCGTCGACGTGCTCGGCACGGTCGACGTCGGAGCGTACTTCCCGTACGCCGTCACGTACCACCCGTCCTGCCACGGGCTGCGCTCCCTCGGACTCGGCGACCGCCCGCGCCGTCTCCTGCGCGCCGTCAAGGGCCTCGACCTCGTCGAACTGCCCGGAGCCGAGGAGTGCTGCGGCTTCGGCGGCACCTTCGCCGTCAAGAACCCCGACGTCTCCGCCGCCATGGGTGCCGACAAGGTGCGCGCCGCCCTCGGCACCGGCGCCGACGTGCTGTGCGGCGCGGACAACTCCTGCCTGCTGCACCTCGGCGGCACCCTGCGCCGGCAGGGCGCGCCACTGCGCACCCTGCACCTGGCGGAGATCCTGGCGAGCACCGAGGAGGACTTCCGATGAGCGGCGACGGCGCCACGTACCTGGGCATGCCGGGTTTCCCGGCGCATCCGCCCGCTCCTGCCCCCGGCCCCGCTCCGGTACCCGGCCCCGCTCCCGCCTCCTCCTTCCCGGCCTTCCCCGAGGCGGCCCGGGCCGCCGTGCACGACGAGCGGCTGCGGGCCAACCTCCGGCACGCCACCCGCACCATCCGCGACAAGCGCGCCCGGGCCGTCACCGAACTCGCCGACTGGGAACGGCTGCGGGAGGCCGGCCGCGCCATCAAGGACCACACCCTCCGTCACCTCGACCACTACCTCATCCAGTTGGAGGAGGCCGTCACGGCGGCGGGCGGCACCGTCCACTGGGCCGCCGACGCCGCCGAGGCCAACGCGATCGTCACCGCCCTCGTCGAGGCCACCGGCGAGCGCGAGGTGGTCAAGGTCAAGTCCATGGCCACGCAGGAGATCGGACTCAACGAGGCCCTGGAGGCCGCGGGCATCGCCGCGTACGAGACCGACCTGGCCGAACTCATCGTGCAGCTCGGCCACGACCGGCCCTCGCACATCCTGGTGCCCGCCATCCACCGCAACCGCGCCGAGATCCGCGACGTCTTCCGTGCGGAGATGGCCCGTTGGGGCCGGCCCGCGCCGGCCGACCTGACCGACCGGCCCGCCGACCTCGCGGAGGCGGCCCGCCGCCACCTGCGCGAGAAGTTCCTGCGCGCCAAGGTGGCCGTCTCCGGAGCCAACTTCATGGTCGCCGAGACCGGCACCCTCGTGGTGCTGGAGTCCGAGGGGAACGGCCGGATGTGCCTGACCCTGCCCGAGACCCTGATCTCGGTCGTCGGCATCGAGAAGGTGGTCCCCACCTTCCGCGACCTGGAGGTGTTCCTGCAGACCCTGCCGCGCTCCTCCACCGCCGAGCGGATGAACCCGTACACCACCATGTGGACCGGCACCACGGACGGCGACGGCCCGCGCGCCTTCCACCTCGTCCTCCTCGACAACGGCCGCACCGACACCCTCGCCGACGAGGTGGGCCGCCAGGCGCTGCGCTGCATCCGCTGCTCGGCCTGCCTGAACGTGTGCCCCGTCTACGAGCGTGCCGGCGGGCACGCCTACGGCTCCGTCTACCCCGGCCCCATCGGCGCGGTCCTGTCCCCGCAACTACGCGGCACGGACAGCCCGGTCGACGCGTCCCTGCCGTTCGCCTCCACGCTCTGCGGGGCCTGCTACGAGGTCTGCCCGGTCGCCATCGACATCCCCGAGGTGCTGGTGCACCTGCGCGAGCGGGTGGCGCAGGGCGGCCCGGTCACCCGCGAGGGCGTACGGGTCCGCATCCGGCCCGCCCGGGGCCACGCGGCCGAACGCGCCGCGATGCGCGCCGCCCGCTGGACCCTGGACCACCCCGCCGCCCTGCGGGCGGGGGAGCGGCTGCTGGCCCGGGCCCGCCGGTTCCGCCCCCGCCGCCTGCCCGGCCGCACGGGCCGCGCCTGGACGGACACCCGAGACCTGCCGGAGCTGCCCGCGGAGTCCTTCCGCGACTGGTGGCGGCGCGAACGGGGCGGCGACTGACGTCGCGCACGGCGCGATCGGGACGGCAGCCGCTGTGCGCACGGCGCGATCGGGCCGGCGACTGATGCACGCACGACGGGGCGGGACCGCCCCCACGACCGGCGCACCGGAGGGACCACGCACCATGGACAGCAGAGAGCGCATCCTCGCGCGCATCCGGCGCGCCCGGGGCGAGTCGGCCCCGCCGGCCACGGCCGCCGCGTACGCCACCGACGTCCCCCGGGACTACCTGACCGTGCACGGCACCCGCACCCCCGCCGAGCGCGTCGACCTGCTCGCCGAGAACCTCGCCGACTACCGAGCCGTCGTCCACCGGACGGACGAGGACGGCATCGCCCCGCTCCTCATGCGCCTGCTGGCCGCCCGCGGCTCCGGGGAGGTCCTCGTCCCCCCGGCCCTGCCGCCGCACTGGCTGTCCGCGGCCGGCCCGACCCGCATCCACGACCTGCCGCGCTGGACCACCCACCGCCTGGACCGGGTCGGCAGCGTCGTGACCGGCTGCGCCCTCGCCGTCGCCGAAACCGGCACGCTCGTCCTCGACGGATCCCCGGACCAGGGCCGGCGCCGGATCTCCCTCATCCCCGACCACCACATCTGCGTGGTACGGGTGCCCGACCAGGTCGTGGACTCCGTACCCCAGGCACTCGCCCGCCTGGACCCGGCCCGCCCGCTCACGTGGATCTCGGGTCCCTCCGCCACGAGTGACATCGAACTCGACCGAGTGGAGGGCGTACACGGCCCCCGCACACTGGAAGTCGTCCTGCTTGCGACAGACTGATCCCATGTCCGCACATATCGCCCTGACCGCCATCGTCGTCCTCGACTACGACGAGGCCATCGACTTCTACACCCGCGCCCTCGCCTTCGAGCTCGTCGAGGACACCCCGCGCCCCGACGGCTCGCGCTGGGTCGTGGTCCGCCCCCGCGGCGCCACCGAGTCGGCGCTCCTCCTCGCCCGGGCCAAGAACGACGAGCAGCGGGCCCGCGTCGGCGACCAGACGGGGGGCCGGGTCGGCTTCTTCCTCCACACCGACGACTTCGCCACCGACCACGCCCGCATGACGGCCGCGGGCGTGCACTTCCTGGAGCAGCCGCGCCACGAGCCGTACGGCTCCGTGGTCGTCTTCGAGGACCTCTACGGCAACCGCTGGGACCTCCTCCAGCCGAAGTAGCCCCGACCGGCCGCCGCGGCCCGGGCGACCCTCGGTACCCGTCACCCCACCCCCCGCAGCCGCGGCGCCTCCGCCCCCGCGTCCACCGGCGCCGCGCCGGCGCCGCCGCCGGCGGCCACCCGCCCACCCAACTCCCGAGCCCACCCCACGAGCCCCACCAGGTCCAACCCGTACGGCCCAGGCCCAGACCCAGGCCCCGGAGCCGCAGCCCGGCCCGGCCGCCACTCCTCCAACCCCTGCGCGCCCCGCAGCAACAGCCGCGCCCCGCCCGTCGCGTTGCCGCGCGCGGCGTGCGTCAGCCCGACGGCCAGCTGCGCCAGGGCCCGCCACAGGCCTGCCTCCTCCGCGGGGCCGGACTTCCACGCGTCCTCGAACACCTCGTGCGCGTGGAACGGCATCCCCGCGTCGAGCAGCCGCTGCGCCTCCCGCACCGTGTCGTCGGGGCTGCGCACCACCCCCTCCGGCTGCCGCTCGACCCCCTCGGCCCCGTACGGCAACGGCCGCCCGAGCCCGTCCCGCGGCCGCGCGCTCCGCGCCCGCCCCTCACCGTCCCGGTCCCGTTCCATGCCCCCATCCTCCCCGGCCGCCCCGCCCGTGTCAGCGCAGCCCCCGACGTGCGGTAATGTTCTTCCTGCACGCCGGACCGGGGGAAACCCCAGGTCAGCGAGCACCGGGACGTGGCGCAGCTTGGTAGCGCACTTGACTGGGGGTCAAGGGGTCGCAGGTTCAAATCCTGTCGTCCCGACCACGCGGAAACGCAGGTCGGAGGCCGTTCTCTCATCCATGAGAGGACGGCCTTTGGTGCGTCCGGGGCCAGGGTGGTCGCAATGTGGTCGTACGTTCGGTCCGTGGCAGGGCGGCGGCCATGACGCTGAAGGCCGGCGGCGCGGGGGAGCGGGGTCGGCCGAGGGCCTCGCGGAGCTGCTGCAGGGGGTCGCCCGGTGGTCGCAGCAACGTTGGGCGGATCGCTTCGGGGCAGCTCGGGACGTTCGAAGGTTCCTGAACCGCTTCTTCCGGGCTCCCCGCCCGCTTGTGAGCGGGTGGGGAGCCGCGCGTCACCGATGAGGACCTTCCGGCCGGCCCGCGGCGGAGCCTCCGGCCGGAAGGCGGGCGGGCGGTTCGTTGGCTTCTGCTCGGTTCAGGTGCTTGCGTCAGAGCGCCGAGATGGAAGCCGGTGCGCGTTCGCTGCGGCTCAGTGCGCGCAGGACGTTGGTGGCGCCGTGCCGGCGTAGGGCGATCCGTGACAGCAAGTCCACGACGGTCTCGACGGCAGGGGCCGGGAACTCGGGGGTCGGCAACCCGACGCTGTGCGCAAGGTCGTCGGAGTGAACGGCAAGCTCCAGCATCCGGCTGGCGACGAAGTCGTCGAGACCGATCGACCACGGCCCCCAGGTGGGCCGACGTACCAGGCGATCCGGCGCGGTGGGCAGGACGTCGCGCAGTTCCTCGACGCATGCGGCGACTCGCGCGGCCAGGGCGGCCGGACCGTCAGCCGCCTCTTCCTCGCCGCCGGATCGAATGGCCTGGTTGAACGGAGTGTCGAGGTCCGAGCCGATCCAGCTGACCCGCGCGTAGTACTCGTGGATCGAGATGGCGGGCTCGGTAGGTACCGGCTCTGCCAGCACCGTGGGGATGAAGAAGACCTGCCCGGCCAGGTGACCCGCCAGCCCCTGGACGCTGAGCTTCGCCAGTGCGGAGGGCTGGTGCCAGTCGTCGGCGACCTCCGGTGCGGCCAGCAGCTTCGCCGCTGTGTCCGCCACACTCAGGTAGAGCTCCCTCACCTGTGTCACCTTGCTGTTCCCCCTGTCGCTGTCGGTGGGTGCCTGCCCGGTCAACCGCGCGGCAGGGACGACGCATTCCCGGCGGTGGCCCGGCCGGCAGGGGGTATGTGTGGTGGCGCCCTCGTTTTCATCTGCCGTACATGGAACGCCGGTTCCGCTTCACCTACTCTCGTCGCCATGGCAAACCCACACCCCGGAACCGCCGGGCGGGCGCCCCCACCGCGAGGTGCGGGCGCCCGGCCGCCCACCGTCCCGACGGAGTCGCCCATGTCCGACTGCTGCACCCCCGGCCACGCCCATGCCCCGACGCTCACCCTCGCGCCGCCGCCCGCCGCGCCCCCGGCCTCCCGGGTGGCCCGGCAGCTGCTCACCCTGCCCGGTGGGAGCTTCCTCATGGGTACCGACGACCCGGAGGGCTTCCCGGCGGATGCCGAGGGGCCGATCCGCGAAGTGGCCGTGGAGCCCTTCCGGATCGCGGCAACGGCCGTGACCAATGCCCAGTTCGCCACCTTCGCCAACGCCACCGGCTACACGACGGAGGCCGAACGCTTCGGCTTCTCCTTCACCTTCGGGGCCTTCCTCGCCGACGAGGTCGCCGCGGTCTCCGCGCCCGTGGCGGGCGTCCCGTGGTGGCGGGCGGTGGAGGGGGCCAGCTGGCGCCACCCCGAAGGGCCCGGTTCACATGTCACCGACCGGCAGAACCACCCCGTCGTCCACGTGTCCTGGCACGACGCCCAGGCGTACTGCGCCTGGTCCGGCACCCGCCTGCCGACCGAGGCCGAGTGGGAATACGCGGCCCGCGGCGGCCTGGAGCAGCGCCGCTACCCGTGGGGCGACGAGCTCATGCCCGACGGCCGTCACATGTGCAACATCTGGCAGGGCCGGTTCCCGGTGCTCAACACCGGCGCCGACGGCTACGTCTCCACCGCCCCCGTGAACTCCTTCCGGCCCAACGGCTTCGGCCTCTACAACACGGTCGGCAACGTCTGGGAGTGGTGCGCGGACTGGTTCACCCCCGCCGAGGAGACGTCCCGCGCGATGCGCGGAGGTTCGTACCTCTGCCACGACTCCTACTGCAACCGCTACCGGGTCGCCGCGCGCAGCTCCAACACGCCCGACAGCTCGACGGGCAACATCGGGTTCCGCGTGGCCGCCGGTCCCGCGTAGCACGGTCCGTCGCCCGCATACCCACGGCGACTGCGCAGGTGGCCGCTTCGGAGTGATCCGGAGCGGCCTCTGGCACGGGGGCGCGGGGGTCAGCCCACGGTGACCCGGGCCAGGGCCCAGGAGGTGTGGTCGTAGGACGTGCGGTTGTTGGCGTCCTCCACCACCAGCCGCAGGACGCGGACGCCGCGCACGTCCAGGTCGACCTGGACCGGGCCGGTGGCGGCCGTGAGGGTGGGGGTGGTGAGGAGCAGGCGGTCGTCGCCGTAGACCTTGGCGCGGGTGGCGCCGAGGGTGCTCTGCTTGGCGGAGAAGTCGTCGATGCCGACCAGGGACGTGAACCGGACGGCGCCGCCGCCGAGGTGGTAGGCGATGTCGCTGGGCGCGTGGACGCCCAGACCCTTGGGGTACGTCGTACCGCCGAAGGCGATCGGCGGGCCGTCCCCGGCGGCGCTCTTGCCGTTGGAGGCGTCGAGTTCCACCGGTCCCCAGCCGTTGGTAGCGCTGATCCAGGTGAGGTCGGAGAGGTAGGAGTCGCGAGTGGGGGCGGGGGGCGGGGTCGGGACGGTGGCCGTCGCCGGGTAGTGGACCGGGCCGGCCGGGGTGAGGGCGGTGCCCTCCGCCGTGAGCTCCCACGCGGTCGCGGGGGCGGCGTCCACGGGTGGTGTGACCTGCCAGGAGGCGGTGAGCCGGGCGCCGACGGCGAGTCCCTCCGCCGTGGCCGGGGAGGCGGAGGCCACGGTCCATCCGGCGGGGGCGCGCAGGCTGAGCGCCGCGGTGGTCCAGGGCCGTGCGGACCCGTTGTCCAGGGTGGCGGTGACGGTGAACGCCCGGCCGGGGACGGCCAGCCGGGGCAGCGTCAGACGGGTCCCGAACGGCGTGCGCGGGTAGGTGTCCTTCCAGGAGGAGCGCATCAGCGCCACAAGTTCTCCGGCCGTGGCCGGGTGCTTGTCGATGACGTTGTGGGCCTCGCCGAGATCGGATGCCAGGTCGTACAGCTCCACCTGCCACTTGTCGTCGGGGAGGTTGTGGTCGCGTTCGGGGGCGAAGCGCACGGCCTTCCAGTTCTCCCGGCGGACCGCCTCGGCGAGCCAGGTGGCGCGCTTCCTGTCCTGGGCGTTGGCCCGGCTGGTGCCCCCCGACTCGTCGCGGAACCAGTACAGGTGCCCGTGGCGCGCCGAGTCGGCGCTGCCCGCGAGCAGGGGAGCGGCGGAGAGCCCGTCCAGGTCGGTGGGGGCGGGGGCACCGCCGAGCTCGGCGAGGGTGGGCAGGACGTCGGTCAGGGGGGTGGGGCGGTCGCTCGTACCCTGCCGGACCCGGCCGGGGCCCCAGGCGATGAGGGGGACGCGTACGCCGCCTTCGTAGAGGTTGCGCTTGTAGCCGCGCAGCGGACCGTTGGCGTCGAACAGGTCGGGGTTGACCCCGCCCTCCTCGTGGGGGCCGTTGTCGCTGGTGACGAGGACGACGGTGTCCTGCTCCAGGCCGAGGTCGCGGAGCCGGTCGATCACCTTGCCCACCAGCGAGTCGAAGTAGCTGACCTGGGCCGCGTGGCCCTTGTCCGCAGCCGACCAGCTCTGGCCCGCATAGGCGCCGGTGTCGGGGATGTCGCTGGGGGCGTGCGGGACGTTCGGGGTGAGCAGGAGGAGGAACGGTTCGGCGGCGTGGGTGTCGATGAACTCCAGGGCGTGCTGCTCGAGGAGGTCGGGGGCGTACACGGCCTTGGCGCCGCCGGCGTTCGCGGGGATGGGCTCCTTGACCGCGTTGTGCCACAGGTACTCGGGGTAGTACTGGTGGGCGTGGCTGTGGTCGATGTAGCCGTAGAACTCCTCGAAGCCGCGGGCGGCCGGATGGCTGTCCTGGCCTGCGGCCTCCGGTCCGAAGCCCCATTTGCCGATCACGGCGGTTCGGTAGCCGCGCGCCCGCAGCACCTGGGCGAAGGTGGTGTCGGTTGCGGTGAGCGAGCCCTGGCCGCCGGAGGAGGGGTTGGCACGGACCGTGGAGTGGCCGGTGTGGAGTCCGGTCAGCAGGGAGCAGCGGGAGGGTGCGCAGACCGCGGCGGTCGAGTAGGCATCGGTGAAGCGGAGCCCCTCGGTGGCGAGCCGGTCCAGGCGGGGGGTGGTGATCAGCTTCTGGCCGTAGGAGCCGAGCTCGCCGTAGCCCAGGTCGTCGGCGAGGACGACGACGATGTTCGGCAGCCGGGTGCCGGAGCCGTCCGCCGTGTCCGGGACCGTCACCGCGGGCACCGCCTGTGCCGACCCGGCGGCGGTGGCGGTGACGGCGGTCAGACCGAGCGAAGCGGTCGATGCGGCGAGGAAGGTACGGCGGCTGGGCATGGGGGACTGCTCCTCGGATGCGGATGCGGATGCGGGTGCGGGTGTGGGTGCGGCTGCGGGTGCGCGTGCGCGTGCGCGTGGGGGTGCGGGCGGGCCGGGCCTGGGCCTGGGCCGGACGCCTGCCGATCATGCGCGGGGGAGCCGCACCCGGACCATGCACGGAGCATGAAGAACGTGTGACAGCACCCGACTTGACGGGTCCTCGGCGCGAACGCCCCGTGTCGGCGCCCGCGCGGCATGGGGGCCGGGACGCAGGGCGGACCGCGATGGCGCACGCCGCCGTCCGGCCCCTTCGGATGACCCCTGCGCGCCACCCGGCCGCGCCGCTGCGCGCGCCGCCGACGACGTAAGGGTTTCGTCATCGGCCCGGGGCTGCCGGACGGAGGCGCGATCACCTTGGATGGCGGGTGAAGGTGAAGAGGCGGTTCGGAAGGAGGGGCGTCGTGGGGCGCGTCACGAGGAAGCAGTGGTGGGCCGCGGTCGTCGCGGCGGGTCTGGTGGTGGTGTCGGCCGGGCTGGTGTGGTTCGAGCCGTGGGCCCTGTGGACGGACGAGACGGTGAACGAGGCGCTGCCCACCTCGGCCGCGGCAGCGAAGCCGACGGCGGGGGCCGGGGACTCCGCGCCGTCCGCGCCTTCTCCGTCGGAGCCCGTCACCGTCGCGCAGGGCACGTTCATCAGTCACGAGCACGCCACGACCGGCACGGTGAGGATCCTCCGGCTCGCGGACGGCACCCACACGCTCCGCCTCGAGGGCCTGGACACGAGCAGCGGGCCCGATGTGCGCGTCTGGCTGAGCGACGCGCCCGTCAAGGAGGGCAGGGCGGGCTGGCGGCTCTTCGACGACGGACGGTACGTCAACCTCGCCGAGCTGAAGGGCAACAAGGGCGACCAGAACTACCCGCTGCCCCCGGACCTCGACTGGTCGACGTACTCGAGCGTCAGCATCTGGTGCGACCGCTTCGACGTGTCCTTCGGCGCCGCCGCGCTGGCCCGCACCTGACCCGCCGTGGGCCCGTGGGCCCGTAGGCGCCGGGACGTGTCCGGTGCGGGCCGATGCCCGGCGGCCGTGCCGCGGCGGCCGCGGCGCTACGCCGGTCGGCCCACGTGCGGCTGCGAGCTCCCCGGGCGGTGCCTACCGTGACCGGATGATCCTCAGTTCGTCAGCGCGCAGGCTCCTTACCCGCACGGCCGCCCTGGCCGCCGGCGCGAGCGTCGTCCTCACGCCGGCGTTCGCGGGCGCGGCCCGGGCCGAGCCCGCGCCCCCGCGGGCGGAGGCCCTGCCGGATCCGGCCCTCCTGCACCGCCCCGGCGTCGTCGTGCGGCCGCGCGAGGGCGCACCGGCCCTGCCCGACGACCTGTCCGCGCTGTCCTGGCTGGTGGCCGACGCCGGCACCGGTGAGGTGCTCGCCGCCCACAACGCCCACCTGGGCCTGCCGCCGGCCAGCACCCTGAAGACGCTCTTCGCGCTCACGGCCCTGCCCAGCCTCCCGCGGACCGGCACCCACACCGTCACCGGCGCCGAACTGGCCGACGTCGGCGAGGGCAGCAGCCTGGTCGGCCTCGACGCCGGCCGTACCTATCAGGTCGCGGACCTCTGGAAGGGCGTCTTCCTCAGCTCGGGCAACGACGCCGTCCACGTCCTGGCCGCCATGAACGGCGGCTGGGCCGCGACCACCGCGCGGATGCAGGCCAAGGCCCGCGCCCTCGGCGCGACCGACACCCACGTCGTCTCCCCGGACGGCTACGACGCGGACGGCCAGGTGTCCTCCGCCTTCGACCTCGCGGTCTTCGGCCGCGCGGGCCTCGCCGATCCCGACTTCTCCCGCTACGCGGCGCTCCCCGACGCCCCGTTCCCCGGGGACACGGACGCCGCGGGCCGGCCGAGCTGGACGTACGGCATCGAGAACACCAACCGGCTGCTCACCGGCGAGGACGGCGTCGAGCGCTACCCGGGCGTCATCGGCATCAAGAACGGCTACACCTCCGGAGCCGGCTACACCCTGGTCACGGCCGCACGGCGGGCCGGCCGTACCGTCCTGGTCACCGTCATGAACCCCCAGCACGGCGGCCCCTTCGCGGTGTACGAGGAGGCGCGGGCCCTGCTGGACTGGGGTTTTGCGGCAGCCGGACGAGTGAACCCGGTCGGATCGCTCCGGCCCCCGTCGGCGGCCCGCCCGCGGACCCAACCGCCGCCCGTGGCCGCCGCCGCCACGGCCCCGGCGGGCTCCGGCACCGGGTACGCGTGGCCCGCGGTCCTGCTGGCGGGAGCCGCTGCCGCCGGCGCCGGCGCGTACCACCTCCGACGCCGGAGCGGCGCCTGACCGGGCGCGCACCGGGTCGTGGACCGGCCCCTGACCGGCCGCGCACCGGGGCCGTGGACCGGCCCCTGACCGGCCGCGGTCGGACGGGCGGCGGGGGTGCGGGGTGGACGGGGGCCGCGTACGGCCCCGACGGCGCCTTCCACCACACCCTGAGCATCCGGTTCGGGGGTTCCCCACCCTCGGGGTGAACCCTCGGGCCGGTCGGCCGTGCGGGACCGGCGTACCGGCGTGGCGTGGCCCCGGCCACGGAATACAAGGCGCACACCCCCCACAGAGAGGCCCACGCCCCATGCGCCGTCGTTTCCTGCTCGCCGCCTCCGCCTCGGCGACCGCCTTCACCGCCACCGTGGCACTCGCCCTGACCGCACCCGCCGCGTCCGCCGGGTCGGGCGGGGGCGGAGGCCGGGGCGGAGGCCGGGGCGGAGGTGAGCACGAGCCCTGGGTGGTGCGGTCCGCCGTGCAGCGCACGGACGCCAAGGCGTTCCGCTCCCTCTGCGGCGAGCACCGGGAGGGCGCACCGGAGCGCCGTACGTTCCCGCTGTTCGGGCGTGGCAAGGGCTTCACCGCCGTGGAGGACTTCCAGCGCAAGGAGGCGGACGGCACGGTGTTCTGGAGCGGCCACGACCCGAAGAACGCGGAGAACACCATCTCCGTGTCCGTCATCGGGGCCTGCACCAAGGGGCCGGTCACCCTCTCCGGCGTCATCACGGAGGACTTCCGCGACTACGCCTACCAGCCGCTGGCCGGGCGCCCCGGCTGGTACGAGCTGCAGGAGATCGACTCCCTCGCCCTGCCGCCCAGCGGGCAGGGCGTCGACACGGTCACCATCCCCGACAAGAAGCCGCACCGCCCGCACCACCCGGGCCACCCGCACCACCCGCCCAAGCCGGGCCTGCGGGCCGCCACACCCAACGACCCGGCCGCCATCGACATCGTCGTGGCCTACACCCCGGCCGCCGTCGAGGTCATGGGCAGTGTCCAGGCGGTCCAGTCCCGCATCACGTACGGCGTGAACCAGATGAACAGGGCGCTCGCCTTCAGCAACGTGCCGGCCAGCGTGCACGTCGTCAACACGTACCAGACCGCGCCCACCAACGTCCCGCGCGAGAACGTGAACACGCTGCTGGCCATGATCAGCAACCCCGCGAACACGGTCCTCGGGGCCACGGCCGCCGCGCAGCGCAACACCTACGGGGCCGACCTCGTCGCGCTGCTCGCCTCCGTGCCGTTCGAGGACTCCTCCGGTGCGGCCAACCTGCCCGATCCGGGGCCCTCCGCGACCACCGACGCCAACGCGTACTCGGTCACCAGCATCGGGTCCGTGGCCGCCTGGGAGAACCTCGCCCACGAGGTCGGACACAACTTCGGCCTGAAGCACGACCGCCTGACGATCGCGCGCCAGGGCGGCACCACCCCCGAGGGCACGTTCAACTACGGCTGGGTCACGCCCAACGGGCTGCACCGCACGCTCATGGCCTACTCCCAGGCCTGCCCCCGGGCGTGCAGCGTGGTCAACGCGTACTCCAACACCGAGCGCACCTGGGGAGACCAGGCCCTGGGCAACGCCGACAACAACAACGCCGCCGTCGCGCGTCAGAGCGCGGACACCGTGGCCGCCTACCGCGCCTCCCTGGTGACCAACCGCAACTCCCTCACCCTGATGCACGACCCGGAGGCCGGCGGCACGGTCCGGGTCAGCGAGTTCGGCCCGTACGACCCCGGCACGCAGGTCACCGTCACCGCCGTCCCCAATCCCGGCTACCGGTTCGACGCCTGGGCGGTCGACGGGATCGAGCTGGACGGCAACGACCCGAGCCACCAGCTCACCATGAACGCGAACCGGACCGTCAACGCGCTGTTCGTCGCGATCGAGCAGCCGTAGCCGGCCGCTCCGCACGGCCCGGCCCGCCGGCGGCCCCGCCCGGCCCGGCGGCGGCCCGTCCGCACGGTGACACCGGTCACACATGGGCCGGTCCGCCCGGGCAGGCCCGGGGCGAAACGTCACCTATGCTTCAAGGCGGCTGCGGGATGGTGATTCCCCGCCGCACGGGCGATCGCGGAGCGGTCGGTCCGTCCGGCCGGGGAGGGCGGCCTGCGTCGGGGCCCGAGGCCGGACGGGACCGTATGACACTGATCATGAAGCTCCCTGGGAATCGCGTGCCCGTCGGCGCGCGTCTCATCGGTGTGGGGCGGCCGGCCGGCCCGCCCGCCCGCGCACAGAGGAACCCCAGGGAGAAGTGAGGTATGGCAGTGATCTGCGTCGGAGGCATGATCGGGATCGGCAAGACGAGCGTGGCCGAGCTGCTCGCGAAGGAGCTCGGCAGCCACGTCTTCTACGAGAGCGTCGACGACAACCCGATCCTCCCGCTCTTCTACACGGCGAGCCCCGAGGAGATCCAGGCGCGCCGCTACCCCTTCCTGCTCCAGCTCTACTTCCTGCAGACGCGCTTCGCCTCGATCAAGGAGGCGTACAAGCAGGGCGACAACGTCCTCGACCGGTCCATCTACGAGGACTGGTACTTCGCCAAGGTCAACCACGACCTGGGCCGGATCAGCTCCCTCGAGATGCAGGTGTACGAGGGGCTGCTCGAGGAGATGATGCGCGAGATCGACGGCCTGCCCTACCGCAAGGCGCCGGATCTCATGGTCTACCTCCAGGCCGACTTCGACACGGTGCTGCACCGCATCGGCCTGCGGGGACGCGATTTCGAGCAGGACGCCGGGCTCGTCGAGTACTACCGCACCCTCTGGTCCGGCTACGACGACTGGGTGCACAGGCACTACTCGGCCAGCGAGGTCCTCGTCGTCGACATGAACCGCACGGACGTGGTGAACAACCCCGACGACGCGGCCCGCGTGGTCCAGGAGGTCAAGGACGCCCTGGCCGCGGTCAGGCAGCGCGGCTGACGCGGTCCCACCGGTCTTCTCCCCCTCCGCGCACGCGGAGGACCCTCGCCCGCCACGGCCGATCAGGCCGTGGCGGCGGCGTTTGCGGTGATCGGGCCGAACCGGCCACGGGGTGTCAAAGCGCACGGTAGCGTGAAGTGTCGCCCCGCCGCCTGCCCCTCCGGTGCCCCGTGGGCGGCTCCCGTGCCCCCGATCCTCCCCCCACCCGGTCCACCGCGCAGTCACCGACCGAAGGGAAGACCATGAGCACTCACACTCCGACCAGCCCCTACCCGAACCTCCTGCGCTGGTTGAGCGGGCAGGCGCCCGACACCGGGAAGATCACCGACGAGCTGCGGACCATGGCCGGCGGGCCGCAGTACGGACGGTTCGTTCAGGACCTCGAGGACGAGCGGGAGGGCTTCCGGGCGGCGCTGCTCGTGGCCTTCCCCCAAGTGGACCTGGCCAAGCCCGACTTCCCCGCGCCCCGGCAGCCGCTGCAGGACGTGAGCTCCGAGACGCTCCGGGCGGCCGCGGTCAGCTGCCTGACCTCGCTCGCACTCGGTGAGGCCCCGGGCACCTACAACCCCGTGCACCTGTGGACCGGCCCCGACGGGGCGCTGCGGTACAAGGGCGGCGCGGTCCACGCCACCGTCGCGGGGGCGCGGCGGCGGATCCTCGTCGACGCCAGCGGCGCCCTGTACGCCGCCGCCGCGCAGCACCCGTTCAAGCTCTGGCTGCGCAAGGGCGGGCAGGACGCCACGGTCCAGCACGTGGTCGGCATGGTCGCCGCCCCGACGGGCGGGTACGACGCCTGCAGCGCGCAGGGCGCCACCCCCTGGGAGAGTACGTACGGGACCCTGGACCAGCCCGCGGGGATCGTCCGGGCGATCACCAGGAGCGGCGCCTTCGCATCGATCGTGTGGGGAGCCTCGTACTGCACGGCCGGCTGGGTCGAGTCGCTGATGCCGACGCTCAGCACGCAGGGCCTCATCCCCCTGCCCGCGGGTGGGTCCGCCACGATCGGGCAGAACGTCCACTCGGCGCAGATCGTGGGCAGCGCCTGGCTCAGGGGCGTGGACGGGGTCGACTGCAAGCCCGACGCCATGCCGCCCCAGTGGCGGGCCGACGTGGGCGCCCGGCTCTGCCCGCGCGCGGCGCAGCACGTCCACCTCGGGCACATCGCCGACTTCTGCCAGATCCTCAAGGCGGCCGCGTTCCAGCCCGGTGGCACCGACCTGGTGGACCGGATCCGGTACCTGCTCGCCCACCACCCCGGCCGCCGGGCGGACCTGGAGTCGCTGCCCAACATCAAGAAGTACTACGCGCAGTGCTTCTGACGGGTTGACGGACCCGCCCCGTGACCGCTGCGCCCCCGGCGTGCTACGGGCCCCCTCATGACAAACAATCCTGACTCTCTTGTCATCTCGCGAGTTGAGAGCTGTCATAACGCTGGACATGATCTGTCATGGCTGGTTAGCGTGAGCGCGCAGATCTGCGATGGGTCGCTCAACCACCCGTGACGATCCACGGGTGGCTTCAAGTCAGCGGTCAGTGACGTTGGAACGAGGGTGAAAATCGTGACATCTGAGAGCGCGAGCAATCGTCGGCTGGCGGACGAGGTCGTGGCGAGCGGTGACGCGCCCGCGATCGCGGCAGCGGCGGCTCTGCTCGAAATGGGGGACCGCCTCGGCGTCCTCGACGTGATCATTCCGGGGAAGGAATTCGGCGTCGGGGAACTCGCCGCGCACACCGGCCTGCCCGAGCAGGGGGTCACCGACTACCTCGAGGCGATGGAGTCCGCGGGCATCATCACCCCCGGCCCCTCCGGCGCGGGCCACTTCGTGACCGTTGCGGACTTCGACCGCATCCAGCACCAGGCCGGCTACGTCTCCTGGGTGATGAACGCCAACCGGCCGTTCATCGAGAACGCCCGCGCCTACCTGTCCGACCCGGGCAAGGCCAGCGGCGCGTACATCCGCGACGGCCGCCAGGTCGCGGTCAGCTCCCAGTGGATGGGCTCCAAGGCGTTCTACCCCGCGGCCCTCGAGACCATCTTCGACGCGAAGCCGGAGCGCATCGCGGACCTGGGGGCCGGCACCTGCCGGCTGCTCATCGAGGTGCTCCAGGAGCTCCCCGGCTGCTCCGGCGTCGGGCTCGACCTGGACGGCCCGTCCTGCAGCGCCGCCCGGCTGGCGGCCGAACAGGCCGGGGTCGCCGACCGGTTGACCGTCGTGGAGCGCACCATCCAGTCGATCGCCACCGACCCGTCGCCGGTCGAGGGCAGCGACGTCATCCACGCGGGCTTCGTCTTCCACGACATGATGCCGGAGGAGGAGCACGTCGCCGACGCGGTCCTCGCGAACTGCCGCGAGGCGCTGCGGCCGGGCGGCATCATGGCCATCACCGACGCCGTGCCGTACCTCCGCAACGAGCGCGAGCGGCGGTTCAGCGCCATCGTCACCTACTACCACCGCCAGTTCATGAAGCGGAAGCTCCTCACCCAGGAGGAGTGGGAGGCCAAACTGCGCGGCGCCGGCTTCAACGAGGTGCGGACCGTGGAGCTGGGCTTCCCCACCGGGCGCCTCTTCGTGGCGACCCGCTAGCGGGAACCGGCGCACCGGACACGGGCGTGGCCTCCGAGCAGGAACCGACGGGTTCCGCCCGGAGGCCACGCCCTTTTGGGTGCACCCCGATCCGGTCGGTCCGGTCCGGCCCGGTCCGCCCGCCCCGGACGACCCCCTCCGCGGCGAACCGCTTCCGCAGAACGCCGGGCGCGAGCGCGTCGTGGGAGGCCTCGGCGGGACCCCGGCCGGTGTCGGCGAACTCGTAGCGGACCGCGTCTTCCACGGCTGCACTCCACGAGCGGTCCGTCGCCCGGCGGAACGCGCGACGCCCGCGCTCCGTAGGGGAGCGCGGGCGTCGTCGCGTGCCGCGTACGGGTGCCCCGGCGCGCCGTGCAGGGTCCGGCCGGCCCGTCGGGGTCACTCCGGCCAGCGGGCCGCCGCCACGCCCCGGTCGGCCACTCCGACGAGCGTGACCACGGCCTGCAGGCCGCCCAGGGCGAGGATGGCTCCGGTGGTGCCGGCGAACTGCAGGAGCAGGCCGGCCCCGAGGGTGCCCGCGGCCGGGCCGCACTGCAGGACGGTCATGGTGGCGACGATCGTCCGGCCGCGCCGGTCCTCGGGCACCTGGCGCAGGATCATGATGTCGATCAGGACCCGCAGCGCCGGCGTCGTCAGCGTCGCGACGACCAGCACGCCGAACACCCACCACCAGGCGAACGGCGCCGCCAGCAGGGTCACGCACAGGGCCGCGACCGCCGAGACGAGCAGCAGCAGCCGGCCCGGCGCCATCCACCCGTGCAGCCGCTTGACCAGCAGCGAGCCCAGCAGCATCCCCACCGCACTGCCGGTCAGGGCGAAGCCCACCAGGCCCGGTGGTGTGTCCTGGGCCTGGAGCTTCACCACCACGGTCAGCGTGACCGCGGTGAGGACCAGGTAGAAGGTGCCCACCAGGAGGAGGGAGCCGCGCAGGGCGGGCTGCCGCACCAGCTCCAGCACGCCCGCGAAGGCGCCCCCCGACTCCTCGGCGGCCGCGGCGCCGCGCTCCTCGCCGTCCCCGCCCCCCGCCCCGTCCCCGGCCCCGGCCCCCGCGTCGGCGGCCGGGTCCTTCGCGCGCGGCGGCACCCGTACGAACAGGGTGCACACCAGCGACACCGAGAAGGTGACGGCGCACGCCACGAACGGGACCACGCGCGAGACCCCGTACAGCGCGCCGCCCACCGCAGGGCCGAGCAGGCCGGCGGCGCCCTCGCGCACCTCGTCCTGGGTGAGTGCCTGGGTCAGCTGCTCGTCGGGCACCACGGCGCGGATCAGCAGCATGCGCACGGGTCCGCCGAACGCCGTCCCCACGCCCAACACGACGGCCACCAGCAGGAGATGGACGGCGGTCAGCCGGTCCATGGCCAGGGCGACCGCCACCGAGGCGGTGGCCACGGCCCGGGCCGCCTCCGCGCCGACGAGGACCCGGCGGTGGTCCCAGCGGTCGGCGAGCACCCCGATGGGCAGCCCGAACAGCAGGATCACGATGAGCTGGGTGAAGCCGAAGAGACCGGCCAGCGCGGGGGACCCCGTCAGGGCCAGCACCAGCAGCGGGTAGGCGACGTCGGCAGCCTCCACACCGAGCGTGGTGCTGGTGGCGCCGACCCAGAGCAGCTGGAAGCGCCAGTTGCGGCGCAGCGGTACGAGCGGGGGCCGGTCGCGGGCGGTCCCCGCGGCCGGCCCCGACCCGTCGTCCTGCTCCGGGGGCCCCGGGGGCACCTCGCGTGGTTCGGTCTCGGACTGGCTCATGTGCGCTCGGTCTCCCTGTCCTCGGAAGGGGCGGGGGCCGCCCCGGCGGGCGCGGGCACCCCGCGGGCGGGTACGGCGACGTCGGCGTGCCGCGCCCCGTGCCCGCCCCGCGTGCGACCGCTGTTGACCTTGATCGACGGCACGGTCAGGGCCCGGAGGGCTACGACCACAGGCACAGCGGGCCGCGCCCCGTGACCCCGATGAAGAACGAGAGCGTGACCCGGCGGCCGTCGCCCTCGACGGGCTCCACGAGGTGGTAGTTGCGGGGGTCGAAGAACACCGCGTCGCCGAGGTCGGCGCGCATGACCGCGGCCGGCTCGCCCTCGACCAGCGAGCGTTCGTAGCCGTAGCCGTCCCGGCGCTGCTCGTCGCCAGGCCGCCAGCGGCGGCGGAAGGCGACGGCCTCGCCGCCCGCGGACGGCACCGACAGGTGGCAGTTGAAGGCGATCTGGGCGATCGGCGCCTGGTCCAGCACCCCGGCGAACTCCCGGATGACCTCGTCGAAGTGCATCCGGGCGCCGTTGTTGATCTCCCGGATGATGCCGGCGAACATGTCCCGGCCGTCGGAGGTGGCCGGCCGGACCTCGTCGCCCCAGGCGCGGGCCACCTCGGCGGCGGCGAGGGCCATGGGGTCGCCCCCGGCGAGCAGGGTCGAGCGGGCGCGGGCGGACCGGGCGGCGTACTCCCAGTACTCCTCGCGGAGCTTGCCGTCACCGTAGAAGTCGTAGGCGACCGGGCCGAGTTTGGCGATCCGGGGCTGGACGAGCACTTCGTCGTAGGAGCCCATCTCGCAGGTCTCGAGGGCGTGCATGATCTCGTGGCACTGTGCGGGGTCGAAGAACCGCCTGATCCGTACGGAGCCGACGGATCCCGCGGCCAAGCACGTGATGTGGTGTTCCGTCAGGCGGTCGGCCACCTCGTTCGAGAACAGTTCGGGGATGGCGGGAGGGCTGGCGGGTGCGGTACTCACGGCTCGGGATGCTCCCTTCTGGAAGGGGCGGGCGTCGTCGCGGCTGCCGCGGCGGACGGCCCCATGGGCCCGCGCTGGTGACTGCGGCGTCGGTGACAAGTTAGTCATGCCTGACAGGACGTGTCCAGCGCCCGTGACAATTGGGCGAGGGCTTAATGACAAGCGATTCACCCAGGTGAGCGTCCAAAGTGCGGACATCGCGTCGATCGGCGCGCCTCATCCCCCTGCTGGTCTGCATATCTGCCCCGACCAAAGCCTTGACCGTTGTGTCAAAGAATCGATCGTCGGTTGTCATAATTTCTAGACGCATGATGCCAACCTGGTTATGGTGATGCCGGATCAGGATGTGCAGGGAGCTCGTGCGGCCGACCCCATGATGGAGTGACGAATGCCTGACGCCCGGGACCTGAAGCTGACCCAGGACTCCGTCTCCCCAGGGCCCGGCGCGGTCCCGGCGGGCGGCGGCGGAGCCGAGCGGCCGGTCGGCCCGACGACCCTCCCGGAACTGTTCCAGGCCCAGGTGCGGCGCACCCCGGACGCGCCCGCGCTGCTCACCGACGCCGGCGAGTGGTCGTACGCCCGGCTCGACTCCTGGGCGAACCGCCTGGCCCGGCTGCTGGTCGAGCACGGAGCCGGCCCCGAGTCCGTCGTCGCCGTGGCGGTGCCCCGCTCGGCCGAACTGGTCGTCGCCCTGCTGGCGGTGCACAAGGCGGGCGCCGCCTACCTGCCGCTGGACACGGACTACCCGGCCGACCGACTGGCGTTCATGCTGGCCGACGCCCGGCCCGTCTGCGTCCTGGCGGCGAGCGGGGTGGCCCTGCCGGACGCGCAGGCGCCGACGGTCCTGCTGGACGAGCCCGACCTGCTCGACGGCCGCGCCGACGACCCCCTGCCGCCCCGGGCGGTCCCCGCGAACCCGGCGTACGTGATCTACACCTCCGGGTCCACCGGGCGCCCCAAGGGCGTGCTGGTCCCGCACGAGGGAATCGTCAACCGGCTGCTCTGGATCCAGGACGCGTACGGCCTGACCGACCGCGACCGGGTGCTGCAGAAGACCCCGTCGAGCTTCGACGTCTCCGTCCAGGAGTTCTTCTGGCCGCTAGTCACCGGCGCCGCCCTCGTGGTCGCCGCGCCCGGCGGGCACCGGGACCCCGCCTACCTCGCCCGGCTGATCCGCGAACGCCGGGTCACCGCCGTGCACTTCGTCCCCTCGATGCTGCAGGTCTTCCTGGCCGAGCCGACCGCCGCGGGGTGCACCGGCCTGCGCCTGGTGCTGTGCAGCGGCGAGGGCCTGCCGGCCGCCCTGGCGGAGCGCTTCCACCGGGTGCTCGGCGGCGTCCGCCTGCACAACCTGTACGGCCCCACCGAGGCCTCCATCGACGTCACCGCGGCCGAATCCCGGCCCGGGGACGCGGCGGGCGCGGGCGGTCTCGTCCCCGTCGGCCGGCCCGTCTGGAACACCCGCCTGTACGTCCTGGACGCCGCCCTCACCCCCGTGGCGTCCGGCGAGGAGGGCGAGCTCTACCTGGCCGGCGTGCAGCTGGGCCGCGGCTACCTCGACCGCCCGGGCCTGACCGCGGAGCGGTTCGTCGCGGACCCGTTCGGGCCGGCCGGCACGCGGATGTACCGCACCGGTGACCTCGTCCGGTGGAACGCGGACGGCGGTCTCGACTTCGTGGGCCGGGCCGACCAGCAGGTCAAGATCCGCGGCTTCCGCGTGGAGCCGGGCGAGATCGAGGCCGAGCTGACGGCCGATCCGGCCGTCGGGCACGCGGCGGTCGTCGCCCGCGAGGACCGGCCGGGGGACCTGCGCCTGGTCGCCTACGTGGTGCCCGCGGCCGACGCGGTGGCCGACCCGGAGCGGATCCGACGGCGGCTGGCGGCCGTGCTGCCCGCGCACATGGTGCCGTCGGCGCTGCTGGTGCTGCCCGCGCTGCCGCTGACGCCGAACGGGAAGCTGGACCGCGCGGCCCTGCCCGCCCCCGACTTCTCGGCCGCCGTCACGGACGAAGCGCCGCGCACCGAGCGGGAGGAGGTGCTGTGCGGCCTGTTCGCCGAGGTGCTGGGCCTGGACCGGGTCGGCGTCCACGACGACTTCTTCGACCTGGGCGGCCATTCGCTGCTGGCCACCCGGCTGGCGAACCGGATCCGTACCGTGCTCGGCGCGCAGCTGGGACTCTCCGCCCTCTTCGCGGCGCCGACGGTCGCCGGGGTCGCGGCCGTCCTGTCCCCGGACACCGCCGGCCCGGCGCGCCCGGCTCCGCGGCCTCGCCCCGAGCCCGACCGCCCCGCCGAACTGAGCTACGCCCAACGGCGTTTGTGGTTCCTCGCCCAGATGGAGGGGCCCACCGCGACGTACCACATCCCGCTCGCCCTGCGGCTGCACGGGACCGTCGACGAGGCCGTGCTCGAGACCGCCCTCGCCGACGTCGTGGCCCGGCACGAGAGCCTGCGGACGGTCTTCCACGAGGTCGACGGCGAACCCGTCCAGGTGGTGCTGCCCGCCGAGGCGGCCGCCGCCGCGCTGACCGTGGCCGACGTCACCCCCGCCGAGCTGCCCGCCGCGGTCGCCGAGGCGTCCCGCCGCACGTTCGACCTGGCCGAGGACCTGCCGCTGCGGGCCTGGCTGTTCCGGACCGGAGCCCAGGAGTCGGTGCTGCTGCTGGTCCTGCACCACATCGCCGGCGACGGCTGGTCGATGGAACCCCTCGCGCGCGATCTGGGCCTGGCCTACGTCGCCCGGTCGGGCGGCGCCGCGCCGGCCCCGGCCCCGCTGCCGGTGCAGTACGCCGACTACGCCCGCTGGCAGCACGGACTGCTCGGCGACCCCCAGGACCCCGGCACCCTGGCCGGCCGCCAACTCGCCTACTGGCGCGAGGCCCTGGCCGGCATCCCGGAGGAGATCGAACTCCCCCGGGACCGGCCCCGGCCGGCCGCGCCGAGCCACCTCGGCGCCCGGGTGACCGCCGAGATCGACGCCACCCTGCACGGCAGGCTCCAGGCGCTCTCCCGGCAGTACGGGACCACCCTCTTCATGGCCGTGCAGGCGGGCCTGTCCGCGCTGCTCACCCGGCTCGGCGCGGGCACCGACGTCCCCGTCGGCTCCGTGGTCGCGGGCCGCACCGACGAGGCCCTGGACGACCTGGTCGGGTTCTTCGTCAACACGCTGGTGCTGCGCACCGACACCTCCGGCAACCCGACCTTCGGTGAGCTGCTGGAGCGGGTACGGGCCACCGACCTGGCCGCCCAGGACCACCAGGACCTGCCCTTCGACCTGCTGGTCGAGGCCCTCAACCCGGTGCGCTCGCGCGCCCGGCACCCCCTCTTCCAGGTCGCCCTGGTGCTGCAGAACAACGCCTCGGCCCGCTTCGACCTCGGCGCGGGCGTCACCGTCCGCGAGGACGAACCCCCGCTGACCGGAGCCAAGTTCGACCTCTGCCTCGAGCTCCGCGAGCGCCACGGGGAGCGCGGCGAGCCGGCCGGCATCCGGGTCGACTTCGAGTACGCGGTGGACCTGTTCGACCGCGGCACGGTGCAGGCGCTGGCCGACCGGTTCGTCCGGCTCCTCACGGAGCTCGCGGCCCACCCCGAGCTGCCGATCGGACGCGCCGACGTCCTGGCACCCGCCGAGCGGGCCCGGCTCACCCGGGAATGGAACGACACCGCGGTCCCGGTGGCCCGCGGCACCCTCCCGCAGGTCTTCGCGGCCCGCGCCGCCGAAACGCCCGACGCGCCGGCCGTGGTCGGCGGGCGGGAGCGGCTGACGTACCGGGAGCTGGGCGGGCGGGCGGCGCGCCTGGCGCACCGGCTGCTCGCCGCGGGCGCGGGGGCGGAATCCCCGGTGGCGGTGCGCATGGAGCGTTCCGAGGACGTGGTCGCCGTGTCCCTGGCCGTGGTCACGGCCGGCAGCGCGTACCTGCCGCTGCCCGCCGCGTACCCGGCCGACCGGGTGGCGGCCGTCCTGCGTGACACGGGGGCGCGGGTGCTGGTGGTCGACCCGGCGAACGCCTCGCATCCCGCGGTCGGGGCGGCCCGGGCGGTGGGCGTCGCGGTGGTCGTGGTCGAGGGCGAGGAGGGTCTGGCGGGTCTGCCGGAGGGTGCTCCGGCGGTACGGCTGGAGCCCGACCGGCTGGCGTGCGTGCTGCACACCTCGGGCTCGACGGG
>NZ_JOGB01000014.1 GCF_000719335.1 Streptomyces sp. NRRL S-87
AGGTGGCGGCTTCCGGGTCCGGTGGGGGCTGGGCATACGCCGCCCACGATCGCTACGCCCCTCCGGTTCGGGTGGCGGGTGCGGGTTGGTGGGGGCTGGACATACGCCGCCCACCATCGCTATGCCCCACCGGTTGAGTTGGCGGCTTCCGGGTCCGGTGGGGGCTGGACATAAGCCGCCCACGATCGCTACGCCCCACCACTTTCGCGGGCGGCCGCCGGGCCCGGTGGGGGCTGGACATAGGCCAACTACTAGGTCCGATGCGGCCCGCCCGCAGGGTCAGGGGTCCAGTCTCGCGGCGCGCATCTGGAGGTAGCGGCGTTCCGGGAGGGTGAGGGTGGTGCGGGCGGCGGTGCGGTAGGCGTCGGCGGCGGCCTTGCGGTCACCGGTCCGTTCGAGGAGGTGGGCGCGTACGGCGGCCAGGCGGTGGGAGTGGGGGAAGTCGGGTTCCAGGGCGTTCAGGGCCGTCAGGCCGACTTCGGGGCCCTCGACCATCGACAGAGCCACCACACGCCCGAGTTCGGCCATGGGATCGCTCTTGGGCGCAAGGGCCACCAGGACGTCGTAGAGGGCGAGGATCTGGGGCCAGTCCGTGGTGTCGGGGCCCGTGGCCTCGTCGTGGAGGGCGGCGATGGCGGCCTGGAGTTGGTACGGGCCGGGCGGGCCCTCCGTCAGGGCTTCCTCTACCAGGGCGGTGCCTTCGTCGATCGCCGCCCGGTCCCACAAGGTGCGGTCCTGCTCGCCCAGCGGGATCAACTCGCCCTGCGGGCCCGTGCGCGCGGCGCTGCGTGCCTCGGTCAGGAGCATCAATGCCAGGAGGCCGGTCACCGTGGCCTCGCGGGGCAGCAGTCGGCGGGTCGCGCGGGTGAGGCGGATCGCCTCGCGGGCCAGATCGGCGCGGTGGAGGGTGGGGCCCGAGGTGGCCGTGTAGCCCTCGTTGAAGATCAGGTAGAGGACCTTGAGGACGGCGGGGAGGCGCGCGTCCCGGTCGTCCGGCTCCGGCGGGCGGAAGGGGTGGTCCCGCAGCTTGGCCTTCGCGCGGCTGATGCGCTGGGCGATCGTGGCCTCGGGGACCAGGTGGGCGCGGGCGATCTCGGCCGTGGTCAGGCCGCCCACGGCGCGCAGGGTGAGGGCGACCTGGGCGGGCGGCGGGAGCGCCGGATCGCAGCAGAGGAACAGCAGGGTCAGCGTGTCGTCGTCGGCGGGAGCGGCCCGGACCTCGCGCGGTTCGAGGCGGACCGCGGTCTCCTCCCTACGGGAGCGGGCGGCTTCCGAGCGGAGGGTGTCCATCAGCCGGCGGGAGGCGACCCTGATCAGCCAGCCGCGGGGGTTGGCCGGCACGCCGTCCCGGGGCCACTGCTCCGCGGCGGCGAGCAGGGCTTCCTGCACCGCTTCCTCGGCGTCGTCGAAGTGGCCGTACCGGCGTACCAGCGCGCCGAGGACCTGCGGCGCGTGCAGGCGCAGCAGGTCCTCGGCACCCTCCGGTGCGGTCAAGCGGCCCCACCCCCGAGGTCCGCGCCGCCGGCCTCGTCGATCTGCCGGATCACGACCGGATAGACCGGTGCGCCGTCCGGCTGCGGGCACTGAGTGACGCGCGCGGCGATCTCGGTGACGCGTTCGAGGCTCTCGCAGTCGAGGACCCAGTACCCGGCGAGGACCTCCTTGGTCTCCCCGTACGGCCCGTCGGTGACGACCGGCTTGCCGTCCCCGCCCGCGGTCACGAACCGCGTCCTGGCGGGCTCGGTCAGCCCCTGCGCGTCGACGAGCTCCCCGCTCTCGGCGAGGTCGTCGTTGATCGCGTTCATGTGGGCGAACATCGCCCGCAGGTCCTGCTCGCTCCAGGCCGGGCTCTGCGCGGACGCCTTGCCGTTCATAGCGTCGTAGTCGGCCTGTGCTCCCTGCACCATCACCAGATACTTCATCGCCGTCTCCTCCGTGCTCAGCCCCGTGCGGGCTGCTTGCACAGGAGACGTCGGAGCCACCCGCCGTTTCTCGACACCTCGGCCGCACCGATTCGGATTCCCCCACCTCCCCGACACGGATTCCCCCAGAGGGACGAGCGTCCCCGCGCCTCCGTCCCGCGGCGGCTGGGATCACCAAGCGGAGGCGACGCCCAGGGCGGCGATCAGCTGAAGGGGATACTCACGATCGGCCTGGCCGATCGTGAGGCCGATCCACCGGTCGGAGTCCGGCAGTCGCCACACGTGCATCCTCCCGGCGACGTTGCACAGGAACAGGAGAGGCTGGGGAGCGGCGTACTCGGGATCCGGGTCGTCGAAGCCGAGGTACGGCCACAGGTCGACGACCTTCGGGTGGCCCCACCTACTGGTCATGGTCTTCACCAGCGCAGCGAGATCTGCCTCGAGCTCCAGCTCGGCCGCCTCGACGACCTCCTCGCTCCGGTCGTCCCAGAAGTCCCGGCTCTCGCGCAGCACGGCCAGGTGGTATCCCGGCCCTCCCCACCTGCCGTCCTTCGCCTTCCCCGGCCCTACCTCGCGCTCCGGGAACGGCCGCGCGATCAGATCATCGACCGTTGCCACATGTCCGTCAGCCGCGCCCACGGCTGTCGAGTCGGTCTCGCGCTGCTGCATGTCAGGCGACCTCGAAGCCGTTCTGGATCACGCCGTACTCGGTGGGCGTCACCCAGCAGGTGTAGTGGCGGCCGAGGAGGTCGGCCTGGTCGATCCCCAGCCCCTGCGCCAAGACGTCCGCGCCGGTCTTGAAGGTCCGCGAGGGGTCGTCTGCGGCTTGGTAGTGGGCCAGGGCTCCACGGAGTGCGACCACGACGTACTCCACCCGCCGCCCCTCGCCGACCTGCGACTCCTCGTGCTGCCGGTCGTGCTGGTCATCCCTGACCTGCCCGCAGAGCCCGCACCGGTCGTCGTCGTGTGCGCCATCCATGCCGCGCATCGTACGGCCCCGCGCAAGCCTGTCCGACAGGACGGTAGGTGATGGCTTCCGCGCGGCGGGCGGAATCTGGGGCCGGCCCACGCATCGGCGTCCGGATTGCGGGTAGGCAGGTTGAGCAGGGCGGTGCGGCCCATCCACGGCCGGCTGACGGGGGGCTGGAATGCTGGCGGAGGCGCTGGAGGCGTTGGCGGCTGCGGGTGGCACTGCGGTGGTGCAGGCCGCAGGAACCGAAGCGTGGGCTGCCGTGCGGGAACGGGTCGTGCGGCTCTTCAGCCGGTCCGGATCCCGGAATGTCGACGCGGTGTCGGCCGAACTGGACCGTCTCGCAGCCGGGCAGGAAGGTGCGGCAGGTAGCCTCGAATCGGCTGCGACGACATGGCGATCCCACTTCGAAGGCCTGCTTCAGCAACTCGACGGTCCCGATCGCGAGTCGGCCGTCCGGTTGTTGCGCGAGTTGGTCGGGCTCTCGGGCGCGGCCACGGCCGTCACGGCGTTGGGGAACAACTCGCTGGCGCTCGGCGGAGACGCCAGGATCGTGGCCGAGCGCGGTGGTCTCGCGGCCGCGACGGTCGGTACCGCGTTCACCATCGGGCGCACCGGAGTGGCCGCCGGACGGGTGGATCAGCTGAACGTCTACATGCAGAACGACCTCCGAACGGGCGCGACGACCCTGAGCCCACCCCTGGCCCGACGGCACCCCCACCGCCCGCCACGTGGAAGGGAAGCCCTCCTGGAAACCCTGGCCGATCTGCTGACCAACGCCTCGGGGGGCGCGGCCCACATACTTCACGGCATGGGCGGTTCGGGTAAGACCACCCTGGCTCTGGAGACGGCGCATCACGCCACCACACACGGTATTCGGGTCTGGTGGATCGGCTCCGCAGACAAGGACGCGTTGGCCTCTGGGCTGCTCACGGTCGCCCGACAGGCCGGTGCCACGGACGAGGAAATCCGCACCCTTGACAGAGCCGACGTGCTCTGGGACGCCTTGGAGCGGTACGACCAGCAGTGGCTGCTGGTCGTGGACGGCGTCGACGATCCGCGGCTCCTCGACAACACCGGCCGCCTGAGCGACGGCACCGGCTGGATCCGCCCGCACCGGGGGAGCGGACTGGTACTCGTCACCACGCGGAACGGGGCACCCGAGGCGTGGGGGCCGGGCTTCCGGCTGCACCACGTCGACGGCCTGGCGTCCGCGGATCCGGACGGGGAGCCGACAGAGGCCCCGTCGCCCGCCGCTCAGGTCCTCATCGACTACGCGGGTTCCGACAAGGGGTCTCTCCGAACCGCCGAGGCACTGGCGGAGCGCCTCGGCGGGCTACCACTGGCTCTCCGACTTGCGGGCAGCTACATCGCAGACGTGTCAGAGCAGCCCTGGCCGGACGCTGCCGCGGCCCTGACCTTCTCGGCCTACCAGCAGGCCCTGGAGGAGGGACGTCACGGTCGGTTTGACCCGAACCGAGTCATCAGGGGCGCAACGATGCTGAACCTCGACCAGTTGGCCAGCCGCGGCATGTCACAGGCACGCCCGCTGATCCAGCTGCTGTCCTCCTTCGCGGAGGCACCTCTTCCCTACGTGACGGTGCTCCGCCCGGACAGGGTCGCAGCTGCGGCTCCCCTTGGTGTCATCGATGGCGCTCAGCTCTGGCGCCTCCTCAAGGCACTCGCCGATCTGAGCCTGATCGAACTCGATGGTGTATCGGTCGCCCTGCCCATGCTGCGACTCCATCCGCTGGTGCGCGATGCCGCCCGCACGGAAGAGCCCCCTTGGGCGCGAACGACCGCCGGCCTGCTGCTGAACCAGGCCGTCGACGCCCTGCGCGACCAGGTCGAGGACCCCTCCTCATGGCCGCAGTGGCACGCGCTTGCGCCACACGTGTTCCGATCCCATCGGCTGGCCGTCGAAGCGGTGGACGATGACGAGGCGATCGTGAGAGCGGGCACCGCAGCGCTGGCCGTCGCACGGTACTTGGACCTTCGAGGCCTCTACTCGGAGGCCGAGAACCGCATCCAGCAGGTCTACCTGGCGCGGCGCGACCTGTTCGGAGACCACAATCCGGCAACCCTGGACGCCCGCTACAACCTGGCCCGCATGGCGCGTAAGCAGGGCCGGCTGGAGGAGGCCGAGGCGGAGCTGAGGACCGTCGCGCAGGAGCTGCGTCGACTCCTGGGTGAGGACGACGCCGGCGGGCTCCTCGTCCGCCATGCCTGGGCCATGGTGCTGCGCGAGCTCGGACGGCTGGAAGAGGCGGAGCTGGAGCACCGAGAGGTCTGGCGGATCCGGGCCCGGATCTACGGCGAAGACCATCCTGACACCCTCAACTCCCGCTACAGCCTGGCCAGGATGGCGCGCGAACGGGGCGACCTGCCGCATGCGGAGGCGGAGTACCGTAGCGTCCACCGAGCGCGCCAACAGGTGCTTGGGGAACGCCATCCCGACACGCTGGCCACCCGGCACAGCCTCGCGGTTGTGGCCCGCAGGCTCGGGCGGTGGGACGAGGCCGAGGCCGGGTTCCAGGAGGTGCTCGCAGCCAGGATCGAGATTCTCGGAGCGGAGCATCCTTACACCCTGATCACCCGCACGGAGCTCGCCCTGCTGGCCTGGGAGCGGGGGGACCTCGGCTCCGCCGAATGCGAACTGACCACAGTCCTGGAGATGCGGACGAGGGCCCTCGGAGAGAGCCATCCGCAGACCGCATGGACGGCCGCGAATCTGCAGCACGTCCGCCAGCTCCGAAGCGGCACTCCCCCGACACAGGTCGGCCCCGCTCCCCAGCAGGGCCCCAGCTACTGAGGCGGCGCCGTACCGCCAGATCACGAGCGGGTCTGCCGACTGAGCGGAGCACTCGGTGAGGTGCGCCGACAAGGGCCTACGTCCGGCCCACCGAACCCAGAAGCCACCAGTGGGGCGTAGCGATCGTAGGCGGCCTATGTCCGGCCCCCACCGGACCCGGAAGCCGCCACCTCAACCGGAGGGGCGTAGCGATCGTGGGCGGCCTATGTCCGGCCCCCACCGGACCCGGAAGCCGCCAACTCAACCGGAGGGGCGTAGCGATCGTGGGCGGCGTATGTCCGGCCCCCACCGGACCCGGAGGCCGCCACCCGAACCGGTGGGGCGTAGCGATCTGAGGCGCTGACCCGCTGGCCGGACTCAACGGGCCGGAGTCTTCACGATCGTCCCGGGCGTCCTTCTGGGCCTGTCCGCCGAGGTTTTGCTTTTCCGGGCCGGGTCGGGGGGTCAAGGGTGGAGCGCAGCGGAATCGCCGCAGGCGACGCCCGAAGGGCGCCTTCGGGGCCGAGTCATCACCTTCATGCTAGGCAGCCTTTCTGTCGTCGTCCGTGCACTTGCGGCAGCGGCCGGGTGTCGGGGCGCGGAAGGCGCGCTCGCAGCCGTCGCAGGTCTGGAAGGGCTGGACCACGCGGTCCGGTGTCGGCGGACCGGCCGGCAGCGGCGGGCGGTGCGGCACGGGGACGGGGAAGGCGGCCTTGAGGCGGTACGCGAGGAGGCCGGCCGGGTTGCGGAGGTCGGGCGGGACGTCGGTGGTGAGGGTGCGGCGTACGGCCTCGGGCGGGGCGGTCTCCAGCCAGCGGACGACGCCGGGGACGAGGCGTTCGACGTCGCGCTCCGCCAGCAGGAGGCGGGGCTCGCGGGCGCGGAGGCCGGCGAGGAGGTGCGCCGCCTCCCGCTCGAGCAGCGTCCGGAAGCGGGTCCAGTGCGGTCGGTCCGCCGGCTGCGGGAGGTCGGCCGCCGCGTCGCCGGTGGGCGGTTCTCCGCCGGCAGCGGGCACCGAGCCGAAGGCGGGCGCCCGGGCGGAAGCCGGCGCCGGGGCAGGCCCGACCGGCGGGCGGGGCGGCGTCGGCGGAGTCGGAGGCCTCGGCAGGTCGGGAAGCTCCGGCGGGTCGGGACGCTCCGGCGGGTCCGGCGCGTCAGGAGGCTCCGGCGGGTCAGGAGGCTCCGGCGGGTCCGGCGGGTCAGGAGGCTCCGGCGGGTCAGGAGGCTCCGGCGGGTGCGGCGCGTCAGGAGGCTCCGGCGGACCCGCGTCCAGGGGGACGTTGTACGACACCGTCCGGGTGATCACCTGGCCGGTGGAAAGGCGGAGGCGGGTGCGGCGCAGGTAGCCGGCCTGCTCCAGTTCCCGCAGGGCCCGGCCGATGCGGTGCTCGGTCTCCGGGAAGCGGTCGGCCAGGGCCTTGATGCTGACCGGGGTGCCCTCGGGGAGGGACTGCACGTGCACCGCCACGCCGATCGCCAGCAGCGAGAGGGACGCGTGCTGGGCGAGTTGGTTGGCCACCACCGTGAAGTGGCTCGTGAGGGGGATGTTGGAGTGCGTGACGCCGGAAAGGCCACCGGATCGAGCGGTTCGGGGCGGAATACGGCGTGCTGCGGGCAGGCCCGCGTTAGGCTGTTGGAAGACCATCGGGAAGGGTTTCGCTTCCTCGTGGATCAGGCCCTCGGCCGGGATGCCAGTCCCGCCGGGGGCCGTCTCTGTTTGTGGGTTGTGGCGCGAGCATATGCCCGCCAACCGATCCCGAATCCAGTCGAGTTGGGATAGTTCACCCATCCGAGCGATCACGGGCCGAACGGGGAGGCTGGAGGGGTTGGTTCGGTTTCTTTCCCCCGGTTCTTTGGTCTTTTGACGCCGGGTCCCACCACTCCGCGGACGACCGGGTCGTAGGGAATCACGACCCGGTTCGAACGGCCAGTTCGACCCACACCGTCTTGCGCGGCGCGGGCCCGAGAGTGACTCCCCACCGGTCGGACAACTCCCGTACGAGCACCAGCCCGAGCCCCGGCCCGCCCTCCGCCGGCAGCCGGTCGGCCCGGGTGTCGGCCACCTCGATACGGAGGGTGTCCGCGTAGACGGCCAGCCCGAGCTGGAAGTCGCGACCGGGGACCCGGCCGTGGGTGATGGCGTTCGCGGCCAGCTCGGCGACGATGTGCGCCGGGGCCTCCAAGGGCAGCCCCCAGGAGCGGAGTTGCTCGACCGCGAGCAGGCGGGCGAGGCGCGCGCCGCGCGGGGTGGAGGAGAGCTGCACGCTGAAGAGGAGGAGCTCGCGACTTTCGAGATTCATGTCACTCAGCGTGGCGATGCGTGCATACCGTGAACAGCGCCAGCGCCCGCGTGTACGGAGACTGTCCGGTGCTTGTCCGGTCCTGTCCTGCCTGTCCGGAGCTCCGGGAGGGGTACGGCGCCGTTGAGGTTGTCAGCACGTGGGAGGTGCGCGGATGAGCGAGGACAACGAGGACAGGGACGACTCCGGCTGGGACGTCGACCCGGAGGACGAGCAGGGCGCGGCGGTCGTCGCGGCGGTGGGGCGCCAGTTGAAGGTGTGGCGCGAGGCCGCGGGAATGCGCGTCGCCGACCTCGCCCGGGCCATGGGCTACGGCGAGGACCTGGTCCGCAAGGTCGAGGGGGGTACGCGGATCCCCCGCCCCGAGTACCTGGACAAGGCGGACAGGGTCCTGAAGGCGGGGGGTCGCATCGCCGCCATGAAGCGGGACGTGGAGACGACTCGATATCCGAAACGCGTACGCGACCTCGCCAAGATGGAGGCGAGGGCGGTCGAGATCGGCGCCTATCGGATCCACGGCATACACGGCCTGCTGCAGACGGAGGAATACGCGCGAGCCCTGTTCGAGATGCGACTACCTGCTTACTCGCAGTCCGAGGTGGATCGATTCACGGCTGCGCGGACAGCTCGCAGGGCGATCTTCGACCGGGACCCTGCACCGTACCTCAGCTTCGTCCAAGAAGAGGCCACACTGCGGCGACGTATCGGGGGCACAATGGTGAGGCGACGGCAACTCGAACATCTGCTGGAGGTGGTCCAGTTGCGCAACATCGCATTCCAGGTGATGCCGACGGACGTCGAGGTCCACGCCGGCATGGACGGCGGCATCGAGGTGCTCAAATTCGGAGACGGCTCGGCCGTCGGCCGGTCCGAGGGAGCCTTCGGCGGGCGGCCCGTATCCGACCCGCGGCAGCTGCGGATCTTGGAATTGCGCTATGGCATGATCCGGGCCCAGGCTCTCACGCCCAGGGAGTCGAAGGCCTTCATCGAGCACGTGCTGGGAGAGACATGACCCGCAACCCTGAGCTGGCGTGGTTCAAGAGCAGCTACAGCGACGGCAGCGAAGGCGACTCCTGCGTCGAAGTGGCCGCCACCCCGCACACCATCCACGTCCGCGACTCCAAGGACATCACCCGCCCCCGCCTCACCTTCGGCACCACCGCCTGGGCCGGCTTCGTGGCGTACGCCGCGGCGCGCTGACCCGGGAGGGTCAGGGCGGAACGCCAGCGGTTGGCTCTGGCGGGCGGAGCGGTCGTCGCCATGGCCGTCGAACAGCGCGTACGAGCGGGCAGTTGCGGGCAGCCGAGACGCCGGGCCCCGTCGCACGACGGACCCGGCGCTCGGGCGGTGACTCAGGCTTGGCTCAGACGCGGTCGGCGGCGATCAGGACGTACTGGAACGAGCCGTCCTCGTAGGACTTGATGAACGCCTCCTCGATGCCCGTGACCAGGGACGACGTGGCCCGCAGCTTCCAGTACGGGAGGGTGTCCGGGGTCAGGTCGACGACGGCCTGCGGAACGAGGCGGTTGTCGGCCATCGCCTTCAGGTACTCGCGGCGGGAGTGGATGTTGCACTCGAAGTGGGCGTTGATCTGAGAGACCCACTTTGACGGCTGGCCGTACTTGGGGTTCCAGCAGCCCGTGATGGTGACGTAGCGGCCGCCCACGCGGAGGATGCGGGAGTGCTCGGCCATCAGGTCGTCGAGGTCGACGTACATGCTGGACTCGTTGTTCCACGAGCCGGCGACGGAGCCCTTCTCGAAGGGCATGTCGAGCATGTTGCAGACGCGGGCGGCGACGTGGTCTGCGATGCCCAGCTCGCCGGCGCGGCGGTTGCCGAACTCGGCCTGCTTCGCGGACAGGGTGACGCCCTCGACCCTGCACCCGAAGCGCTGGTGGGCCATGACCGAAGAGCCGCCGCGGCCGCAGCCGGCGTCGACGAGCAGGTCGTCGCGGCCGATGGGGCCCAGGTGGTCGAGGAGGACGTCCGTCTGCGCGGACTCCAGGCGGTGCAGCTCGGCGATCAGCTTCTTCTCGTACTCGCTGTCCTCGGGGTCGCCGAGGGCCTCCTGGTCGATGGCGCCGACGCCGTAGTGGTGGTGGTACAGGCCGTCCACGTCACCCAGCTTGAGGTTCACCGGCCGGGCCTCGCCGTCCCAGTAGCGGGCGATGTCGCCCTGGTAGGGGGTGACGGGGGCGGGGATGAACGTGGTGGTGCCGACGGTGCTGGTCACAGACAGATCCATTCCTCTTGCCAGATGGGGGTTACAAGGGGGAAGCGAGGTTCAAGGGGCGCCGGGGCACAGGGGGGTGCCGGGGCACAGGGGGTGCACGGTTCGCACGGCATGCCGCATTACGGCGTGGAACCTGCGACTCGTCCTTATGCGCGCTGGTTTACCAGAAATCAGGCAGGCTGTACCGGTACGTGTTGGTCATGTGCCAGTAGTGGTTGCCGTCCAGCCACACCGCCACGCCGCGCAGGAAGCGCTGCACGGTCGGCAGCGGCACGGCGGCCGCGAACTCGGCCGAGGCGGCCTCGAACTCGTGCATGAGCTCGTTGTGGACCTCGACCGCCTTGAGGTAGCCCTCGCGGTCGGATAGCCGCTCGCGCTCGGAGATGACCACGGGCAGGTTGAGGTGCTTGCCCGGGCTCTTGAGCTCCTTGGTGTACGAGTACAGGTCGTTGACGATCGTGGTGGCGTTGCCGGCCAGGGCGATGACCCTCTGCAGGCCCGGCTGGGCGTGCAGGTCGGCCGGGAGCTCGTAGCCGCCGACGGTGTCGGTGATCGTCGGGCAGGGCCGGAAGTTGTTGAACTGCCGCATCGCCAGGTACTCGTACACCTCCGGGACGTAGTCCGTCTCGGCCCAGGCGGCCTCGGCGAGGTAGCCCATGTGCAGGCGGGCCATGTCGTGCCGGAAGCGGTCCGTCTGGGAGGGGGTGGCCTGCCGGGCGAAGTACTGCATGGCGGACGTGTACGCACGGCGCGGCGCGTCGGACTGGAGCGAGTCCAGCCAGGCCGGGCCGTACTCCTTGGTGGTGTGCAGGGCGTCCAGGGCGGTGTGCGCCAGCAGCAGGCGGCCGCCGAGACCGACCGGGGAGCCGCCGTGGTCCTCGCAGTAGCAGTCGTCGACGACGTTCTCGGCGACCATGAGGCGGGTGGCGACCATGAGGTGGTCGACGGTCGGGGCGTCCGGGTGGCAGGCGACCATGTACCGGCCGACCGAGAAGCCGTCGAACTGGTCCTCCCACTCCGGCGGGTAGAGCGCGACCTCGTCGACCGCCCAGTCCTTGATGCGGCGGCTGACCTCGGCCACGCGGGCGGGGTCGGGCTCCGGGACGGGGTGGAAGTAGAGGCCGGGGATGGGGATGCCGTCGGCCTGGGACGGCGCGCCCGGCCCCGCCTCCGGGTCCGGGAGCTCCGCGGGGGCCGGGGAGGCTGCCGGGGCCGCCGGGGCCGCCGGGGCCGCAGGGGTCTCCCTCAGGGTGAGGAACAGCCCGCTCGTACCGAGACCGCCGGGGCGGATCGGGACGCGCCCCAGGGCCGACGCGGGGCCCGTGGCAGAGGCCGTGGCAGAGGCCGTGGCAGAGGCCGTGGCGGGGGCCGTGGCGGGGGCCGGAGGCTCCGGAACGCCGACCGGCGCCGGCGGGGCCGTCACGGAAGCCGGGGCCGCTGCGGAAGCCACCGCCTCCGCCGGGGCCGAGACGTCGGCCGGGGCCGGGGCCGCGACCTCCGGGGGCGGTACCGGCAGGACGAGTGAGGCTCCGGCCAGTGCGGCGGCCCGCCGGTAGGCGGAGGCGAGGACGTCCAGGCCGGACGTTCCGGGGGCGGAGGATCCCGGTTCGGGGACAACAGAAGGCAGGGTGGAAGGCAGGACGGAAGGCAGGGCGGACTGCAGGGCGGACTGCAGGCTGGGCTGCCGGCTGGACTGCAGGGGGGAAGGCCCAGGGTCGGGCATCCGTGGCTCCTTGCTGAGGCTCGCTGAAGCGGGGGTCCGGCCCCGGCCCCCGGCCGACGCCGGGCCCCGGGCTCGCGTCCGGGCCCCGGGCTCGCGTCCGGGCCCCGGGCTTGCGTCCGGGCCCCGGGCTCGCGTCCGGGGCCCGGCCCGGGCACACCCGGCCGGCCCGGGGGTCGACCGGGCTGTCGTGACCGTGGGGCGGGGCAGGTCCTCTAATCGTGCCGACGGGCGATCTGCACGTTCTCCAACACGCCGAGCGCGTCCGGCACAAGGATGGCCGCGGAGTAGTAGGTGGTGACGAGGTACGAGATGATCGACCGCTCGTCGATGCCCATGAAGCGGACCGACAGCCCGGGTTCGTACTCCTCCGGCAGGCCCGTCTGGCGCAGGCCGATGACGCCCTGGTTGTCCTCGCCGGTACGCATGGCGAGGATGGAGCTGGTGTTCTCCTTGCTGATGGGGATCTTGTTGCACGGCAGGATCGGCACGCCGCGCCAGGCCGGCACCGCCTGCCCGCCTACGTCCACGTGGTCGGGGTACAGGCCGCGGGCGTTGAGCTCCCGCCCGATCGCCGCGATGGTCCTCGGGTGGGCGAGGAAGAGCTTCGTCCCGCGGCGGCGGCAGAGCAGCTCGTCGAGGTCGTCCGGGGTGGGCGGGCCCGAGTGGGGCTGGATGCGCTGCTTGAAGTCGGCGTTGTGGAGCAGGCCGAACTCGCGGTTGTTGACGAGCTCGTGCTCCTGGCGCTCGCGCAGGGCCTCGATCGTGAGGCGCAGCTGTTCCTCGGTCTGGTTCATCGGGCCGTTGTAGAGGTCGGCGACCCGGGTGTGGACCTTGAGGATGGTCTGGGCGACGGAGAGCTCGTACTCGCGCGGGTGGGCCTCGTAGTCGACGAAGGCGCCGGGGAGTTCGGCCTCGCCGACGTGACCGGCGGACATCGCGATCTCGGCCTCGCCGTGCCGGTTCTGGCGCTGCTGCGGGAGGGTGCTGAACGTGCGGATGTGCTCCTGGAGGTGCGGCGACTGGGCCATGACGGCGGCGAAGTCGGCGCGGGTGAGGGTGAGGAGCGTGCCGGAGGTCTCGGCGGTGGCGGTGTAGTCCCAGGTCGCGTCGCCGTCGAGGAGGGCGTTCTCGCCGAAGCGGTCGCCGTCGGCGAGGACGGAGACCGCGACCTCGTCGCCGTACTTGCCCGTCGTGGTCTGGCTGATGCGGCCGTGGGCGAGGAGGTGGATGCGGTCGGCGGGGGTGCCGCGCTCGGCCAGCACCTCGCCGGCGCGGAAGTCGCGCTGGACGCAGCGGCCGGCGAGGGCGGTCAGGACGTCCTCGTCGTCGTAGCCGCGGAGGAGGGCGAGTTCCCCGAGTTCGCGGGGGATCACGCGGACCGCGGCGCCGTCCTGGACGAAGTCGATGCGGCCGTCGCCGACGGTGTAGGACAGGCGGCGGTTCACCCGGTACGCACCGCCCTTGGTCTCCACCCACGGGAGCATCCTGAGCAGCCAGCGGGAGGTGATCTCCTGCATCTGCGGGGCGGACTTGGTGGTGGTGGCGAGGTTGCGGGCGGCTGCGGTGCCGAGGCTGGTCTGCGGGCGCGGCTGCGCCGCCTGCGTGGGCGTCGGCTCCGGGGTGGTGTCGACGGTCATCGGGTGAGGCTCCTTCGTCGGGGGCGGCGGGGCACGGGCACGCGCACGGGCACACGGGTGCCTTCGCGCGTCGCGGTGAAAGAAGAAAAAGAGGTGAGATACCCGGGCATTCCGTTCAGATCCGGGAGCACACTAAGCGCCCGCGCCCCCTGCGAGCGCCTGGAAGCCGGTCGGATTACCTCGATACGGTGATCTTGAGGCGGACCGCGTTTGCGGCGCTGATCAGCGACATTTCAGCCGGGGCGGCGGTATCCGGCCGGAGCCGTCCACCGGAGGCCACCCCGGTCACGCCCCTTCCCTCCGCGCAGCCCGCACCCTAATCTGACGAACCATCAGACACGGGTCCGGTGCCGGGAGGCGACTGCGCATGCTGCTGCAAGGGAAGACCGTGATCGTCTCCGGCGTGGGCGCCGGGCTCGGGCACCAGGTCGCGGCGACGGTCGTCCGGGACGGCGGCAACGCGGTGCTGGGCGCCCGTACGGAGGCCAACCTCGCCAAGTCCGCCGCCGAGATCGACCCCGACGGCCGCCACACCGCACACCGCCCGACGGACATCACGGACGAGGCGCAGTGCGAGGCGCTCGCGGCGCTCGCGACCGAGCGGTTCGGCGGGATCGACGCGGTGGTGCACGTGGCCGCCTGGGACTCTTACTTCGGCGGGCTGCAGGACGCGGACTTCGGCACCTGGCAGCAGGTCCTGGACGTGAACCTGCTCGGCACGCTCCGCATGACCCGGGCCTGCCTGCCCGCCCTGAAGGAGCGGGGCGGATCGGTCGTGATCATCGGGACGCAGTCCGCCGTGGCCGCGCCCTCGCAGGTGCAGCAGGCCGCGTACGCCGCCTCGAAGGGCGCGTTGACCTCCGCCATGTACTCGATGGCCCGCGAGCTCGGCCCGCACCGGATCCGGGTGAACACGGTGCTGCCCGGCTGGATGTGGGGCCCGCCGGTCCAGGCGTACGTCACCTTCACCGCGCACGGCGAGGGCGTGCCGGAGGCGGCGGTGCTGGAGCGGCTGACCTCGCGCATGGCCCTGCCGGAGCTCGCCACGGACGGGGACGTCGCGGACGCGGCCGCCTTCCTCGCCTCCGACCGGGCGCGGGCCATCACGGGGCAGTCGCTGCTCGTGAACGCGGGCGAGCTGATGAGGTGACCGGCGGGGGACGGCCGGGCGGCGGGCCGGGAACGGGGGCACGGGCCGCGATCACTGGATCGTATGCTCCTCAGATGACCACCGATGTGCCGCAGCCCCCCACCGCCAACGCCATGCGCCGGGCCCTCAAGAGGGCCCGCGACGGCGTCGCGCTCGACCTCGCCGAGGCCGCCGTGCTGCTCCAGGCGCGCGGGGCGGACCTCGACGACCTGACCGCCTCCGCCGCCCGCGTGCGCGACGCGGGGCTGGCGGCCGCCGGGCGCCCCGGGGTCATCACGTACTCGAAGAGCGTCTTCATCCCGCTCACCCGGCTCTGCCGCGACAAGTGCCACTACTGCACCTTCGCCACCGTGCCCGGCAAGCTCCGGCGCGAGGGCCACGGGATGTTCATGTCCCCGGACGAGGTGCTGGACGTGGCGCGCAAGGGGGCCGCGGCCGGGTGCAAGGAGGCGCTCATCACCCTCGGGGACAAGCCCGAGGACCGGTGGCCCGAGGCCCGCGAGTGGCTCGACGCGCACGGCTACGACGACACCCTGGCGTACGTGCGGGCGATGTCGATCCGCATCCTCGAGGAGACCGGCCTGCTGCCGCACCTCAACCCGGGGGTCATGAGCTGGTCCGACTTCCAGCGCCTGAAGCCCGTCGCGCCCAGCATGGGGATGATGCTGGAGACCACCGCCACCCGCCTGTGGTCCGAGCCGGGCATGCCCCACTACGGCTCCCCCGACAAGGAGCCCGCCGTGCGGCTGCGGGTGCTGGAGGACGCGGGCCGGTCGTCGGTGCCGTTCACGTCCGGGCTGCTCATCGGGATCGGGGAGACGTACGAGGAACGCGCCGACTCCCTGTTCGCGCTGCGCCGCGTCGCCCGCGCGTACCACGGCATCCAGGAACTGATCGTCCAGAACTTCCGCGCCAAGCCCGACACCGCCATGCGCGGCATGCCGGACGCCGAGCTGGACGACCTGGTGGCGACGGTGGCCGTGGCCCGGCACATCATGGGGCCGTCCGCCTGCCTCCAGGCGCCGCCCAACCTCGTCGAGGACGAGTACGCGCGGCTCATCGGGGCCGGGATCGACGACTGGGGCGGGGTCTCCCCCCTCACCATCGACCACGTCAACCCCGAGCGGCCGTGGCCGCAGATCGAGCGGCTGGCGCAGGAGTCCGCCGCGGCCGGCTTCGAGCTGCGCGAACGGCTCTGCGTGTACCCGGAGTTCGTGCAGCGCGGCGAACCCTGGCTGGACCCCCGCCTGCTGCCGCACGTACGGGCGCTCGCCGACCCGGAGACCGGGCTGGCGCGGCCGGACGCCGTGGTCGAGGGCCGTCCGTGGCAGGAGCCCGACGAGGTGTTCGCCGCGAGCGGGCGCACCGATCTGCACCGCACCATCGACAGCGAGGGGCGCACCGGGGACCGGCGGGCCGACTTCGACGCCGTGTACGGGGACTGGGAGGCGCTGCGCGAGGCGGCGGCGCCCGGCATGGCCCCCGAACGGATCGAAACCGACGTGCGGCAGGCGCTGCGGCAGGCCGCCGACGACCCGACCGGGCTGAGCGACGCCGAGGCGCTGGCGCTGCTGCACGCGGACGGGCCCGCCCTCGACGCCCTCACCCGCATCGCCGACGACCTACGCCGGTCGGTGGTCGGCGAGGACGTCACGTACATCGTGACCCGGAACATCAACTTCACGAACGTCTGCTACACCGGCTGCCGCTTCTGCGCCTTCGCGCAGCGCCGCACGGACGCCGACGCGTACACCCTGTCGCTGGAGCAGGTCGCCGAACGGGCCGCGCAGGCCTGGGAGGTGGGGGCGGTCGAGGTGTGCATGCAGGGCGGCATCCACCCGGACCTGCCCGGCACGGCGTACTTCGACATCGCACGGGCGGTCAAGGAGCGGGTGCCGGGCATGCACGTGCACGCCTTCTCGCCGATGGAGGTCGTCAACGGGGCGACCCGCACCGGAATGTCCGTGCGGGACTGGCTGTCGGCGGCCAAGGAGGCGGGGCTGGACTCGATCCCCGGCACCGCGGCGGAGATCCTCGACGACGAGGTGCGGTGGGTGCTCACCAAGGGCAAGCTGCCGGCCGCCGACTGGATGGAGGTCGTGTCGACCGCCCACGAGCTGGGCATCCGGTCGTCGTCCACGATGATGTACGGCCACGTCGACCAGCCCCGGCACTGGCTCGGGCACTTCCGCACGCTGGCCCGGATGCAGCGGGAGGCGCTGGAGAAGGGGGTGGAGGGCTTCACGGAGTTCGTGACCCTGCCCTTCATCCACACCAACGCGCCCGTCTACCTGGCGGGGATCTCCCGGCCGGGGCCGACGGTGCGCGACAACCGGGCGGTGACGGCGATGGCGCGGCTGCTGCTGCACCCGCACATCCCCAACATCCAGACGAGCTGGGTGAAGCTGGGCGCGGAGGGGGCCGCCGAGATGCTGCGCTCGGGCGCGAACGACCTGGGCGGCACCCTGATGGAGGAGACCATCTCGCGGATGGCGGGGTCGAGCTACGGCTCGTACAAGTCCGTCCGGGACCTGGAGGCCGTCGCGGCGGCGGCGGGCCGTCCCGTGCGGGCGCGCACGACGCTGTACGGGGAGGTGCCGGAGGAGCGGCTGCGGGCGGCCGCGGCCTCGGACGGGCACCTGCCGGAGCTGCTGCCGGTGCTGGAGTAGCGGGGCTCGGGGTGTGTCGTCCCTTGGGAGCGCGGCTGGGGATGGGGCCAGGGCGGAAGAAACGACCTTGAACGGAACATGGCCGAAAGAGACAGGCCGGATGACGACCAGCGGCAAAGCATGCCACTAGGGCGAAACGCGCCTCCCGGGCCGCCGACCGGTGCGGACGCGCCCGACCGCGGCGCCGCCGGCCGGACCGCCGCCGCGTACGGGGGACGAACCCGACTCCGGAAGTCCCGCCGAGGCGGCCCGCGGATGGCTGGAGTTCGCATTCCAGCCGTTCTCCGCTCACCTTCGCGCCTCGTGGCCCACCGCGTCCGGATTCGATCGACTCTGTCCGTTACAGTGCCGACCCAGATCCAGGGGGGATCCAGAGGGGGGGTTCCGTGAGCTCAGCGACAGTGACGACGCCCGTGTGGGGCCGGACCGAGCAGCAGGACTTCCGCAGCCGGGTCCGCGGCGCCCTGCTCGGCGGGGCCATCGGCGACGCCCTCGGCGCACCCGTGGCCGGCCTCTCCCTCGTCGGCATCCGCGAGAAGCACGGCCTGGAGGGCCTGACCGAGCTCGCCCCCGCCTACGGGCGGCGCGGCAGCGTCACGTCCCCGACCCAGCTGACCCTGTTCACCGTGGACGGCCTGATACGGGCCCACGTGCGCCGCGACACGGGCGCCTGGCACCCGCCCACCGACGTCCACCGCGCGTACCTGCGCTGGGCGGCCACCCAGCACGACTGGGGCCCCGACGAACGCCGCAAGGACAACGGCTGGCTCGCCCGCGAGGAGTGGCTGTACGCCCGCCGCGGCCCCGACCGGGCCTGCATGACCGGGTTCGGCGACGAGATCCTCGGCACCCTCGAGAAGCCGAAGAACCCCACCGCGCGGGACGCGGGAGCGACCGGCCGTTCGGCGCCGTTCGGGCTGCTGGTCGGATGGGAGCCCGCGCTGGTGCTCCAACTCGCCGTGGAGTGCGCCGCGCAGAGCCACGGCCACCCCACCGCCTACCTGTCGGCGGGCGCGTTCGCCGTGATCGTGCACGGGCTGACCCGGGGCGACGGCCTCGACGCCGCCGTGCAGCGGGCACTCGGCATGCTCGGCGGCCGGCCCGGCCACCAGCCGGTCACCGACGCCCTGCAGCGCGCCCTGGGTGCCGTACGGCAGGGGCTGCCCTCCCCGAAGCTCGTCGAGTCCCTGTCCCCCGGCGACGGCCGGGACGCCGAGGACGCGCTCGCGGTGGCGGTGTACTGCGCCCTGGTCGCCGAGGACCTGCGCCACGGCCTGCGGCTGGCGGTCAACCACGGCGGCGACTCCACGGCCACGGGCGCCCTGTGCGGCGCCCTGCTGGGCGCCCTGCACGGCGAGACGGCCCTGCCGCCGGCCTGGCTGGCCGAACTGGAGGGTCGGGCGACGATCCTGGAGCTGGCCGACGACTTCGCGATGGAGATGACCCAGGGCCCGGCCCTGCACGGCCCGACCGTGACCTCCACCGGCTGGCTGGCCCGCTACCCGCGCTCCTGAGGATCACGACAGCCTCCGTCCCCGGCCCCCCGCCCCCGCCCCCGGCCCCGGCCTGCACGGTGACCCGAAAGGGCAAGGGAACCCCGGACCTCGGCTGCCCTTACGGGCATGGCCCGGAAGGGCCGCGGGGCGGAGCATGAACCCCGGAAGAGGGGTGAGCGAGGCGTGGTCAACTGCGCGGTGTGCGGGCACCGGTGCGAGCCGGGGGAGCAGTTCTGCGGGAACTGCGGGGCGTTCGTCGGGGACGAGGCCCCCGGCGCGGCAGCGACGGGCACGGGAAGCAGTACGGACAACAGCGCCCCGGCCCCCACCACAGCCCTATCCCCATCCCCAGCCACCACCTCAGCCCCACCCCCCACCCCGAAGCCCGCCTCCGCCGCGCGACCCGCCCCCGCGGTACCGGTCCCGCCCCCACCCGCGATCCCCCCGTCCGTACCGGCACCTCCGCCACCCTCGGTGCCGCCGTCCGTACCCCCCTCGGTACCGCCCGGCGTGCCCGCCCAGACCGCCCCGCCCGCCGGCCAGGGCCCCGTACCGCGGTCACCGGCCCCGCCCGCCGGGCGCGACCCGGTACGGGCGGTCCAGCCCACCGCCGAACCGCACCGGGGCCCGGCCGTCCGGGTCCGGGACGAGCCCGACGAGCCGCCGCCCCAGGCGGGCGACCTCGTGTGCGGCCAGTGCGGGGCGGGCAACGTCCCCACCCGCCGCTTCTGCCGCCGCTGCGGCTCCTCGCTGCAGGACGCCCGCGTCGCGCCCCGACCGCCCTGGTGGAAGCGGCTGTTCACCCGCCGCCCGAAGGCGGCGCCGGTGGCCGGCGAACGCCCGCGCCAGCGCCGGTGGCGGCGCCCCTCCTGCCTGCTGCCACTCGCCCTGCTCGTCGTCCTGGCCGGCGCCGGGTACGCCCTGCGCGGCCAGGTCCCGGGGGCCGTGGAGTCCGTACGGGACCGGATCGGCAAGGCCGAACAGGTACACGCGGTACGGCTGACCGCCTCCAGTTCCGGGGCCGGGCACGCGGCCGCCCTGGCCGTCGACGGCACCACGGACAAGTACTGGGCGCCGGCCGCGACGGGGGACGCGCACGGGCAGTTCCTGGAGGTGGAGTTCCCGGGACCCGTGCGGCTCCTCGACGTGGTCGTCCATCCGGGGATCTCACCCGTGGCGGAGAAGTTCCTCACCCAGGCCCGGCCGGCCGCGCTGCTGGTGACGGTCACCGCCGAGGACGGGCGCGTGACGCGGAAGACGGTCCGGGTGCCGGACGAGCCCGGTCCGCACCGCTTCCGCGTGCCGGTGTCCGACGCCGTGCGGGTGCGGGTCACCATCGAGTCCGCGGCGGGCGCCGCGCCGGGCCGCCATGTGGCCGTCGCGGAACTGGAGTTCTTCAAGCGGGCCTAGGATTCCGCGGTCGGCGCGAGCGGCCCCTGCGCGCCCCGGGCGCCCGGGGCGTGCCGGACCGGCACGAGCGGCGCGGTCCGCCCGGTCCCCCGCCCCCAGCCACCCGCCGACGTGCGCCATTCGACGGAATCTGCCCGGCCGGGGGCCAACTCCGGCGGCGTCCCGCAAGGTTGCTGGCATCTTGGGGAGCCATGCACGCACCCACCGGCGACGCCCCCGCCACGCTCCCCCCGCAGCAGACCGGCACCGCGGCACAGCCCGCGCCGGAGCCCGCGGCGCGAGCCCGTCCCGGGACCACGTGGTGGATCTGGGCCATGGCCGCGGCGCTGTTCCTCGGCTACTCGATCCTCTCCCTCTCCGTCCACGAACGCCTGCTCTCCCGCAGCTTCGACCTGGGGATCTTCGTTCAGGTCGTGCGCTCGTACGCGGCCTGGCACCTGCCCGTCTCCGAGGTCAAGGGCCCCGACTTCCCCGTCCTGGGCGACCACTTCTCCCCCGTCCTGGCCCTGCTCGCGCCCCTGTACTGGCTGTGGCCCTCGGTCAAGATGCTGCTCGTGGCGCAGGCCGCACTGGTCGCCGGGAGCATGGTCCCCCTGGCGTTCTGGGCGCGCCGCGCACTGGGCGCCCCGGCCGCCGCGGTCGTCGGCATCTGCTACGGCCTGTCGTGGGGGCTCGCGAGCGGCGTCGAGTCCGACTTCCACGAGTGGGCCTTCGCCCTTCCGCTGCTCACGCTCTCCCTCACGGCACTGAGCGCCGGCCGACTGCGGGCCGCCGCGGCCTGGGCCCTTCCCCTGGTGCTGGTGAAGGAGGACATGGGCCTGACCGTGGCCGCCATCGGCGTGGTCATCGCCTGGCAGGGCGGCCGCGGCAACCGCCGGACCGGACTGCTCACCGCGGCGGCCGGGGTGCTCGCCGTGGCCCTCTCGCTGCTGGTGCTCAGCTCCTTCCATCCGGGCGGCTTCGAGGGCTACTTCGGATCCCACAACCCGGGCAGCGGCGCCCCGGCCGGGCCGCAGGACGCGGCCGGCGGCGGCCTGCCGGCCCTGCTGGAGCGGGTGACGATCGGCCTCGTCGAGCCCCGCGAGAAGGTCACCACCCTCATCCTGATCTTCGCGCCCACGCTCTTCCTGGCCCTGCGCTCGCCGCTGGCCCTGGTCCTGGTGCCGTCCGTGCTGTGGCGCCTGGCCTCCAACTACCCGCCGCACTGGGGCACCGGCTACCACTACTCCCTGCTGGTGATGCCGATCGTCTTCGTGGCCTTCGTCGACGCCCTGCACCGGCGTGGCACCAGCGGCCGCAGCCTGTACCGGTACCTGGCGGGCTGCGCGGGGGTCACCCTCCTGCTGCTGCCGCACTTCCCCTTCTGGCAGCTGGTCAAGGCGGACACGTGGCGCAACCACCCGCGCACCGCGGTGGCCCACCAGGTGATGGCCGAGATCCCGGACGACGCCACCGTCCAGGCGTCGCACTACCTGGTGCCCCACCTCGCCGACCGGACGAGCGTCAGCCTCTACGGCTGGGGGGACAGCCGCCCCAACCCGGAATGGATCATGGTGGACACCGAGGTGGCGCCGCAGTGGCGGTGGCCGATGTCGGTGGTGCAGGAGTCGTACGCCCTCGAGGACGCCCGCGCCCACGGCTACCGCACCGTGGTGGAACGCGACGGCTTCGTCCTGCTGAGCCGTACGGCCGCCCGTACCGGCTGACCCTTCCGCCGGTACCGGCGGGGGCTCCCGCCGGTACCGGACACACGAACACGGGTGCCACGCGCCGCGAGCGGCGACGTGGCACCCGTGTTCCGTGCAGGGGGCGGGGGCGGGCCGGGGCAGGGCCGGGGCCGCGGGCCGGGGCAGGGCCGGGCCAGGGCCAGGACCGGGGGACGGGGTCAGGCGGGCAGGACCTGCACCGTGAACGACTTGATGACGACCGGCTCCTTGGGCCTGCCGTCGGTCGATCCGTTCGCCGTGCCCTTCTCCGCGATCTTCCGCAGCACGTCCAGCCCGTCGATGACGTTCCCGAACGGGGTCCACTGGGGCGGCATCCGCAGCGTGGGATCGCCGTAGGTGAGGAAGAACTGGCCGCCGTTGCGCCCCGGCTGGGCCTTGGAGACGGCCACGGTGCCGGTCGGATAGGCGGCCCCGGACAGATTCTCGTCCGGATACGAATAACCGGGGTCGGAGGTGCCTTCGCCGGCCGGGTCGCCGCATTCCAGTACGAAGATCCCCTGGGTGGTGAGGCGGTGGCATTTACTGCCGTCGAAGTACTTCTTTCCGGCGAGGAAGGAGAACGAATTGGTGGTGCACGGCGCCTGCGTGGTCAGCGCCTGGATCGTGATGGTCCCCGCGCTGGTGACCAGGCTGTACATGACGGGCCGGCGGGCGGTGACGGTGTCGAAGGTGGGCACGCCCACGGACTTGGTGGCACTGCCGGTCGGCGTGTAGGTGCAGGTGGGGGCGGATTTGGCATCGGTTGCGGTGCTGTCCGTCAGAGCGACCGCCGTCCAGGCGAGGGCGGCGCAGGTGGCGGCCCCCGCGACCACGAAGGCCGCCGTCCGGGCCCCGCGCCGTCCGCCGGAATCCTTCCCGCTGGTCATACTCATACGTGCCTCGAATTCGTGAGCGGGCGTGTACGACGCGGTGAGCGTATCCAGTGGCACACCGGACGCCGGACGCCACACGCCGGGCGCCCGGACGGGAAGTCGCCGGAAATCAAGGTGTGTTAAGCGCCTTTTCCGTACGCGCCGGACACTCCCCCGCCCACCCCCGCACGCCGGAATTCGGGGCTGGAATTCAGGCCGGGTCCGGGGCCGAGAGGGTGGCGAGGATACGGGCGTGCCGCCGCTCGGCGTGCCGGGCCGCGACGGGGTCACCGGCCCGCAGGTGGGCGGCGATGAGCAGCCGCCAGACCGCGTCCTGGAACGGGTCGACCGACAGCGCGTACGAGGCCGCCGTCACCGCCGCCGCGGCGCGGTCCCGGCCGAGCTCCACCTCGGCCAGTACGTGCGCGGCCCGCACCGCCTGGGCGCGGTACCGCTCGCGGATCGGCACCACCCATTCCGCGGGCCCGTCCTCCGGGAGGAGCTCGCCCGTGTAGACGGCCAGGGCCTGCTGGAGGGCGGTGCCGGCCCGGTCCGCGTCGGAGCACGCGGCCGCCCGCAGCCCCTCCGCGAGGGCGGCCTCGAAGCGCTGCACGTCGCTGCTGCCGTCCGGGGCCAGCACCAGCATGTACGCCTCGCCCTGGCGCACCAGCACCTGCGCCCGCCCGCGGTCCGTGCCCGGTTCCAGGAAGGTCCGCAGCGCCGACACGGCGACCTGCAGACCGCGCCCTGCGGTGCGGGCCGGGCTCTCGGGCCACAGGGCGGCCATGAGCTCCTCGCGGTGCACGGGGCGTCCGGCGTGCACCGACAGCAGTCGGGCCAGCGTCCGGACCCGGGGCCGGGTCGCGGACCAGTCCAGGGCCTGTCCGCCCACCGTGGCCTCGTAGCGCCGGAAGCAGCGCACGGACAACGGCCCCCAGGCGGGCACCACACCTGCACCAGCACCACCACCGGCGGGGGACCCGCCTCCGGATCCGACCTCGACCCCGGCCCCGAACCCGAATCCGGCCCCGGCCCTGACCCCCGCCCCGGCCCCGTGCTCACCTTCCGGCCGACGTCCGCCGCCCGGCCCGTACCCGCCCGCGGGCCCGTCTGCCGCGCCGCGTCCCGCCCCGTCGGGCCCGTCGGCGGCCGGGGCGGGGGCGCGGTGGGCGGCCGGGTTCCGGCGGCGGGCGGTGTGGGCGCGCAGCAGCGGGACGTCCACCATCCCGTACTCCTCGGCGGCCTCCGGCCCGGTGGGCGCGCAGCCGGGCGGCAGCGCGCCGAGCACCTCGCGGTCCAGGTACGTCCGCAGGGCCCCCGAGTCCAGCGGGTCCCGCCCCGCCAGCACCAGCGGGGCGCTCAGTCTCAGCACGGCCGGCCAGCCCCCGGTCAGCTCCGCGAGGTCGGGGCCGGCGTCGGGGAAGGCGCGGGCGATCTCGGCCTCGCCGAGGCGCAGTTCGCGGGCGGTGAGGACGCAGGTGTCGGCCAGTTCGGCGCGCGCGAGGTTGAGGGCGGGCATCCGCCGGCCGGCCAGGACCAGCCTCAGGTTGGCGGGGGCGAGCAGGGCCAGCTCCTCCAGCACCTGCTCGGCGGGGCTGCCGTGGACCAGGTGCACGTCGTCGACGAGGAGGAGGACCGGGTCGGCGTGGCGTTCGACGGCGAGCAGCACGGCCTCCACCGTCACCCCGCCGTCCTGTTCGGCCGGGCCGGCCGCCGGGGGGATGTGCAGCCGCCGGCCGAGGCGGCCGAGCAGGACGGGGGCACCACGCGTGTCGCGGCTGGGGTGCCAGTGCAGCACCTTGCCCTCGAAGGCGGCCGCGGCCTGGGTGAGGACGGTGGTCTTCCCGTAGCCCGCCGGCGCCACCAGAAGTGCCAGCGGTCCGGGCCCGCCGATCAGTCCGGGCACGATTCGGTCCCGCACGGTCATGAAATGCTCCCCCCTGCACCCGAGCAGGACAAGGATCGGTGCTCACTCTCCGCAATGAACGAGTTACTGCTTACCGAATCGCGGCCTGGCTGGCAACATCCGTGCCCCCCTCGGCATTTGACCGCGGGGGCCTTAGGTTGAGTGCCGCACTCGACGATGTTCGGCGCAGGCCGACCGGGACGGACCGGTGACCGACCGGAGACGGTTCGAAGTGCGTCCGTTTCCGACCGTCCGGAGCGGTCGGACCCGGTAGGACGTGGCCGGGTGAAAGCCGGTGGCGTTTGATGACGTTCGACGACGTTCGACGGAGGTGTCAGCACATGCGGATCGCCGTGACGATCTTCCTGACGGACCGGACCCCTTCTCCCGTACGGCTCGCGCGCGAGCTGGAACGGCGCGGGTTCCACGGCCTGTATCTCCCGGAGCACACCCACATCCCCGTCAGCCGCGACACGCCCGCGCCGATGGGCGGGGACCTGCCCGAGCAGTACGGGCGCACCCTCGACCCGCTCGTCGCGCTCGGCCAGGCCGCCGCGGTCACCGAGCGCCTCGCCCTCGGTACGGGCATCACGCTGGTCGCGCAGCACGACCCGATCGACCTGGCCAAGGGCGTCGCGACGCTGGACCACCTCTCGGGCGGCCGCTTCACGCTCGGCATCGGATACGGCTGGAACCGCGAGGAGGCCGCCGACCACGGGGTGGAGTGGTCGACCCGGCGCGGGCTCGTGCGCGACCGGATGGCGCTGATGCGGGCCCTGTGGGCCCCTGAACCGATGCCGTACGACGGCGAGTTCGGGTCGGTACGGGCCAGCTCGGCGCACCCCAAGCCGGCCCAGGCGCCGCGCGACCTGGGCGGCGGCCGGGCGCTGCACGGGCCGCGCACGCTGCTGGGCGGGTCGGCCGGGCCGAAGCTGTTCGCGCACATCGCGGAGTTCACCGACGGCTGGATGCCGATCGGCGGGCGGGGCCTGACCGAGAGCCTGCCGGTGCTGCGCGGGGCGTGGGAGGAGGCCGGCCGGGACCCGAAGACCCTCCAGGTGGTCCCGTACGCCATCCACCCCTCGCGCGGGAAGCTCGACCACTACGCGGAGCTGGGCATCGAGGAGGTGGTGGCGCAGCTGCCGTCGGCGGACGAGCCGGAGGTGCTGCGCGCCCTGGACGGGCTGGCCGAGTTCCTCTGAGGGGCGGGCGACCGCCGGGGCGGGCCGCCCGCCCCGGCGCCGGCCGCCTCGCCCGGCGCCGGCCCCGCGAGCGGGGCGGCACCGGACGACCGGTTCTGCTTCGACGCCAGGGTCCGGCTAGTACAGGCCGGCGTAGATCTGCCAGCCCGTGGCGATCTTCACGGGTGCGCCGAGCTTGAAGCCGACGCCGGTCAGGGTGCCGGGGATGCGCCAGATGGCGCCGGAGGTGTCACGGGCGAGGAGGTCGCCCTTGTTGTCGCCGTTCATGTCACCGGCCGCGACCACGGCGTTGTACGTCGCGCCCCACTTCGCGCCGACGTAGTCCGGGGTGCCGAACCTGCCGCCGCCGGTCCCGAACATGATCCACGCGTTGTTGTACGTGTCCTGCACGAACAGGTCGCCGTTGCCGTCGCCGTTGAGGTCGCCCGCGCCGACCATCCGCTTGTAGTGCTTGTACACGCCGGGGATCTGCACGCGCGGGGCGAACACACCGGTGCTGGTGCGGGCGTACACGTACAGGTAGCCGTTGGCGGGGTTGCGGGCGATCAGGTCGGCCCGGCCGTCGCCGGTGACGTCACCGGGCGAGGTCAGGACGTCGTAGACGTTCCAGCCCCCGCCGATGAGCTTGTTCGTGGTGCCCGGCGTGGCCGTCTTGCCGCAGGCCGGGGTGTAACGGCGCAGCTCGCCTGCCTTGTTGCGCACGACGAGGTCGTTGCAGCGGTCGCCGTTCATGTCCTTCATGGGCACGGGCAGGGTGCCGGCGGGCCAGCCGTAGCCGGTGGCCGTGCCCTTGAAGGCACCCGTGGCGCGGTCGCCGTAGATGGAGCGCAGTCCGCCGTTGGTGGTCAGGACGAGCGCGTCACCGGTGCCGTCGGGGGAGCCGGTGGCGCTGCCGTAGTCGCGGAAGAGGGCGCCGCCGCCGGTGACGGTGGCGGAGCCCGAGGCCAGGTTCACGGTGGCGGTCTCGCCCGCGGCGACGCCCGTGAGGGCCCACTTCACCGGGCCGTTGGGGGTGACGGCGCCGTCGGTGGTGCGGCCGGTCCAGGCCGGCGCGACGGTCTGCGAGGCCGCGGCGCCCCGCGCACTGGTCAGGGTGCGCAGCACCTTGCCGTCCGTGCCGGTGACGGTCAGCGTCCAGGAGGACACCGGGCGGTTGAGCTGCCACACCGGCGTCCAGGCCTTGCTGGTGCTGGTGGTGCCGGCCAGCGCGATCGTCGCGGGGACGGTCGCGGACGCCACGGCCAGCGGCGGCACGTAGGCGGTGGTGAACGAGTGGAAGAGGCGCGGGTCGGAGTCGCTGCGGGCGCCGGCCCACACCGCGCTGCCCCGGCCCCCGGCACCCACCGCGACCTGCGGAACGGCGTACTGCGTGCCAGAGTTCTGGATGACGGCGGACGTGGTCCAGGTGTCGTCGCTGCGGCCGGCCGACCACACGTAGCGGCTGGTTCCGGCGGCGTTGTCCTGGGTCCAGAGCACCCGGATGCTGCCGTCCTTGCCGATGGCGGCGTCGAACTGCTCGGGCACGTACTGGGTGGAGAGGGTCTTCACGGCCGTCCAGGCGCCGGTGGCCTTGGCGCGAGTGGCCGTACGGGTGCCGAAGCCGCCCGCGGCGTCGACCCACACCAGCGTCAGGTCGCCGTCGGGCTCGATCAGCGGCTCCGGGGTCTCGGTGAGGCTGTCGCCCACCGGGAGGGGCTTGCCCGTGCTCCAGCCGGCGGCCGACGCGTCGGGCGTGGTGGCCGTGTGCACCACGGGGGCGGCGCCCTCCTCGGCCCGCTCCGTCCAGGTCAGCCCGACGGACCCGTCGGTGCCCGCGGCCAGCCGCGGCGGGCCGCTCACCGTGGCGGCGGCCACGACCGGCTTCGGCGCGGACCACGCGGTGGCGCCGGCGGTGCGGGTCACCGTACGGATGCTGGGGTCCGCGCCCCCGGAACCCTCCTGGCGGTAGGCGATCACCGCGGTGCCCTTGGCGTCGAAGGCGGCCTCGGGCGCGGTGGCCCGCTGGCCGTCCGCCTCCGCCGCGCTGACCTGGACCGGCTCGGACCAGGTGCCGTCGGTGCCGCGCAGCGCGGACCACACCTCCCACTGCGACGAGTCGACGGCCCGGTCCGCCCAGACGGCCAGGACCCGGCCGTCGGCGGCGGCCGCGGTGTCCAGGTCGAGCACGTACCGGTTCCGGTCCGCGCCGAGCACGGGCTGGGGCGCCGACCAGGTGTAGGAGCCGGTGAGGGTGGCGCTCATGATGCGGCCGGCGGTCTTGCCGTCCTCGCCCGGGTCGGTGTTCTCCGGGAACTCCGTCCAGGTCGCGACGACCTTGTCGTCGCCCGCGACCGCGAGGGAGGCGTCGCCGACCTCGGTGGGGGTGGTGGCGAGCAGCTTCGCCGGTCCCGTGTAGTAGCCCTGGCCGGCGGGCATCGCCTCGGCGAAGAGCTTGCGCTCGGGGTCGTTGACCGAGGCCCTCTGGTTCCAGAGGGCGACCGTCGTGCCGTTGCCGGTGATGACCAGGTCCTGCGGGTGGGTCAGGGCCGAGGCGAGCGTCTTGGTGTCCACCCAGGGCCCCAGGCCCGCCGCGGCGGCCGGCTGCCCCGCGAGGACGGGCGCGGCACCGGCGACGGCGGCCAGGGCCACCAGCGTGGCCAGCGAACGCCGGGAACGGACGGTGAAGGAGCGGCGCATGGTCTCCCCGTGACTGGATTCGATCGGTTTCGCAAAGGAGACACGCCGGAGCCCCGCACGGTTGTACGAGCGGGCCCCGTTTTTTTCGCGTGGGCGGGCGCGGGCTGCGCGTCGGTGGAACCGGCGTGGACCCGGGCCCGGTGACGGGGAGGGTGCCCTGGTGCGGGCCGCGTTCCTCCCTGCGGGTCTCGCGGGAGCGGGAGGGGGGATTCGTGCTACCGGCCGCGGGGGTCGGGAGGGCCTTCGGAGGCACGCGGGTCGACGGGCCGCGAGGAGTCCGGCGGGCCCGGCCGGGACGGGGGCGCGGAGTCCGGCGGTCCCGGCTCGGACGGGAGCGAGGAGTCCGGCGGGCCCGGCTCGGACGGGGGCGCGGGGGACGGCGGGCCCGGCTGGGAGGGGAGCGCGAGAGGCGGCGGGTCGGTGCGGACGACCTCGACGCGGAAGGGCAGGTGGACCGGGCGGGCGCCCGCCACGTACGCCGCCACGGCCGCCGCGTCCACGGCGTCCGGGTCGGGCACCCGCAGCCGCACCGTGACGCCCGGCGCCGCCGCGCCCGGCAGCGGCGTGCGGGCGGTGGCCGACCAGGTCGTGGCCCCGCTCTCCTCGATCTCCGGGAGCGCTCCGAAGGCCGCCCGTACCCCCTCCGCCAGGCCCGCCGCCGTCCCGCGCCGGGCGTGCGCCAGCACCGTGCCGGGCGCGGCCGTCCCCTCGGCACCCACCCAGGCGCCGAGCAGGGCCGCGAAGTCGGCCGGGGCCAACCGCGGGTCGAAGTAGGCGGCGAGGTTGTCGAGGACCGTCAGGATCGGGGCGAGCACCTCGTCGAGGCCCTCGGTGATGCGCTGGGCGTTGTCGTCCTCCGCGTACACGGCGGGCAGTTGCGGGCCCAGCGGGTAGCGCGAGGGCAGCCCGGGGACCAGCCGCCGGCTCACCGGGAGCCTCCGATGCGGCCGCCGCTGACACGGACCTGGTGGTCGTACGAGAACACCAGCGAGCCCGCGTCCAGCACGATCCGCTCAGCCATCGCCTGCCGCTGGTGCGTCTCCAGGTCCGCCGGGAACAGCCGCACCCGTTCCACCGCCTCCACCCCCGGCACCCGCTGGAGCAGTGCGAACACCTCCCCGCCGTGCACGGCCCGCCCGAACGGCCAGCCCCGCCCGTCCGGCCCGCCCGTCAGCGGGTGCAGGTACCCGTACAGCGCGCCGAGCGCGTCCCGCTGCAGCCCGGCCTGGGTCACCCCGGGCACCGCCACCAGATCGGCCACCACCGTCACCCCCTGGTAGTACGGGGGCTCCACCACCAGCCGCGTCCCCAGCATCCGCCGGGCGTCCAGGTGCCCGCCGACCCGGGCCAGCAGCTCCTCGGGGCAGGCCAGCCGGTGGAACTCCAGCCGCCCCTCGCCGCCGGCGTCGTCCTCGGCCGCCGGCACCAGCAGCACCCGCACCCCGCCGCCGCCCGCGTCCACGCACCGCACCCGCGCCACCTCCGGCGCCGCCTGCCGGGTCAGGTACTCGTAGTCCTCGGCCGTCACCGCCCGCTCGCGGGTGCGCAGCGCGAGCGCCCCCCGCAGCCGGGCGTCCGCGACGTCCTCGCCGTCCACACCGCCGCCCGCCGGCCGCCGGTTCTCCACCCGGGCGATGTACGGGATGGAGCTGCGCAGCACGCACAGCGCCCGGCGGGCCACGTTGCCGCGCCGCCCGCCGCCCGCGAGGTACGAGCGGACCCGTACCGGCACCCCCTTCGGCGGCACGGCCCCGTACTGGCGCAGCCGCCCGTCGGGCTCCCGTACGGCCGGCCCGAACGCGACCTCCCCGGTGGCCCGGTCGAGGCGGACGTGGCGGTCCTGCGGGCCGGACTCGGCGAAGTGCCCGACCTCGCTCCACGCCTCCCAGTCGCCGCCCGGACCGGCCGTCTCGACCACGAACGGCGGCCCGCCGGCCGCCACCGGCGCCCGGTCGAGCACGAACTCCTGCCCGGGCACCCCCTCGGAGACGCCCAGCAGCTCCTCGCCGAGCCGTTCGGCGTGCACGGCGGGAGCCGTGCCGCCGATGGTGAACGCCTCGGCCGCCAGCAGCTCGGGGGTCGCCGAGTACGCCCGCTGCCCCGCCGCCGTGTCCTGGACGACGCAGCGCAGCCAGCCGCCCCGCGTACGGGCCTCCGCGGAGGCCGTGTGCGCGGGCGGGAGCTGCACCAGCACGTCGCCCGGCCGGTTGAAGCCGCCGGTGCCGTCGCGGTCCACCTCGCACCGCGTCCACTCCTCGCCCGTCCACGCCTCCCAGGCCAGCGGCGGGTGCTCGGGGTCGATGCCGTGACCGGCGACGGGGAAGTCCAACCGCAGCGCCACCACGCAGGACGGCGCGGGCCGCGACAGGCCGAACAGCAGCGCGTCCCCCGGGCGGGGCACGGGCTGGAAGCACGGCACCCCACGCCCGTCCGCCAGCTCCGCACGCCGGTCGGTCGCGGGACGCGCGGGGGCGGCGGGCGCCGGCAGGGCACCGTGCGACGCGCCCTGTGCGCCTGCCGCGCCCGGTGCGCCTGCCGGGCTTGGTGCGCCCCCGCCCGCCGGGAGCCGGGCGCCCGCCCCCGGCGGATCGGCGGCGCGCGTCGCCACCACGGCCAGCTCCACCGGCACGATGTCCAGTTCGCGGACCGTCGAGAACACCACCGCCTCGTCGGTCTCGGTACGGCGGGTGGCCACCTCCGTCCCCTCCCGCACGCGCACCGCGTCCGCCTGCGGCGCCGACAGCCAGAACGTGACGTCCGTACGGGCCGCCGCCGGCGGGTGCAGCTGGAGGCCGATCAGGTCGAGGAAGGCCAGGTGGTTCTTGTCCGGCACCCGGTTGAGCCGGTAGATCAGCTGGTCCGTCATGTGCGCGAACGCCTCGATGAGCGTGACCCCGGGATCGGACACGTTGTGGTCGCTCCACTCGGGGCAGCGCTGCTGCACCATCCGCTTGGCCTCGTCCACGAGGTCCTGGAAGCGGCGGTCGTCCAGGTTGGGCCGCGGCAGGCTCATCCCGCGCCCCCGCCCTGCGCCCCGCCGGCCCGCTCCCCGCCGTCGTCGGGTGCGTCGTGACCGGGGATCACATAGAAGGGGAACACCAGGTTCCGCGGGTCGTTGCTGCCCCGCGGCGCGTACCGGATGTCGATGTACAGGGTGCCCTCGTCACCCGCGTCGAACGTCACCGTCACGTCCACCAGGTCGATCCGCGGCTCCCACCGCTCCAGCGACAGCCGCACCTCGTACGCGATCTGCGCGGCGGTCGCCGCGTCCGCCGGGGCGAAGACGAAGTCGTGGATCGCGCACCCGAACTGCGGGCGCATCGGCCGCTCCCCGGGCGCCGTACCGAGGATCAGCCGCATGCTCTCCTCGATCTCCACGTCCCCGCCCACCAGCGCGACCGCCCCCGTGGCGTCCGTACGGACAGGGAAGGCCCAGCCGGAGCCGATGAACTGCTCGGCCACCGCCCCTCACCCACCGATCAGTACGGTCGGCGCGCCCGTCACGATCGGCGCGCCGCAGGCCGCCAGGTCACCCATGCGGGCCGCCGGCATGCCGCCGATCAGGACCGTCGGGCAGCCGGGCGGGGCGATCACCGAGGGCGGGTGCACCGCCGGGGGCGGGAAGGAGCAGACGTGCGGGGTCGACACGACGGCCGCGGGCATGCCGCAGATGAGGACCGTGGGGACGCCGGGCGGTCCGATCACCCCCGGGTGCCCGGTGGGGTCGCCGACGCGTGCGGCAGGCGGCATCTCGTACCACTCCTCTGTGCGATGCGGATCGTGCGTGTCTGCGGGTCGTGCATGTCTGCCGGTCGTGCATGTCTGCGGTCGGGGGTCTGCGGGGTCGGGCCGGTCTGCGGGTCGGGTGGGTCAGTTGATGCGTACGAGGGCCGCGCTGATCGAGCAGCTGGCCCCGCCCTTGATCTCGGTGCTCGCCTGGCCGTTGACACCGACCGTGGCGCCCTTGACGTCGACCTGGCCGCTGGTCTTGAGGTTCAGCGCGCCGCTGCCGCCGTCCACCTCCACCCCGGTCTTCGCGGTCACGGACACGGACTGGCCGGTGAGTTCGAGCTTCCCGGTGCCGGCGTCCACGCTGATGCCCGACTCGGCCTTCACGGTGACCTTCTCCTTGGCGGTGATCTCCACCGTGCCGTCGCTGTGCACGGTGACGCTCGTCGCCTTCTGGTCCAGGTGCAGCGTCAACGTGCCGTCACCGCTGGCCAGCCGTACGCCCTTGGGCCCGTTCGCGGCGTCCAGCAGCTCCAGCCGGTTCCCCGTACGGGACACCAGCGAACGGCGGTTGGTCCGCCCGCTGGTGGAGTCGACCAGCGGCCCCTCGTGCGCGGAGGGCTTGTCCTGGCCGTTGTAGAGGCCGCCGATGACGTACGGGTGGTCCACGCGGCCCTGCTCGAACCCGACCAGCACCTCGTCGCCCACCTCGGGCCCGAACACCCCGCCGCCGCCCTTGCCGCCGGCGTCCGCGGTACGGGCCCAGTCGCTCACGTACTCCCCCGACAGCCAGGGGAACGCGAGCTTCACCCGGCCCCGCCCCTCCGGGTCACGGGTGTCGGTGACGGTGGCGTTGACCAGCCCGCCGACCCGGTCCTGCTGCGCCGGACCGCCGGAGGCGCCCGACGCCAGCCCGTACAGCGAGCGGTTGGAGCGGCCGCCGACCGTCAGCCACGTCTGGTAGCCGGTGTCGGGGTCGAAGACGTGCCGGCTCGCGGAGACCGTGTACTTGCCCTCGAAGGGCCTGCCGACGTTGGCGAGGGTCACCGCCACGCCAGCCCGCAGCTGCGGGATGCCCATGGCCACCGCGTCCAGCTCCGCGAAGCTCGCCGCCAGGTCCGCCGCCAGCGCCTTCGCCGCCTGGTCGGCCTCGGCCTGGGTGCCGTACGGGGTGTCCGTCGCCAGGAACACCGCCTGCCCGAACGGCTGCGCCGCCTGCCCCGGCGTCATGCCCAGCTCCAGCCGGTCGCTCGTCCCGGCCGGCGCCCGCCCGACCACCGCCGCCTTGGCCTGCACGTCCCAGCCCCGCACCTCGACCTGCTGCACCTGGTCGGCGGCGGTCACCGACGCCTGGCAGCGCAGCAGGTTCCGGCCGAACTCCAGCACGTAGGGGCTGGCCTGCGGCCGCGTCGACGTGGCCGGTGCCCGCTCCGCCTTCGCCGGGTCCCGGAAGTGGAACTTCCCGTCCGACACGGAGACCTCGGCACCCGCGAGATCGGCCAGCCGGTGCAGGAACTCCCAGTCCGTCACCCCCGGCTGGGCCAGGTGCTCGTACACGGTCGTCGTCGCGTCCACCCGCCCGACGGGCAGCCCCGCCCGCCGCGCCACCTGCACGGCGATGTCGGAGGCCGTCATCTGCCGGTACCCGGCGACCCGCCGGCCGCGGAAGAAGCGGTGCGCGTGGTCCAGGCCGCGGACCACCGTGAAGGTGCCGGTGGCGTCGAGGTCGATCTCGACCGCGGTCACCTCGCCGGAGACCAGCAGCAGCCGCTGCGGATCGTCGCCCGCGCGCGCGTACAGCTTCATCGGCGTGCCGACGGTGATGCCGGCCTTCTCCAGCACCTGGTGGTGCGGATCGCGGAAGCGGACCACGAACAGGTCCGGCAGCTGGGTGCTGTCGTCCACGTACGCGGACACGACCAGCTCGGCCAGCGGGGCGGGCAGCGGCTGCCCGTTCACCTCCACGGCCAGGGTGTTCGCGAAGCTCTCACCGGCCATCGGCGGGCCCTCCCCACGGCTGGCGGCCCCGTCCCTGGTCCGGGATCAGTCCCGGTCCTGGTCCTGGCCCGGGTCCTGGCCCCGGTCCTTGGGCTCGGGCTTGGCCTTGGGCTTGGGCTATGGCTTGTCCCCGGCCCTGCCCCTGCCGCCGCGCCTCGCGGAGGTCCGCCAGCTCCTCGGCCGCGGGCAGCAGCAGCTCCCGCCCCGGGGCCAGGCGCATCGGGTCGTCGATGCCGTTCGCCTCGGCGATGTCCCGCCACGCGGCCGGGTCCCCGTACTCGTTCCAGGCCAGCAGCGCCAGCGTGTCCCCGGTGACCACGCGGTGCACGCGGCGGGCGGCCAGGGCGCCGGAGGTCGGGTTCTGGCCCGGCATCGGGCCCGCGATCTCCTCCAGGGTGACCTGGCAGGTGGCCCGGATCGGCATGCCACCGGGCGTGAACAGGCTGTACTTGACCTGCACCTGGCTCACGTACCCCACGAACCCCGTCAGACCGCCCCAGTGGAAGATCACCCACGGGGGCACGCCCTGCTGCTTCTGGTGCGTCTGCTCGGTCGGCACGCAGCAGGACAGCAGCTCCTCGACGGACTTCACCACGCGGTCGTCCTGCGTACCGGTCGCGTCGAAGAACATCTCCAACGTCAGCTTCGCCGGCCCCGCGCCCTTGAACTCCGCCGGCCCCGCCTTCTTCGCCCCCTTGGCCGTCTTGCGCTCCCACTTGGCCGACTTGGCGAGGGTCAGCTCCTTGGGGTTGAACTGGAAGTCGATCCGGCCCATGCGCGGCCCGGGGGTCGTCGTCCCCCCGTCGGCGGGGGGCTGGCGCAGCTCCAGGTACGCCCGCTCCAGCTTGGGGCGCGATCCGCCGGCACCGTTGCCGTTCGGGTCCTTGGACGGCGGGGCGGCGGGCGCACCGGAGGCGATGAACGCTACGGGCTGGGTCGGCGGCATGGCTCCTGGGTCTCCTGACGGGGGCGGACGGGGGCTACTTGAGGAAGCCGTGGTGCGCGATCTCCAGGGTCTCGGTGGCGACCTTGGGGGTCTCGGGGTTGAGCTGGGGCCCGGTCCACCGCACCGGCACGACGTCCATGAGGCTCCACCGGGCCACCACGGTGCCCTCCACCGTCATGGCACTGATGTGGGCGGTCTTCCGGGCGACGCCGTTGACCATCCCGGAGAGCCAGGCGGTGACCTTCTCGGTGTCCTGGGTCACGGGGCGGGTGAGCTTGATGTTGGAGTACTTGATGCGGGTCGGGAGCTGCCAGACGTAGCCGTTGTTGCCGCCCTCCTCGCGCTGCTCCATCACGACCTCGCAGCCGAGACCCTCGCAGCTGTTGAACGCACCGAGGTTGATGTTGTCGATCTCGACCATGAAGCAGACGCTCACGGCGGGGTCGGTGTCCTTGGCCACGGGGTGCCTTTCGCGTGGGGTGGGGTGGGCTGGGGTGGGTGGGGGTCGGCTTCGGGTCAGTGGCGGGGGTCGATACGGACTCCCGCGCGCTCGCGGTCGAGACGGAGCTCGGCCCGTAGCAGGCGGCTGAGCGGGCCGATGAGGCGGCGTACGAGCTCGTCGGTGGACTCCTTGGGCGGTGGGCCGGCGGCCGCCGCACCGGAGGCCGCGGGTCCGGGCCCGCCGGCGGGCGCGGCGGCGGGCGCGGCGCCGGCCGGCTCGGGCGGCGACCCGCCCGGCTCCGGCTCCCGCTGGACGGCGGGCGGGGTCCACACGGCGGGAACGGCGGAGCCGACCACACCCCCATCGCCGGGCCCTCCGCCCTCACCGGCCGGGGAGTCGGCCTCCCGCGCGCGCTGCACGACCGGACCGGCCCCCACCGGGAGACCTCCACCAGCTCCCACCGGGTAAGCCGCCGTCCCGGACGGCAAGCCGGGTCCGGACGGGAAGCCGGGCCCCGACGGCAGGCCGGATCCGGGTCCGGACGCGGCCCCCGACCCGCCGATCCCGCCCGACCCTCCGAACAGCGCACCACCCGCCCCGCCACCGGACGGGCCGGCCTGCGCACCGGTCGCGGCAGCGGACCGGCCGTCGCCCCACGTCACCGGCACGACGACCGGCTCGGGGTCCACCGCCCCCGCCCCGGCCATCCCGTCACCGGCCGGGGCGGGGGCGGACCAGAGCTCCAACGGCCGCTCGCCGACCAACGACGCCACGGGCACGTCACCGGCCTCGGGCACGAGGGGGAGGGCCCGCTGCAGCGGTACGGCCGCCACCACGGGCAGCCCGGCCGTCCCCGACCCGCCTCCCGCGCCGCCGGCCCGCGCCTCCCGCTGCACGGCACCGGCGCCCCCACCGCCAGCGGCACCCGCCGGGCCGACCGGAGCCGGACCCCCACCCGAGTCGAAACCCGAACCCGATGCCGGAGCCGGAGCCGACGGCACAGACGTCGGAGCCGGAGCCGGAGCCGACGGCACAGACGTCGGAGCCCCGGCAGCCGCCACGGCCGGCGGACCCGCCGCACTCCGCTGGACCGACGCCGGAACGGCCGGAATCGGGGCGCCCAGTCCCAGCCGCCGCGTCCGCTGCACCGGCTGCACGGGCCCTGCGTCGCCCCGCGCGTCCCTTGGCCCCCGCTGCCCGGACCCGGGCCGTACCGACCCCTCGCCGAGGCGCTGGACCCCGGTGACCGGCGCCCCCGCCCCCACCCCCGGCAGCCCCTCCGCACCCGACCCCGCCGAGGTCTCCGAGAGCGGCCGCTCCCCGACGAGGGGCCGCACTTCGCCGCCCTCGAACGCACCGCCGTCCGTACCCGCGTCCACACCTACGGGAACCGCGTCCGAGCCCCTGGACCCGGCCGCCCCGTCACCCGGCGTCCCCTCCCCGAGGCTCCCACCGACCGCCGCCGCGTCAGCCCCCGACCCGGGGCCCGGACCGGACGCACCCCCGACACCGACTCCGCCGTTCCCGGCTCCGCTCCCGCTGGGAGTCCCGCTGCCGTACCCGACCTCGCGCTGCACCACACCGGGCCCGCCCGGGGGTGCGTACGCCCCGTCGTCGGCCGCGCCACCTGCCCGGTCGGCGGCGGCCCGCACCGGCGGGGTCCCGCCCCCGCGCTGCTCGACCGACCGCTGCACCGGCGGCGGGGGGGCCGTCCCGAGGCTGCCGAGCGAGGTCGGCCCCGGTCCCCCCGGCTCCGACCACTCCCCCACCAGCGGCCGCAGCTCGCCGGTCGGCTGCTCCACTGCGGGCAGCCGTGCCTCCCCGGCCGACCGGTCCCCGGCCGGCGGCGAGACCCCTGTGGGCGCCTGGTCCCCGGCGAGCAGCGGGGCCCCGGCCGACGACGCCTGTTCCCCACCGAGCGGCGATGCCTCCTCCGGCACCTGCCCTCCCACGAGCGGTCGCACCGCCACCGGCTCATGGCCGTCCGGCACCGCCCCACCCTCCGGAGTCCGCTGCACACCGAAGTCCTGTCCCTCTCTCAGGGATCTCCCCGGGTCCGGCCCCGACCCCTCTCCGGGCCCCGCAACCGCACCCACCCCCTCCACCCGGGCACGCTCAGGAGTGGGGGCCACCTCCACCCCACCCCCGGCCACCACGGACCGCTGCACCACCGCCCCGACCGGGTCGGCCGTGGCCGGGTCCGCCCCGACCGGGTTCACCCCGGTCGGATCCGCCCCGGCCGGCTGCGACGAGGAGACGGCGTCGTCCGGCTGCGCGACGAGTCCGGGCCGTTCGCCGACCAGCGGACGCACCTCCCCGGCCGGCCCGTCCTGGGCCGGCGCGTCGGTCACCGCCGACGCGGCCGACGAGGCCGACGCGGCCGAAGAGGCGGCGGCCGGGCCCACCGCGTCCGGCTCGCCGGGGTCGCGTACCGGGAGGGCGCCGGACACCGGCCCCGACCGGGCGGCCGCGTCCGCGGGCCCCGCGTCCGGGGCGTGGGCCCGTTGCACCGGCAGGCCGGCGACGCCGCCCGTTCCCGCGGCGCCGTACAGGCCCCCTGTCTCGGGCGGGACCGCCGCCGCGGGCCGGTCGCCCACCAGCGCCCGCGGGTCCTCCACCGCGACGGTGTCCGGGGTACGTCGCGCCGCCTCCGGACCCGTACCCGCCAGCTCCGCCGCCGGCAGCGGGAACGCCGGCAGCGGTCGGCGCGGCAGGTCCACGGCGCGGGACACCGTAAGGACGGACGCAGGCGGCTCCGGTCGTACGACCACGGACCCCGCCGAACCGTCGGATCCGCCCCCGACCCCGCCGCCCGCGCCGGAACCCGTCCCCGACGCTCCTGCGGCGCGAGAGGCCGAGTCGGCCGACAGCTCACCCGACACCGACGACGCCGACACCGACACCGACGACGACGCCGACATCGACGGGCGCGCGGGCATCTCCAGCCGCACCACGGGCAGCGCGGCCGTGGCCGGGCCGCCGGCCGGTGCACCCGCGCCGTCATGGAGCGACGTCATCGGCACGGCCGGCTCGACGACCCCGTGCACCAACCCCGAGGGCGCATCGGGGGTGACGGCGTGCCCCAGGGGACTCGACAGCACCGGGCTCTGCCAACTGGCCAGTCCGGCGGCGAAGGACTCGGGGGCGGTGATGAGGGCGGGGGCGTCGAACGTCGTCCGCTGAAGCGGGAGTTGGAGCCACGCCGGAGCGGCTGGGGCGGTGGGGGCGGCGTCGTCACGGGACCCCGAGGCGAACCCCGGGTCCGCACCCGCACCTGCCTCCGCACTCGCACCCGCACGCGCGCCCGCGCCCGCTCCTGCTCCTGGTCCTGCTCCCGCTCCTGCTCCTGCTCCTGCTCCTGCTCCTGCTCTACCTCCGGACGAGCCGTCTCCCCGCAGCCACCCCCACACCCCCACCGGTCAGCGCCCCCCTGAGGTGGCCAGCCGGTTGAGGCGGGCGATCTGCGTGACGTACCGGCGGCGGTCGGGGTGCTCGAGGTCCAGGATCGTGTCCATGTCCCAGTGGAAGTGGTAGGCGACGTACGCGACTTCGTCGTACAGGTCGTCCGTCGCGTACGTCACGATTCCCCCAGGCGCCCACCCGCCAGGTCGACCGCGAAGCCGGTCGCGCAGGAGGGGCAGGTGACCTGGGCGCGGGTGTGCCCCTCGGCGTTGATGCGGCGGTAGAAGTCCTGCAGGAAGGCCAGGTCGGAGGCGAACAGGTCCTCGATGACGCCCGCGTGGATGTCGGTCACCGTGCCGATCCGTTCCACCACCCGCCCCAGCAGCACCACCGACAGGTACGCGGGGTTCTCCCGGACCCGGTCGTCCCGCAGCGGTACGAGTTCGTCGCGGGCGGTGGCCAGGCGCATGACGCCCGTACGGTGCACGTGGCCGGACTCGTCCACGTACCCGCGCGGCAGCTCGAAGGTGAACTCGGTCCGCATGGTCTCCCGCCCACCGCTCCCGGGTACGCCCGTCCCGGCCCCTGCCCCTGCCCCGGCCGTCCCGTACGCGGCGCGTTCCGCGTCCGCCCCTGGCACCGACCCCGCCCCTGGCACCGACCCCGCCCAAGCGCCCTGCCCCGGCCCCGCTCCCGCTCCCGGCCCGGTCTCCGCACCCGGGCCCCCGGGCGCGGGCTGCACGCCGGGCTGCCCGGGGAGGGTCTGCCCGGGCTCCGGCACGATCCGACGACGCATCAGGGCCTCACGCCACATCCATCTGCTCGTACGTGATGACGAGCTTCTCCGTCAGCACGCTCGTGTCACCGGCCTTCAGCGAGCTGATCTCCAGGCTCTTGGGCCAGGCGTTGACCAGCGTGTACCGCTTGATGGCGTTGCCCTCGTAGTCGAAGACGATGATCGCGCCGCCCTTGCGGGCCGTGCTCATCTTCCCGAAGCGGGCGTCCTTGATCCATTTCTCGAAGCTCTGGTCGGCGGTCAGGCCGCGGGTGAGCGTCACCTCGCCCGCCTTCGGCCGGCCCGGCAGCTTCTTGATGACGTACTTGCCGTCCGCGGTGTTCTGCTTGAGCTCGATGACGTCCTGCTCCATCTTCAGGCCCGTCACCTCGTTGATCTGTTTGATGACGACCCCGTCGACCTCCAGCCCGAAGGAGTGGCCGACGGAGGTGTCCATATCGGGAAGTGCCACAGCAACCGCTCCTCACGCGCGCGTACGGGACGTACGGGTTCCGGTCATTCGTTGACGAGGCTGGTGCCGCCCGAGAACTGCGACAGCCTGAAGATCACGAACTCGGCCGGTTTCACGGGCGCGATGCCGATCTCGCAGACCACCTGCCCCGCGTCGATGCCCTCGGCCGGGTTGGTCTCGCGGTCGCACTTCACGTAGAAGGCCTCGTCCGGCGTCAGCCCGAACAGCGCGCCGCGCCGCCACTCGTTGACCAGGAACGCCGAGATCGTGCGCCGGATCCGGGCCCACAGCGCGTCGTCGTTCGGCTCGAAGACGACCCACTGGGTGCCGATCAGGATCGAGTCCTCGATGTAGTTGAACAGGCGCCGCACGTTCAGGTACCGCCACGCCGGGTCGGAGGACAGGGTGCGCGCGCCCCACACGCGGATGCCGCGGCCCGGGAAGGAGCGGAGGCAGTTCACGCCGATGGGGTTGAGGAGGTCCTGCTCGTTCTTGGTCAGGTGGACGGCGAGGTCGACGGCGCCGCGCACCACCTCGTTGGCGGGGGCCTTGTGCACCCCGCGGCTCTCGTCGTTGCGCGCCCAGATGCCGGCCATGGCACCGCTGGGCGGCACGTACTTCATCTGGTTCGGCACGGCCGGGTCGGCCACCTTGATCCAGGGGTAGTACAGGGCCGCGTACTTGGAGTCGTAGCCCGCGCCCGTCATGCGCCACTCCTTGACGCGCTGCGGGGTGAGGTCGGGCAGCGGGTCGATGATCGCGACGCGGTTCCCCATCAGTTCGCAGTGGGCGATCATCGCGAGCTGTACGGCCTTGACGCCGTCGGCGTCGAGGGCGCCCTGCTGGTAGGCGCTCATCAGGTCGGGGACGGCGAGCATGGTGATCTCGTCGATGGCCTCCAGGCCGCCGAAGCCCGTCCGGTCGTCGGCGCTGCCGACGTAGTCGGCGGGGGCGAGCCCGGTGGGGGTCGCCGGCGCCGGTGCGGCGGGCGCGGGGGCGGCGGGGAGGGCAACGCTCTGGTTGTCCGGGCGGGTCAGCGCCTGGGCGGGGCCTGCGTCCTCGACGAGGACGAGGCGGGAGCGTTCCCGGACGACGGTGGCGACGTAGTTGCGCTGGCTGCGCTTGGCGGAGACCTCCCAGGTCTCCTCGGTGCGGTCGCCGCGTTTGACGTGGAGGGTGAACGCGTCCTCGGCCGGGGCCTCGCCGGCGGCGTCGGCGACCTCGACGGACAGGCCCTCGCCGGTGCCCTCGAGGGCGGCGACCTGGAAGCCGCCGAGGGGGACGCGGGTGCCGGCGGGGAGGGTGGCCTTGCCGCGCTTGCCGGCGCCGGCGGGGCCCGGGGTGCCGGGGGCGGCTGCGGGCGCCGGGACGGCGGCCGGTTCCGCGCCGGTCCCGTCCGGGCCGCCGATGCGGACGACGTAGGCCGTGCCGCCGCCGTTGAGGAAGTAGCCGTACACGGCGTGGGCGAGGTAGGAGCCCTCGATGAAGTCGCCGAAGGCGGCGGTGAACTGGCTCCAGTTCGTCACCAGGGTGGGCGTGTCGTACGGGCCCGCGGCCGCGAGCCCGACGAAGGCGGCGACGGCGGTGCCGACGCCCTCGATCGGGCGCGAGCCGGCCTCGACCTCTTCGACGTAGACGCCTGGTGACAGGTACGACGGCATCCTTGCCCTCCCCTGGGACGTGACGGTCGCCCCCACCTTCCGCCCGCCCCCGGTCGAAGGTCATGACCTGCCGTACGGCCGCGGGGGAATCACGATCTGCCCGTTCGGGCAACGCGTGGCTCCGCCGCTCCCTGGCTGCGACTGCCACGGCGCGACGTACCCGGTCAGCGCCCCAGGCCCTGCGAGCGGCCCCGGCGGCCCACCTCGTTGCGGAGGAAGGTCTCCATGCGCGCCTCGCGGTCGATCAGTTCCTGGACCTTGGCCGCGATGCCGGGCAGGTCCTTCAGGTTGGGCGTGCGCAGGATCTGGTCCTTCATCGACCTCCACGAACGCTCCTGGCGCGAGCTGTTGACGCTGTGCCGCAGCGGCACGAGGTTGTCCGCGTGGGTGGATATCGCCAGCTGGTGCTCGCGGCTCAGCTGCACGAAGCCGATGGGTCTGGCCGCGCCGCCGGTCGGCTGCCACACCAGCCGTGAGATCCAGTACATCGGGAAGACGTGCTCCGCCGTCATCGGGTCGGCCGGCTGACCGGGCCGCTGCATGATGGGGCCGAGGAAGTCCTCGCCCTTCTTCTCCGCCGGTTCGCTCACCTGGGTGTTGGCGTCCTTGAACGCGCTGGCGGAGCGCAGCCGCTTGACCAGCTCCGAGAACGAGGCGACGCGGTTCTTCTCCTGGTCGGCCAGGGCCGTTCCGACGAGTTCCTTCCAGTGCCTGATCTCCCCCTCCAGCTTCTCGATCTCGACCAGGTCACCGCGCTGGCTCTCGCACAGGGCCAGGTACTCCCGTTGGGCAGCCTGCCGCTCGGCACCCGGAGGCGCCGCGTCCCTGCGCGCCTTGACCGCCTCGATCTCCGTCTTGCGCGCCCGCCACCCGGCCTGCCTGCCGTCCTTGTCGGTCTCGGCCGCCGTGAGCTCGTCCCTGAGCCTGCGGACCCTGGCTTCGACGGCCGCGTCGCCCGCGGCCATCATGCCCGCGGCCTGCTGCTCCTCGGTCAACGCCTCCGTGCCCACGGTGTCGGTGGGATTGACGGTGCCCTGGACGGCCCACTTGCGCCCGGCCGGGACGAGTTCGAGGCTCTGCATGCCGTACTTGACCTTGATCGCGGCGAAGGCGGCCCGGACCACCAGCTTCGACAGCGGGCGGCCCGCGTAGCGGTTGGCCACCGCGGCGGCCGCGGCGAGGCCCTTGTCGAGGCGGGCCTTCTTGCCCTCCGGGGAGTCGTCGCCGCCCTGGGCCTTGGCCTTGAGCTTGGACAGGAGCTTCTTGCCGGCGCCGGCGATCTTGCCGACGACCCAGTCGACGGCCTGCATGACCGGGGCCTGGACCTTCGCCAGGATGGACTTGATCTTCTCGGAGATGCCGCCGAGGCCGAGCAGGCTGGCGAGGAAGTCCAGGACGACCGGGAGGGCCTTGGCGAGGCTGTTCTCGATCAGGGCCGGTACGCCCCCGCCGCCGCCCGCCGCGATGCCCTCGATCGAGTCGAGGACGGAGTCGACGAAGGACTTGATCTGGGCGGCGCGGTTCACGAAGAACATCACCACGTCGTAGATCGCCTTGCAGGCGCGGACGAAGGCGGAGGCGGGGTTGAGGAGCGAGACGATCCACGTGATGCCGGCCGTGACGATCTTCTCGACGACGAAGTCCTTGATGGCGCCGACGACCGTGTCCTTGAGGTCGGACAGCTTGCCGACGATCCACTTCCACAGCCCGCCGACGCCCTCGGACACCAGGACCTGGACCATCTCGAAGCTGGTCTCCAGCGCCTTCATGGCCGGCTCGCCGATCTGGGCCACGATGCGGGTGCGGATGTTGGACCAGGTCAGGCCCAGGATGGAGAGGATCAGCTTGATGATCCCCTTGGCGTCGAAGGTCTCGGGGATCTCGATGCCGCCGGCGGACAACTGCCCGAACAGCCACTGTTTGAGGCCGTTCTTGAGGTGCTCGCCGATGCGGGAGGCGAAACCGGTGACGCCCGCCTTGACGGCGTTGACGAGGTTGCCGAGGAACCCGATCGGATTCGAGATGATCTTGTCGATGGCGCCGGCCGCCCGGGCCAGTACCCCGAGCAGCATGTCCTTGAGCTTGAGGACCGTCTCGAGGGTGCCCGCGACGGCGTCCTTCGCCTTGCTGAGCAGGCCCTTGTTGGCCTCCTGGAGGGCCGCGATCTCCTTGTCGAGGTCGTCGCGGGCGGCCACGTAACGGTCCGCGAGGTCCTGGACGAGGGACTGCGACTTCTCGTTGACGGAGGACTCCAGGGCCCGGAACTCCCCGCCGATGTCGCCCGCCGCCTGCTGCGCGAACTGCCGCAGGTTCCTGGGCTGGTCCTCGACCTTCTTGGCGATCTGCGCCTTGCCCTGGGCGATCCGGGCGGTGGCGTCGCCGAGCCGCTTGCCGACGAGGTCGGCGACGGTGGTGATCACCGCGCGCATCTCGCGCTCGTAGACCGCGCGGGCCTCGGCGAAGATCTGGTTGGCGCGCGGGGGCGGGTCGAGCACGGCGTCGGCGAGCCAGCGGGCGGCGCCGGTCACGCCCGAGTAGCGCTCGTCCTTCCAGGCCTTCATCTTGGTCTGGTGGTCGGCGTCGAAGGCGGCCTTGGCCTGCCTCTGACCGCTGTCGAACGCCGTCTCCACCTCGGCGTCGAGCGCGCCGAGGATGCCCTCCACGTCCTTCTTCGTCGCGTCGAAGATGCCCTTGATCTCGGCCGCGACGCGGGCCCGCTCCTGCTCCTCCTTCGACCGGGCGGCGCCCTGCCCGGCCGCCACCTGCTGCCCGGCCCCGGCCCGGGCGGCGGTCATGGCCTGGACGCCGGCCGGGCCGGCGGCCGCCGCGCCGCCCTGCTCGGCCGCGATCCGGGCCGTCTCGGCGGCCCGGAACTGCGCGGGGGCGGTGGCCGCGTGGGTGTCGGCCTCCTTCTTGGCGTCGAGGGTCTCCTTGAACTGCGGCTCGTTGGAGCGGGCCAGCATCTCGGGGGTGACCCTGGCCTCCGCCAGCATGGCGTCGGTCTCCCTGGGCCCCGTGCTCAGGTCGGTCTGCGCGGCGGGGGCCGGGGCCACGGCGGCGGCCTTCGGGTCCGGCGGTGCGGGCGTGGGCGGGGCGGGCTGCCCGGGGAGCGGGGTGACGGGCTTCTCGACGGCCTTGGACTGGTCGGGGGCCGCGTTGGTCCTGTCGGTGATGTCCTTGGCGGAGCCGTCCTTGCCCGCCTTGACCTGGCCCGCGACCTGGCTCTTGATCTCGTCCGTCTTGCCGGACCCGGTGAACTTGTCGGCCTCGTCGAGGGTCTTGGGGGCCTTGGCGGCGATGGCCGCCGACACGGCCGCGACGAAGGCCGCCTTGTCGAACGTGCCGGGCGTGGCGGCGCCCATCTCGGCCGCCTGCGCCTGCTTGGCCTGCGCCTCCTTGTCGTCGGCGGGCGGCCGGGCGGCGTCCTGGGCGGCCTTGGCCTGCGAGGCGGCGGTGGGGTGCGCGGCCAGCGCGGCCTTCTTGGTACGCAGGTCCAGCGCGACCTTCCTGAAGCGCGGGTCGGTGGCGGGGCTCAGGCCCCCGGGGGGCGCGGGCAGCGCTTCGAGGCGCTGGAGGGCGGGGGCGGGGGCGGCGTCCAGTTCGGGGCCGACGTCCGGTCGGGGGGCCGTGTCCGGTCCGGGGGCGGAGGCGAGTCCGGGGGCGGGGACGAATCCGGGAGCGGTGCCGAGGGCGGACGCGGTGCCGGCGTCGGGCGCGGTGGTGCGGGCTCCGGTGCCGGCGTCGGGCGCGGTGGCTTCCGTACGCCCGGGGCCCCCGCCCGCGCCGCTCCCGCCGCTCTCCCCGCCGCCCCGGTCGCTCTGCCCCGGGGCCCGGCGGGGGCCCAGGAGCGCGGCCACGGCGGCGTTCCCGGCACCGGCCTGGAGCCGCTGCAGCGCCCGCGCGTCCACGGGCCGGGGGCGGGCCGCGGCGGACGCGCCGGACGGCGCGGGCCTCCGCGCGCGGGCGCCGTCCCGTGCGGGCTCCTGGCCGCCCGCCGGCCGGTCCGCCGTCGCCTTCACCGCGTCACCGCCTCCACCGGGCCACCCGCCTCCACTCCGCCACCCCGCTCAGTCCGCGGGGCATTTCACGCAGCCGCTCCTCGGTCGGCCGGGGCACCGCACGGCCGTCGCCCGGTCCCCGGAGCCGTCACTCCGCCGGCGCCTCCTCCTCGTCCGCCTCCTCGGCCGCGGCGCGCTGCACGAACAGCCCCTGCACCGACGGGGCCTCCTCCCCCTCCGCCTCCTCGGCCGCCCGCTGTACCGGTGCCACGGCGGGCGCCGGGCCCGCGGAGGCAGTGGTGGCGGACGGCGCGGGGCCCGCGTCCGGGGTGCCGTCCGACGCCGTTCCGGGGCCGGGGGCGGCCATGACGCGCTCGGCGTTGGCCACCGCCTCCTGCTCGAAGCGGTCGCCGGGGTCGCTGACCTTGACGCCGCCCGCGGTCTCGGTGCCGTCGACGGGGCCCGAACGCTGCTGGACGACGTGCGTCAGCTCGTGGGCGAGCGTGGTGCGGCCCTGGTGCGAGCCGGGGTCGTAGGCGTCGCGCTGGAACACCACGTGCGAGCCGACGGTGTACGCGTGGGCGCCGACCTCCTTGGCGGAGGCGTGCGCGGCGGCGTCGGTGTGCACCCGGACGTCGCCGAAGTCCGCCCCGAGCCGCCCCTCCATGTCGGCCCGCACCTCGGGGTCGAGGGCCTGGCCGCCGGAGCCGACGACGTCGTGCACGGAGGAGCGCTGGACCGAGGCGGTGGCGCCCTTGTTGCCGAGGGCGCGCTGGAGGCGGAGCAGGCCGGTGCGGCCCAGGACGTCGGCCCGGCCGTCGGCGGCGGCCTTCAGCAGCAGCGCGTCGGGGGCCGCCGACCCGTGGTCCGGCTCGGCCTTGGGGCGGGGCCCGTCGAAGTGCTCGCCGTCGTGCTCGTGTTCGCGCATGTCGTAGCCTCCCGCGGCCACCCTGCCGGTCGCGTACCGCTGCCGTCCTTCACCCGCGCAGCCCCAAGAGGGCATCGCTTACTGCCCTTTCAGGCACGCCGATCCGCAGGGCGGGCCACCGACGCGCGGCACCGGTGCGGCCCGCGGCCGGCGGTCGTGCCGGGGCCGGTCGCGGCCGGTCGCGACACGGCTGGTGCAATGGTGGGATGACCAGCACCGGAGGCCGCCTCCTGCACGCCATCGACCGGTTCAACGCCACCCACCCGTGGGACCACAACGCCCGCTTCCACCCCTGGATCCTGCGCCGGCTGCCCCGCCGCTGCGGGCGCGCGCTGGACGTGGGGTGCGGCAGCGGCGACCTGGTACGGGCGCTGGCCGCCCGCGCCGACACCGTGGACGGCATCGACGCGGATCCGCGGATCGTCGCGCGGGCACGGGAGTTCGGGGCGGCGGAATCCGGGTCCCGGGAGGCGAAGGCCCCGCGAGCCGGGGCGCGGGAAGCCGGCAAGGTGTCCTACCGCGTCGGTGACGTGCTCGCGGAAGGCGCGGTGCAGGGGCCGTACGACGTCGTGACCTGCGTGGCCGTGCTCCACCACCTGCCCTTCGAGGAGGCGCTGGTCCGGTTCCGGGAGCTGCTCGCCCCCGGCGGGACCCTCGTGGTGGTGGGGCTGGCGCGGGAGGCCGGGCCCGTCGACCAGGTGCTCGGGCTGGCCTCGATCCCGGTCAACCTCGCCATGGCCTGGCTCAAGAACAAGGGCCGCACCGCGCCCCGCCCGGTGGCCATGACCGCGCCGACCAAGCCGGCCGGGATGACGTACGCCGAGACGGCCGGGGCGGCCCGCCGCCTCCTGCCCGGCGCCCGGCTGCGGCGGCACCTGCTCTGGCGCTACAGCCTGGTCTGGCGCGCCCCCGGCGCCTGACCCGTGCGTCAGCGGGCCAGGTGGAGGTACGGGCCGAACTCCGAGGCCAGGCACAGCCGGCCCAGCTTGCGGTACTCCCGCGCCACCGCCGCGACCAGGTCGGCCATGCCCACCGGCCGGCCCGCGTCGGCGGCGAGGTAGGCCGCCGTCACGGCCGCCGAGCGGATGTCGCCGCCGGCCAGCTCGAAGGCCTGCCCGCAGAAGACGAGGTCCAGGTCGTCACCGCGCGGCAGCGCGGACCCCAGGCAGCGGTCCCACAGCGCCGTGCGCTGCGCGGCGTCCGGCAGCGGGAAGTCGACGACCAGGTCGAGCCGGCGCGTGAACGCCTCGTCGAGGTTGGCGCGCAGGTTGGTGGCGAGGACGGCCAGACCGTCGAAGGTCTCCATCCGCTGGAGCAGGTACGCGCTCTCCACGTTGGCGTACCGGTCGTGCGCGTCCTTGACCTCCGACCGCTTGCCGAAGACGGCGTCGGCCTCGTCGAAGAGGAGGACGCCGTTCACGCCGGCCGCCTCCGTGAAGATCCGCTCCAGGTTCTTCTCGGTCTCGCCGACGTACTTGTCCACGACCGTGGCGAGGTCCACGGTGTAGAGGTCCAGGCCCAGCGCACCGGCGATCACCTCCGCGGACATGGTCTTGCCGGTCCCCGAGTCACCCGCGAACAGCGCCATCACCCCGCGGCCCCGCCCGCCCCCGGGCCGCATCGCCCAGTCGCCGAGCACCCGGTCACGGTGCCGGGCGCGGGCGGCGAGCTCGCGCAGCTGGCCCAGGACGACCGGGGGCAGGACGAGGTCGTCCCAGCCCACGCCCGGTCCGATCCGGCGGGCCAGGCGCTCCAGACCGGAGGTGTTCTGCGCCCGCGCCCCCTGCAGCAGGTACGCGTCCGGGGCCGGGGCCAGCTCCGCCCCCGGTCCGTCGCCCCGCGCCAGGTCGGCCTGCTGGCGGGCCGTACGGGCGGCCCGTTCCATCTGCTCCGGGGTCAGTACGAAGGCCGACACGGCGGGTCCGGCCGGCGCGCCCAGCACCGCCTCCCACAGCGACGCCCGCGCGGCCGCGCCCAGCCGGGCCACCTCCACCAGCAGCGGCACCCGGTCCGACCAGGCCGGGTCCCAGCCGGCCTGGCCGGTGAGCAGCACGGGTACGCCGTACCCGGTCGCCGCCCTGGCCGGATCCTCACCAGCCGCCCCGTACGGCGTCCCGGACGGTGCCCCGTCCGCCCCGCACAGCCCCGCCAGCGCCCGCAGCAGCTCCGGCTTCTCCGCCAGGGCCTCCACGGGCCCCGCCACCAGCCCGGCGCCCGTGAGCGCGGCTTCCCGGCCGGCCGCGGCGACCAGCACGTCGGCGCCGGCCTGCCGGGTCAGCCGAGCCGGGTCGAGGACGAGTGCCCGGTGCCCGGCCCGGGCCAGCGCGTCCACGGCCAGCGCGCGGGCCACGCCGCCCGCGGGCTCCCGCAGGTAGACCAGGCCGGGGGCGTGCAGCGCGGCGGCGAGGCGGTCCGGCAGGTCGCCGAGCGCGTCGACGGGCAGCAGTCCCGGGCGGCCGGGGGCGAGCAGGTCCGCCAGCGCCGGGTCGGGGGAGTCGTCGCCGAGGAGGTAGGCCGAGACCCGGTCGGGCACCCGCAACGACCGGCTGAGCAGCGGCCGTTCCGGCTCCTCGACGAGCAGCAGGCCGCGGGCCGCGAGCGGGCCGGCCGTCGACAGCCGGGCCCGGGCGGCGGCCGAGGCGGCCGGGACCCCGCACAGGGCCAGGGCGAGGCCGACGCTCGGGCGGCGCCGGGTCACGTCGTCGTTGAGGTAGCCGTAGAGCTGCTCGAACCGCCGGTCGAGGTCGGGCGCGAGCGCGATGAGCAGCAGCTCGGCGTCCAGGCCGCCCGGGGCGCCCCCGAGCACGTCGCCCCCGCCGCCCGGCCCGCCCTCGCCGCCCGAGCCGCCCGCGTGGGCGGAGCCGCCCGCGCCTGCGGGGCCGCCCGCCCCCAGCCCGAAGTTCCGTACGAGCAGCCCGAGACGGGAGTCACCGGGGGCCGGCAGGGCGGCCAGGGCGCGCGCGTCCACCTCGTCCGGGCCCATGGGCGTACCGGGGTCGTCGAGGATGCGCCGTACGGTCTCGTCGGACAGGTACAGGCCCCGGAACGGGTCGTCGGCCTCCGGGTCCCCGGCGCGCCGCGCCGCCACGGCCCGCCGCACCCGGGCCTCCACGATCGCCAGGCGCCCCAGCAGGTAGCGGTCCATCAGCCGCGCCGCCGGGTCCGCGGCCCCCGCGCCCGCGGTACGCCCACCCCGCCGCCCGAACCGGGGCCGTCGGGTCCCGCGCCCGGGCCCGCGCCCGCACCGGGCCCCTCCTCGGCGCCCCCACCCGGCCCCGTGCTCCCGTCCCCGTCCCCGCCCGCGGCCCGGGGTCCCGCCGCCACGTCCGACAGGTCCACCACGAGCCCGTCCTCGACCGGCGGCCCGGCGTCCCACACCGGCGCCGTCGCCACGGGCGCGCTGACCACCACGTCCAGCGAGGGCTTCAGCTCGCCGCCCAGCGCGGACCACACGTCCGCGAACGCCCGGTCCTCCGGCGGCGGCAGCGCGATCGACACCGGCACCGGCAGTCCCGTGCCGGCCAGTTCGGGTCCCAGCCCCGCCGCCGGCAGCGCGTCGTGCCGCAGGAAGCAGGCCAGCAGCGCGGACAGCAGCCGGTGTTCGTCCTCCGGCCGCTGCGTCCACGCGCTGATCAGGTACGACAGCTTGAAGTAGCGGGGCGGCAGGGTGCGGGCGGTGACCCGGCCCTGCTCGTCGTAGAGGTTGCGGCGCCCGCGCGACCGGCGCCGCATGTCCTCGCGGATGTCGTACAGGTACAGGTTCACGGTCGGGGTGTTGCGGCGGGCCGCCCAGTCGCGGGTGGGCGCCTCGAAGACCACGTCGACGTCCGCGCCCTCCCCCACCGCCTCGGCCCGCACCAGCGCCCGCAGCGCCTCGTCCACCTCGTGGATCACACCGCACCCCCGCCGCCGGGCCCGCCGGCCGTCACCGTCGCCACTGGAAGTCCCCCGGCTGCAGTACGCCGGGCACCACCAGGTAGTCCGCCGTCACCGGCCGGAACAGGGCCCGCGCGGGCGCCCGTACGCCGGCCTGGACGGCACTCAGCCGCCGCTCGCCCAGCGCGTCCTGGACGAGCACCAGCATCGGCGCGGAGAACGTGCCGTCCACCCGCACCACCACCGGTGCCGACGCCACCGTCACGCCCTTGCTCCACCGCAGCCGCAGCTCCACGCCCGGCGGGAACTGCTCCCCCGAGGCCTGGGCCACCGCGCCGGGCGGTCCGACCGGCGGGACGAGCCGCAGCAGCGGTTCGCGGACCGTCAGGGGGGCGCGGGCGCTGTTGTTGCCGGGCCGCGCGTCGCCGCCCGTGGTGGTCACGGTCGCCGTGACCGCCCCGGTCAGGGCGTGTTCGGCGGCCAGGACGAGGCGTACGGTCGCCCGCTTCATGAAGCCCAGGTCCGCGACCGGGCAGCCGGCGGGCGTCAGGCACTCCGGGCGCGAGGCGCTGAGCACGGGCACCCCGCTCGGCACGGCCACCACCAGCCGCAGCCCGGTGGCCGGGCGCGGGCCCTCGTTGCGGACGACGACCTCGGCGTCGAACCGGCCGCCCGTGTACGCGGTGCGCGGGGCCGCCTTCAGGGCGACCGCCGGGTCGGGGCGTCCGGGCCGGGGCCGGCCGGGCGGGTCGGTGCCCGGGTCGGTCACCCGGCGGACGCCGAACGGCGTGCTCGCGCTGTTGTTGGCCGGGTTCGAGTCGGGCCCGGGCGTGGTGACCGTACCGGCCACGGCGCCGTCGAGGGCCACGTCGGCGGTGACGGTCCGGGTCACGGTGACGGTGGCGCCGGGGGCGAGGTCGCCGAGCGCGCAGCCGGTGGGGGCCGGGCACGGCGGGCTCGCGGTGACCACCCGTACCCCGGTCGGGAGCAGGGTCGTCAGGTGGACGTCCCGGGCGGGGGCGTCGCCCGCGTTGCGGACCGTGTACGTGACGGTCGCCAGGTGCCCGGTGGCGATCACGGGCGGGCTGGCGGTGACGCTCACGGTCGGGTCGGGCAGCCGCGGGTCGACGACGGTGAGGTCGACGGAGGCCTCGTCGTTCTCGCTGTCGTCGTCCGGGGTGCCGGTGCTGACGGTGCCGTCGATGCTGCCCGAGAAGGCGGCCGCGGCCGTGTAGGCGGCGGTGACGGTGCGGACGGCGCCGGGCGCGAGCGTGCCGAGGGCGCAGCCGGTGGGCGGGCACGCCGTCCCGGACACGAGGGTGAGGCCGGGCGGGACGGTCAGCCTCAGGCGGACGTCCTGGGCGCCTGCGGTGCCGAGGTTGCGGACCGTGAACACGACCGTCGACGGCTCGCCCACGTCGACGACGGGCGGGGTGGCGGTGGCGCTGAGGGCGAGGTCGGCGACGACGACGTCCACCGACAGGGTCGCGGTGTTGTCGCCGGGTCGGGGGTCGGGCAGGCCGGACTCCGCGGCCGCGGTGACGGTCTGCGCGCCCTTCGCCACGGCCTTGGCCTTCAGTTCGACGCGGGTCCTGGTGCCGCTCGGCAGCGTGCCGAGGTCGCAGACCAGGTCGGGCCCGCAGGTGCCGCGGCCGGGCGGGGGCACGGGCGGGCCGGCCGCCTCCAGCCCGGCCGGCAGCGTGAAGCGGGCGCGGGCGCGGGGGGCGGGCGCGTTGCCGCGGTTCCACACCTCCAGGACGAGGGTCGCGGTCCCGCCCAGCAGCAGCGGGTCGTCGGGGGTGGTGAGGGACGCGCGCAGGTCGGAGCCGGGCTCCCAGGTGGGCTGGGACTGGCCGTTGTAGAGCTTGCCGGCCAGGATCCGGGCGCTGGCGGGGGCGGCCGGGTCGAGGGTCATCAGGCGCCGGGTGCGCGGGTTCGCGTCGCTGTCGTGGCCGGTGACGAGGACGTCCACGGCGAGGCGCCGGCCGTCCGGGGTCCAGGCGGGGTTGTCGGGTTCGTCGTACGACCAGCCCGTCCCGTCCTCGCCGGGCAGCTCGGAGGGCGCGAGCGGGCAGTCGTCGGTGCGCCGCGGGAGCAGGCCGGTGCAGCCGGTGCCGTCGGCCTTCATGCGCAGGACCGCGCGGGGGCCGTCGTATCCGGAGCTCAGCGCGACCGGGGGCGCGCCGGCCGCCCGCGGTCGGGCGGCCGGGGCGGCCGCCCCGAGACCGGGACCGCTGAGCGTGGCCTGGCGGACGAACGCGATGGTGCCGTCGCCCCAGTTCCAGGCCGGCCGTACGTCCACGACGAGGCAGCCCGGGCTGCCGCACTGCCGGGCCGTGACGTCGTACTGGCGCGGGATGTGCTCCTCGCTGGGCATGAAGGCCTCGGCGTTCCAGATGTGGCGGTCGCGCTGGTCCCCGGGGTCCCCCGTCAGCAGCGGGGCGGGGGTGGGGGCGGCCCGGTCGGCGGCCGGGGCGACGACGCCGGTGCGCGGGGCCGCAGGACTCGGCCCCGGCGGCGCGGCACCCGCGCGCCCGTCCCCGGAGGACGGGGCGTCGGACGCAGAGGAGCCGGCGGCCGGGGAACCGGAGGACGCGGGACCCGGAGCCCCCGACCCGGGCGGCACGGCCCCGGGCGACCGGGCCCCCGCCGGCGGGGTCGCGGCCGGGGGCGTCACGGCCGGCGGGGTCACGGCCGGCGGGGTCGCGGCCGGCACACGCGGTCCGGCCCGCAGCCCCGGCTCGTCGACCAGCCTGCAGCTGCTCCAGCGCGAGAAGACCAACCGCGTGCCGTCGGGGGACCAGGCCGGGTCCCGGTCGTCGGAGTCGCACGCGTACCCGGGCGCGGGGAACCGCCACGGCACGTCGTACAGGAACTCGGCGTGCGCCGCCCCGCCGGAGACGTCGACGACGGTGATCCGCGCGTACGACTGGCCCTCGTCGCCCCAGCGGGCGAAGGCCAGCTTCGTGCCGTCCGGCGACCAGGCGGGCCGGGACTGGCGCTCGTTCGGCAGCTCCCTCCCCGGGTTCTCGTACGTGAGCCGGACGGCCGCCGCCAGGTCCTTGGGGCCGCCCACCAGGATGCGCTGCTCGTCCGGGGCCTCCGACGGCGTCGAGGCGCTCGCCACGAACGCCAGGGCCGTGCCGTCCGGGGAGTAGGCCGGGTCGGCGAGGTCGTACTCGCGCCCTTGCAGGGCGCGGAGCTGCAGGCGGTCGGCGGGCAACACGGGACGGGAGTTCTCGATGTTCGTGGACTCGGGGTCCGTCCCGCCGAGCAGCAGCACCGGCGCCCCGTCCCCGCCGGCCGCGGGCCCGTACCAGGTCACGGACTCCGTCTCGTAGTCGACAACGGCGTCCGGGTCGAAGACGGGCGTGCCGGCACAGGTCCCGCAGGCGGGGCCGGTGGCGTCGACCAGGTACGGCTCGCCGGAGAGGAAGGCGATCGTCTTCGCGTCGGGCGACCAGGCCACGCCCGCCCGCGCCTGCGTGTACGTGTCGCCGACGGCGAGCACCTCGGGGGCGGCGTCACCGGGACGGGCCGACACGGCGGCCAGCACCATGTGGCGCCGCTCGGCGGCGGCCCGTACCCCCGCCCCGTCGGCCGGGCGCCCGCGGGTCACACAGGCGGTCCCGCACCCGGGGTCGTCGTCGATCCAGCGCCAACTCACGTACGCGATGCGGTCCTGGGAGCCGGCGGCGGCCGGCTCCCAGGCCGGCTTGGCCACCCCCTCCTCGTCGCCGGTGACGCGCACCTGGGCGCCGCCGGCCGCGACGGTGGTCCGGTACGCGACCCCGTCGCGGGTGAACACGAACTCGCTGCCGTCCGGCGACCAGTCGAACCAGTCGGCGTCCGGTACGGCCTCGCGCAGCCCGGCACCGCTGCCGTCGGCCTTCACCACCCATACGGACGGGCGCGCGTCCTGCTCGGTCAGGCCGCGTTCGGCGTCGCAACGACCGGCGGAGGAGCGGGTGCCGTCGCCCTCGTCGCCCGCCCAGCCGACGAACGCGATCCACTGGCGGTCCGGAGAGAGCACCGGGTGGGCGAGGCGCCACCCGGGCTCCGAGCCGACCGCGGGCTTGCGCAGCACCTGGTGGACCGCCCCGTCGGCCGTGCGCCGGTAGACGCCCTCGGCGTCACCGTCGCGGTCGCTGACCCAGACCACGTCGTCGCCGCGGGCGGAGGCCTCGCAGTCGTTCCCGGCCAGCCCGACGGGCAGCGCGGGCGCGAGGCTGCCGCGCGGGCCGACGGTGACGAGGCTGCGGTGCCACCCGTCGCCGACGTACGCGATCCGCCCGGGGTCGGGCGGCGGATCGGCGGCCGCGGCCGGGGCCGGCGCGGCGGCCGGGCCGCCGGCACCGGGCGCGGCGGCGGGCACGGCCCCCACCAGCGCGAGGGCGAGCGCCAGCACGAGCCCGCACCGCCCGAAGCGGGCGCCGGAGCGCGCGGGCCTGCCGGGGCGCGGGAGCACGGCCGGAGCGGGCCGGTGTGCGCCGCCGACCGGTCGGCCGTCTCCTCGTACACGTCGTCGCACGCAGACCTCCTCACCCGAAACCCTGTCCCGCTGCCCGCCCCCCATCACCCGGGATCCGGGCAGCGGTTCGGGCAGCCCGAGCAGCCCGAAGAGGCAACCCCGATCCCCGCCCCGACACGTCCCGCCCCGACCGCCCCATCACCGCACGAAGCCCCGCCAGGCCGCCCCGTGGTGTGTGGGGGAGGCGCTTGACAGGGGTGGCAGGCTGGCTCGGAGGCAGGCCCGGGCCAGGGGTGGCCGCAGGCCAGGGCGAAGCCCCTTGCCCCTGGGGTGGGCCTGCCGCTGGGGGTACCTCCCAGCGGTAGCTGGGCACCCGGAAGCGGCACCAAGCCCACCCGCCCAAGCCCCGAGGCGAGCCGCCCGAAGCGACCCCACCCCACCCCACCCGATGCGGGTCAGCCCCTCACGACACCGTCCAGGACGATCCGGCGCGGCCGGCCCAGCTCCCCGACGTCCGTGCGCGGGTCCGCCCCGTACACGACGAGGTCGGCGGGCGCCCCCTCCTCCAGCCCCGGCCGCCCCAGCCACCGGCGCGCGCCCCAGGCCGTCGCGGACAGCGCCTCGACGGCCGGGATGCCGGCCTTGACCAGCTCCGCGACCTCGGCAGCGACGAGCCCGTGCGGCAGTGAGCCGCCCGCGTCCGTGCCGACGTACACCGGGACGCCCGCGTCGTACGCGGCCCGTACGGTGTCGTAGCGCCGGTCGTGCAGCCGCCGCATGTGGTCGGCCCAGCGCGGGAACTTGGCCTCGCCGCCGGCGGCGAGCTTCGGGAAGGTGGCGATGTTGACGAGCGTCGGCACGATCGCCACCCCGCGCTCCGCGAAGAGCGGGATGGTCTCCTCGGTGAGGCCGGTCGCGTGCTCGATGCAGTCGATGCCGGCCTCCACGAGGTCGCGCAGCGAGTCCTCGGCGAAGCAGTGCGCGGTGACGCGCGCGCCGAGCCGGTGCGCCTCGGCGATGGCGGCCTCGACCTCTGCGCGCGGCCAGCAGGCGGTGAGGTCGCCGGCGTCGCGGTCGATCCAGTCGCCGACGAGCTTGACCCAGCCGTCGCCCCGTCCGGCCTCGCGGGCGACGTACGCCACGAGGTCGGCCGGCTCGATCTCGTGCGCGTAGTTGCGGATGTAGCGGCGGGTCCGGGCGATGTGCCGACCCGCTCGGATGATCTTGGGGAGGTCCTCGCGGTCGTCGATCCAGCGGGTGTCGGAGGGGGATCCGGCGTCCCGGATCAGCAGGGTGCCGGCCTCGCGGTCGGTGAGGGCCTGCCGCTCGCTGGTGGCGGCGTCGACCGGGCCGTGGGCGTCGAGGCCCACGTGGCAGTGGGCGTCGACCAGGCCCGGCAGCACCCAGCCCTCGACGGTGGTCACGTCCCGGCCGGCGCGCGGGCGCTCGTACGAGATGCGGCCCCCGACGACCCACAGTTCGTCGCGGACCTCGTCGGGCCCGACCAGCACCCGCCCCTTCACGTGCAGTACGGCGTCATCGCTCATGGGTCGCACTGTACGCAGCCGCGCCAAGCGGCCGTACGGCGTACGCCCACCCCACACCCACCACCCACCCCACACCCACCAACCACCAACCCACGCCCCCCACCCCACCCACCGACGCCAGCCCACCCCAACCGCAGCCCACCCAACCGCAACCACCCCACCCCAGCCCACCTCACCCCACCCCCCCCGACAACTCAAGAAGCAAGGGCCCCCAACAACCGGTCGACGTCATCCACGGTGTTGTAGAGGTGGAAGGCGGCACGCAGCGCACCGGCGCGGTCCGCCGTGACGACGCCCGCCGCCCCCAGGGCGGCCTGGCGGTCGCCGAGACCGGGCACCGAGACGATCGCGGATCCGTCCGCGGCGACCGGCACGTGGCCGAGGGCGGCCAGCCCGTCCCGGTACCGCGCCGCCAGGGCGGTGTTGTGGGCGTGCACGGCGGCCACGCCCACGGACTCCAGCAGCGCCAGCGAGACCGCCGCCGCATGGAAGGCGACGAACGCCGGGCACTCGTCGAAACGCCGCGCGTCCGCGGCCAGCGCCGGCATGGGCCCGTACGTGGCCTCCCAGATCGACTCGGCCGCCACCCACCCCGCGTGCAGCGGCAGGAGCGACTCCTGCGCCTCCTCGGTGACGGTGAGGTAGGCGACCCCGCGCATGCCCAGCAGCCACTTGTAGCCGCCGGTCACCGTGTAGTCGTACCGGCCGGCCTCGAAGGGCAGCCAGCCCACCGCCTGCGTGGCGTCGACCAGCATCCGCGCGCCGTGGGCGGTCGCGGCCCGCCGGACGGCGTCCAGGTCCGCGATCCGCCCGTCGGCGGACTGTACGGCGCTCAGCGCGACCAGCGCGGTCTCCGGCCGCACCGCGTCGGCGAGCCCCTCCAGCGGCGCGTACCGGGGCCTGAGGTCGGGCCGCAGCGCGAAGGGATTGATGACGGACGCGAACTCCCCTTCAGGGAGGAGGACTTCGGCCCCGGCGGGCAGGGAGGCCGAGATCAGGCCGACGAGGGTGGAGACCGCCGAAGCCACCGCCACCCGCCCCGCCGGGACGCCCGTGAGCCGCCCGAAGGCCTCCCGCGCCGACGCCACCGCCTCCCAACTGCCGAAGCCCTCCGGCCTGCCGGCCCCGGCCGCCTCGGCCAGGTCGCGCACCGCGGCGACGGCCCGACGCGGGAGCACGCCGCAGGTGGCCGTGTTCAGGTAGGTCGTGGTGTGCGCGAACTCCGCACGGGTCACGTCGGCAAGGGAAAGTCGCTCGAGTCGCTCCATGCACTCACTCTGCGACGATCAGGCCTCAAAGTCTATTGGAGAGTTATGCATGAGATCTCAAGCAATCACTTATGATCGGCTCCCAGCCACCGAACCACCGCGGCCTACCCTCACCCCTGCGGGACCGCGCAGGCCCCGTCCGGCTCGCAGGCCTCGCCGGCCGGCGTCTCCGCGACGATCTCGCGCCCCTGCCAGGCCTGCTCGAGCGCACGCGTGAACACCTCCGCCGGCTGGCCGCCGGAGACCCCGAAGCGTCGGTCGAGGACGAAGAACGGCACGGAGTTGGCGCCGAGTTCGGCCGCCTCGCGCTCGTCGGCCCGGACCTCCGCGGCGTACGCCGTCCCGTCGGCCAGCACAGCGCGCGCCTCGGCCTCGTCGAGGCCGGCCTCGACCGCGAGGGCGATCAGCACCTCGGGATCGAACACCGAGCGCTCCTCGGCGAAGTTGGCCCGGTAGGCGAGGTCCAGCAGCGCGTCCCGGCGCCCGTGGGCGGCGGCCAGGTGCAGCAGGCGGTGGATGTCGAAGGTGCTGCCGTTGTCGCGGCCCTCGGTGACGTACTCCAGACCCTCGGCGCGCGCGGCGGCGGCGACGTGCTCCTCCATGCCGCGCGCCTCGTCGAGCGTGCGGCCGTACTTCTTGGCCAGCATCTCGACGACCGGGCCGGTCACGCCCTTCGGGGCCCGCGGGTCGAGCTCGAAGGAACGGTGCACGACCTCGATCTCGTCCCGGTGCGCGAAGGCGGCCAGGCCCTTCTCGAAGCGGGCCTTGCCGATGTAGCACCACGGGCATGCGATGTCCGACCAGATCTCGACGCGCACGTTCCTTCTCTTCTCCCGGCTCGAGGGGCGGCGCCCGGCGGACGCGCACGGAGGGGTCGCCTCCGCCTGGGAGGTCAACCGCTGCGACCGCCGCCTCATTCCGTGGCGCGCGTCACGTCCAGCCACAGGGTCAGGTGCGAGCCCGTCCGGGGGGCGCCGGGCGTCTCGGGCCGCCAGCCCTGGGCGGCGTAGAAGGCCTGGGCGCGCAGGTTGTGCTCGTAGACCTCCAGGCGGACGCGGTCGACGCCGGTGCCGCGCCAGGCGTCGAGGCAGGCCGTGTGCAGGGCGCGGCCGATTCCGTGGCGCCAGTGGTCGGGGTCGACGTGCAGCTGGGTGAGGGTCATGGCGCCCTCGTCGGGCCGGAAGGCGGCGACGCCGACGAGGGCGCCGCCGCGTTCGGCGCAGAGCACGGCGCCGTCGGGGCGGTCGATGGCCCGGGCCCAGCCTTCGCGCGTCCGGGCCAGCTCGGCCTCGCCGAGGTAGGCCTCCTCGGGGATGCGGCCCGCGTAGTACGTGGCGCGCGCCCTGGTGTGGAGGACGGCGATCGGATCGAGGTCTGCCGGTCGGGCGGTTCTGATCATGACAAGGGGAACGCGCCCCGCCCCGCCGCGGTTCCCGACCACGGCAGCCGACCGCCGGGCGCTCGAACGGGGACGACGGCGGCCGCGCTCGGGACAGCGCCGGGGACGGGTCCGGGCCCGGGCCCGGTGCCGGGGACAGCTCCGGGTACGACCGCGCGGGCGGGGCCGCCGACGGCCTACCCCCCGAGGGCCGCGGCCATCATCTTCTGGGCCACCGGGGCGGCCAGCCGGCCGCCGGCGATCTCGGAGCGGTCGGTGTCCGAGTTCTCGATGATCACGGCCACGGCGACCTGCTTGCCGCCCTTGGTCCCGTACGCGGTGAACCAGGCGTACGGCTTCTTGCTGTTGTTCACGCCGTGCTGGGCGGTGCCGGTCTTGCCGCCGACCTCGGCGCCGGGGACCCTGGCGTTGCCGCCGCCGCCCTCCTCGACCACGGTCTTCATGGTCTCGCGCAGGAGTTCCGCGGTCCGCTCGCTGATCACCTGCCTGCTCCCGGGGTCCTTGAAGCTCTCCAGCACGCCGCCCCCGGAGTCGGTGACCTCGGAGACCATGTGCGGGGCGACCTGCTTGCCGCCGTTCTCGACGGTCGCGGCGACCATCGCCATCTGCAGCGGGGTGGCGGTCACGTCGAACTGGCCGATGCCGGACTGGGCGACCAGGTCGGGCGAGGCCTTCCGGGACGGGTAGACGCTCGGGTAGGCCCGCACCGGGATGTCCTGCTTCTCGTCGTTGAAGCCGAACCTCTCGGCCATGTCCCGCATCTTGTCCTGGCCCAGCTCGTACGCGATGTGCGCGAACACGTTGTTGCACGAGTAGCGCATGGCCGTGCGCAGGGTGGCGTTCCTGCAGGGCGCGGACTTGTTCTCGTTCTCCAGGACCGTCCGGGTGCCGGGGAGGGTGTACGGGTCGGGGCTGTCGGTCGGCGTGTCGACGGAGTCGTACAGGCCGTTCTCCAGAGCCGCGGCGGCGGTGACGAGTTTGAACGTGGAGCCGGGGGCCAGCGGCTGGCGCAGCGCGCGGTTGACCATGGCCTTGCCGTCCTCGGCGCTGAGCTCCTTCCAGGCCGCGCCGTCGCTGCTGCCGGCGATCCGGCCCGGGTCGTACGAAGGCGTGTTCACGACGGCCAGCACCTCGCCGGTGGCGGGGTCGATCGCCACGGCCGCGCCGGTCTTGCCCTTGAGCGCCTCGTAGCCGGCCTTCTGGACTCCGGGGTCGATGGTCGTCAGCACGTTGCCCGGCTTCGCCCGCTTGCCCGTGAGGGCGTCGAGCGGGTTCTTCAGCCGGGAGTCCGTGCCGTTGAGCACGTCCTGGTAGAGCTTCTCCAACTGTGTTGCACCGTAGACCTGCGAGCTGTACCCGGTGACCGGCGCGTACAGCCCGCCGTCGGTGTACGTGCGCTTGTACGCGAAGTCGCCCGCGTCCACCCGCTTCGATCCGGTGACGGCCTTGCCGCCGACGATGATGTTCCCGAGTGGTGCCGCGTACTGGGCGATCTTCGTCCGGCGGTTGTTCGTGTTGTCCGCGAGGGCCTTGCCTTCGTACGCCTGCACCCAGGTGACCCGCACCAGCAGGGCCAGCACCAGCAGCAGACAGAAGACCGACGCACGCCTGATCGTCTTGTTCATCCCTCTGAGGGACGCGGGAACCGGCCGGGGCGTTCCGTTCTGCCCCGCTTGCGGCCGGGTTCTCAGTATTTCTTCATCTGCATCTACCTCTACATCTTCGCCTTCGCTTCGCTTCGAGGACGGTCAACCGGAGGTGGTCGGAAGGGTCCGCGGTCAGCCCGGGGTGATGAAGCCCGACTCGTACGCGGCGATCACGGCCTGGGTGCGGTCGCGGGAGCCGGTCTTGGCGAGCACCGCGGCGACGTGCGTCTTGACGGTGGCCGGGCCGACCCCGAGGCACTCGCTCATCTCCGTGTTCGACATCCCCTTCGCCATCAGGCGCAGCACGTCGCCCTCGCGGTCGGTGAGCCGTGCCGCCCACGGTGGGGGCGCGGGAGAGCGCCGCGCGTGCTCTGCCGCCAGGCCGCGCACGGCCGCGGGGAAGAGCAGCGAGTCGCTCCGGGCCACCAGCCGGACGGCGCCGACCAGCTCGTCCGGGTCGGCCCGCTTGAGGAGGAACCCGGCCGCGCCCGCGCGCAGCGCGTCGTACACGTAGGCGTCGTTCTCGAAGGTGGTCACCACCACGATCCGGGGCGGGTCCGCAAGGGTGGCGAGGATCTGCTCGGTGGCCCGGATCCCGTCGATCTGCGGCATGCGCACGTCCATCAGCACCACGTCGGGGCGCAGCGCGCGCACCACCGAGACCGCCTCGGCGCCGGTCGCCGCCTCCCCCACCACCTCGATGCCCGCCTCGGCGTCGAGGATGACCCGCAGCGCGGTACGGACCATGCGCTCGTCGTCGGCGAGGACGACCCGGATGGCACCGGGCCCGCCGGGCCCACCCGCACCCCCGACCGGACCCGGCCCCCCACCCACACCCGCACCCGCACCCGCACCCGCACCCGCACCGACACCCACACCCACACCCGGCCCGCCCACGCTGTCCGCCACCATGTCCCCCGCGCCCACCGCGTGCCCCGCTTCCCCCGCGCTCACCGGGACTCCCCCGCCGGGCCCGCGAGCGGCAGGACGGCGCGCAGCCGCCAGGTGCCGTCGGCCGCCCCGGCCTCGGCCCGGCCGCCGAGCAGCGCGGCCCGCTCGGCTATGCCCGTCAGCCCACGGCCGCCCCGCCCCCTCCCGGACCGGACACCGAGAGCCTGAGCACCGGGAACCTGCGCGCCGAGACCCTGCACGCCGAGACCCTGCACGCCGACGGCCCGGGCTCCCACCGCCCCGCCGCCGGAGCCCGCAGCCCCCGCAGTCCCCCCACTCCTCCCACTCCCCGCAGTCCCCGCGCTCCCCGCACTCCCCACAGTCCCCGCCGTCCCGGCGCTCCGGTCCGCCCCGCTCCCCAGGGCCACCGCCCCGAGGGCGACGGCTTCGCCGCCCTGCCCCTGCCCGCTCCCCGCACACGGATTGGTCATCGTGATCTCCAGCTCGCTCTCGTCCCGTACCGCGATGCTCAGCCGCACCGGGCCGGTGCCGTGCTTGAGCGCGTTGCTCAGGCCCTCCTGCACGATCCGGTACGCCTCCCGCGACGCGATCGCGGGCAGCCGCTCCCAGTCCGCGGCCCGCCCCGGGTCCTGCCGGTCCACCACCTCGACGCCGCCCGCCCGGGTACGGGCCAGCAGGCCCTCCAGGTCGGCGGCGAGCGTCGGCGCGGGTGCCGTGGAGCCGGCCGTCTCGTCCCCGTCCCGCAACAGCCCCAGTACGGCGTCCAGTTCGCCGACCGTGCGCCGCGTGGTGTCCTCGATGGCGGCCAGCGCCTCCCGTACGAACGCCGGATCGGAGTCCAGCACCCGGCGGGCGGCACTCGCCTGGAGGGTGACGGCGCTCAGCGCGTGCCCCACCGAGTCGTGCAGCTCCCGTGCCAGCCGGTTGCGCACCGCCAGGTCCGCCGCCCGCTCCTCGGCCGCCGCGAGCCGATCCGCCGGGGTAGGACCCAACAGCACCGGCGCCAGGCTCGCCAGCAGCGCCCCGGCGGCGGCCGCGCAACCGGCGAGGGCCGCCAGCAGGGCCAGCCCGGCCAGCGGCGCCGTGAGCATCCCCGGCATCGTGCGGAACCACCCCCAGAGCGCCAGCTCCGGGTCCCGCAGCGCCGGGAGGAACGGGGTACCCAGGAGCACCAGCACCATCGGCGGCACCGCCAGACTCATGCCGCTGATCACCGCCCCCAGCCCGAGGTGCACGGTCCACCAGACCGCGGTCCTCAACCGGGCCGGCCGCGAGCGGGCGGGGCCGTCGGCCAGCAGCTCGCCCGGCACGCCGCACATGGCCCGCACCGCCCCCGCCGACATGGGTCGGACCAGGGCGAACACCCCGCTGACCGCCACCAGCGGCAGGGCCGTGGCGTACACGGTGAGGAGCTCCGGTATCGACTCGAACACGGACCGGTGCCCCGGCCTGACCACACTGAGCAGCACGGAGGCGAGCAGGAAGTAGGGCATCAGGAGGGCGCCGCCGAGGACCAGGTGGACCCAGCGCCCCCGGGCCGCGCGCCCGAACAGGACCCTCACGCGGCGCGTCGGACGGTGGACCGACGGGCGGTGGACCGACGGGCGGTGGGCCCACGTGAGGTGAGTCCGTGTGCGGTGAGCCGGCGGGCGAGGACGCCCGCCACCAGCAGTCCGGTGATCATCTGACCAGCGTAGGTCAGGTACATGACCGAGGTGACGCCCTTCGCCGGATCACCCGCTCCGAGCGCGGCGATCATCAGCCAGCCGCCCCAGCCCAGGGAGGCCGACGCACCGATCCACGCGACCGCCAGGGGCAGCCGCGCCGAACGTACGCCCCAGCGGGCGCCGTGCACCAGCAGGAGCCCGCCGGCCACGGCCGCGAGGGCGGTCAGCGCGTGCGTGCCGGACACCACCGCGGTCTCCACCGACTTCTGCGCCCGCTCCGCCGCCGTGCTCAGGCCCGCGGTACCGCCGAAGGTCCAGGACCCCAGCAGGGCGGCCACCGCCAGACCGGTGGCCGTGGCGAGCGCGGCCGCCGCGCGCTCCACGCGGCCGGCCGCCCACCGGCCACCCCGCCAGAGCCCGCCCCAGCGCTCTCGTGCGTACGGCACGAACAGGCAGGCCAGGACGAGCGCTTGGATACCGAAGCCGACGTAGACGACGGTGAACACCCACTCGTCGAGGAACGGCTCCGCCGCCCGGTGGGCCCGCTCCGCGGCCCCGCCGTCCCCGATCCGCGTCACCAACTGCGCCGGAAAGGCTACGGCGATGGGCGTGAGCAGCCCGCTCGCGACGAACACCGGCACGGTGAGCAGCCATGACCGCACCCGGGCCCCCCACGGTGTGGTGAGGACGAGGAGCAGCAGGACGAGCGTGGCGTCCATCAGCATGGTCACTGCGTTGGCGATGACGAAGAACGGGCCGGGCTCGCGCAGCACGCTGCCCTCGGGTATGCCGATGCGGCTGCCCGCCAGCCAGGCGGCCTTGAGCGCGAGGTAGGGGAACGTCGCGGCGAGCCCGAGGGCCCGCAGGCGCACCGTGCGGGAGAGAGGCGGAAGGCCGTCGGGGACACGGCCGGGGGCAGGTGAGCGGTTCGTACGGTCATGAGCCCACGATCCCGCCCGCCCCTTCCCCGCCACGTCCCCCGCAACGGGGAACCGCCTCCCCCGCACGGGGGAGACCCGCTCCACCCCGGGGCCCGGCCTCTTGCCGAAGGAAGGAGGCCGTCAGAGCATCCGGGTGGCCAGCGCCAGCCGGTCGCGCGCCGCGAACAGCGCCTGCCTGATGAGCCGTTCACGTTCGGGCGTCAGCCGGGCCCCCGGCACCGAGCAGCTGATCGCGTCCCGCGCCGGCGTCCGGTACGGCACGGCCACGCCGAAGCAGCGCAGCCCGAGGGTGTTCTCCTCGCGGTCGACGGCGTACCCCTGCTCGCGCACCAGCGCCAGCTCCTCGATCAGCCGTTCCCGGTCGGTGATGGTGTGCTCGGTGACCGGCTCCAGCCGTTCGGGCAGCAGCCTGCGCACCTGCTCGTCCGTGTGCGTGGCGAGCAGCGCCTTGCCCAGCGCCGTCGAGTACGCGGGCAGCCGCCGCCCGACCCGGGTGAAAGGCCGCAGGAAGTGCTGGGACTGCCGGGTGGCCAGGTAGACCACGCTGGCGCCGTCGAGCCGCGCCAGGTGGATGGTCTCGGTGGTGTCGTCCGAGAGCCGGTCGAGGGCGGGCCGGGCGGCCGCGACGACCTCGTCGCCGTCGATGTACGAGTTGCCCACGAGCAGGGCCCGTACGCCGATGCCGTAGCGCGTGCCGGCGGCGTCGGTCTCCACCCACCCGAGGTCGACCAGCGTCCGCAGGAGCATGTAGAGGCTGGACTTGGGGAATCCGGTGCCCTCCTGCACGGCGGCCAGGCTGTGCAGCCCGGGCCGGGCCGCGAACCACTCCAGCAACACCACCGTCCGCACCGCGGACTTGACCGGTGCCGCCCCGGACTCGGCTGTCGTCATGCGCCCTTCGCCCCTCTGCTCGCCATCGTCCCGGCTCACGTCCCGCGCCCCGCGTCGCCACTTGTCAACGCGGAGCGCACGGAAATAGAGTCCGCAGCATACGCAATCCGTTCACATACAGGAACGGTGTTCAGAATACTGAACGGACATTTTGGAGGCAGGCCGCGATGGCAGCAACCCCAGTCTGGAGCGTGGACCCCCGCACCGGGAAGCGACTCGATCAGGTTGCGGTGGAGGCCACAGCACAGGACGTGGACGCGGCCGTACGCGCCGCCCACGCGGCCCGCGCCGCCCTGGCCGACCGCACCGCGCGCATCGCCTTCCTCCGCACCGCCGCCGATCGGCTCGACGCCGCCGCGGACCGGGTGGTCGCGGCGGCCGACGCCGAGACGGCCCTGGGCGCGGCCCGCCTGACCGGTGAGCTCGCCCGGACGACGTACCAGCTGCGGGAGTTCGCCGACGCCGTGGAGGAGGGCGCCTACCTCGACGTCCGCATCGACCGCGCGGACCCGGCCCTGACCCCGCCCCGCCCCGAGCTGCGCCGCTACAAGGTGCCGCTCGGCGTGGCCGCCGTGTACGCCGCCTCCAACTTCCCGCTCGCCTTCTCCGTGCCGGGCGGCGACACCGCCAGCGCCCTCGCCGCCGGCTGCCCCGTCGTCGTCAAGGCGCACCCCGACCACCCGGCCACCTCGGAGCTCTGCGCGGACCTGCTGCGCCGCGCCGCGGTCGAGACGGGACTGCCGGCCGAGGTCGTGGGCCTGGTCCACGGCTTCGACGCGGGCCTGGAGCTCATCCGCCACCCGCTGGTCGCGGCCGCCGGGTTCACCGGATCCATCCGTGGCGGGCGGGCACTGTTCGACGCCGCCGCCGCACGACCCGTGCCGATCCCCTTCCACGGTGAGCTCGGCTCCCTCAACCCCGTCGTGGTCACCCCCGCGGCGGCCGCCGAGCGCGCCGAGGAGATCGGCGCGGGGCTGGCCGGCTCGGTGACGCTGGGGATGGGCCAGTTCTGCGTGAAGCCCGGCCTCGTCCTCGTGCCCGAGGGTGCGGACGGGGACCGGCTGGCCGCCGCGTTCGCCAAGGCGGTCGGCGACACCGGGCCGGGCGTGCTGCTCGACCTGCGCATGCGCGAGAACTTCCTCGCGGGCGTGCGCGAGCGGGCCTCGCTCCCCGGGGTCACGGCCCCCGTGGCGGCCGGTGCGGCGGGCGAGCACGGGGTCGGTGCCGGCTACCTCTCCGTACCCGCCCGGCACCTGGCCGCCGAGGGCCCGCACGAGCTCCTGCTGGAGGAGTGCTTCGGGCCCGTCACGGTCCTCGCCCGGTACGCCGACCAGGCCGAGGCCACCGCGGTGCTGACCCGGCTGCCCGGCAACCTGAGCGCCACGCTCCAGCTCTCCGCGGCCGAGACGGCCGGCGGCGAGGGACCCGCGGCGGACCTGGTCGCCCAGGTCACGGCCCTGGCCGGCCGGATCGTGGTGAACGGCTGGCCCACGGGCGTGGCCGTGGCCCCGGCCCAGCACCACGGCGGCCCGTACCCCGCGGCCACCTCGCACTCCACGTCCGTCGGCGGCACGGCCGTCGAGCGCTGGCTCCGGCCGGTGGCGTACCAGTCCGTGCCGGACGCGCTGCTCCCGGCGGAGCTGCGCGAGGCCAACCCGCTGGGGCTGCCCCGCCGGGTGGACGGCCGGCCCGAGGCCTCCTGAGGCCCCCTCACCGCGCCCGCCCCGGAAATGCGTTGCCGCGCACCCCGGGGCGGGCGAAGCTGACCGCATGCCACAGCCTTTCGGATTCACGTACGAACAGCGCGGCGACGGGACCGTCGTCATCACCCATCGCGGCCGGTCGGCCGGGACCCTGCGGGGCGGCCGCGCCGCGAAGTTCCTCGCCGAGGTGGAGTCGGGGGACGCCCAGCTGGTGATGGCGCGGTGGACCGGCGCGTACAAGTTCGGCAACGAGCGCGTCGCCCGCAACCACCCGCGCAACCGCCACTGACGCCGACCGCGGACCACGCCCGCCCGTCCGGCCACCGCCCCCGCCGCCCTGCACCCGGCAGGCACGCGCCCACCCACCCCACACGCGCCTCCTCCCCACCCGCACCGGAACCGAGAATTCCTCCGAAGCCCACCGCGAGTAAGGGAACGGCAAAGCCCACTCGGTCGTTGACCTGGCATGACCGCTATGACCCCTGGCTCGAACCTGCCGCTGAACACCGTCCGCGTGACGGTGGACGTGGCCGCTCCGGTGCGCCTGGACGTGTCGGGACTGCTCCTCGCCGCGAACGGCAAGGTCCGCTCCGACGCCGACTTCATCTTCTACAACCAGCCCTCCGGGCCCGGCGTCAGCTACCGGTCCGGCGGCGGTGCCGCGCCCGACGCGATCACGGTGGACACGTCGGCGGTGCCGCCGGGCATCGAGAAGATCGTGGTCACGGCGAGCCCGGACGCGGCCGGCCAGACCTTCCAGGGCATCGAGCCCACCGCCACCGTCCGCAACGCGGACGACGGCAGCGTCATCGCCACCTTCACCCCGCCCCGGCTGGGCACGGAGACGGCGCTCGTGGTCGTGGAGGTCTACCTGCGCGCCGGCGCCTGGAAGGTCCGCGCGGTCGGTCAGGGGTACGCCGACGGGCTGGCGGGCATCGCCACCGACTTCGGCGTGACGGTCGACGACGCCCCCGCGGCGGCCCCGCAGGCCGCGCCGGTCCCCCCGGCGCCCGCACCGCCCGCACCTCCCGCACCGCCGGCGGCACCGCCGGCCCCGTCGACCCCCGCATGGGGCACTCCGCCCACCCCCGCCACTCCGCCGCCCGCCCCCGCCTGGGGCACTCCGCCGCCCCCCGCCGGGGCCCCGGCACCGGAGCCGGCAGCGGCAGCCGCGGCCCCCACCGGAAAGATCAACCTCGACAAGGGCCGGGTCAGCCTCCAGAAGAACCAGACGGTGTCCCTGGTCAAGGGCGGCCGCCCGCTCCTCTCCCAGGTCAAGATGGGCCTCGGCTGGGAGCCCGCCTTCCGCGGCCGCGACATCGACCTCGACGCCTCGGTCATCGCGTACGGCCCGCAGCGCAACCACCTGGACAGCTGCTACTTCGGCCGGCTCACCATCCTCGGCGGCTCCGTCAAGCACTCCGGCGACAACCTCACCGGCGAGGGCGCCGGCGACGACGAGGTGATCACGGTCGACCTCGGCCGACTGCCGGCCGAGGCGACCGGCCTCGTCTTCACCGTCAACTCCTTCTCCGGCCAGAAGTTCACCGAGGTCGCCAAGGCCTACTGCCGCCTCATCGACGGCACCACCGGCGAGGAGCTGGTCCGCTTCGACCTCACCCACGCCGAGCCCCAGACCGGCGTGATGATGGCCAAGCTGATCAAGCAGTTCACCGGCGAGTGGGAGATGACGGCCATGGGCGAGTTTGTGAAGTCCCGCACAGTGCGAGGCATGGTCAAGCCCGCAGCGCAGGCACTTTGAGCTCGGGGCGGGCACGACGTGACACATCCCATCGGTAAATCGGAGGTCGCTGTCAGTGCCCGCCCGTAGCCTTGAACGCATGTACACGACGCCCCCGCCCACGGGTCCCGCCCGCCCGTCCGCCGCCGAGGCGAACGAGGCGATACGGCTGCTCGTGGAGACCAGCGGGCAGGGGGAGGACTGGCCCTCGCAGGCGTACGAGTTCCTCCTGGGGGAATGGGCCGCAGGGGTCAGCGCGGAAGCTGAGCCCGTCGGCGCCATGGACCGGTGATCGCCAGCATGATGCCCGGGTCCTGGATGTTGGCGAAGAGCGTGCGCCCGTCGGGCGAGAAGCAGACGCCGGTGAACTCGGAGTACTCGGGGTCCTCCGCGGTGCCGATGTTCAGCTCGTTGCGCGCCAGCGGGTAGGTCTTCCCGGTCTCGGTCGCCCCGAAGAGGTGCTGCAGCCCCTGGCCGTCCTCGGCGATGATCAGGCCGCCGTACGGGGAGACCGTGATGTTGTCGGGGCCGTCGAAGGAGCCGTCCGCCGACGGGTCGGCGTTCACGCCGATGAGCACGACCAGGCGCACCGTGCGCCGCTTGGGGTCGTAGAACCACACCTGCCCGTCGTGCGGCGCACCGGGGCTCTCCTCGCGCGCGTACGACGATACGAAGTACGTGCCCCCGTCCGCCCACCACATGCCCTCCAGCTTCCGCGCCCGGGTGACCTGCCCGTCCACGAACTGCTTGCGCACCGAGGTCTTCCGGGCGTCACGGTCCGGTACGTCGACCCAGTCGACGCCGTAGACGGTGCCGATGGCGGTGGCCCGCGAGAGGTCGTCCACGAACCGGCCCGCGCTGTCGTAGCACTTGGGCGCCTGGAGCACACCCGCGTCGGCGGCCAGGGTGCGCAGCTTCCCGCGGCCGTGCCGGAAGCCGGTCGGCGGCACCCAGCGGTAGAGCAGGCCGTTCGGGCCGGAGGCGTCCTCGGTGAGGTAGGCGTGCCCGGACCCGGGGTCGATCACCACGGCCTCGTGGGCGTAGCGGCCGAAGGCCTTGACCGGCTGCGGGTCCAGGTTGGCACGGCGGTCGGCCGGGTCCACCTCGAAGACGTAGCCGTGGTCCTTGGTCATGCCGTTCTTGCCGGCCAGGTCCTCGGTCTCCTCGCAGGTGAGCCAGGTGCCCCAGGGGGTACGGCCGCCCGCGCAGTTGGTGGACGTGCCGGCGATGCCGACCCACTCGGCGACCTCGCCGCCGCGGCGGACCTCGACGACCGTGCAGCCGCCCGCGGCGGCCGGGTCGTACACGAGGCCCTCGCTCAGCGGCACCGGGCGCGGCCACAGCGAGCGCGGCCCCTTCAGCTCGTGGTTGTTGACGAGGAGGGTGACACCGCGGTGGCCCTCGAAGGTGGCCGTGCCGTCGTGGTTGGAGGGAGTGAACTCGCCGCTCTCCAGACGGGTGACGCCGCTGTGCGTGATGACGCGGTACGAGAAGCCCGCCGGCAGCGCCAGCAGGCCCGCCGGGTCGGGGACGAGCGGACCGTAACCGGGCTCGCAGTGACGGCCGTCCTCCTCGGTCTGTTCCGCGGCGAGGGCTCCGGGTGCGGTGGCCAGGGCACCCACCGTGCCGGTGAGTGCGACGGCGGCACCGGCGGACCGGGCGGCGAATTCCCTGCGGCTGAGCGGCATCGGTTCTCCTTGTGGGGACGCGTGCGCATGGACGGGGTTCCTCGGGAAGGAATCCCCCGGGGACGACGGCGGACAGGCTCCCGCCCATCGCTGAACGGGAGTTGAACTCCCACCGAAGCAGCGTCGACCGCTTCGGGGAACAGGTCCCCCGGCCACGTCCCGGCCGGTCCTCGACGTCGTCCTCCCTGCCCCGACCGAAGCCCGGGGCAGGCCGCCCTGGTGTGTGTTCCCTGCCCCGACCGAAGCCACTGGCAGGCCGCCCTGGTGTGTGGGCGCTTGACCTCCCTGCCCCGACCGAAGCCCCCGGCAGGCCGCCCCGTGGTGTGTGGGGGAGGCGCTTGACAGGGGTGGCAGGCTGGACCGGAGGCAGGCCCGGGCCAGGGGTGGCCGCAGGCCAGGGCGAAGCCCCAAAGCCCTGAACGCCGCCTTGCGCGCCTCCTTGGCCATCCCCTTGTCCGGGTGCATGCGCCCGACCGCATCCAGTACGTCCGCCACGTCGGGGTGGTCCACCCGCCAGGCCGACGCGAGGAAGCCACCGTCCCCGCCCGTCAGCCCCACCATCAGAGCGGTCACCTCCTCGGAGCCCACGCCGCTCCCCTTCCCCGAACCCGAACCCATCCCCGAACCCGAGCCCGAACCCATCCCCGAACCCGAACCCGCACCCGCACCCGAACCCGAACCCGAACCCGAACCCAAACCCGAACCGACCGTCCGCGCCCCCGCCCCCGCCCCGGCCCCCATCCCCCCATCGGCCGCGAGCTGGGCCGCGATCGTGTCCACGGCCAGCCAGAACACGAGCTCCTCGCCGGGCGCCGGCACATCGACCGCACCCCGCTCGGCCAGCCACACCCGGGCCAGCCCGCCCAGCTCCCGGTCCGCCAGCACCGCGCGCACGGCCGGCTCCGCGGCCGCCCCCGTCAGGGCGAGCGCCTGCTGGCAGCGCAGCCGTCGCAGCGGCGCCCCCGGGTCGGCCCCGCGCGCCGCGGCCAGCAGCTCCGCTGCGGCTTCCGCGGCCGTACGACCGACGAGCCAGCCCTCGACCTCGGCCCGGGCGGCCGCCTCGGGGTAGTGCGCGATGCCGGTCAGCAACGCGTCGGCCCCCTTGTCGGCGAAACCGCCGACGGCCGGCGCCACGTACCCCGCCTCCAGCAGCCGGGCCCGGATGCCGAAGAGGCCGAGCGGGGTCAGCCGGACCAGCCCGTAGCGGGCGAGGTCCTCCACGGCGTCCGGCACATGGGCGCCGGCGGCGAGCTCCTCGTCGTCCGCCTCCGCCATCAGTCCCGGGTCGACGGGGCGGAAGTCCACCAGCCCGATGGGTTCCAGCACCCGGAACCGGTCGTCGAGCCGCATCATCATGTCCGAGACCTCGGCCAGCACGTCGTCCGTCGGGGCGCCCATGTCCGTCGGTACGACGAGCGAGGCGGCCAGCACCGGAAGCGGCACCGGCGCGGAAGGCCCGGGGTACGCCCCAGGCCCGCCCTCGGCCACGGTCAGCCGGTACAGCTGCGTCAGTACCGCCTCCAGGAACTCCTGTTCGCGCCGCGGATCCCAGTCCAGCGCGGTGAGGTCGAACCCGACCCCGGAGTCGAGGGCCCCGGCGAGTTCGCCGAGGTCGTCCAGGTCCGGCACGGCGGCGTCGGCGAGCACGGTGTCGAGGGCGGTCAGCCAGAGGTCGAGCACATCGCCGGGCGCCCCGGCGACCTTCGCGAGCTGCGGCCCGGGCGCGGCCGTGCCCACAACCCTTTCGCCCGCCCCGGCCCCGGCCCCGACCTCGACCTCGCCCCCGGCCCCGGCCCCGGCCCCGGCCCCGACCTCAGCCTCGACCTCGACCCCGGCCTCGACCTCAGCCCCGACCTCGGCCTCCGCCGCCGCCCCCGCCACCGCCCCCGCCGCTGCCCCCGTCACCGCCCCCGCGACCGCCCCCAACCCGCAGTCGACCGCCACCAACCCGCAGTCGACCGCCACCCGCCAGGCCTCGCTCGCCCGCGCGCACCCTTCGTCGTCGGCCGCCAACCCCAGCGCGGCGGCGGCCTCCGGCAGTCGGGCCGCCGACAGCTCACCGCCCGCCCCCACCGGCGTGGCCGGGCCGGACCAGCGGGCGATGCGCACCGCGCGCACGAACAACGGCGCGGTGAGGGCGTCGCGGGCCAGTTCCGCCTCGGACGGCAGCCGAACCGGCGGCAGCGAGGGGCGCTCTGCGGACATGGCTGGTTCTCCTCGGATGGAGCGACGTGGGAGCGACGGAGCGGGTCTGCGGCGGATCTGCAGGGTGTCGACCAGGATCGGCTGACCGGACCGGCCGGGCACCGACGATCAGGGGCGTAGGGATCGACGACTACGACGCGGCGAGCAACGACTACGGGCGACGAACACGGCTGTTACGGACCCATCGATTCCGCTTTCCGGCAAGGGGAATTCGAGTGGCATCCGGCCGGGCCAACGCACGCCCCAGCCTAGACGCAATTCGCCCCATCCCATCCGGTTCATGTACACGTCAGCCGCCGTATACCTGTCAGACCTTGACAACTACCCCGGCCACGCCGGAGATTGACGCGCGTAGAACTCAACAGTGGCTCTACCCACCCCTCACCCTCCACACACCGGAGTAGCCTGACCATGCGTTCCCGTCCCGCCGTGACTGGATCCCTGCCCCGCTCCGCCGCCGTCGCCGCCGTCGTCGCCACCGCTCTGGCCGGCGGCCTCCTGGCCGGTTCCGCCTCCGCCGCCGACACCTCGACGGACGGCACCGCCGCCGCGACCCGCATCCACGACATCCAGGGCACCACGCGTATATCCCCGCTCGCCGGCAAGCAGGTCACCGGCGTCGAGGGCATCGTCACCGGCGTCCGCACGTACGGCTCCCGCGGCTTCTGGATGCAGGACCCCGAGACCGACGACGACGCCGCCACCAGCGAGGGCGTCTTCGTCTTCACCAGCTCGGTCCCGACCGTCGCCGTCGGCGACGCCGTGTCCGTCTCCGGCCTCGTCGGTGAGTACGTCCCCGGTGGCCTGAACTCGGGCAACCAGTCGGTCACCCAGATCTCGAAGCCGAAGGTGACCGTCCTGTCCTCGGGCAACGAGCTCCCCGAGGCCGTTCAGGTCGACGAGTACTCCGTCCCCGCCGAGTACGCCCCCCAGGGCGACGCGGCGGCGGCCAACAGCATCAACGGGCTCACCCTCGAGCCCGGCACCTACGCCCTGGACTACTACGAGTCCCTCGAGGGCATGAACGTCCGCATCGGCACCTCCCGCGTCGTCGGCGCCACCGACCCGTACGCCGAGCTGTGGGTCACCGTGAAGGGCTGGGAGCACAACACCCCGCGCGGCGGCACCCTCTACAACTCGTACGAGTCCCAGAACACCGGCCGCCTGCAGATCCAGCAGCTCGCGCCGCTGGCGCAGCAGCCGTTCCCGGTCGCCAACGTCGGCGACAGGCTGACCGGCACCACCGAAGGCCCCCTGGACTTCAACCAGTTCGGCGGCTACACCCTCGTGGCCCGCACCCTCGGCACCGTCCAGTCCAAGAACCTGCAGCGCGAGCGCACCGCCCCGCAGAAGCAGGGCGAGCTCGCGGTGGCGACGTACAACGTCGAGAACCTCGACCCGACCGACCCGCAGGACAAGTTCGACGCGCTCGCCAAGGGCGTCGTCGAGAACCTCTCCTCCCCCGACGTCGTCGCGCTGGAGGAGATCCAGGACGACAACGGCGCCAAGAACGACGGCACCGTCTCGGCCGGCGAGACCCTGCGCAAGTTCACCGACGCGATCAAGGCGGCGGGCGGCCCGGCGTACGAGTGGCGCTCGATCGAGCCGGAGAACCTCAAGGACGGCGGCGAGCCCGGCGGCAACATCCGCCAGGTCTTCCTCTTCAACCCCGCGCGCGTCTCGTTCACCGACCGCGACGGCGGCAACGCCACCACCCCCACCGGCGTGGTCCGCGAGGCGGGCCACGCGGCCCTGACCCACTCCCCCGGCCGCATCGACCCGGCCAACCCGGCCTGGCAGGACAGCCGCAAGCCGCTCGCCGGCGAGTTCGTCTTCCGCGGCCGCACGGTCATCGTCATCGCCAACCACTTCAGCTCGAAGGGCGGCGACGAGGGCCTGACCTCGAGCCACCAGCCGGTGCCGCGCTCCTCGGAGACCAAGCGCCACCTGCAGGCGGAGGCCGTGAACTCCTTCGTCAAGGACGTCCTGGCCGTCCAGCCGAACGCGAACGTCATCGCCCTCGGCGACATCAACGACTTCGAGTTCTCGGAGACCGCGCAGAAGCTGGAGGACGGCGGCGCGCTGTACTCCGCCATCAAGTCGCTGCCGCGCGCGGAGCGGTACTCGTACGTCTACCAGGGCAACGCCCAGGTGCTGGACCAGATCCTGACCAGCCCCGGCATCAAGAAGTTCTCGTACGACAGCGTGCACATCAACGCCGAGTTCGCGGACCAGAACAGCGACCACGACCCGCAGGTGCTGCGCTTCATCCCGTAAGCACACGGAACCCGTCACCACGGGACCCGTCACCACGGAACCCGTGACCACCACGGACCGGTCGGTACGACGGACCTGTGACCGCCACGGAACCCGTACCCACGGGCCAGCGCCCCTGAGGCGCGCCTGAACCAGGGGCCCCGGCCGCCGTCCCGGCCGGGGCCCCTGCGACACTCCGTGCATGATCCTCCGCACCGCCACCCGCCGGGACCTGCCGGCCGTGCTCGCCCTCCTCGCCGACGAGGAGCGGGTCGTCGACCCGGCGTCGATCACGGTGGGCGAGGCGCACGAGCGGGCCTTCGCGGCCATCGAGGCCGACCCGCGCAACGAGATGCTGGTCCTGGTCGAAGCAGGGGCCTCCGGGGCCGGCACGGTCGTCGGCTGCCTCCAGATCACCTACATCCCGGGCCTGGGCCAGGGTGGCGCCGAGCGGGCACTGGTCGAGGCGGTACGGATCCGCGCCGACCGGCGGGGCGGAGGCCTGGGCCGCGACCTGATGGGGCGGGCGGCGGAGCGGGCCCGGGCGCGCGGCTGCGCCCTGGTCCAGTTGACCAGCAACAAGCGGCGCTCCGACGCGCACCGCTTCTACGAGTCGCTCGGGTACGCCCGCAGCCACGAGGGCTTCAAGCTCCCCCTGGCGGACTGAGCGCGCCCCCCGGGCCTCCGGGCCCCCGGGCCTCCGGGCCTCCGGGCCTCCGGGCCTCCGGGCCTCCGGGCCTCCGGGCGAATCAGGACAGACTCGGGACTTTCGACCCTGGCGTGATGTGCGACACACACCCTGCCCGAGAGGCCGGTCTTGGTGTTGAGTGTCCTGAACGTCCGATCGCGCGTACCAACGTCGCACTCCCGTTCGGAGGACCGCGTGTTCACCTCCATGTCGCTCGCTCAGGAAATCGGCCTCGGCGTGCTCGTCGTGGCGGCCGTCGTCTGGGTGCTCGGCCTCGGGCACATGCTGTGGGACAGCCGCTTCCACCACCCCGAGCCCACCGCCCCGCAGGGCCTGGCCTTCATCCCGTCGCAGCGCGGCGTGGAATCCCACCCGATGGAGCGCGTGGAGCTGACCGAGGAGGAGAAGCGGGCCTTCGCGGGCCTCGTCCGCTCGATCCCCCTGAGCTGAGCCACCCGCCCGCCCCCACGCCCACCCCGCGCCCACGCCCTTCCCGCACCTCCCCGCACCCCCGGCCTCCCCGCGCCCCGCTGCGCCCCGCGCGCCCGCCCGGTACGCCGAAGCCCCCGACCGGTCCGTCCCGGTCGGGGGCTTTCGCGTACGTACGGCGAGACCGCCCGCGGCGTCAGTTGTGGCTGTGCAGGACGTCGTTGAGGCCGCCCCAGACCGCGTTGTTCGGGCGGGCCTCGACGGCGCCCGTGGTGGAGTTGCGGCGGAAGAGGATGTTGCTGGCGCCGGAGAGCTCCAGGGCCTTGACGACCTGGCCGTCCGGGAGGGTGACGCGGGTGCCCGCGGTCACGTACAGGCCGGCCTCGACGATGCACTCGTCGCCCAGCGCGATGCCGATGCCGGACTCGGCGCCGAGCAGGCAGCGCTCGCCGATGGAGATGATCTGCTTGCCACCGCCGGAGAGGGTGCCCATCGTGGAGGCGCCGCCGCCGATGTCGGAGCCGTCGCCGACGACCACGCCGGCGGAGATGCGGCCCTCGACCATGGAGGTGCCGAGGGTGCCCGCGTTGAAGTTGACGAAGCCCTCGTGCATGACGGTGGTGCCCTCGGCGAGGTGCGCGCCGAGCCGGACGCGGTCGGCGTCCGCGATGCGCACGCCCTTGGGGGCGACGTAGTCGGTCATGCGCGGGAACTTGTCGATCGAGGTGACCTGGAGGTGCAGGCCCTCGGCGCGGGCGTTCAGGCGGACGGTCTCGACCTGGTCCACGGCCACCGGGCCGAGGGAGGTCCAGGCGACGTTGGTCAGGAGGCCGAAGACGCCGTCCAGGTTCTGGCCGTGCGGCTTGACCAGGCGGTGGCTGAGCAGGTGCAGGCGCAGGTAGGCGTCGTGCGCGTCGAGCGGCTTGTCCTCGAGGGAGGCGATGACCGTGCGGACGGCGACGACCTCGACGCCGCGGACGGCGTCCGTGCGGATCGCCTTCGCGGCGGCCGCGCCCAGCAGTTCGACGGCCCGCTCGGCGGAGAGCCGCTCGGTGCCGGCCTCGCCCGGCTCGGTGACGAGCTCAGGGGCGGGGAACCAGGTGTCGAGGACGGTGCCGTCGGCGGTGATGGTGGCAAGTCCGGCGGCGACGGCGCCGGTGGTACGCGTAGTCATGTAGGAAACGCTAACCAACGACGGGCGCCGCGGGCGAACCGGTCTCATGTGCCGGTCGATCATCGGGGGTGGTCCGGCTTGCGGTACGGCGCGCGGTACGGCGCGCGGTACGGACGCCCAGCGTGAGCACCGTCGCCCCGGCAGCCGCGCCGAGCACCGCGCACAGCGGCCACAGCGCGCCCGGGGCGGCGGCGTACAGACCGGCCCCGAGCGGGGCGGCGAGCACGACGCCGCTGACGGAGACGCCCGCGTACAGGCTCTGGAAGCGGCCCACGGCGTGGGCGGGGGCCTCGTCGGCGACGTACGCGGTGGCCGTGGTCTTGTAGAGGATCTCGCCGAGGCTGACCAGGACCATCATGGCGACGGTGGTGGCCGCGCCGGCACCGGGAAGGAGCATCGCGTAGCCGGCGGCGACCAGGACGAGGCCGGTGCCGATGATGTGCAGCGGCGAGCGGGAGCGCAGGGCCAGGGCGACGGGGATCTCCAGCAGGAGGATCACCCCGCCGTTGATCGCGATGAGCAGCCCGTAGGCGCGGGTGTCCATGCCGTGGTCGGCGAGGTAGGCCGGGAAGGTCGAGTACTGCTGCCGGTAGACGAGGTCGATGACGAGGATCGCGCCGAGCAGGGTAAGCAGCGCGGGCCTGGCGCGCAGCTCGCGCCAGACGCCCGGCCCCCGGTCGGCCGCGACCGCGGAGGTGGTCTTTGACGTGGCGCCGCGGGCGGGGACGACGCGGGCGGTCCAGAGGGCGAAGAAGAGGGTGCCGACGCCGTCCGCGACGAAGATCCAGTCGTACGACAGGCTGGTGGCGATCAGCGCGCCGAGGGGCGGCCCGACGGTGAACCCGCCGTTGGAGACGCAGCGGATGACGGCGAAGGCCTGCCGGCGGGCGCCCTCGGGGACGGTGACGGCGACCAGGGCGGAGTTGGCGGCCCGGACGACCCCGCTCGCGTACTGGGCGGCGGGCAGCACCGCGCACAGCAGCGGGGTGGACAGCAGCGGCAGGGCCAGGAGGGCCGCGCCGCCGAGCGCGGAGGCGGCGAGCAGCACCCGCCGGTGACCGAAGCGGTCGCCGAACCACCCTCCGGTGAAGTTGCCCGCCACCATTCCGATCCCGCTGACGCCCATGAGCAGACCCGCGGCGGGGGCGCCGAAGCCGCGGGGACCGGTCAGGTACACGAAGACGAAGACGAACGTGAAGCTGACGACGGCGTTGACGAACACCCCGCCGGCCAGCAGCCACACGACCTTCGGGACCTCCCGCAGCCCTTGCGGGGGCGCGGCGCCCGGCTCCCCCGCCGCGACGCCCCGCTCCCCCGCCGCGACGCCCCGCTCCCCCGCCGCGGCGCCCGGCTCCCCCGGCCCTGTGCGCGACTCCTCCGACCCGGCCCTGTGCGCCTCACGTACCGTCCGCCGACCCCTCACGCCCGCTCCCCCTCGCCCCACCCAGTAAGTTCCCTTTGGGAACTGACTCTGCCAGCATGGGACCGTGGGGGTCAACGGCTTTCGGCACGGAGGGGAGTGGGGGCGGATGGCCCAGCGGACGCGACTCGACGACGCGGACTGCGCCATCGCGCAGGCCCTGGACGTCGTCGGCGACTGGTGGACGCTGCTGATCGTGCGTGACGCGGCCCGCGGACTGACCCGCTTCGAGGAGTTCCAGGGGGAGCTCGGGGTGTCCCGCAAGGTGCTCGCGGAGCGGCTGCGGCTACTGGTGGAGGCCGGGGTGCTGGGCCGCGAGCCCTACCAGGAGCGGCCGGTGCGGTACGCGTACCGGCTGACCGCGCGCGGGCGGGCCCTGGTGCCGGTGCTGATCGCGCTCCAGGACTGGGGCGACCAGTGGCTGCTGGGCGACGGCGAGCTGACGGCCACCGCCGGGGACTCCTCGCGCGAGGCCGAGCGGGTGCACGCGCTGGTGGGCACGCGGGTGCCGGAGCTCGCGCTGCCGGACCAGGACGGCTCGCCGCGGGACCCGGTGGCGGCGGCGGAGTTCACCGTCCTCTACTGCTTCCCGGGGGCGTACGTGCGCGGCGAGTCGTACCCGCCGGGCTGGGGCGGCATCCCGGGCGCGGGGGGCTGCACGCTGGAGTCGCGCACGTTCCGGGACCGGTTGGCGGAGTTCACGGCCGCCGGCGCGGCGGTGCGGGGCGTCTCGACGCAGCGGCCGGACGAGCAGCGGGAGTTCGCGGCGGCCGAGGAGCTGGGCTTCCCTCTGCTGTCGGACGCGGAGCTGGGCCTGGCGGCCGCCCTGCGGCTGCCGACGTTCCGGGCGGCGGGGGCGAACCGGCTGAAGCGGCTCACGCTGGTCGTGGACCGCGGACGCACGGTACGGGCCGCCCTCTATCCCGTGACGGACGTCGCGGGCAGCGTGGCGGCGGCCCTGGACGCGGTCCGGGACTGACCCGGTCCCGGCCTCACCCGACCCCGGACGCGGTCCGGGACTGACGAGCGAGCGGGCCGTGGCCGACGGGCGCCGTACGCAACCGGGGCCCCCGCCGCGGCCACCGCTCAGCGCAGGACGCGCCGCAGCATGTCCGCGACGTACCCCGCGTCGTACGGCGCGCCGGTGAGCAGCACCTGGAGGCCGAACCCGTCCATCATCGCCACCAGTGCCCGCGCCGTCCGCGGATCGGTCCGCCGGGACAGGTGCGCGGTGACCGCCTCGCACCACTCGGCCGCGACCGGTCGCAGCGCGGGTCGGCGCAGGGCGGCGAGGTAGAGCTCGTACTCCAGCTCCACGTCGGTGCGGTCGCCCGCCGGACCGCCCGCCAGCCACTCCCCCAGCAGCCGGGCGAGGTCGTCGGCCAGGTCGACGCACGGGTCGTCGAGGGCCGCGCTCGCCGCGACCCGCTCGGCGAACCGGGCGTTGATCCGCCGCAGCGCGGCCACCAGCAGGTCGTCGAGCGTCGCGAAGTGGTAGGTGGTGGAGCCCAGCGGCACGTCGGCCTCGGCCGCGACGGCCCGGTGACCGAGCCCGGCGATCCCCTTGGCGCCCACGACGCGGATCGCCGCGTCGAGGATGCGCTCGCGGCGCTGGGGGTCGTAACGGCGGACGGCGGCCATCAATGGGCCCCCGCGCCGCCCATGTTGAGCAGCACCACCCCGGCGATGATCAGCACGATCCCGGCCAGGCGGGCGGCGTTGGCCGCCTCGCCCATGAAGAGCATGCCGATGGCGGCGATGGCCGCCGTCCCGACGCCGGACCAGATCGCGTACGCCGTGCCCACCGACATGGACTTGAGCGCCTGGGCGAGCAGGGTGAAGGCCACGGCGTAGCCCACGAGGGTCCCCAGCGACGGCCAGAGCCTGCTGAAGCCGTGGCTGTACTTCATCGCGGTGGTCCCGGCCACCTCTGCCGCTATGGCCGCGGCCAGCAGGACGTAAGGCATGCGTACGAGCGTACACAACGATGCGTACACCCGTACACAACGATACGAACGCACGTGCGCAGTGGGTGTGGGTACCTCCGTCCGGGGGAACGGGACACCCGGGCTACCGTGTCCCCTCCAGGGGGAGAAGAATCCAGCCACACGGAGTACAGGCATGACGCAGAACCAGGGGTGGGGACCACCGCCGTCGGACCCGAACGGCGGCAACGCGAACGGCGGCAACCCGTACGGACAGCCGCACGGCGGCGCCCCGTACGGAGCGCCCTACGGGGCACCCGGCGGACCCGGCGGCTGGGCGGGCGGCTGGGCGCCCCCGCCACCCCGGCCCGGAGTGATCCCGCTGCAGCCGCTCGGCCTCGGCGACGTCCTCGCCGGGGCGTTCTCGACCTTCGGCCGCTACTGGAAGCAGCTGGTCGGCGTCATGCTGGCGGTCCAGGGCGCCGGGCTCCTCGTCGTCGTGGGCGCGGTCGCCCTCGGCCTCGGACTGGTGTGGGAGCACCTCGACGGCGTCTTCGACCTGCCGGCCGGGGCGACCCCGGCCGACGAGGACCTGGTTCCGGTGCTGTGGACGCTGGTCCCGCTGGGGCTGCTGCTCTGCGCGCTGATGCTGCTGGGCTGGGCGGTGATCAGCTCGCTGGTCCCGAACGTGCTCCAGGAGGCCGTACTGGGCCGCCGCACCACCTTCGGCGCGATGTTCCGCCGGTCCTGGTCCCGGCTGCCGGCCATGCTCGGCACCCTGCTGCTCACCATGGTCACCGCGGGCCTGCCGTGGCTCGTGGCCCTGGTGGTCGGCATCGTGGTGGCCGCGACCGCGGACTACTCGCAGCCCGAGCCGCCCGGGGCGCTCCTGGCCCTGCCGCTGATCGTCCTGCTCGCGCTCCCGCTCACCGTCTGGTTGGGCGTCAAGTTCAGCCTGGCCCCGGCCGTCGTGGTGATGGAGAAGCTCGGCCCGGTCGCGGCGCTGCGCCGCTCGTCCCGGCTGGTCAAGGACTCCTGGTGGCGGATCTTCGGCATCACACTGCTGACCCTCGCGATCGCCGCCGTGATCGGCTACCTCATCCAGCTGCCGTTCATGCTGGTCGGGTTCTTCGCCATGGTGCCGACCGCGTTCGCCGCGGCCGATCCGGACGCCGGGACCGGGGCGCTGGTCGGTGGGATGGTCGTCTACTTCCTGTCCATCCTGATCGGCACCGTCGTCTCGCAGGTCTTCCAGATGGGCCTGCCGCAGCTGGCCAGCGGCCTGCTCTACGTCGACCAGCGGATCCGGCGCGAGGACCTCGCGCCCTCCCTGGCCGCCGCCGCGGCGGCCGCACCGGCGCAGCCGCCGGTGCCCGGCGGACCCCCGCCGGGCACCTTCTGACGGTCCCCGGCCGCGGTCTGCCGGAGGACCGGACGCACAGGGTGTCCGGTCAGCCGATCGTGAACCAGGCGGACCGGGACTTCTTCCACTCCGGGTGGGTGAGGTCCTTGGCCTCGACGCCGTCCCCGTAGAGGTCGGCGGAGCCGTTGTCGGTGATCAGCTGGACCCGGGCACCGGGCACGCCCAGGTCCGGGACCTCGACCACGGACTCCCAGCCGCCCGCGTCGCCGGTCGGCAGGTCCGCGACCTTGACCGGCGCGTGGCCGGCGACACCGTCCCAGGAGTACAGGGCGTACGGGTCGGTGTTGTCGTCGGCGGCCCAGCTGCCGGCCAGGACCAGGTACTGACCGGCGGCGTTCCTGCGGATGTCGCGGACCGACAGGCCGCCCAGGTCCAGCTCGATCGGCGTGCCGAATGCCGCCTTGGCGCCGGTGGCCAGCACCTGGTCCATGTTGGTGACCGGCACGACCAGGGCCCTGCCGCCGGGCACGGCCGGGGCGAGCGGGGCGCGGAAGCCGATGTACGCGGTGCTCGTCGAGCCGGGCGCGAACTCCAGGCCCTCGACGTTGAAGCCGTCGATCTGCTTGGGCGCCTGGCCGGTGGCCGTGCCGGCCGCGAAGCCGTAGCGGTTGCCGTTCGCCGTGTCCCAGGCCACCAGGTCGTCGCGCAGCCTGCGGTACGAACGCCCGTAGCTGAGCTGGGCGTTCGCGCCCGTGCCGGTGACCTTGGTGGTGAAGACGGTGTTGCGGTCGGCCCTGTACTCGCCGTCCTTGTTGTTGCCGAGCGAGCCGGTCCAGTAGATGGTGTCACCGACCCGGGCCGCGCCCTCGATGTCGATCTCCTTGGTGGCGCCGATCCGGGAGCTGAAGTCCCAGGTGCGCACGGGCGCGCCGGAGCGCGAACGGTCGTACAGCCGGAGCACGTTGGACTCGTCGTCCGCGACGACCGCGTAGCCGCCGCCGAGGTCGACAGCGGCCGAGGCGTCGGAGGATCCGGTCAGGTAGCGGGCGTCCGCCGGGTTCTGCACCGCGGCGGAGGCGGCGTACGACAGGGTCCTGGTGGCGCTCTTGCCGCCCAGGCCGGTCACCTTGACGGTCAGGTCGGCGTAGCCGCGGCCGCGCGCGGCCACCGCGAGGGTACGGACCGCGCCGGTGCCGGTGACGGTCACGTCCGAGGTCGCGGCCACCGAGGTCCTGCTGCTGGCCGACACGGCCACGGTCAGCGCGCTCGCGTCCGCGCCGCTCTGACCGACGGTCACGGTGACGACCGGGTCGCCCACGCCACCGACGGCACCCGACAGGTAGGCCGCCGACAGGCTGATGGTCGGCGTCCCGTAGGTCACGGCCTGCGCGGGCGTGGTCAGCCCGGCGACCAGCAGGGCGGCTGCGCCGGCGAGCCCGGCGGCGTGGCGAACGGTCACGGCGGTTTCCTCTCACGTGCGCCGTCACGGCGTGACGGCCGTGAGAAGGCTCGGCCCGCCGCCCCAACTCCGCGTGCACGCCGCCCGTACGGCGGACGAACACCCGAAGGCCCCGCGCCGGAACACCCGAAGGCCCACGGCCGGAACACCCGAAGAGCCGGCGCCGGAACACCCGAAGGCCCACCGCCGGAACGCGCGAAGGCCCCGGGCACCGAGGTGCCGGGGGCCTTCGCGAAGCGCCTTGAGGGCCGTTCTCGCACGGACCGTGCTCGGACGGGCTGTGCTCAGACGTTGAACCCGAGGGCGCGGAGCTGCTCGCGACCGTCGTCGGTGATCTTGTCGGGGCCCCACGGGGGCATCCAGACCCAGTTGATCCGCAGCTCGTTGACGATGCCGTCGGTCGCGGACTTGGCCTGGTCCTCGATCACGTCGGTCAGCGGGCAGGCCGCGGACGTCAGGGTCATGTCCAGGGTCGCGATGTTGGCGTCGTCGATGTGGATGCCGTAGATCAGGCCCAGGTTCACCACGTCGATGCCCAGCTCGGGGTCGACCACGTCGTAGAGGGCCTCGCGGACCTCTTCCTCGGTGGCCGGCTTCGTGGTCACCTCGGGAGTTGCGTTCTCGCTCATGCCGTCTTCCTCTCGGCGCCCTCGCCCAGGGCCTGGGCGGTCGCGTCCTTCCACGCCATCCAGCTCAGCAGCGCGCACTTCACGCGGGCCGGGTACTTCGAGACGCCGGCGAACGCGACCGCGTCCTCCAGCACCTCCTCCATCGCCTCGTCGGGCTCGATCTTGCCCTTGGACTGCATCAGCTCCAGGAACGTGCTCTGGATCTTCTGCGCCTCGGCGAGCTCCTTGCCGACCATCAGCTCGTTGAGGACCGACGCGCTCGCCTGGCTGATGGAGCAGCCCTGGCCCTCGTACGAGACGTCCGTGAGCGTCTCGCCGTCGTACTTCACCCGCAGCGTGATCTCGTCGCCGCACGTCGGGTTGACGTGGTGCACCTCGGCGTCGCCGTCACGCAGACCGCGGCCGTGCGGGTGCTTGTAATGGTCCAGGATCAGCTCCTGGTACATCGAATCCAGCTTCACTGAAGCGCTCTCCTACCCGAAGAAGTTGCGTACGTGCTCCAGGCCGTCGACCAGGGCGTCGACATCGGCCGGGGAGGAGTACAGGTAGAACGACGCTCGCGTGGTCGCAGGAATTCCGTAGCGCAGGCAGACCGGGCGCGCGCAGTGGTGTCCCACGCGGACCGCGATGCCCTGCTCGTCCAGGACCTGGCCGACGTCGTGCGGGTGGATGTCGCCGAGTACGAAGGAGATCGCGGCGCCGCGGTCCTCGGCCGTGGTGGGGCCGATGATCCGCAGGTCGGGAACCTCCTGCAGGCGCTTCAGCGCGTACTCGGTGATCGCGTGCTCGTGGGCGGCGATCTTGTCCATGCCGATGGCGTTCAGGTAGTCCACGGCCGCGCCGAGGCCGACGGCCTGGGCGATCGGGGGCGTGCCCGCCTCGAACTTGTGCGGCGCCGGGGCGTACGTCGAGGAGTGCATCGAGACGGTCTCGATCATCTCGCCGCCGCCGAGGAACGGCGGCAGGTCCTCGAGCAGCTCCTGGCGGCCCCACAGGACGCCGATGCCGGTCGGGGCGCACATCTTGTGACCGGTGAAGGCCACGAAGTCGGCGCCCAGCGCCTGCACGTCGAGCGGCATGTGCGGGGCGGCCTGGGAGGCGTCGAGCAGCACCAGGGCGCCGACCTCCTGGGCCCGGCGCACGATGGTGTCGACGGGGTTGACGGTGCCGAGCAGGTTGGAGACCAGCGCGAAGGAGACGATCTTCGTCTTCTCCGTGATGAGCTCGTTGATGTTCGACAGGTCGAGGCGGCCGTCGTCGGTGAGCCCGAACCACCTCAGCTTCGCACCCGTGCGCTGCGAGAGCAGCTGCCACGGCACGATGTTGGAGTGGTGCTCCATCTCCGTGATGACGATCTCGGTCTCGTGGTCGACCCGGTAGGGCTCGTCGGCCCAACCGAGCATGTTCGCGACCAGGTTGAGCGACTCCGAGGCGTTCTTGGTGAAGATCACCTCGTCGCGGCTCGGGGCGTTGACGAACGCGGCGACCTTGTCGCGCGCGCCCTCGTACAGCGCCGTGGCCTCCTCGGCGACCAAGTACACGCCGCGGTGGACGTTGGCGTTGTGCCGCTCGTAGTACTCGTTCAGCGCGTCGAGCACCTGGCGCGGCTTCTGCGAGGTCGCCGCGGAGTCCAGGTAGACGATCTTCTTCCCGTCGTGGACCACACGATCCAGCAGGGGGAAGTCCTTGCGGATCGCCTCGGTGTCGAGGAGGCCAGGCAGCTGTGTCACGCGGTCGCGCCACCCTTCACGTACTTGTCGTAGCCCTCGGCCTCGAGCTGGTCCGCGAGCTCGGCGCCGCCGGACTCGACGATGCGGCCGTTCGCGAACACGTGGACGTGGTCGGGCTTGATGTAGCGCAGGATGCGCGTGTAGTGGGTGATGAGCAGGGTGCCCACCTCACCGGTGTCGCGCACGCGGTTGACGCCCTCGGAGACGATGCGCAGGGCGTCGACGTCCAGGCCGGAGTCGGTCTCGTCGAGGATCGCGATCTTCGGCTTGAGCAGCTCGAGCTGGAGGATCTCGTGGCGCTTCTTCTCACCGCCGGAGAAGCCCTCGTTGACGTTGCGCTCGGCGAAGGCCGGGTCCATGGAGAGACGCTCCATGGCCTCCTTGACCTCCTTCACCCAGGTGCGCAGCTTGGGGGCCTCGCCGCGGACGGCGGTGGCGGAGGTGCGCAGGAAGTTGGAGACCGAGACGCCGGGGACCTCGACCGGGTACTGCATGGCGAGGAAGACGCCGGCGCGGGCGCGCTCGTCGACGGACATCTCGAGGACGTCCTCGCCGTCGAGGGTCACGGTGCCACCGGTGATCGTGTACTTCGGGTGGCCGGCGAGGGAGTAGGCCAGGGTCGACTTGCCGGAGCCGTTGGGGCCCATGATGGCGTGCGTCTCGCCCTGCTTGACGGTCAGGTCGACGCCCTTGAGGATCTCGCGGGCGCCGTTCTCCGCCTCGACGGAGACGTGCAGGTCGTGGATTTCAAGCGTAGCCATGGATGCCTCAGGACTCCTGGGTGAGGGAGACGAGCACGTCGTCCCCTTCGATCTTTACGGGGTAAACGGGGACGGGGCGCGTCGCGGGGAGGCCGGACGGCTTGCCGGTGCGCAGGTCGAAGGCCGACCCGTGCAGCCAGCACTCGATCTGGCAGTCCTCGACCTCACCCTCCGACAGGGAGACGTTCGCGTGCGAGCAGATGTCGTTGATCGCGAACACCTCGCCGTCGGTGGAGACGATCGACACCGGGGTGCCGTCGAGCTCCACCCGCTTGGGGGTGTTCTCCTCCAGCTCGCTGAGCGCGCAGGCCTTCACGTAGGTCATCAGACGGCCGCCTCGAGCTCGTTCTCGATCTTCGCGATGAGTCGCTCCTCCAGGTCGGCGACGCCGATCTGCTGGACCAGCCCGGCGAAGAAGCCGCGGACCACCAGGCGGCGGGCCTCGTCGGCCGGGATGCCGCGGGCCTGGAGGTAGAAGAGCTGCTCGTCGTCGAAGCGGCCGGTCGCGGAGGCGTGGCCGGCGCCGACGATCTCGCCGGTCTCGATCTCCAGGTTCGGCACGGAGTCGACCCGCGCGCCGTCGGTGAGGACGAGGTTGCGGTTGAGCTCGTAGGTGTCGGTGCCCTCGGCGGTCTTCTCGATGAGGACGTCGCCGATCCAGACGGCGTGGGCCGCCTCGCCCTGCAGTGCGCCCTTGTAGACCACGTTGGACTTGCAGTGCGGCACGTTGTGGGTGACCAGGAGGCGGTGCTCCTGGTGCTGGCCGGCGTCGGTGAAGTACAGGCCGAGCAGCTCGGCCTCGCCGCCGGGGCCCGCGTACGCGACGCGCGGGTGGATGCGGACGAGGTCGCCGCCGAAGGTCACGACGAAGGACTTGAAGGACGCGTCGCGGCCGACCAGCGCGTTGTGCTGGGAGCAGTGGACGGCGGTGTCGTCCCAGTCCTGGATGGAGACGACGGTGACCTTGGCGCCGTCGCCGACGAGGAAGTCGACGTTGGCGGCGCGCACGCCGTCACCGGTGTGGTCGATGACGATGACGGCCTCGGCGAACGGCTTCACGTCGAAGACGGTGTGTCCGAAGGTGGTGCCGCCCTCGCCGTGCAGCGAGACGCGCACGGGCTCGGTGAGGACGGTCTCCTTGGGCACGGTGACGACCGTGGCCTTGGCGAAGGACGAGAACGCCTGGGCGGCGACGCGGTCGACCGGCGTGCCGGCCTTGCCGACGCGCTCGTCGTCGCGCTCCACCGACTCGACGGTGACCCCTTCGGGGGCGTCGATCTGGGCCTTCATGCTGCCGTTGGCGGTCGCGGTGCCGTCGTGGAGGCCGCGCAGGCGCTCCAGCGGGGTGAAGCGCCACTCTTCCTCGCGGCCGTGCGGCACGGGGAAGTCCGCCACGTCGAAGGACGGGGGTGCGCTCATCCGGGTGGCGACGGTGGACTCCGCGGCCACCGCGATCGCTCCGGCGGTGGTCGACCCCGCCGGGATGTTCTGAGCCTCAGCCATGGCTGTCGTTTTGCTCTCTTCCTACGTCGTTGCGGTCCTCGGCCCGCGAGGGACGGACCGTGGAGCTGGTGGTGGGGCGGGTGGCCGTCAGCCGACCGCACCCTCCATCTGCAGCTCGATCAGCCGGTTGAGCTCCAGGGCGTACTCCATGGGCAGCTCCTTGGCGATCGGCTCGACGAAGCCGCGCACGATCATGGCCATGGCCTCGAACTCGGTCATGCCGCGGCTCATGAGGTAGAAGAGCTGGTCCTCGGAGACCTTGGAGACGGTGGCCTCGTGGCCCATGGACACGTCGTCCTCGCGGACGTCGACGTACGGGTACGTGTCCGAGCGGGAGATCTGGTCGACGAGCAGCGCGTCGCAGAGCACGTTGGACTTGGAGCCCGAGGCGCCCTCGCCGATCTCGACCAGGCCGCGGTACGACGTGCGGCCGCCGCCCCGCGCCACCGACTTGGAGACGATGTTGGAGGAGGTGTTCGGCGCCATGTGGACCATCTTGGAGCCGGCGTCCTGGTGCTGGCCCTCGCCGGCGAAGGCGATAGAGAGGGTCTCGCCCTTGGCGTGCTCGCCCATCAGGTAGACGGCCGGGTACTTCATGGTGACCTTGGAGCCGATGTTGCCGTCGATCCACTCCATGGTCGCGCCCTCGTACGCCACGGCACGCTTGGTGACGAGGTTGTACACGTTGTTCGACCAGTTCTGGATCGTCGTGTAGCGGCAGCGGCCGCCCTTCTTCACGATGATCTCGACGACGGCGCTGTGCAGCGAGTCCGAGGAGTAGATCGGGGCCGTGCAGCCCTCGACGTAGTGGACGTACGCGTCCTCGTCCACGATGATCAGCGTCCGCTCGAACTGGCCCATGTTCTCCGTGTTGATGCGGAAGTAGGCCTGCAGCGGGATCTCGACGTGGACGCCCTTGGGGACGTAGATGAACGAGCCACCGGACCACACGGCGGTGTTCAGCGACGCGAACTTGTTGTCGCCGACCGGGATGACGGTGCCGAAGTACTCCTTGAAGAGCTCCTCGTGCTCCTTCAGCGCGGTGTCGGTGTCGACGAAGATGACGCCCTGCTCCTCCAGGTCCTCACGGATCTGGTGGTAGACGACCTCCGACTCGTACTGGGCCGCGACACCGGCGACGAGGCGCTGCTTCTCCGCCTCCGGGATGCCGAGCTTGTCGTACGTGTTCTTGATGTCCTCGGGCAGTTCCTCCCAGGAAGCGGCCTGCTTCTCGGTGGAACGCACGAAGTACTTGATGTTGTCGAAGTCGATGCCCGAGAGGTCGGAGCCCCAGGTCGGCATGGGCTTCTTGTCGAAGAGCTTCAGGCCCTTGAGGCGGAGCTTCAGCATCCACTCGGGCTCGTTCTTCTTCGACGAGATGTCCCGGACGACGTCCTCGCTGAGACCGCGCTTGGCGGCGGCACCGGCCGCGTCGGAGTCGGCCCAGCCGTACTCGTACTTGCCCAGGCCCTCGAGCTCAGGGTGAGCAATCTCCGTGGTCATGCGGGGTTCCTCCCGGCCGTGCTTGCAGATGCTGATGAAGTGGTCTGTGGGGCGGCGCCGCGCGGAATGAACGTGGTGCACACCCCGTCGCCGTGGGCGATGGTGGCGAGCCGCTGCACATGGGTCCCGAGCAGCTTGGAGAAGACCTCGGTCTCCGCCTCGCAGAGCTGCGGGAACTGCTCGGCGACGTGGGCGACCGGGCAGTGGTGCTGGCAGAGCTGTTCTCCGCTGTGCGGACCGGGAGCGCTCTTCGCCGTAGCAGCGTACCCGTCCGCGGTCAACGCCTTGGCGAGGGCCTCGGTACGGTCCGCGGGCTCGGCCGCGTCCACGGCCTCCCGGTAGGCCTCCGCCTGGGCGGCCAGCCGGTCGCGCGCGAACGCCGCGACGGCCGCCTCGCCCTGTTCCCCGCCGCCCGCGGCCTTCGAGATCCAGCGCAGGGCGTCGACGGCGAGCTTGTCGTACGACTGGTCGAAGGCGTCGCGACCGCAGTCGGTGAGCGCGAACACCTTGGCGGGCCGGCCCCGGGTGCGCGCTCCGTAGACGCGCTGCTCACGGGGGGCGACCACGTCGTCGGCGACGAGTGCGTCGAGGTGGCGGCGGACGGCGGCCTGGGTGAGGCCGAGTCGCCCGGCGAGGTCGGCCACGGTCGAGGGACCGTGGTCCAGGATCGAGCGCGCGACCCGGTTGCGGGTTGACCGCTCCCCGGTAGCGAGGTCCCCGTGAGGGGTCTCGATCATCCGTGCCTCGTTTTTCACAACGCCATTGTTGCGTAATTGCCGAAGGAGCGACAAGCCGTGACGGACGCCACTCCAGGTGTCCTCTATCACTAAGGGTTACCTTATTTGTCGACGCAGAGTAATTTGGAATCTGGAATTCCGTATTCGTCGGGGGTCCGTTCCGGCGACCGCGCCGCAGGCCAGGGCGCCCGTGGGTGCTGGACCCGGCCGGGAACCGACCCCCGCTTCCCCCGACGGCCCGGGCCGCCCCCCACGCTTCGTAGACTCGCCCCCATGAGTGATGACACGGCCGGCCCCGCCGTGCGCGTACGGGGCCTGGTCCAGCGGTACGGCGACAAGACCGCCGTCGACGGACTCGACCTCGACGTCCGGTACGGCACCGTCACCGCGGTGCTCGGCCCCAACGGCGCCGGCAAGACCACCACCGTCGAGACCTGCGAGGGCTACCGCCCGCCCGCCTCCGGCACCGTCCGCGTCCTCGGCCTCGACCCCTACGCCGACGCCGAGGCCCTGCGCCCCCGCATCGGCGTGATGCTCCAGTCTGGCGGTGTCTTCTCCGGCGCCCGCGCCGTCGAGATGCTGCGCCACATGGCGAAGCTGTACGCGCACCCGCTGGACGTCGCCGCCCTCGTGGAGCGCCTCGGCCTCGGCGGCTGCGGGCGCACCCCGTACCGGCGCCTGTCCGGCGGCCAGCAGCAGCGCCTCGCGCTCGCGATGGCCGTCGTGGGCCGCCCGGAGCTGGTCTTCCTCGACGAACCCACCGCCGGCCTCGACCCGCAGGCCCGCCGCGCCACCTGGGAGCTGGTGCGCGAGCTGCGCGCCGACGGCGTCGGCGTCGTCCTCACCACCCACCACATGGACGAGGCCGAGCAGCTGGCCGACGACGTCGCGATCATCGACGCCGGCAAGGTCATCGCCCAGGGCAGCCCCGAGCAGCTGTGCCGCGGCGGCGCCGAGAACACCCTGCGCTTCACGGGCCGCCCGGGACTCGACCTGGCCTCCCTCCTCAAGGCCCTGCCCGACGGCAGCGCGGCCGTCGAGCTCACCCCCGGCGCCTACCGCATCACCGGCAGCGTCGGCCCGCAGTTGCTCGCCACCGTCACGTCCTGGTGCGCGCAGAACGGCGTGATGCCCGACGGCATCTCCGTCGAGCGGCACACCCTGGAGGACGTCTTCCTCGAGCTGACCGGTAAGGAGCTGCGCGGATGAGCGCCGGCACGTTCACCCCGAAGCCGGGCGCGGCGCCGCTGGCCCGCATGATCGGCGCGCAGGCCGCGCTGGAGACGCGCATGCTGCTGCGCAACGGCGAGCAGCTGCTCCTGACCGTGATCATCCCCGCCATGCTGCTGGTCCTGTTCGCCACGGTCGACGTGATCGACACAGGCGCGGGCGAACCGGTCGACTTCCTCGCCCCCGGCGCGCTGGCGCTCGCCGTCATGTCCACCGCCTTCACCGGCCAGGCCATCGCCACCGGCTTCGACCGCCGCTACGGCGTGCTGAAGCGGCTGGGCGCCTCGCCGCTGCCGCGCTGGGGCCTGATGGCCGCCAAGACGCTGTCGGTGCTGGTCACCGAGGTGCTCCAGGTGGCGCTGCTGACCGCGATCGCCCTCGCGCTCGGCTGGTCGCCGCACGGCAACCCGCTCGCGGTGGCCGTCCTGCTGCTGCTCGGCACCGCCGCGTTCTCGGGTCTCGGGCTGCTGATGGCCGGCACCCTCAAGGCCGAGGCCACCCTCGCCGCGGCGAACCTGGTGTTCCTGCTCCTGCTGGTCGGCGGCGGGGTCGCCGTGCCGCTGGACAAGTTCCCCGGCGCGGTCCGGTCCGTCCTGGAGCTGCTGCCGGTCTCCGCCCTGTCGGAGGGGCTGCGCGACGTGCTCCAGCACGGCGCCGGGCTGCCCTGGGAACAGCTGGGCCTGCTGGCCGGATGGTCGGTGCTCGGGCTGGGTCTGGCGGGGCGGCACTTCCGCTGGGAGTAGCGGGCGGGTCAGGATGGACGCCTCCACTGACCACGGAGCCGGGGGGCGGACATGGTGGCGCGAGAGGCCGCGTTGCGGCTGGACGGGCAATGGGCTCGGATCAGGGCGGGGGCGGCCGAGTTGCCGCCGGCCGAGGCCGAGGCACTGCTGGCGGAGCTGATCGGGGCGCTGCGCGAGCCCGCCCGGACCGATCCCGAGTGCGCCGCGCGGCTCGGGCTGCGGCTGAGCGACCTGGCCGCGCGCCGGTTCGCCGAAGGGGACCGGCCGGCGGCGCTGGCCGCGATCGAAGAGGGCATGCGGTACGCCGAGCAGGCCGCGCCGCACTCCCCCGAGTACGCCCGCTGGTACGCCCGCGGGCTGATCAACCACGGCGTGTGGCTGGCCTGGCCGCTGAGCGACGCCGACCGGCTGCCGCGGTTCCCGCTGGGTCCGGGCGGCGAGACGGTGCCCGGACCCATCGAGCGGGCGGCCGGCGAGCGGGCCCGCGATCTGACGCTGGCCGCGGTGGAGGTGTGGCGGCGGCTCGACCAGCGGGATCCGGTCAACATCAGGGGACTCGCGCAGGCCGAGGTGTTCGCCGGCGACCGGCTCGCCGAACTGGGTCTGGCGGCGGACGCGGTGGCCTGGGCGGCGGACGCCGAGGCGGGCTTCCGCGCCCTGGCCCGGGCCGGCGGCCCCGGCTACGAGGAGGCGGAGGAGGCGGTCAAGCACCTCGGCCGGCAGTTGGAGCTCCGGCTGCGCCTGCTGTCCTTCGACACCCTGGCCGCCCTGCGCGCGGACGGGCGGCTGCCCGAGACGCTGCTGCCGCACGCCGTGCTCGCCGCCCGCATCCAGGGCGTGGACCCGCTGGTGATCGCGGCCGGGCTGCAGGTCGACGAGGGGGCGGTGCGGGCCACCCTGAGCGCGCGGCCGTGGCGGGCCGTATGGCGCTTCGAGGTGCGCGGTCCTGACGGATTGTGGGACGTACTGGGACATCCCTGGCGCGGCTCGGCCGACGTGACGGATCGCACGGCGGAGGAGACCGGGACGGGCCTGGTGCGGGACTTCACGACCTCCCCGGACTACCCCGGGGACGCAACTCCCTGGCGGGTCCTGGTGTGGTGGCACGAGGAGGGCGATCCGGCCGGTTCCCGCTTCCGGCTGACGCACACACCGTCGGGGGGCCACACCGGCACCCCCTCGTGAAAGTTTGCACAAGGCGCGTCCTACGATAGGGCCCGTGTTGAACCCCTTCGCCTCCATCGCCCGGCGCTGGACGCCCACACCCCGGGTGCTCCGGCGCGCGGCGCTCGCCGCCGTCGTCATGAGCGTGGTCATCGTCGTCACCGGCGGGGCCGTCCGGCTCACCGGCTCCGGCCTGGGCTGCGACACGTGGCCCAAGTGCACCCACGACAGCCTCATCGTCACGTCGGCCCAGGGCTTCCACGGCGCGGTCGAGTTCGGCAACCGGATGCTCACGTACGTGCTGTGCGCGGCGGTGGGCTGGGCGATCCTGGCGGCCCGTTCGGCCAAGCCGTGGCGGCGTTCGCTGACGAAGCTCGGCTGGACGCAGTTCTTCATCGTCATGAGCAACGCGGTGCTGGGCGGCATCACCGTCTGGCTGGGGCTCAACCCCTACAGCGTGGCGGCGCACTTCCTGCTCGCCACCTCCCTCATCACCGTCACGACGATCACCTGGGTGCGCACCGGCGAGGGCGACGCCGCCCCGCGGCCGCGCGTGCCGGGCCCGGTGCGCAAGCTGGGCTGGGCCCTGCTGGGCACGTCCTTCGTGCTGATCGCCGCGGGCACCGTGGTGACGGGCTCCGGCCCGCACGCCGGTGACAGCAGCGACGTGCCGCGGATGCCCTTCGACTGGGCCACCACCGCCCACGTGCACGCGATCGCCGCCTGGCTGGTGTGCGCGCTGGCCGTGGCGATGTGGCTGGTGCTGAAGGTGGTCGACGCCCCGGACGACACCCGGGCGCGCGCCCGCGACCTGCTGGTGGTGCTGCTGGCCCAGGGCGCGATCGGGTACGTGCAGTTCTTCACGAAGCTGCCCGAGGTGCTGGTGGCCGCGCACATGCTGGGCTCGTGCCTGGTGTGGATCGCGGTGCTGCGGGTGGTCCTGGGCCTGCGCGAGCGGCCGGTGGCCAGTGCGGGGATCCCCGCGCAGAGCGACCCGGCGCTGTCCGCGGCCCACTGACGCGCTGCCGCCCGGCGGGAACCTGCTGACCGGAGACCCGCCGGCCGCAGGCCCGCAGGCCGGAGACCCGCCGGGCGGCGTCGGGCCTGCCGGCTGACCCGCCGTCCGGCGACCCGCCCGGCGGGTCAGCCGCCGCCCTCCAGCCCGTACACGCGCCGCGCGTTGCCCGCCGCGATCATTCCGGCGACCCGCTCCGCGTCCCGCAGGGACCAGGCCCCGTCGCCCACCCAGCCGCCCAGGACCCGGGCCAGCGCGTCGCTGAACACGCGCGCGCCGACCACGTGCAGTTCGGGCAGCGCCCGGCCCCCGCTGGAGAACAGCAGCTTGCCGAAGGGCGCGAGTTCGAGGAACTCCGCCAGGACCCCGGCCGCCCGCGCACCGGTGTGCGCGAGGGCCGGTCCGAGGTCGGCGTACACGTGGGGGAAGGCGCCGGCGAGATGCGCCGCGTGCCGGTGGTACGGATACCCGTGCAGCAGGACGAGATCGGTGCCGAGCCCTGCGGTCGCACGGACGAAGTCCGTCAGCAGGGCCGGATCCGTACGGTCGATGCGCCGGCGCGGGTCCCCGGGCCCGGCGTGCAGTTGCAGCGGCAGGCCGGTGGCCACCGCACTCCACAGCAGGTGCCGCAGCAGTACGGGGTCCACGCCGCCCCCGCCTTCGCGGGACCCGGCGGGCGCGGCGTGCGCCGCCGCCCGCGCCCGGGCCCGGGACTCCAGCCAACGGGCCGCCGCCGCGCGCACCTCGCCGGGACCCGGCGGGTCGGGCGCGAAGGCGAGCGCGGGGCCGGCGCCGGCGCCGGACGTGAAGGCCACGGCGGAGGCGGCGGCCCCGTGGACGGCCCCGGCGAGCTGGGCGAGGAAGGCCTCGACGGTCCCGGAGGCATCGGCCACCTGGCCGGCCAGCAGTTCGAGGCGGACGATCTCGTGGGCCTCGGCGGCCCCGGCCGCGGCCAGCTCGCCGGGGGCGGTGAGGTCGCCGGGCAGTCCGGTGTCGACCAAGTACGTGGTGATCCCGGAGCCCCGCAGCAGCCGGCGGCCCGACTCGACGACGCCGAGCTCGCGGCGCCGGGCGAGGTAGCGGGCCGGGGCGCAGTGCGGTTCGAGGCCCAGCAGGGGCGGGCACCAGCGCCGTACGGCGAAGCCGGTCTGGGTGTCGAAGAAGGTGGTGCCGGGGGCGGGCGGGCCCGCGGCGCGCCCCAGATGGGCCTCGAAGGTGCCGAGGCCGAGCTCCGTACGGAGCACCCCGTGGCAGTACTGGTCCACCAGGGACGGCGTGTCGATCATCCGGGCATCCCGTTGCGGACGTCGGGAATCCCGCCGGGGACGGTCCGGCGGGATGTGCTTCCACACGTCCTAACGGGTGACGGGGGCGTCAGGTGTTGCTGCCGCGCGCGACCGTACCGTCGTTCGACGGGTCTCGGGCCGTGCCGCCGGGGCCGTGCGGCAGGGGCGCCGGAGGCCCGGGACGGGTGCCGGAGGGGTCAGGAAGGGCTGCCGAGCTGGATGCCGGCCATCCGCTTCCACTCGTACGGGCCGGTCTTCACCTTGGCGGCCAGTTCCCCGTCGAAGTCCTCGTGCAGGGTCAGTCCGGCCTTCTCGGCGGCCAGCCGCGCGACGTCGTGGCTCGGGGCCACCAGGTCGCCCCAGCCGCCGTCCTCGCCGACGAGGACGATGCGGGTGCCCATCTGGCCGATGTAGGCGAGCTGCCCCTCGGCGCCGCCGTGCTGCTGGGAGAAGTCGCCGATCCGCTTCGCGAGCTTCGCCGCCGTGCGCTCCTGCTTGGTGTCTGCCATGACTCGATGCTACCGGCGAGTAATCAAGGGAGGAAGGGGGCGCGGCGCGGGACGGAGGTCACACCGCCCGCGCCCGGGGCCACGGCGTCAGCGCAGGAAGGGGTCCACGGCCACGGCCACGAACAGCAGCGACACGTAGGTGATGGACCAGTGGAAGAGGCGCATCTCCTTGAGCTTGCCGCCCGTCGCACCGGACTTGGCACGGGCCTGGAGGGCGTGCGCCTCCCACAGCCACCAGCCGCCGGCCGCCAGCGCCACGGCGGTGTAGAACCAGCCGGTGTAGCCGAGCGGGGTGAGCAGCAGCGAGACGGCGACCATCACCCAGCTGTAGACGACGATCTGGCGGGCGACCACCTTGTTCGAGGCGACGACCGGGAGCATCGGCACGCCCACGCGCGCGTAGTCCTCCTTCACCTTCATGGACAGCGGCCAGTAGTGCGGCGGCGTCCAGAAGAAGATGACGAGGAACAGGATGACCGCGGCCCACGACATGGAGTTCGTGACCGAGGACCAGCCGATGAGCACCGGCATGCAGCCGGCGATGCCGCCCCACACGATGTTCTGCGCGGTACGGCGCTTGAGGATCATCGTGTAGACGACGACGTAGAAGAGGAGCGCACCGAGCGACAGGGCGGCGGACAGCCAGTTGACGAGCAGGCCGAACCACAGGGTCGACACCACGGCCAGGACGAGGCCGAAGACCAGGCCCTCGCGCGGGCTGACCATGCCGGTCACCAGCGGCCGCTGCGACGTGCGGTCCATCAGCGCGTCGATGTCGCGGTCGATGTACATGTTGAGCGCGTTGGCACCGCCCGCCGACAGGTAACCGCCGAGGCAGGTCGCCAGAACCAGCCACAGCGAGGGCACGCCCTGCTCGGCGAGGAACATCACCGGCACTGTGGTGATCAGCAGAAGTTCGATGATCCGCGGCTTGGTCAAAGCCACGAAACCCATGGCCCGGGCCCCGAACGGCCGGTGACCGGGGCTCGTCCCGAGCACCCCCGCTGGACGGGATTCGACGGCCGTCACGCACACCCCTGACAGAGACTCCCAGCAAGCTTTCGGGCGTGAATGCCCCGTAAAGACTTGCGCGTACCACGCCACTGTAGACGTTGCCCATACGTGGCCCTGCGCGGGGGTCGGCTCGTGTTGGACCGACCGGATCACACGTACGGGCGTGATCTCGGGGGTGCGCCGACCGCGCGATCCGACCCGGACGGGCGGTGGGCACTCGAATAGCCGCACGCCCCGTCGACGGTAGGCTCGGAAACACAACCGGTGCGCGTTTGGCCACCGGGCGACCGGTGACCTTCGTCACCGGGATTCGACATGTGGAGAGGAGCCCTGACCCAGGGTGAGCACCAAGCCGACCACCACAGAGCTCGACTGGACCGAGTTGGACCAGCGGGCCGTTGACACCGCCCGCATCCTGGCCGCGGATGCCGTACAAAAGGTCGGCAACGGCCACCCGGGTACGGCGATGAGCCTGGCACCCGCCGCCTATCTCCTGTTCCAGAAGGTCATGCGCCACGACCCCGCCGACCCCGAGTGGGTCGGCCGCGACCGCTTCGTGCTGTCCGCGGGCCACTCCTCGCTGACCCTCTACACCCAGCTCTACCTGGCCGGCTTCGGTCTGGAGCTGGACGACCTGAAGTCGTTCCGCACCTGGGGCTCCAAGACGCCGGGCCACCCGGAGTACGGACACACCAAGGGCGTCGAGACCACCACCGGCCCGCTGGGCCAGGGTGTCGCCAACGCGGTGGGCATGGCCATGGCCGCCCGCTACGAGCGCGGCCTGTTCGACCCGGAGGCCGCCCCGGGCACCTCTCCCTTCGACCACATGGTCTACGCCATCGCCGGTGACGGCTGCCTCCAGGAGGGCATCTCCGCCGAGGCCTCCTCGCTGGCCGGCCACCAGAAGCTGGGCAACCTGGTCCTGCTCTGGGACGACAACCACATCTCCATCGAGGGCGACACCGAGACCGCGGTCTCCGAGGACACCCTCAAGCGCTACGAGGCCTACGGCTGGCACGTCCAGCGCGTCGCGCAGCAGGAGAACGGCGACCTCGACCCCAAGGCCCTGTACGCCGCCCTGCAGGCCGCCAAGGCCGAGACCGAGCGTCCGTCCTTCATCGCGGCCCGCTCGATCATCGCCTGGCCGGCCCCGCACGCCCAGAACACCGAGGCCGCCCACGGCTCGGCGCTGGGCGACGACGAGGTCGCCGCCACCAAGCGCGTCCTCGGCTTCGACCCCGAGCAGACCTTCGAGGTCTCCGACGAGGTCATCTCCCACACCCGCAAGGCGCTCGACCGCGGCCGCGACGTGCGCGCCGAGTGGGAGAAGGAGCTCGCCGCCTGGCGCACCGCCAACCCCGAGCGCGCCGCCGAGTTCGACCGCATCCAGGCCAACGAGCTGCCCGCGGGCTGGGAGGACAAGCTCCCGGTCTTCGAGCCCGGCACCGGTGTCGCCACCCGCGCCGCGTCCGGCAAGGTGCTGCAGGCGCTCGGCTCGGTCATCCCGGAGCTGTGGGGCGGCTCGGCCGACCTGGCCGGCTCCAACAACACCACCATCGACAAGACCTCCTCGTTCCTGCCGGAGGGCAACCCGCTGCCGGAGGCCGACCCGTACGGCCGCACCATCCACTTCGGCATCCGCGAGCACGCCATGGCCGCGGAGATGAACGGCATCGCGCTGCACGGCCACACCCGCATCTACGGCGGCACCTTCCTGGTGTTCTCCGACTACATGCGCAACGCCGTGCGCCTGTCCGCCCTGATGCACCTGCCGGTGACGTACGTGTGGACGCACGACTCCATCGGCCTCGGCGAGGACGGCCCGACCCACCAGCCGGTCGAGCACCTGGCCTCGCTGCGCGCCATCCCGGGCCTGGCCGTGGTCCGCCCGGCCGACGCCAACGAGACCGCCATCGCCTGGCGCGAGATCCTCAAGCGCCACACCAAGGTCTTCGGCAAGGGCACCCCGCACGGCCTGGCGCTGACCCGCCAGGGCGTGCCGACCTACGAGCGCAACGAGGACGCGGCCAAGGGCGGCTACGTGCTGTTCGAGGCCACGGGCCCCGCGGGCGAAACCGCTGACGCCCAGGTCGTCCTCATCGGCACCGGCTCCGAGGTCCAGCTGGCCGTGGCCGCCCGCGAGGCGCTGCAGGCCGAGGGCATCCCGGCCCGGGTCGTCTCGATGCCCTCGGTCGAGTGGTTCGAGGAGCAGGACCAGGAGTACAAGGACAGCGTCCTGCCGCCGTCGGTCAGGGCCCGTGTCGCGGTCGAGGCCGGCATCGGCCTGACCTGGCACCGCTACGTCGGCGACGCCGGCCGGATCGTGTCGCTGGAGCACTTCGGCGCCTCGGCCGACGCGAAGGTGCTGTTCCGCGAGTTCGGGTTCACCCCGGAGGCCGTGACCGCCGCCGCCAAGGAATCGATCGCCGCCGCCGCGCGCTGACGCAGGCACCGGCACCAGAGGAGATGCAATTCCCATGACAGACGCACTCAAGCGCCTCTCGGACGAGGGCGTGGCGATCTGGCTGGACGACCTGTCGCGCAAGCGCATCACGTCCGGCAACCTGGCCGAGCTCATCGACCAGAGCCACGTCGTCGGTGTGACGACCAACCCGTCGATCTTCCAGAAGGCGATCAGCAGCGGCGACGGCTACGAGCAGCAGCTGAAGGACCTGGCGGCCCGCAAGGTCACCGTCGACGAGGCCATCCGCATGATCACCACGGCGGACGTCCGCGACGCCGCCGACATCCTGCGCCCGGTCTACGACACGACCGACGGCCAGGACGGCCGGGTCTCCATCGAGGTCGACCCCCGCCTGGCGCACAACACCGGTGCGACCGTCGCGGAGGCCAAGCAGCTGGCCTGGCTGGTGGACCGCCCGAACACGCTCATCAAGATCCCGGCGACCAAGGCCGGCCTGCCGGCGATCACCGAGGTCATCGGCCTCGGCATCAGCGTCAACGTGACGCTGATCTTCTCGCTGGAGCGCTACCGCGAGGTCATGGACGCCTACCTGGCGGGCCTGGAGAAGGCCAAGGAGCGCGGGCTGGACCTGTCGAAGATCCACTCGGTCGCCTCGTTCTTCGTCTCCCGCGTGGACTCCGAGATCGACAAGCGCCTGGACAAGGTCGGCACCGACGAGGCCAAGGCCCTCAAGGGCAAGGCGGCCCTCGCCAACGCCCGGCTGGCCTACCAGGCGTACGAGGAGGTCTTCTCCTCCGACCGCTGGGCCGCCCTGGACCGCGCCCACGCCAACAAGCAGCGCCCGCTGTGGGCCTCGACCGGCGTCAAGGACCCGGCGTACAAGGACACCCTGTACGTCGTGGACCTGGTCGCCCCGGGCACCGTCAACACCATGCCCGAGGCCACCCTGGAGGCCACGGCCGACCACGGCGAGGTCACCGGCGACACGGTCCGCGGCACCTACGAGCAGGCCCGCGCCGAGCTCGACGCGGTCGCGGCCCTGGGCATCTCGTACGACGATGTTGTCCAGCTGCTCGAGGACGAGGGCGTCGAGAAGTTCGAGGCGTCCTGGAACGACCTGCTCAAGTCGACCGAGGCGGAGCTGGACAAGCTCGCCCCCACGGAGGCCTGAAAACCTTGTCTCTCAACGGAGCGAACCCGCTTCGTGACGCACAGGACCGGCGGCTCCCGCGGATCGCGGGGCCGTCCGGCCTGGTCATCTTCGGCGTTACGGGCGACCTCTCGCGCAAGAAGCTGATGCCCGCCGTCTACGACCTCGCGAACCGGGGTCTGCTGCCGCCGGGCTTCTCCCTGATCGGCTTCGCCCGCCGCGAGTGGGAGCACGAGGACTTCGCACAGGTGGTCCACGACGCGGTCAAGGAGCACTCGCGCACGCCCTTCCGCGAAGAGGTCTGGCAGCAGCTGGTGCAGGGCTGCCGTTTCGTCCAGGGCGACTTCGACGACGACGCCGCGTTCGAGACGCTCGCGTCGACCATCGAGGAGCTCGACAAGGCCCAGGGCACGGGCGGCAACTTCGCCTTCTACCTGTCGGTCCCGCCGAAGTTCTTCCCGAAGGTGGTCCAGCAGCTCAAGGAGCACGGGCTCGCCCAGAAGGACGGCTCGTGGCGACGTGCCGTCATCGAGAAGCCGTTCGGCCACGACCTGGCCAGCGCACAGGAGCTCAACAAGATCGTCCACGAGGTCTTCCCCCGGGACGAGGTCTTCCGTATCGACCACTACCTCGGCAAGGAGACCGTCCAGAACATCCTGGCGCTCCGGTTCGCCAACACGATGTTCGAGCCGATCTGGAACCGGTCGTACGTCGACCACGTGCAGATCACCATGGCCGAGGACATCGGCATCGGCGGCCGCGCCGGGTACTACGACGGCATCGGCGCCGCCCGTGACGTCATCCAGAACCACCTGCTCCAGCTGCTCGCGCTGACCGCGATGGAGGAGCCCGGCTCCTTCCACCCCAAGGCGCTGGTGGCCGAGAAGCTGAAGGTCCTCAGCGCCGTCGAGGTGCCCGAGGACCTGGGCAAGCACACCGTGCGCGCCCAGTACACCTCCGCCTGGCAGGGCGGCGAGAAGGTCGTCGGCTACCTCGAAGAGGACGGGATCAACCCCGCGTCGAAGACCGACACCTACGCCGCGATCCGCCTGGAGATCAACAACCGCCGCTGGGCGGGCGTGCCGTTCTACCTGCGCACCGGCAAGCGGCTGGGCCGCCGCGTCACCGAGATCGCGGTGGTCTTCAAGCGCGCTCCGTACCTGCCGTTCGAATCCGGCGCGACCGAGGAGCTGGGGCAGAACGCCCTGGTCATCCGCGTGCAGCCGGACGAGGGCGTCACGGTGCGGTTCGGCTCCAAGGTGCCCGGCACCTCCATGGAGGTCCGGGACGTCACGATGGACTTCGCCTACGGCGAGTCCTTCACGGAGTCCAGCCCCGAGGCGTACGAGCGCCTCATCCTCGACGTGCTGCTGGGTGACGCGAACCTGTTCCCGCGCCACCAGGAGGTCGAGCTGTCCTGGAACATCCTCGACCCGATCGAGCAGTACTGGGACGCGCACGGCAAGCCGGCCACCTACCCGGCGGGCACGTGGGGTCCCGTCGAGGCCGACGAGATGCTCGCACGAGACGGACGGAGCTGGCGCCGGCCATGAAGATCGATCTCACGGAGACCACCTCCAGCAAGATCAACGCCGCGCTGGTGCAGGCGCGCCGGGACATCGGCACGCCTGCCATCGGCATGGTGCTCACCCTCGTCATCGTCACCGACGAGGAGAACGCCTACGACGCGCTGAAGTCCGCCAAGGACGCCTCCCACGAGCACCCCTCGCGGATCATCGTGGTCATCAAGCGCGCCACCCGCTCCCCCCGCAACCGCCGTGACACGCGGCTGGACGCGGAGGTGCGGGTGGGGGCCGACTCCGGCACCGGCGAGACGGTCGTCCTGCGCCTGCACGGGGAGCTGACGGGCCACGCCCAGTCGGTGGTCCTGCCGCTCCTGCTGCCGGACGCGCCCGTCGTGGTGTGGTGGCCCGACAGCGCGCCCTCGGACGTGGCCGGCGACCCGCTGGGCGCGCTCGCCCAGCGCCGCATCGTCGACACGTACGCCGCCGAGGACCCGTACGCGGAGCTGACCGCCCGCGCCGGGACGTACGCCCCCGGTGACACGGACCTGTCGTGGACCCGGATCACCCCGTGGCGCTCGATGCTGGCGGCCGCGCTCGACCAGCAGACGGTCACCGTCACCGGTGCGACCGTCGAGGGCGAGGACGACAACCCCAGCTGCGAGCTGCTGGCCATGTGGCTGGCGGACCGCCTGGACGTCCCGGTGCGCCGGACCCGCTCGACGGGCCCGGGCCTGACCGCGGTGCGGCTGGAGAGCGCCGCCGGCACGATAGTCCTCGACCGGGCCGACGGCTCGCTGGCGACGCTGTGCATGCCGGGGCAGCCGGACCGCGCGGTGGCGCTCAAGCGCCGCGACACCGCGGAGCTGCTGGCCGAGGAGCTGCGGCGGCTGGACCCGGACAACACCTTCGAGTCCTCGCTGAAGTTCGGCGTGGAGCGGCTGGAGGCGCAGGGCGCGGCGGTCGCCGGCCGCTCCGCGCAGGGCGCCGGGACCGCGGACGCCCCGGCCGCGGCGGGCGCCACCGCGGCGGGCGCGGCGGACGACACCGCGGCGGGCGCGGCCGAGGCCGTCGAGGCCGACGCCGACGCCGGTGGGGCCGAGGCCGGTACCGAGGCGGTTCCGGCCGGAAAGGCCGCCCCGAAGGCCGCGACCTCGAAGAAGGCGCCGGCCAAGAAGGCGGTGGCCTCGTGAGCACCCCCCAGGTGGTCGTCCACCGTGACAAGGAGCTGATGGCCCAGGCCGCGGCCGCGCGCCTGATCACCAGGATCGTGGACGCCCAGGCCGCCCGCGGTTCCGCCTCCGTGGTCCTCACGGGCGGGCGCAACGGCAACGGCCTGCTGGCCGCCCTCGCCGCCGCCCCCGCCCGGGACGCGGTGGACTGGTCGCGGATCGACCTCTGGTGGGGCGACGAGCGGTACGTCCCGGCCGACGACCCGGAGCGCAACCACGTCCAGGCCCGCGAGGCGCTGCTGGACTCGGTTCCGGTCGACCCGGCCCGGGTGCACGCGATGCCCGCGCTGGACGGCCCGTACGGCGCGGACGTGGACGCGGCGGCCGCCGCGTACGCCGACGAGCTGGCCCGGGCGGCCGGTCCGGAGGACCACGGCCCGGTGCCGCGGTTCGACGTGCTGATGCTCGGTGTGGGGCCGGACACGCACGTGGCCTCGCTCTTCCCGGAGCTGCCGGGCGTGCGCGAGCAGGCCCGTACGGTCATCGGCGTGCACGGCGCGCCGAAGCCGCCGCCGACCCGGATCTCGCTGACCCTCCCGGCCATCCGGGCGGCCCGCGAGGTGTGGCTGCTGGCCGCGGGTGAGGACAAGGCCGGCGCGGTCGCCATCGCGCTGGGCGGCGCGGGCGAGGTCCAGGCCCCGGCCGCGGGCGCCTACGGCCACGTGCGCACGCTGTGGCTGCTCGACCGGGCCGCGGCGGCGAAGCTCCCGCCGGCGCTGTACCCGCCGGCCTCGGCGTAGCCGCCGTACCGGGTACGGCCAAGGGCCCCGCTCTCCTGCGAGAGCGGGGCCCTTCTCCGTTCGGTCAGCCGCGGCCGCGCAGCTCGCGGTACGTGGCGACCAGGGCCTGGGTGGAGGCGTCCAGCCCGCCGACCTCCGCTGCACCGGTCAGCGCCGGCTCGATCCGCTTGGCGAGGACCTTGCCGAGCTCCACGCCCCACTGGTCGAAGGAGTCGATGTTCCAGACCGCGCCCTGGACGAACACCTTGTGCTCGTAGAGGGCGATCAGCTGGCCGAGCACGGACGGCGTCAGGGAGGACGCGAGGACCGTGGTCGTCGGGTGGTTGCCGCGGAAGGTCTTGTGCGGGACCAGCGGCTCGGCGACGCCCTCCGCCCGTACCTCCTCCGGGGTCTTGCCGAAGGCCAGCGCCTGCGTCTGGGCGAAGAAGTTGGCCATCAGCAGGTCGTGCTGGGCCGCCAGGGCCGGCGGCAGCACGCCGACCGGCTCGGCGAAGCCGATGAAGTCCGCCGGGATCACCTTCGTGCCCTGGTGGATCAACTGGTAGTAGGCGTGCTGCCCGTTGGTGCCGGGAGTGCCCCAGACCACCGGGCCGGTCTGCCACTCCACCGGGTTGCCGTCCCGGTCCACCGACTTGCCGTTGGACTCCATGTCCAACTGCTGCAGGTAGGCGGTGAACTTGGAGAGGTAGTGCGAGTACGGGAGCACCGCGTGCGACTGCGCGTCGAAGAAGTTTCCGTACCAGACGCCCAGCAGGCCCATCAGCAGCGGCGCGTTCTGCTCGGCCGGCGCGGTCCTGAAGTGCTCGTCCACCAGCCGGAATCCGGCGAGCATCTCGCGGAAGCGGTCCGGGCCGATGGCGATCATCAGGGAGAGGCCGATGGCCGAGTCGTACGAGTAGCGGCCGCCGACCCAGTCCCAGAACTCGAACATGTTGGCCGTGTCGATGCCGAACGCGGCGACCTTCTCGGCGTTGGTGGAGAGCGCCACGAAGTGCTTGGCGACGGCCTCCTCGGCGCCGAGGCCCTCCAGCAGCCAGCTCCGGGCGGACGTGGCGTTGGTGACGGTCTCGATGGTGGTGAAGGTCTTGGACGCGACGATGAACAGCGTCTCGGCCGGGTCCAGCCCGTGCACGGCCTCGTAGAGGTCCGCGCCATCGACGTTGGAGACGAAACGGACCGTCAGGTCGCGGTCGGTGAAGGTGCGCAGCGCCTCGTACGCCATCGCCGGACCGAGGTCGGATCCGCCGATGCCGATGTTGACGACGTTGCGGATGCGCCGGCCGGTGTGACCCGTCCACTCCCCCGAGCGGACCCGCTCGGCGAAGGCCGCCATCTTGTCGAGCACCGCGTGGACGGCGGGGACGACGTTCTCCCCGTCGACCTCGACGACCGCGTCCGCGGGCGCGCGCAGGGCGGTGTGCAGGACCGCCCGCCCCTCGGTGGTGTTGATCTTCTCGCCGCGGAACATCGCGTCCCGCAGCTCCGTCACGCCGGTCGCGGCGGCCAGGTCGCGCAGCAGGCCCAGCGTCTCGTCGGTGACCAGGTGCTTCGAGTAGTCGATGTGCAGGTCGCCGACGCGCAGCGTGTACGCGGTGCCGCGGCCCGGGTCCGCGGCGAAGAGCTCCCTCAGGTGCGTGTCTGCGAACTGCTCCCGGTGCTTGGCCAGCGCGGCCCATTCGGGGATCCGGTTCAGCTTTGCCTTCGTCTCGGACATCAACCCACTTCTTCCGTCCTGTCGTGCCCCGCCACCCCCCAACCTAAAGGATCAGGAGGCCCGTACCGGACACAAACGGGCCCGGCCCGCGGGAGAGGTGCCTCCCGCGGGCCGGGCCCGGAAGTCATGCGGTGTACCGCGGCTCAGATCTCGCCCCGCAGCTTGGCGAGGGCCTCCGCGAGGATGGCCTCGCCGTCGGCGTCCGTGCGGCGCTCGCGCACGTACGCGAGGTGGGTCTTGTACGGCTCGGTCCGCGGCGGGGCCGGGGGGTTGTCCCGGTCCTGACCGGCCGGGAAGCCGCAACGCGGGCAGTCCCAGGTGTCCGGTACCTGCGCGTCGCTCGCGAAGCTCGGCTGCGTCTCGTGCCCGTTCGAGCACCAGAAGGAGATGCGCAGGCGCGGCGCGGACTCGCCGCGCTCGGCCTCACCCATCGGCCCCGCTCCGACCCGGCTTCCACGGATCGCGTTGCCACTTGCCACGGTCGTAACTCCCTGCGTAATGGTGCCGCGTTCGCGTCGTCAATGTCCGCCGCGGGCGCCCCAGTCTACGGAACTCCCAACGCGCGTCCAATGGCCGGAGTTACTTCTCGGTCAGCGGTCGAGCTTCAGCACCAGGCCAAGTGCGACAATGCACGCGAACCAGCACGTGCCGACCACGATGGTGATGCGGTCCAGGTTGCGCTCCGCCACCGAGGAGCCGCCGACGGAGGACTGCATGCCGCCGCCGAACATGTCGGAGAGGCCGCCGCCCTTGCCCTTGTGCATCAGCACCAGCAGCATCAGCAGCAGGCTGAAGACGATCAGGGCGATCGAGAACCCCATAATCACGGCTGGATCCTACTTTCCTGGTAAATCGAGGCCTGGCTGCGGCCCTGAGTGGGGCGAGGCGGGGGCCAGTGGCTGCTGATTCAGCCCCCTGGCCCCCGCAAGAGTACGACGGATCCGCCCTACCGCCTACTCACCGCCGTGATCGCGGCGAGCGGCACGGGATCACTGGTCGCGGAACCGGACGATCTTCACGAACTCGTCCGCGTCCAGGGACGCTCCGCCGACGAGGGCGCCGTCCACGTCGGGCTGGGCCATGATCGCGGCGATGTTGCCGGCCTTGACGGAGCCGCCGTACTGGATGCGGACCTTGTCGGCCACGTCCTGCGAGTACAGCTCGGCCAGGCGGCCGCGGATCGCCCCGCAGACCTCCTGGGCGTCCTCGGGGGTGGCGACCTCGCCGGTGCCGATGGCCCACACCGGCTCGTACGCGATCACGATGGTCTCGGCCTGGTCGGCCGGGAGGTCCTTGAGGCCCCCGTCGACCTGCGCCAGCGTGTGCGCGACCTGGTTGCCCGCCTTGCGGACGTCCAGGCCCTCGCCGACGCACAGGATCGGGGTGATCCCGTGCGCGAAGGCGGCCTTGACCTTGGCGTTGCACAGCTCGTCGGACTCGTCGTGGTACTGGCGGCGCTCGCTGTGGCCGACGGCCACGTACGTGCACTTCAGCTTCGCCAGCATCAGGCCGGAGATCTCGCCGGTGTAGGCGCCGGACTCGTGCGCCGAGATGTCCTGGGCGCCGTACTTGATCTTCAGCTTGTCGCCGTCGACCAGGGTCTGGACGGAGCGCAGGTCGGTGAAGGGCGGGAGCACCGCCACCTCGACCGCGTCGTAGTCCTTGTCGGCGAGGGCGAAGGCGAGCTTCTGGACGTGGGCGATGGCCTCGAGGTGGTTGAGGTTCATCTTCCAGTTGCCCGCCATCAGCGGGGTACGAGAGGTCACGGGTCAGCCTTCCAGTGCTGCGATGCCGGGGAGGGACTTGCCCTCGAGGTACTCCAGGCTGGCGCCGCCGCCCGTGGAGATGTGCCCGAAGGCGTTCTCGTCGAAGCCGAGCAGGCGCACGGCCGCGGCCGAGTCGCCGCCGCCGACGACGGTGAAGGCCTCGCTGTCGACCAGGGCCTGCGCGACGGCGCGGGTGCCGTTCGCGTAGTCGGGGTGCTCGAAGACGCCCACCGGGCCGTTCCAGAAGACGGTCGCGGCGTCGGCGATCTTCGACGCGTAGAGCTCGCGCGTCTTCGGGCCGATGTCCAGGCCCTCCTTGTCGGCGGGGATCTTGTCCGCGTCGACGGTGATGAAGTCGGCCGGGGTCTTGCCCTTGAGGTCCGGGAACTCGCCGGCGGCGAGGACGTCGACCGGGAGGAGCAGCTCCACGCCGGTCTCCTCGGCGCGCTTCATGTACTCGGTGACCTTCTCCACCTGGTCCTTCTGGAGCAGGGAGATGCCGACCTCGTAGCCCTTGGCGTACAGGAAGGTGTACGCCATGCCGCCGCCGATGAGGATGCGGTCGGCCTTGCCGAGCAGCTCGTCGATGACGGCGAGCTTGTCGGAGACCTTGGCGCCGCCGAGGACGACGACGTAGGGGCGCTCGACCTCGGCGGTGAGCTTCTTGAGGACGCCGACCTCGGTGGCGATGAGGGAGCCGGCCGCGTGCGGCAGGCGGGCCGGGAGGTCGAAGACCGAGGCGTGCTTGCGGTGCACCGCGCCGAAGCCGTCGCCGACGTAGACGTCGGCGAGCTCGGCGAGCTGGTCGGCGAAGGCGCCGCGCTCGGCGTCGTCCTTGCTGGTCTCACCGGGGTTGAAGCGGAGGTTCTCGATGACGGCGACCTGGCCGTCGGCGAGGGCGGCGACGGTCTCCTTGGCGGAGGAGCCGACGGTGTCGGTGGCGAACGCGACGTCCTGGCCCAGCAGTTCGCCCAGTCGGCGGGCGGCCGGGGCGAGGGAGAAGGCCGGGTCCGGGGCGCCCTTGGGGCGGCCCAGGTGGGAGGCCACGACCACGCGGGCGCCGGCCTCGGCGAGCTTCGCGATGGTCGGCTGGACGGCGCGGATGCGGCCGTCGTCCGTGATCTCGGTGCCGGCGAGCGGCACGTTGAGGTCGGCGCGGACGAAGACCCGCTTGCCGGAGACGCCCTCGGCGAGAAGTTCGTCGATCGTCTTCATGCTGTTTATGACTCCTTTGGCGCCCGTGCGGGGCGAAGAACGACAGGAAAACTACAGGGTCCGGGCGGCGCCTCGTCGCGCCACCCGGACCCTGTGCTTCACATCGTGGTGTTCCTAGCCCTGGCTCAGAGCTGGCCGCCGACGAAGACCGTCAGGTCCACGAGGCGGTTGGAGTAGCCCCACTCGTTGTCGTACCAGCCGACGACCTTGACCTGCTTGCCCTGGACCATGGTCAGGGAGGAGTCGAAGGTGCAGGAGGCCGGCCAGTTCACGATGTCGGAGGAGACGATGGCGTCCTCGGTGTAGTCGAGCACGCCCTTCAGCTGGCCCTCGGCGGCCTTCTGGAAGGCCGCGTTGATCTCGTCCTTGGTGACCTCGCGGTCGAGCTCGAGGACGAGGTCGGTGACCGAACCGGTCGGGACCGGGACGCGCATCGCGATGCCGTCGAGCTTGCCCTTGAGCTGCGGCAGGACCAGGGCGGTGGCCTTCGCGGCACCCGTCGAGGTCGGGATGATGTTCTCGGCGGCGGCGCGGGCGCGGCGCAGGTCCTTGTGCGGGAAGTCGAGGATGCGCTGGTCGTTGGTGTAGGCGTGGACCGTGGTCATCATGCCCTTGACGATGCCGAAGTTCTCGTCGAGGACCTTGGCCATCGGCGCCACGCAGTTCGTGGTGCAGGAGGCGTTGGAGATGACGTGGTGGTTGGCCGCGTCGTACTTGTCCTGGTTGACGCCAATCACGATGGTGATGTCCTCGTCGCTGGCCGGGGCCGAGATGAGGACCTTCTTCGCGCCCGCCGCGAGGTGCTTGGCGGCGTCCGCCTTCTTCGTGAAGATGCCGGTCGACTCGATGACGATGTCCGCGCCCAGCTCGCCCCAGGGCAGGTTGGCCGGGTCCCGCTCGGCCATCGTCTTGAAGGTGTGACCGTTGACGGTGATGCTGTCCTCGGTGTGGCTGACCTCGCCCTTGAGGCGGCCCAGGATGGTGTCGTACTTCAGCAGGTGGACCAGAGTGGCGTTGTCCGTCAGGTCGTTGACACCGACGATCTCGATGTCCGCCCCCTGCTCCAGCATGGCCCGGAAGTAGTTACGGCCGATACGGCCAAAACCATTGATACCTACGCGGATCGTCACGAACCGATCTCCTCGTATGTGCGCCGGCCTGTCCACCGGCGAGCTTTATTTGGGATGTCCCCGACCGCTTCCGACCCTACCTCTCCGTGAGCCCTGGAGTGACATCGACGACGCTCCCGGATCGCCCCGAGTACGTGCCGAAACCCCCGCGGACCCGCACCGGAGGCTCCGGTGCGGGTCGACGGGGACCCGAGGGCCCGTCACTCAGAGTCAGCGGTGGAGCGAGCGCAGAGCCGTACCGATGAGTACCGATCGGGCTCGCGCGTTCTGGAGGTGTTCCAGGCCGAAGCCGAGGAGCACCGTGTCACGGGTAGTGACCGAGGCGTAGGACGTGAACAGCTCGCCGGTCCGGGACCAGGTGCCCGGGACCGAGGGGCTGCCGGCGGGTGCGCCCTGCGCGGTCCACGCCCCCAGGGAGCTCTCGAAGCCCTCGTCCTCGCGCTGCGCGCCCTCGACGACGAGGCGGGCCTCGTCGGCGAAGAGCCCGCGGCCGCCGCTGCCGCCGTCACTGACGTACGACAGCGCCAGCTCGACCTTCCTGCCCGCGTACGGGCTGAGGTCGAAGCTCACCTGCTTCCAACCCCCGGAGGAGCCGCTGAAGCTGTTCCACGCGCCGCTGGAGCCGGTGGCGGTGCAGCCGCCCGCCCCCAGGGTCAGGTAGTGGGTGAGGAACGGGTGGTCGTGGATGAAGAAGCCCTGGCCGCAGTCGGCGGGGACGTCCTTCTTGGTCAGCCCGGAGGCCTCGGGAAGGGTGGTCCAGTCCTGGGCGCCGGTGGTGTGCGCCTCCAGCACGGCGTGGTCGTAGCCCGGCTCGGTGTCCCAGTTGAGGGCGAGCCTGAGCTGCGGCTGGTCGGCGGCGGCGACCCCGGTGAGGTCGACCGTGCGGACCAGGCGCCGCCAGACGTCGTCGTCGTGGACGGTCGCCGCCATACCGGAGCCCTTGTAGGGCGCGTACGGGTTCACGACCCCGGCGTACGAGCCGGCCGCCGCGCTGCGGAACTGCGGGAACCGGTCCGCCGGCAGGCTGTCGGAGGTGACCGTGTAGGCCCCCGCCCGGTCCAGCGGGGCACCGGCGGCGGCGCCGAGCGGGCCCCGGGCGCCGAGCAGGGCTCCGGTGCCGGTGAACCCGGTGGGACCGGCGGCGTCCGCACGGCCGTAGGCGCCCAGGTAGTACTGGCTGAAGTCGTCGGTGACGGTGCGGCCCGCCTGGGTGTCGCCGCCGGCCTTCGGACCGGCCTCGACGAGCCGGCCGCCCTCGTTGAGGAAGTCCCGCAGCGCCATCTGCACGGCCCCGGCGGGCGCCTGCCCGGCCGTGTAGTGGACCGCGGCGCGGTAGTGGGACAGGACGCCCAGCGGGTGCGGCACGCCCTGCGCGGCGACGTCCCAGACGGTCGCCGAGCGGCCGCCGGCGCGCAGCGCGTCGACGTACGTGGCCGCCTGCTTCGCCTTGGCGCCCTCCTCGGCGATCACGAGGACGTCGGCGCGGGGCTGCCGGGCCACCGTGTAGCGGAAGCCCTTGCCGGTCACCTTGGCGCCGGCGGCGGTGCGGCCCGTGAACCAGACCTCGACCTTGTCACCGGGGCGGGCGCCCTCGACGGCGGCGCGGTACTGGTCGAAGCGGATGTTGTCGGCGCCGCCGTAGCGCTCGCCGCCCTTCCAGGGGGCGAGCGCCCTGGTGTGCGTACGGCCGCCGTTGACGCGGTACTCGAGCGTCTTGGCGCGCAGCGACCTGCGCGCGGTGACGGCGACCTGCTGGGCCCCGCCGCGGGCGTACGAGACGGTGAACGGGTCCGCGGTGAAGGGGGCCGCGGTCCTCCCGACCACCGACACCGGCCGGTCGGGGTGGGCTGCGGTCTCGGCGACGGAGAGCGCGAAGGGGACGTTCTTGGCGAACTCGCCCTGGATCAGCTTCTCGTCGTCCGGGAAGTTGAAGCCGGAGCGGCAGTCCTCCGCCTTCCAGCGGTCGTTCGGGTCGATGTCCGAGGCGGTCTGGCAGGTCGTCATCTCCGGGGTGAACATCATCATCCCGTTGACGTTGCCGGCCTGGCCGTCGGCCTCGCCGTTGGTCGTGTACAGCTCCGAGGAGACCTGCGGGTAGTAGCCGGGCACGGCCGGCTTCTCCGGCGTTCCGGCGAGCGCCTTGTAGAGCACGTCGTCCGGTGTGGGGGTGGCGACCTGCCAGCCGACGCCGTAGAGCAGCAGCTCGGCGGCCGAGTGGTAGTTGATGCCGAACTCGAAGCCGATGCGCTTCTCGAAGCGGTCGAGGGCGACGGTCTCGGGCTCGGAGGACGCCCGGGGGCCGCGGTAGGTCTCGCTGAAGGGGTTCGGGGAGGAACCCTCGTCGTCGTAGCCCCACTTGTAGGAGAAGTTCCGGTTGAGGTCGACGCCGTCGGCGGCGGTGATCTTCCCGTCGCCGTTGTTGTCGTGCAGGTTCTTGCGCCAGAGCCGCTCGCCGTCCTTGGCGTGCGTGTAGTCGTACCCGTCGGGGTTGGCGGAGAGCACGAACCACAGCTCGGTGGAGTCGACGATGCTCTTGACCCGCTTGTTCCGGCCGTAGTTGTCGAGGTAGTAGTGCAGCAGCCGCCGGGTCATCTCCGGCGTGATCCACTCGCGGGCGTGCTGGTTCGACATGTACAGCACGGCGGGCCTGGCGCCGTCCTTGGTCCGCCTGGCGTTCTTGGTGACCTTGACGGCGAGGATGTCCTTGCCCCGGACGGTCTTGCCGATGGAGACGACCTTCGCCAGACCCGGGTGGTCGCGGCCGGTCCGGACGATCTCCTCCTTGAGCCCGCCCCTGCCGCTGTACGGGCGGAACACCCCGTCGCCGGCGGTGGTGCGGGCGGCGCTCGGCGCGGGCCGGCGCTCGGCGAGCCGGACGCCCTGGGCGCGCAGCTCGCGGGCCTGGGCTCCGGTGAGGAAGAGCTCGACGCGGGTGGTGCCGCGCGCCGGGGCACGCTCCCCGAGCTCGTGCGCGTCCTGGCCGGCCCTGAGGACCAGCGGGACCTGTGCGCGGGTGATGTCGGCCTCGTAGACCCTCACCTCGTCGGCCGCGGCGGCGGTGCCGTCGGCCGTCGTGCCCGGCTGCGCCATGGCCGCCGGTACGGCGGCCATGGAACCGAGGATCAGCGCGCCGGTGGCGAGGATCGAGCTCGCTCTGCGCCTCATGCGCCCCCCTGCTGTCGTCGATCGGAACGATCGGAAAGAGCATGTCGATCAGTTGGACATGCGGACGCAAGGCTTTCGGTGCCGCGTGGCCATGTCAATAAGGCGTCCCGCCGTCCCAAGTGCCGTACGAGCGGGGGCCGCAGGGCCGGACCGCCGTGGAACGCAGCGAGGAAGGGACCCCGCTGCGGGGTCCCTTCCTCGCTGCCCGGGGTCAGCCGGCCAGGTTGTCGGCCATCTCCTCGGTCAGGTTGGACTCCGTACCGGGGATGCCGAGGTCCTGCGCGCGCTTGTCGGCCATCGCCAGCAGACGGCGGATCCGGCCGGCCACGGCGTCCTTGGTCAGCGGCGGGTCGGCCAGCGCGCCCAGCTCCTCCAGCGAGGCCTGCTTGTGCTCCATGCGCAGCCGTCCGGCGGCGGCGAGGTGCTCGGGCACCTCCTCGCCGAGGATCTCCAGCGCGCGCTGGACGCGGGCGCCGGCGGCCACGGCCGCGCGGGCCGAGCGGCGCAGGTTGGCGTCGTCGAAGTTGGCCAGCCGGTTGGCCGTGGCGCGGACCTCGCGGCGCATCCGCCGCTCCTCCCACGCCAGCACCGACTCGTGCGCGCCGAGCCGGGTCAGCAGGGCGCCGATCGCGTCGCCGTCGCGCACCACGACGCGGTCCACCCCGCGCACCTCGCGGGCCTTGGCCGCGATGGACAGCCGGCGGGCGGCACCGACCAGGGCCAGGGCGGCCTCGGGGCCCGGGCAGGTCACCTCCAGGGAGGAGGAGCGGCCGGGCTCGGTCAGCGAGCCGTGGGCGAGGAACGCGCCCCGCCAGGCCGCCTCGGCGTCGCAGGTCGCGCCGGAGACCACCTGCGGGGGCAGCCCGCGGATCGGGCGGCCGCGGCCGTCGACCAGACCGGTCTGGCGGGCCAGCTGGTCACCGCCGGCGACCACGCGGACCACGAAGCGGGAGCCGCGCCGCAGCCCGCCCGGGGCCATGACGATCAGCTCGGAGCTGTGCCCGAAGATCTCCAGGATGTCCTTCTTCAGCCGCCGCGCGGCGAAGCTGGTGTCGAGCTCGGCCTCGATCACGATGCGGCCGCTCACCAGGTGAAGCCCGCCCGCGAACCGGAGAATGGCCGAGACCTCCGCCTTCCTGCAGCAGGTGCGGGTGACGGGGAGACGGGAGATCTCGTCCTTCACCGCCGGCGTCATCGCCATGGGCCGATCCTTCCATGCATCCGGAAAATACGGTCGTACGCGGCCGCCAGCCGCTCCGGGTCGTGCTTCGGAGAGCCGTCGGTCCTGGCCACCGGCGCCAGCTCGACCGAGGCCCCGAACCGTTTGGCGGCGTCGACGAGGGACTCGCGGTCGGGCACGGCGGCCTGGTCGGCCAGCACCACGTCCAGGGCGAGTTTAGGGGCGTGTCGGGCCAAAACCTCCAAATGACGCTGCGGAGAGAACCCATCCGTTTCCCCGGGCTGCGGGGCGAGGTTCAGCGACAGCACCCGCCGGGCCTTGGTCTCGGTCAGGGCGTCCAGCAGTTCCGGCACCAGCAGGTGCGGAATGACCGAAGAGAACCACGAGCCGGGGCCCAGCACCACCCAGTCGGCGTCGAGCACCGCCTCGACCGCCTCCGGCACGGCCGGCGGGTCGGACGGGACCAGGTGCACCTCCTGCACCTCGCCGGGGGTCAGGGCCACGGTCGCCTGGCCCCGCACGGTGTCCACGTCGTGCGGCCGGGCCGGGTCGTGGCCCTTGACCAGCGCCTGGAGCTCCAGCGGCACCGCCGACATGGGCAGCACCCGGCCCTGGGCGCCGAGCAGCCGGCCGACCAGGTCGAGGGCGCTGACGTGGTCGCCGAGCTGCTCCCACAGGGCCACGATCAACAGGTTCCCGACCGCGTGCCCGTGCATCTCGCCCTGGCTGGAGAACCGGTGCTGGATCACCCGGGCCCAGGTCTGGCCCCAGTCGTCGTCACCGCACAGCGCGGCCAGCGCCTTGCGCAGGTCACCGGGCGGCAGGACGCCCAGCTCCTCCCGGAGCCGGCCGCTGGAGCCGCCGTCGTCGGCGACGGTGACCACCGCGGTCAGGTCGCCGGTGATCCGGCGCAGCGCCGCCAGCGAGGCGGACAGGCCCATGCCGCCGCCCAGCGCGACGACCTTGGGCTGGGCCCCGCGCCTGCGGCGGCGGGCCGGGCCGGAGACCGCGGACTCGCCGCGGACCGGCCCCAGCCCGCCCAGGCGGCGGAGCCGGAGGGTGCGGCCGGTCACTCGCGCCCCATGTCCCGGTGGACGACGACGGTCTCGACTCCCTCGGAGGAGAGGCGGGCGGCGAGCTTCTCCGACATGGCCACGCTGCGGTGCTTGCCGCCCGTGCAGCCCACGGCGATGGTCACGTACCGCTTGCCCTCGCGGCGGTAGCCGGTGGCGATGAGCTGGAGCAGCTCGGCGTACCGGTCGAGGAACTCCTTGGCGCCGGGCTGGTTGAAGACGTAGCCCGACACCTCCTCGTTCAGGCCCGTGAAGGGGCGCAGCTCGGGCACCCAGTGCGGGTTGGGCAGGAAGCGGCAGTCGACCACCAGGTCGGCGTCGACGGGGAGGCCGTACTTGTAGCCGAAGGACATCACGGTGGCCCGCAGCTCGGGCTCGTCGTCGCCCGCGAACTGGGCGTCCATCTTCGCGCGCAGCTCGTGCACGTTCAGGCTGGAGGTGTCGATCACCAGGTCGGCGTCGCCGCGCAGCTCGCGCAGCAGGTCGCGCTCGGCGGCGATGCCGTCGACGATGCGGCCGTCGCCCTGGAGCGGGTGCGGGCGGCGCACCGACTCGAAGCGGCGGACCAGCGCATCGTCGGAGGACTCCAGGAAGACGACCCGGTGGGTCACGCCCCGGCCGTCGAGGTCGGCGAGGGATTCGCGCAGGTTGTCGAAGAAGCGGCGGCCCCGGACGTCGACGACGACGGCGATCCGCGCGACGTTGCCCTGCGAGCGGGCGCCCAGCTCCACCATGGTGGGGATCAGGGCGGGCGGCAGGTTGTCCACGACGAACCAGCCGAGGTCCTCCAGGCACTTCGCGGCCGTGCTGCGGCCCGCGCCGGACATGCCGGAGATGATCACCAGCTCGGGGATGGCCGCCTCGGCGGCCTCGCCGGCCTCCACGCTCGTGCCCGTACTCACCTGTGCTCCGTCTCGGTCGTGCTCGGTCATTGCTCTGTCCCCCGAAGGTCGGTCGAGGTCCCCGCGGGCGCGGGGGTCTCGTCCTCAATGATCTCTCCTGTCGCGGTGTTCACGGCAGGACCGGCGGGGGCCGCCTGGGCGAGGGCCGCGGCCACCGTCTCGGCCGTCTTGCGGCCTATGCCGGGGACCTCGCAGATCTGGTCGATTGTCGCCTGCCGGAGCCGCTTCACCGAACCGAAGTGTCTGACCAACGCCTGCTTGCGGGTCTCGCCCAGGCCGGGCACGGCGTCCAGCGGGCCCGACTTCAGGCGCTTGCCGCGCTTGGAGCGCTGGTACTGGATGGCGAACCGGTGGGCTTCGTCACGTACCCGCTGGAGGAGGTAGAGCCCCTCGCTGGTCCGGGGCAGCACGACCGGGTCGTCCTCGCCGGGCAGCCAGACCTCCTCCAGCCGCTTGGCCAGGCCGCACACGGCCACGTCGTCCACGCCGAGCTCGGCCAGGGCCCGCTGGGCGGCCGCGACCTGCGGCTGCCCGCCGTCGACCACGACCAGCTGGGGCGGGTACGCGAAGCGCCTGGGCCGCCCGTCGTCGGCCGGCAGCGGCTCGTCGCCGTCCTCGGCCTCCTCGGCCGTCCACTCGCCGGTCTTCATCTTCTCCTGGAGGTAGCGGCGGAAGCGGCGCGAGACCACCTCGTGCATGGACCGGACGTCGTCCTGGCCCTCGCCGTGCCAGACCTGCGTGTCCCCGACCCGGCCCTTGACCTGGAAGCGCCGGTACTCGCCCTTGCGGGGCAGCCCGTCCTCGAAGACGACCATGGAGGCCACCACGTCCTGGCCCTGCAGGTGGGAGACGTCGAAGCACTCGATGCGCAGCGGGGCGCTGTCGAGGCCGAGCGCCTCGGCGATCTCCTCCAGGGCGCGGGAGCGGGTGGTCAGGTCGCTGGCCCGCTTGGTCTTGTGCAGGGCGAGGGCCTGCTGGGCGTTCCGTCGGACCGTCTCCATCAGGTCCTTCTTGTCGCCGCGCTGCGGGATGCGCAGGGAGACCTGGGAACCGCGGTGCTCGCCCAGCCACTGGGCGACGGCGGCGGGGTCCTCGGGCAGCGCCGGGACCAGCACCTCCTTGGGAACGCTCTCCCCGCTCTCCTCCCCGTACAGCTGCTGGATCGCGTGCTCGACGAGGCCGGCGGTGTCGACGGCCTCGACCTTGTCGGTGACCCAGCCGCGCTGGCCGCGCACGCGTCCGCCGCGCACGTGGAAGATCTGCACGGCCGCCTCCAGCTCGTCCTCGGCCACGGCGATCAGGTCCGCGTCGGTGGCGTCGGCGAGCACGACGGCGTTCTTCTCCATGGCGCGCCGCAGCGCCCCTATGTCGTCGCGCAGCCGGGCGGCCCGCTCGTACTCCATCTCCTCGGCCGCCGCGTGCATCTCCTTCTCCAGGCGGGAGAGGTACGCGCCGGTCCGGCCGGCCATGAAGTCGCAGAACTCCTCGGCGAGTTCCCGGTGCTCCTCGGGGCTGACGCGGCCGACGCACGGGGCCGAGCACTTGCCGATGTAGCCGAGCAGGCAGGGCCGCCCGATCTGGGCGGACCGCTTGAACACGCCCGCGGAGCAGGTCCGTACGGGGAACACGCGGAGCATCAGGTCGACGGTCTCGCGGATGGCCCAGGCGTGCGCGTACGGGCCGAAGTAGCGCACGCCCTTCCTCTTGGGCCCGCGCATGACCTGGACGCGGGGGTACTGCTCGTTCATGGTCACGGCCAGGGACGGGTAGCTCTTGTCGTCCCGGTACTTGACGTTGAAGCGGGGGTCGTACTCCTTGATCCAGGAGTACTCGAGCTGGAGCGCCTCCACCTCGGTCGCGACCACGGTCCACTCGACGGAGGCGGCGGTGGTCACCATGGTGGCGGTCCGGGGGTGCAGGCCGGCCACGTCCTGGAAGTAGTTGGCCAGCCGCTGGCGCAGGCTCTTGGCCTTCCCGACGTAGATCACCCGGCGGTGCTCGTCGCGGAACCGGTAGACGCCCGGGGAGTCGGGGATCTCTCCCGGCGCGGGGCGGTAGCTGGAGGGGTCGGCCATGCCCTCCACCCTACTGGCGGGCACCGACAACGGACCCCGTTGCCCACCCCTGCCGCGCCGCGCCCGCACCCCTTCACACGGCCCGCACGGACCCCCCTCCGATCACCCCCGGGCGGAGCGGTGCGAGCCCCGCCGGCGTTCGAGGCGCGGGGGCCGGGGCGGAGCCCCGGGGCGGGGAGGGGGCACCGCCCCTCAGGGCCCACCGGACCGCACAGTGGCGGCCCCGCACCGGTGGGGCGGTGCGGGGCCGTGAGGAGGAGGCCGGACCAGGACGGCCCGCCCCCACGACCGGCACCGGTAGCCGGTACCGGCCGCAAGGACGCCCGGGCGGTCAGGCCCGGACGCAGGCACCGGCACCGCGGCGGTGAGCCGCGGGCCGGTGCCGACCATGGGTCGCCCGGGCCGTCAGGCCCGGACGCGCGCGCCGGTGCCTGAGGTACGGCGCCGGGCCACCAGGACCGTGCCGGCCACCAGGGCACCCGCCACGCCGGCGAGCCCCGCCCCGGCGGCGAGACCGCCCGCGCCGGCACTCGACGGGCCCGAACCGGCCGCGGTCACGGCGCGCGCACCGCCACCCGCAGCCGGGCCGGCGGCAGCCGGACCCGCACCCGCGGCGGGCCCCGCGGCCGCGGCGGGTGCCGGGCCGCCGAGGGGGGCGCCGGGGGCGTAGCCGCCCGCCATGCCGGACTTCGCGTAGGCGGACCCCGGCAGCTTGTCGCCGTACGCCGCCCGCACCCGCGCCCGGTAGCCGGCCAGCGAGGTACCGCCGGCCCCGATCGCCCGTACCGCGTCGTGGTCGAGGGGCAGCACCTTCGTGCCCTTGACCACGTACCACGCGTCGATCTGCGGCTCCCGGAAGACCGTCCCGCCGGGCAGGGCGCGGGCGCCCTGCGCGGCGTACCGGAACTCGTCGTCGCCGGTGGCGATGTTCACCACCTGCCAGCTCCCGCCCAGCGGAGCCGACCACAGCGACGCGGACTGCCCGTCGGAGGAGACGGCCTTGGTGGCCATGAACTCCACCCGGGCCACCGGCGCCCCGGCCCGCCCGGCCACGAAGTCGGGCGAGAGGTAGTGGACGGCGAGGGTGTCGGCCTCGACCCGCGGCCGGGCGGCGGCCGCGGAGACCCTGCCCTCGCGGGCGAAGAAGCGGGAGAGGGTGTCGAGCGTCTCGGCCGAAGCGGCCGCCCGGTGTGCGGCGGCGAGGTTCCCGGCGGTCACGGCCGGCGGCTGCGGCTGCTGCGGGGCGGGGGCCGACACCCCGGACTGCGACTGCGACTGCGGCGCGGGCCGTGCCGGGGTGCCGGGCCCGGCGGCCGCGGCCTGCGGGGCCAGGCCCAGGAGCGCGGCGGTGAGGGCGCCTGCGACGGCGGTGGCGTTGCGGCGGAGGGTCATGGCGCTCACGCCCCGATCCGGTAGAGCGAGTGGGTCCAGGAGAAGGAGGAGTTGTTCACGTACCAGGCGTGCGAGGCCCAGTTGTAGCGGTAGCTGGAGGGCCACGGGTCGCCCCAGTACACCCAGCTGTTGTCGGTGTCGTAGCCGTAGACGACCTGCATGTGGCCGCCGCCGTTGGACCACTGGATGCGGGTCTCGATCGGGCGGTTGTAGTCGATCTCGGTCTGCACGGTGCTGTAGTACAGCCAGCCGTCCACGTACGAGCCGGTCCTGATGCCGGCCCAGGAGAGGGCGTTCTGCACGTTGCCGAGCGACGCCTGCCAGTTGGGGCAGTCGTAGCCCTGCTGCCGGTTGAAGGCGGCGTTGCAGAACTGGTTCTGCGAATAGTTCCGGCCGAACCAGGTGGCGATGGTGTTGCCGCTGGCGGCCCAGCACCAGTTGTCCTTCTGCTGGGCCTGCATGGTGATGTTCAGCCGCCTGGCGGTGGCGAACGCCTGCGCCGACCGGGCGTTCGCGGCCGACGGGGCGGCCGACGGGGCGGCCGCCGCGGTGTGCCCGCCCTGCGGACCGGTGGCCGCCGTGGCGGAGGCGGTGCCGGTGGGCAGGGCGAGCAGCACTGCGGTGACGAGGGCGGCGAGGGAACGCCGCCCGTTCTTGTTGCGCATCGCGGTCCTCCCGAGGAGGGATCCCCCTGTGGGGCCAGGGGGATCGTGTGGGGATTGGAGGAGCGCGTCCGGACGCTTGTGGAGGAGCATCGGAGGTTGTCGGGATTCGGTCAACACGCTTCAATGCGGCGTGACATTGCAGTGTGAACGGTGAGACTGCGGTGTGAACGCCCTACCCCCCGTCACCTGGGCTCCGGGGCGGCACCGGTGGGATCCCCCGCCCCACCGCGCGTGAACGTTCACATCGAGGAGTAGCCATGCCCCGGCCTCGCACCCCGGGAGGCGGTACCGCCGCCGCAGCAGCAGCAGCCGAGAGCCAGCTCGCGCAGCTGCTGCACGCAGGTCCCTTCCACCTCGCCCTGCGCACCGCGCTCGCCGCCCGCGGACTGCCGCTGCAACGCGTGCAGCACCGGCTCGCGGCCCGCGGCATCAAGGTCGGTGTGACCAGCCTGAGTTACTGGCAGCAGGGCGCCCGGCGCCCCCAGCGCGCCGAGTCCCTGAAGGCCGTGGGAGCGCTCGAGCAGATACTGGAGCTGCCCGCCGGCTCGCTCACGCGGCTGCTGCTGCCGGCCGTCGCGCGCGGCGAGCCCGGCGGCGGCCCGACCGCCCGCCCGTACCGGACGCTCCTGACCGCGGGCGAGGCCGTCGAACAACTGCTGGCCGAGCTGGAGTCACCGGCGGACGGCGGGCTGCACACGGTCGGGCACCACGAGCGGGTGCACATCGGTGCGGGCCGCGAACTGCGCGGCCGCGACTCCCAGCAGGTGGTACGGGCGCACCGCGACGGCGTCGACCGCTACCTGGCCATCCACCACGGCGACCCGGGCTGCGACGCCGCGCTCGTGGAGGTGCGGGCGCACGAGAACTGCCGCACCGGGCGGGTGCGCCGGCACCCCGGGACCGGGGTGGTCGTGGCGGAGCTGCTGTTCGACGCGCGGCTGCGCCCCGGCGACACGTACGTCTTCGGGTACGGCTTCGAGGACGGCACCGGCGGGCCCTGCGGCGAGTACCTGCGCGGCTTCGGCTACGCGGGCGGCCACTACCTGCTCCAGGTCCGCTTCGACGACGCGGCCCTACCGGTGCGCTGCCGGCGGTTCAGCCAGGCCTCGCCGACCGCGCCGCGCGGCGAGCTCGCCGACCTGACCCCCAACGGCCGGCACCGGGCCGTGCACCTGGTCGAACCGGCGGTGCGGCGCGGGATCTTGGGGATTGCTTGGGACTGGGAGTGAGGTGGGGGCTGGGGTGCCGCTGGGGCTGTTGGGGTGCCACTCGGGCCGCGGGGGCGGCTGGGGGCGGCGGGCCCGGGGTCGGGGCGCCACCCTGTGGTGTGTGGGGCCCCTCGGCGCTTGACCCGGTATGGCCTGCAGGCCTCCCCCAGCTACCGCTGGGAGGTGCCCCCAGCGGCAGGCCCACCCCGAGGGCTTCGGCGCTTCGCCCGGGCCTGCGGCCCCCCTCGGCCCGGGCCTGCCTCCGGACCAGCCTGCCATACCGGCTCAAGCGCCTCCCCCACACACCACACGGGGTTGAGGGGCGGGGCGGTGGGGCGGCGGGCCCGGGGACCGCGGGCGCGGGGGCGCGGGGGTGGGGGCGGGGATCGGCGGCGTCGCGGGGTTGGCGGCGCTGCGGGGCGGCAGGTTGGCGCGGCCTCGGGCTGGCAGGGCCGCGGGTGGGCGGATCGGCGGGGCCGCAGGTTGGCGCGGCCGTGGGCCGGCCGGCTGGTGTACGGCCCGGCGGTCCCGAACCCAAGGCTCAGGTGCGGGCTCAGCCCGCGATCAGCTTCCCGCCCTCGGCCTTGACCGGAACCTCCGGCAGCGGCTCGGCGGCCGGGCCCTGGACCACCTTGCCGGTGGCCGCGTCGAAGCGGCTGCCGTGGCAGGGGCAGCTGCCCTCGCCGTCCTCGACCTTGTCGAGCACGCAGCCGGCGTGCGTGCAGGTGGCGCTGAACGCCTTGTACTGGCCCTTCGCCGGGCAGCTGACGATCAGCTTCTGCTCGCGGTACAGCTTCGCGCCGCCGACCGGCACGGCGTCCGCCGCGCCCAGGTCCACCGGGGAGCTGAGGGCCGCGGAGGCGCCGCCGTCCCCACCGCCGGAGCAGGCGGTCAGCGCGGCACCGGCGCCGGCGGCGCCGGCGAGCGCGGCGGCGCCCTTGAGGACGGTTCGACGGGCGGCGTTCTGGCCGGACATGGCTTCTCCGTGGGCAGCTCGGCAGTGCAAAACCCTGCCGACGATACCCGCGGTGCCTGTGCGGCCCCTGTGCGGGGCGGCACAGGGCGGGAACCCGCCGGCGCCCGCCGCGGGCAGGCGCCGGCCGGGGGACGGCCCGGCCCGGGCCCGGGGACGGCACCGCGCGGGCCAGGGGCTGCCCCGCGTCGCCCCCTGTGCCCGGCGCCCCGGCTGCCCTACGCTCCCTCCATGATCGTCGTCGGCGGAGAAGCACTGATCGACCTCGTGCCCGCGGCCGGGCCGCCCGGGGCGCTGCTGCCCCGCCCGGGCGGGGGCCCGTACAACACCGCGATCGCCCTCGGCCGCCTCGGCGCGGAGGTCGCCTTCTGCTCGCGGATCTCCACCGACGGCTTCGGCGAGGCGCTGCTGGCCGGGCTGCGCACGGCCGGGGTGGACTGCTCGCTCGTGCAGCGGGGTCCGGAGCCCACCTCGCTCGCGGTGGCGGCGCTGGGCCCGGACGGTTCGGCCTCCTACGGCTTCTACACCGAGGGCACCGCCGACCGCCTCTTCGCCCTTCCCGTGCTGCCGCCGGGCGTACGGGCGCTGGCGCTGGGGACCTGCTCGATGGCGCTGGAGCCGGGGGCGAGCGCGTACGAGGCGCTGCTGCGGCGGGAGTCCGGACGCGGGGTGTTCACCCTGCTCGACCCCAACATCCGTCCGGGGCTGATCGCCGACGCGGACGCCTACCGCGAGCGGTTCCTGGGCTGGCTGCCGTACGTGTCCCTGCTCAAGCTGTCGGAGGAGGACGCGGCGTGGCTGGGCGGGCGGGTGGACGACTGGCTGGCGGCCGGCCCGCGGGCGGTGGTCGTGACCCGGGGCGCGGCGGGTCTGACGGTCCGCACCCGCTCGGGGGCGGAGCACTCGGTCGCGGCGCCGCGGGTGACGGTGGCGGACACGATCGGTGCCGGTGACACGGTCAACGCGGCGCTGTTGCACCGGCTTTCGCCGATCGGCGAACCGGACTGGCCGGAGGTGCTCGGGTACGCCGCCCGGGCGGCCGCCCTGACCTGTACCCGGGCCGGCGCCGAGCCGCCGTATGCGTCGGAACTGTGACGCACCGCCAATATCCCCACAGATTCTGAGGTTTACGAACCCGGCACCCGTCGGCGAGGCTATGAACGCGCAACGGCACGAGAGTGAAAAGAGACCGCGACAGTGACGGATTACGTGGAGTACGACGGCGGCCGGATCGCCTACGACGACAACGGCGCCGAGGGCCCGCTCGTCGTGTGCGTGCCGGGCCTGGGCAACACCCGCACCGCGTACCGGTTCCTGGCGGCGGACCTGGCCGAGTCGGGGTTCCGGGTGGTCACCTGCGACCTGCGGGGTACGGGTGAATCGAGCGCGGGCGAGCGGGAGTACGGGCAGCCGGCGCTGGCCGGTGACCTGCGGGCGCTGGTGCGCCACCTCGACGCGGGGCCGGCGTTCGTGGTGGCGCACTCCAACGCGGCGGGCGCGGCGGTGGTCGCGGCCGCGGCGGAGGCGGAGCTCTTCGACGGACTGGTGCTGGTGGCCCCGTTCGCGCGGGCGGGGGCGGGCGCCGGACTGCGCGCGGGCCGCTTCGTGCGGTCGTGGACGCGGCAGTGGGCGGGGCTGTTCCCCGCGGAGAAGCCGGACGAGTTCCCCGAGTGGAAGAAGGAGCTCACCGCGTCGCTGAAGGAGCCCGGGCACCTGGCGGCGCTGCGGGCCATGATCGGTGCGGGTGCGGAGGCGGCGGCCGCGGCGCTGCCGGGCCTGACGGTGCCCGTGCAGGTCGTGATGGGCGGCATGGACGCCCTGTTCGGGCCCGATCCGCTGACCGAGGCGGAGTGGATCGGCGAGCAGACCCGCGGCGAGGTGGTGCTGATCGACACGGCCGGCCACTACCCGATGCTGGACCGCCCCTCCGAGGTCACCGCGGCCGTGGTCCCCTTCCTGGCGCGCGTCGCGAGCCGCCGTTTCGCCTAACGGGCCGGCGGCCGGACGCCGGCGGGGCGGTCCCGCCCCGCCGGCGGGTACGGCGCACGGGTCGCCGGGGGCGGTGCCCCGGCGACCCGGCTCAGGTCTTCTTCGGCTCGGGCCTTCTTCGGCTCAGGCCTTCCTCGCCCGCGGGGCGGCGGCCTTCTTGGCCGCCGTCTTGCGGGGGGCCGCCTTCTTCGCCGTCCGCGCGGCCGGCACGGTGGCGTCCGAGACCCGGTCCGCCCCCAGGATGTCCCGCAGGAACTTGCCGGTGTGGCTGGCCCCCACCGAGGCGACCTGCTCCGGCGTGCCCTCGGCCACCACGATGCCGCCGCCGTAACCGCCCTCGGGACCCATGTCGATGACCCAGTCGGCGGTCTTGATGACGTCGAGGTTGTGCTCGATGACGATGACGGTGTTGCCCTTGTCGACCAGGCCCGAGAGCACCTTGATCAGCTTCGAGATGTCCTCGAAGTGCAGGCCGGTGGTCGGCTCGTCCAGCACGTACACCGTGCGGCCCGTCGAGCGCTTCTGCAGCTCGGAGGCGAGCTTCACGCGCTGCGCCTCGCCGCCGGACAGCGTCGGCGCGGACTGGCCCAGGCGCACGTACCCGAGGCCGACCTCGGTGAGCGTGCGCAGGTGGCGGGCGATCGTCGGGACGGCCTCGAAGAAGTCCAGCGCCTCCTCGATCGGCATGTCCAGCACCTCGGCGATGGACTTGCCCTTGTAGTGGACCTCCAGGGTCTCCCGGTTGTACCGGGCGCCGTGGCAGACCTCGCACGGGACGTAGACGTCCGGCAGGAAGTTCATCTCGATCTTGATGGTGCCGTCGCCGGAGCAGTTCTCGCAGCGACCGCCCTTGACGTTGAAGGAGAAGCGGCCCGGCAGGTAGCCGCGCACCTTCGCCTCCATGGTCTCCGCGAAGAGCTTGCGGATGTTGTCGAAGACGCCCGTGTACGTGGCCGGGTTGGACCGGGGCGTGCGACCGATGGGCGACTGGTCGACGTGCACGACCTTGTCGACCTGGTCGTCGCCGTCGACGCGGGTGTGCCGGCCGGGCACTGCGCGGGCGCCGTTGAGCTCCCGGGCCAGGTGCGTGTACAGGATGTCGTTGACCAGCGTCGACTTGCCCGAGCCGGAGACGCCCGTGACCGCGGTGAACACGCCGAGCGGGAAGGCGACGTCGATGTCGCGGAGGTTGTTCTCCTTGGCGCCGTGCACGGTCAGCTTCCGCTCGCCGTTGACGGGGCGGCGGACGTCCGGGACCGCGATCGACTTCTTCCCGGACAGGTACTGCCCGGTCATGGACTGGGCGTTCTTCAGCAGGTCCTTGAGGGAACCGCTGTGCACGACCTTGCCGCCGTGCTCGCCCGCGCCGGGGCCGATGTCGACGACCCAGTCGGCGACCTTGATGGTGTCCTCGTCGTGCTCGACGACGATGAGCGTGTTGCCCATGTCGCGCAGGCGCACGAGGGTCTCGATGAGCCGGTGGTTGTCGCGCTGGTGGAGGCCGATGGACGGCTCGTCGAGGACGTACAGCACGCCGACCAGGCCCGAGCCGATCTGGGTGGCGAGCCGGATGCGCTGGGCCTCGCCGCCGGACAGGGTGCCGGCGGCCCGGTTGAGGGAGAGGTAGTCGAGGCCGACGTCGACGAGGAAGCGCAGCCGCTCGTTGACCTCCTTGAGCACGCGCTCGGCGATCTTCTTGTCGCGGGCGTCGAGGCGCATCCGGCCGAGGAACTCCGCGCACTCGCTGATCGACATCGCGGAGACCTCGGCGATGGACTTCTCCATCACGGTCACCGCGAGCACGATCGGCTTGAGGCGGGTGCCCTCGCAGGTGGGGCAGGGCACCTCGCGCATGTAGCCCTCGAAGCGCTCGCGGCTGGCGTCGCTCTCGGACTCGGAGTGCCGCCGCTTGACGAAGGGCACGGCGCCCTCGAACGCGGTGGTGTACGCGCGCTCGCGGCCGTACCGGTTGCGGTAGCGGACCTCGATCTGCGTCTTGTGCCCGTACAGCAGGGCCTTGCGGGCGCGCTGCGGCAGCCCGGCCCAGGGGATGTCGGTACGGAACCCCAGCTCGCCCGCGAGGGCGCCGACCAGGCGGTCGAAGTAGTCCCGGGTGTGGCCCAGCGACCACGGTGAGATGGCGCCCTCGTCGAGGGACTTCTCCGGGTCGGGGATGATCAGCTCGGGGTCGACCTCCATGCGGGTGCCGATGCCGGTGCACTCGGGGCAGGCGCCGAAGGGCGAGTTGAAGGAGAAGGAGCGCGGCTCCAGCTCCTCGAAGGACAGGTCGTCGTACGGGCAGTACAGGTGCTCCGAGTACATCCGCTCGCGCTCGGGGTCGTCCTCGGCGAGGTCGACGAAGTCGAGGATGACCATGCCGCCGGACAGGCCGAGGGCGGTCTCGACCGAGTCGGTGAGCCGGCGCTTGGCGCTGTCCTTGACGGTGAGGCGGTCGACGACCACCTCGATGGTGTGCTTCTCCTGCTTCTTCAGCGTCGGCGGCTCGCTGAGCTGGATCGTCTGTCCGTCCACCCGGGCCCGGCTGTAGCCCTTGGTCTGGAGGTCGGAGAAGAGGTCGACGAACTCGCCCTTGCGCTCGCGCACCAGCGGCGAGAGCACCTGGAAGCGGCTGCCTTCGGGGAGTGCGAGCACCTTGTCGACGATGGCCTGGGGCGACTGCCGGGAGATCGGGCGGCGGCACTCGGGGCAGTGCGGCTTGCCGATGCGCGCGAAGAGCAGGCGGAGGTAGTCGTAGACCTCGGTGATCGTGCCGACCGTGGAGCGCGGGTTGCGCGAGGTCGACTTCTGGTCGATCGAGACGGCCGGGGAGAGGCCCTCGATGAAGTCGACGTCGGGCTTGTCCATCTGGCCGAGGAACTGGCGGGCGTACGAGGACAGGGACTCGACGTACCGGCGCTGACCCTCGGCGAAGATCGTGTCGAACGCGAGCGAGGACTTGCCCGACCCGGAGAGCCCGGTGAAGACGATGAGCGAATCGCGGGGCAGGTCGAGCGAGACGTTCTTCAGGTTGTGCTCGCGAGCGCCACGAACGATGAGACGGTCGGTCACGCCGGTCCGCACCTTTCTTGAGAGAGCGGGGGAACGGGCCCCCGTCCCAGGGTATGGGGGGCGCCACGAAGCGGGGTCTGGTTCTCCTTACGAGCGTATAGCACGTGCATTCGATTTCCGGCCCTCGGGCGGACGCTTCACCCGAACGTGTGGCGAGGGCTAGGGTCGGACCATGAGTGATCATGCGCACGACCTGCGCGCACTGCGCGAGGCCACGGACCGACTGCTGACCGCCGTCGCGAAACTGGACGACGCCGCCCTCGCCGAGGAGTCGCACCTTCCGGGCTGGACCCGCGGGCACGTCCTCGCCCACCTCTCCCGCAACGCGGACGCCCTCGTCAACGTCCTCGAGGGCCGCCCCATGTACGAGAGCGCCGAGGCCCGCGACGCGGACATCGAGCGCGACTCCGCCCGTCCCTTGGACGAACAACTGGCCGACCTCCGGAATTCCGCCGCGCGCTTCACGGCCGCCACCGACGCGGACCAGGACTGGTCCCGGACGGTCGAGCTGCGCAACGGCGTCACCGACCTGGCGTCCAACGTGCCCTTCCGCCGCTGGGTCGAGGTGGACCTGCACCACGTGGACCTGAACGCCGGCTACGGGCTCGCGGACCTGCCCGCCGAGTTCACCGACCGCGAGATCGCCTTCCTGGCCGACCGCTGGTCCGGCCGCGCCGACGTCCCGCCGGTAACGCTGACCGCCACCGACCGCGACGGCACCTGGCGCACCGGCGGCACCGAGGGCTCCCCGGTGACCGTCAGCGGCCCCGCCGCCGACCTGCTGGCCTGGCTGGCCGGCCGCGGTGACAAGGGCGCGGCCCTGACCGCGACCGACGGCGCGCTCCCCACCCTCCCCCCGCTCTAGGATTCGGAACATGACCTACAGCGGAGCGGTGAAGGTCGGCGGTCCGGCCGACGTGCACGAACTCACGGACCTGATGATTTCCAAGGTCGCCGTCGGCGACATGAACAACAACGCGTACCTCCTGCGCTGCCGGGCCACCGACGAGCAGCTGCTGATCGACGCGGCCGCGGAACCGCAGACCCTCCTCAACCTGATCGGCGACGGCGGCATCGCCTCGGTGGTCACCACCCACCAGCACGGCGACCACTGGGGCGCGCTGCGCGAGGTCGTCGACGCCACCGGCGCCCGCACGTACGCGGGCCGGTACGACGCCGAGGGCATCCCGGTGCCCACCGAGGTACCGGTCGAGGACGGCGACACGATCACCGTCGGACGCGTCTCGCTGAAGGCCGTCCACCTGGTCGGCCACACCCCGGGCTCGATCGCCCTCGTGTACGACGACCCGCACGGGGCCCCGCACCTGTTCACCGGCGACTGCCTCTTCCCGGGCGGCGTCGGCAACACCTGGGGCGACGCCGCCGCCTTCAAGAGCCTGCTCGACGGGGTCGAGACGAAGCTCTTCGGCCGGCTCCCGGACGAGACCTGGGTCTACCCCGGTCACGGCAACGACACCACCCTGGGCGCCGAGCGCCCGCACCTCGCGGAGTGGCGCGAGCGCGGCTGGTGACCCCCTGACCGCCGGTCCACGACGGCGCCCCGGCCCCGGGGCGCCGTCAACCGCGGATCCCGCCGCACACACCTTCCGGTGAGTCCCGCCGGGTCTGCCGCCCGGCCCGCCGCGCAGGCGGTACGTGGACCCCATGCGCACCGAACACTCGCCTCCCGGGGCCCCGCCCCACGCACCACCCATGCTGCGGCTCGCACTGGCCTCGCTGGCCGGCACCGCGATCGAGTTCTACGACTTCTTCGCCTACGGCACGGCGGCCGCCCTGGTCCTGGGCCCGCTGTTCTTCCCCGCCTTCTCCCCGCTCGCCGGGACGGTGGCCGCCTTCGCCACCTTCGGCGTCGGCTTCGTGGCCCGCCCCCTCGGCTCCGTGGTCTTCGGCCACGTCGGCGACCGCTACGGCCGCCGCCCCGTGCTCTTCGGCTCCCTGCTGCTGACCGGCGCCGCCACGGTCGCCATCGGCTTCCTGCCCACGTACGCCGCCATCGGCGCGGCCGCCCCGCTGCTCCTGCTCGCGCTCCGCTTCCTGCAGGGCTTCGGCGTGGGCGGCGAGTGGGGCGGGGCCGTGCTGCTGACCGCCGAGCACGCCCCCGCCGAACGGCGCGGGCTGTGGACGAGCTTCCCGCAGGTGGGCCCGGCCGTCGGGTTCCTGCTGGCCAACGGCGTGGTGCTGGGGCTGTCGGCGGGCCTGACCGACGCGCAGTTCCGCTCCTGGGGCTGGCGGGTGCCGTTCTGGGCCGCCGGCCTGCTGGCCGCCGCCGGGCTGCTGCTGCGGGCCACGCTGGAGGAGACGCCGGAGTTCCGCGCGCTGGCCGAGGGCGGCGGGCGGGCGGAGGCGCCGCTGGCCGAGGTGTTCCGCGGGCACTGGCGGTTGGTGCTGCTGACCGGCGGCGCGCTGGCCATGGCGTACGCGGTCTTCTACGCGGTGACCACCTGGTCCCTTGCCTACGGCACCGAGCACCTGGGCGTGTCCCGGACGACGATGCTGGCCTGCGTGATGGCCGCGGTGGCCCTGAAGGGAGCGGTGACCCCCTTCGTGGCCGTGCTCGGCGACCGGTTCGGACGGCGGTCCATGTGCATGGCCGGCTGCGCGGGTGCGGCGCTGTGGATGTTCCCGCTGGTCGCGCTGCTGCGCACCGGGAACCCCCTGCTGATGACCGCCGGTTTCGTCGGCGCGATGCTCTCCATGGCCACGATGTTCGCGGTGGTGGCGGCGTACCTGCCGGAGCTGTACGAGCCTCGGGTGCGCTGCACCGGTGCGGCCGTGGGCTACAACCTGGGAGGCGTGCTCGGCGGGGCCCTCACCCCGGTGGTGGCCACGGCGGTCGCGGACGGCGACGGGCCGCCCTGGGGCGTGGCCGCGTACCTGACGGCGATCTGCCTGGCCAGCCTCGCGTGCTCGGCCCTGCTGCCGGAGACCCGTCCCGCGGCCGTACGCACGGCGGGGGCGGCCGAAGCGGCCGCCCCCGCGTAGGTCCCCGGACTCCCGGGCCCGCGGGCCCGGGGCTCAGGCCTCGACGCTCTCCCTGTCCGTGTCGGCGGCGGCCGCTCCGGCGGCCGCCTGCCGCTCCGCCTGCCTCTTGGAGGCGATCAGGCTGGTGATCGTGGTGACGACCAGGACACCGCAGATGACCGCCAGCGAGAACGGGATGGAGATCTCGGGCACGTGCACGCCGGACTCGTGCAGGGCGTGCAGCACCAGCTTCACGCCGATGAAGCCGAGGATGACGGACAGGCCGTAGCTGAGGTGGACCAGCTTCTTGAGCAGGCCGCCGATGAGGAAGTACAGCTGGCGCAGGCCCATCAGGGCGAAGGCGTTGGCGGTGAAGACGATGTACGGGTCCTGCGTCAGGCCGAAGATCGCCGGGATGGAGTCGAGGGCGAACAGCACGTCCGTGGTGCCGATGGCCAGCATCACGACCATCAGCGGGGTCAGCACCCGCTTGCCGTTGGTGCGGATGAAGAGCTTGGTGCCGTGGTAGCGGTCGGCGACGCCGAACTTCTTCTCGATGGTCTTCAGGAGGCGGTTCTCCTCGAACTCCTCCTCCCCGTCGTCGGACCGGGCTTCCTGGATCAGCTTCCAGGCGGTGTAGATCAGGAACGCGCCGAAGATGTAGAAGACCCACGAGAAGCTGGTGATGATCGCGGCGCCGGCGGCGATGAAGATCGCGCGGAGTACCAGCGCGATGAGGACGCCGACCAGCAGGACGCGCTGCTGGAGGTGCGAGGGCACCGAGAACTTCGCCATGATCAGGACGAAGACGAAGAGGTTGTCGACGCTCAGCGACTTCTCGGTGATGAAGCCCGCGAAGAACTCGCCGGAGGCCTGGCTGCTGCCGAAGAACAGCAGGCCCAGGCCGAACAGGACCGCCAGGACGATCCAGACGACGGTCCACGTGCCGGCCTCCTTGACCGACACGTCGTGCGGTTTGCGGCCGATGAGGAAATCGGCGGCGATCAGGAGGCACAGACCGAGGATGGTCAGTACCCAGAGGGTCGTCGAAACTTCCATTGCTCACGCCTCCGGCAGATGGCTCAACAAGGTCAGCGTCATGGCTGCCGGAGGTCTCTTCCACCCGGTGCGCCGCACGCGCGCCCGGGCCGACGCCCCGGGACCGGTGGTCCGTACTGACGGGAACGTCGCAGCGGGAGTACTCCCCTCCGCGGAGCCCAGAGTACCCGCCGAACCCGCTTTAGGTAAAGGGATCACCAAGGAATGGTCAGTCCCGGGTCATCGGCAGGTCATCCGCGGGTCAGCGGGGGGCGACGGAGCGGCGGGCGCACGGGCCGAAGCGGCGGGCGCACGGGCGACGGAGCGGCGGCGGAGCGGGCGGCACGGCCGCGGGAGCTACCGCGGTCGCGGCGCGGAGCCTCCCGACGTGATCCGGGCGAGCACGTCCTGGGCGTCCCAGGGGGCGATCCGCAGCGGCTCGTACGTCCACGCGTGCCCCACCCACGGGTCGCCGAGGTGGTCGTCGGGGACCGGGCTCAGCCGCAGCAGCGAGCGCCAGAGGGGGTCGAGGAGCGGCCCGTACGCGGCGGCCTCGTCCCGGTCGGCCACGAGGAGCAGGTGCACGCCGACCGCCGGGCCCTCGTCCGCCAGGTAGCGCAGCTGCGTGACGGCGCGGTCGTCGAAGCCGTGCGGGAAGTCGTGGACGACCAGCAGGCGGCGGCTCGTGTCGAGGCCGGGCGGCAGCACCTCGTAGTCGTCGCTGCGGCGGGCCATCTGCAGCAGGTCCACGCGCCGGGTCAGCTCGGCGAGGACCGCGGCCACCCCGGCCGCGCCGGCGGCCGGCGGCTCGGCGAGCAGCCCGGCCAGGGGCGCGAGCGCGGCGGCGCCCGCGCCGGCAGGGTCGATGGCGTGCACGCCGAAGGAGCCGCGCGGATGGGCGGCCACCAGGCGCAGCGCCAGGGCCGCGGCGGTGTCCAGGGCGAGCCGGCGCAGGTCGTCGGTGTCCATGGCCATGGCGGCCTCGGAACCGGTGCGGCCGTTGTCGATCCACAGCCCGCGCTCCAGGGGGAGCCGGACCAGCAGCGGGATCCGCAGGTCGGGCGCCTCGGGCAGGTGGAGGTCGCCCAGGCGGACGGCGTCCGGGGGCTCGGCGGGCGGCTCGTACGCGCGCCACTGCGGGCCGTCCCAGCGGGCCAGGGCCGCCGGCAGGGCGGGCTCGACCACTTCGGACTCGGCCGCCAGCTGCGCCAGGTCGCGGTCGAGCGCTTCGCGGGCCTGCCCGACGAGCGCCTCGCGGCGGACCAGGACGTCGTCGCGGGCGGCGTCGGCGGCCCCGCCGACGCGGGCGCGCGGGTCGGAGAGGGCCTCGTCGAGTTCGCGGTCGCGGCGGGAGTCGGCGAACTCGACGGCGCTGCGGTACGCGGCGACGGCCCGGGCCAGGTCCTCGAACATGCCCCAGACCTGGTTCCAGAGCCGCTCCTCCATGGTCCAGCCGACGGCGTCCCCCGCCACGGGCCGGGCGGGCCCGTCCTGCGGGACGGGCACCCCCGGTGCCGGGGCGGGCCCGGTCGCCGCGGCCGGAGCCGGGTCCGTTCCGGGACCCGCCCCCGGACCGGTCGGCGTACCGGCGGCCGGGGTGACGGAGGGGCGGCGCGGGTGGGCGTAGTCGATCCGGCCGAGGATGCGGGGACCCTCGGCCGAGGCGGTGCTGGGGGCCGTGGTGGACGGTGTGGTGGGGGCCGTACTGGGCGGCGTGCCGGCGCTGTCGGCGGGCACGGCGGCGGCCGGCGCCGCGCCGGTCCCCGGGTCGGCGGCCGCGGCACCCTCGTGGAGGCGGGCCGCCAGCGGGGCCGCCTCGGCCTGCGCGAGGCCGTGGTCGGCCAGCAGCGCCACCAGGCCGTCCACGTAGCCCTGGCCGACGGCGCGCACCTTCCACGCGTCCTGCCGCCGGTACAGCTCCAGGGCGACGACGGCCGTCTCGGCGTCCAGCCCGGTGATCGTGTAGGCGGCCGCGGCGGGCTCCTCGGGAGCACCCACGGCGGCCCGCGGTGCGGCGAGGGCGCCGAAGCGCACCGGGGCCGCCGCCGGCCGCAGGGCCAGCAGCACCTCCACCCGGTGCACGGTCGCGGGGAGCGCCCCGAGGTCGACGGCGACCAGGAGGTCGGCGCCGTCCCCGCCCGCCCCGCTCCCGGCGGGGAAGGAGATCCCCGCGGGTGCCGGGCCGCCGGGGTGCGCGAGGGCCGCGGGCCCGGCGAGCCGGCCGGCCTCGTCCACCAGGACGGCGGCGGCCAGTACGTCGGCGGCCTCCGTGATCCGGACCTGCACCCGGGTCCCGGGCAGGGGGTGGTTCTGCCCCCGCACCAGCTCGGCCGTCATGGCCGTCCTCCCTCTCGCTCCCGCGTGCGCGGGGTCGCTCCCTGCCCGCGCGGGCCGGTACGGGAGGACCCGTACCGGCCCGCGAGGGTTCGGTCGTGCGGGCCGTGGCCGGCCCGTGCAGCTGATGGCGCGCGCCCCTTACAGGTGGCGGGCGATCTCCGGCATCAGGTCCTGGAACGTCCGGCCGCTGGTGGGCGCGCCCACGGCCGTCATCTGCCAGCCGCCGCCCGCGCGGTGCACCTTGGCCATGATCTGGGCGGTGTAGGCGCCGCCGCCGGTGAGCGTGTAGCGGGCCAGCTCCTGGCCGTTGGTCTCGTCGACGAGGCGGCAGAACGCGTTCTCGACCTCCTGGAAGGTCTGACCGGTGAAGGAGTTGACCGTGAACACGATCTGGTCGACGTGCACCGGCACGCGCTGGAGGTCCACCAGGATGGCCTCGTCGTCCCCGCCCTGGCCGACGCCGCCGACGAGGTTGTCACCGGTGTGCCGGACGGAGCCGTCGTCGCTGACGAGGTGCCGGAAGAACACCACGTCCACCGGCTGCTGTTCGGCGAAGAGCACGGCGGACGCGTCGAGGTCGATCTCCCGGGTGCGCGAGCCGAACAGTCCGCGCCGCTTGGCGGCCTGCCACCCGAGCCCCATCCGGACCGCGGTCAGGGTGCCGCCGTCGGCCTTCTGCAGGCTGATGGCCTGGCCCTTGGACAAATTGACCGTCACGGTCGGTCCCCTCTCCACACGTCGCGTCCGCGCATGCGCACGGCTCCCCCAACCCTACGCACGAGCGGTGACATCCGGCCCGGGCGCGGCTCATTCCGTATCAGTCCTGAGACACGGGCCCGGGTCGCCGCGACGGCGGCGGGCGGGCCCGTGTCGCGCGTTCGCAGCGTCAGGCCTGGCCCGCCTCGCGCATCTGCCGCAGTTCCTTCTTCAGTTCGCCGACCTCGTCGCGCAGCCGCGCAGCGATCTCGAACTGGAGCTCCGCGGCCGCGGCGCGCATCCGGTCGGTCAGCTCCTCGATCTGCTCGGCCAGTTGCGCGGCGGGGCGGTCGGTGAGCACCTCGGTGCCGACCGCGCCCTTCTTCCCCTTGGCCGACTTGGCCGCCTTGCCGCCCGCGGCCGCCTTCCCGCCGAGCGCCGGGACCGGGGTCTTGGCGCCCTTGCCCTCCTTGCCCTGCCGGTAGCCGCTGCCGAGGAGCTCCTCGGTGTCGATCTCCTCGCGGGCGATGGTCGCCACGATGTCGTTGATCTTCTTGCGGAGCGGCTGCGGGTCGATGCCGTTGGCCTTGTTGTACGCGACCTGCTTCTCGCGGCGCCGGTTCGTCTCGTCGATGGCCTTCTCCATCGCCGGGGTCATCTTGTCGGCGTACATGTGGACCTGGCCGGAGACGTTGCGCGCCGCGCGGCCGATGGTCTGGATCAGGGAGGTCCCGGACCGCAGGAAGCCCTCCTTGTCGGCGTCGAGGATCGCCACGAGGGAGACCTCGGGCAGGTCGAGGCCCTCGCGCAGCAGGTTGATGCCGACCAGGACGTCGTACTCGCCGGAGCGCAGCTCGCGCAGCAGCTCTACGCGGCGCAGGGTGTCGACGTCGCTGTGCAGGTAGCGGACCTGGATGCCGAGTTCGAGGAAGTAGTCGGTGAGGTCCTCGGCCATCTTCTTGGTCAGGGTGGTGACCAGGACCCGCTCGTCCTTCTCGGTGCGCTTGCGGATCTCGTGCACCAGGTCGTCGATCTGGCCCTCGGTCGGCTTGACCACGACCTCCGGGTCGATCAGACCGGTGGGGCGGATGATCTGTTCGACGAAGCCGTCGGCGCGGGACAGCTCGTAGTTCCCGGGGGTGGCGGACAGGTAGACGGTCTGGCCGATCCGCTCCAGGAACTCCTCCCACTTCAGCGGGCGGTTGTCGAGGGCCGAGGGCAGCCGGAAGCCGTGGTCGACCAGGGTCCGCTTCCGCGAGGCGTCGCCCTCGTACATGGCGCCGATCTGGGGGACGGTCACGTGCGACTCGTCGATGACGAGGAGGAAGTCCTCGGGGAAGTAGTCGATCAGCGTGTTCGGCGCGGAGCCGCGCTCGCGGCCGTCCATGTGGAGGGAGTAGTTCTCGATGCCGGAGCAGGAGCCGATCTGCTGCATCATCTCCAGGTCGTAGGTGGTGCGCATGCGCAGCCGCTGGGCCTCCAGCAGCTTGCCCTGCTTCTCCAGCTCCGCCAGGCGCTCGGCGAGCTCGGTCTCGATGCCCCGGATGGCGTTCTGCATCCGCTCCGGGCCGGCGATGTAGTGGCTCGCGGGGAAGACGTAGAGCGACCGGTCCTCGCTGATGACCTCGCCGGTGAGCGGGTGCAGGGTGGACAGCGCCTCGATCTCGTCGCCGAACATCTCGATGCGGACGGCGAGTTCCTCGTACACCGGGAAGATCTCGATGGTGTCGCCGCGGACGCGGAAGGTGCCCCGCTGGAAGGCGAGGTCGTTGCGCGTGTACTGGATGTCGACGAAGCGGCGCAGCAGCTCGTCGCGGTCGATCTCGTCGCCGACGGCGAGCGGGACCATGCGGTCCACGTACTCCTGCGGGGTGCCGAGGCCGTAGATGCACGAGACGGAGGCGACCACGACCACGTCCCGGCGGGTGAGCAACGAGTTGGTGGCGGAGTGGCGCAGCCGCTCCACCTCCTCGTTGATCGAGGAGTCCTTCTCGATGTAGGTGTCCGACTGCGGGACGTACGCCTCGGGCTGGTAGTAGTCGTAGTACGAGACGAAGTATTCGACCGCGTTGTTCGGCAGGAGCTCGCGGAACTCGTTCGCCAGCTGGGCGGCGAGGGTCTTGTTCGGCGCCATGACCAGGGTCGGGCGCTGGAGCCGCTCGATCATCCACGCGGTGGTGGCGGACTTGCCGGTGCCGGTGGCACCGAGCAGGACGACGTCCTTCTCACCCGCGCGGATGCGCCGCTCCAGCTCGTCGATGGCCGCGGGCTGGTCACCGCTGGGCTGGTAGGGACTGACGACCTCGAAAGGCGCCACCGTGCGTTCGATCTTCGATACGGGCCGCATGGAACCACCGTACGACCCCGCACCGACACTCACGTGTCGTAGGGCGGCCACACCGGATAGACCGGCCGCCGGGGCGGCGCCGGGGCGGGCGGGTCCCCGGGCTTGCGCCAGTCGACCACGCCCATGACCAGGAGCGGGTCGAACATCACCACCACTCCGGCGATCAATAGGAAGACCACCGGCCCGACGAGCATGGGGGCCAGCAGCCCGGCGGGGGCGGTGCCGGCCAGGTGCCCGTACCCGCCGTGCAGCCGCACCCGCACGGCGCCCATGGCCGTGTAGTGCATGCCGCTGACGGCCACGCCCATGACCAGGCTGGCGCCGACGGCGGGCAGCAGGCCGCGGATGGTCACGGCGGCCCACAGGGCGGCTGTGGCGGCGACCACCGCGACCACGACCGACAGCGCCACGATCCACGTGTCGTACTCGAGGTGGCCGCGCAGCCGCATCCCGGCCATGCCCAGGTAGTGCATGGAGGCGACGCCGAGGCCGGTGATGGTGCCCCCGGTGAGCAGGGGCATCAGGGTGGTCCCGCGGTAGCCCACGATGAAGATCCCGATGCCGACCATGACGATCGCGACGCCCAGACTCGCGAACGTGGTCCGTTTGTCGTAGTTCAGTGGCGACTCGGCGACGGTGAAGCCCATCATCGCGATGAAGTGCATCGTCCAGATGCCGGAAGCGATGGCGGTGGCCCCCAGGGCCAGCCATCCGGGCCGCCACGAGCGCTCGACGAGGAGGGACCGGGTGGTGCACCGCAGCCCCAGCGCCCCGCCCAGACACGCCATCAGGAACGCCGCGAGGGGCGTGATCAGGCCATAGCTGAACCCGTCGACCGTTCCCACCGTGCCGGCCACCGCGCCCGCACCGCCCATGCCCGCCCGCCTCTCCGCCCGACCCGGCACGACACCGCGCCCGATGCCCGCGACCGGCTCCGACGCGCCCGGGCGGGGGTCCGGTCGAGGGCAAAAATAGGGCCGCCGCCGCGGCGGGGCCACCGCTTCCCGCGAGAATCTCCCCACGCAGTTCCCGCCACCCGACGCCGTCGGGCGATCCGGACGCATTCGATTCGCTTCGTTCTCCGTGTGTCCGCCCGCGTCCCGCCCGGCGTTCGCTGACGGCCTGTCATACTCCGCTCGCCGACCTCCTGCCCCGCGAACCGCCGTACCCCGGCGCGAGGAGCCCGCACATGCACGTACGACCCCTGAGGGCGGCCGCGGCCCCCCTCCTCGGCCTCGCCCTCGTCCTGACCGGCGGCACCGCCTCGGTCGCCGAGACCCCCGCCCCCGCGCCGTACGCCCTCGACGCCCCCGTCGTGTTCGCCCACCGGGGGGCCTCGGCGTACGCGCCGGAGAACACCCTGGCCGCCGTCGACCGCGCCGCGGCGCTGGGCGTCGAGTGGGTGGAGAACGACGTCCAGCGCACCAAGGACGGCGAGCTCGTGGTCATGCACGACGAGACGCTGGAACGCACCACGAACGTCAAGGAGGTGTTCCCGGACCGCTCACCCTGGCGGGTGAAGGACTTCACCGCCGCCGAGATCGCCGGGCTGGACGCGGGCAGCTGGTACTCCGCCGCCTACGCGGGCACGCGCGTGCCGACCCTGCGCCAGTTCCTGGACCGGCTGCGGGGCAACGGCCAGCGGCTCCTGCTGGAGATCAAGCTGCCCGAGCTCTACCCGGGCATCGAGGTGGACGTCCTGCGGACGCTGGGCCGGGCGGGCTGGCTTCGGCCGGGCTACGTGGACCGCCGGCTGGTGGTGCAGAGCTTCAGCGCCGACTCCGTCCGGACCGTCCACGCGCTGCGGCCGGACCTGACCACCGCCCTGCTGGGCACGCCCGCCGTCGCGGACCTCGGCCGGTACGCCGCCTTCACCGACCGGATCAACCCCTGGTACGGGGGCATCACGGCCGAGTGGGTGGCCGCGGTGCACGACCTCCAGGGCCCGCACGGCCGCCCGCTGGAGGTCGACGCCTGGACCGTGGACACCGCGGCCGCCGCCCGGAAGGTCCGCGACATGGGCGTCGACGGGCTGATCTCCAACCGGCCCGACCTGGTCAGGGACGCCGTGGCCGGGTACTGACGGTCCGCGGACGCGGGGCCGCCCAGAAGATCAGAAGAGGGGCTGCGGAAGGACGCCCTCCAGCGCGAGCAGCGTCCGCTTGGCCTCCAGCCCGCCGCCGAACCCGCCGATCCCGCCGTCGCTCTCCACGACGCGGTGGCACGGCACCACCACCGGCAGCGGGTTGGAGCCCATCGCCGCGCCGACGGCCTGGCCCCCGCCCGGCTGCCCGACGCGGGCGGCCAGCTCCCCGTACCCGACCACCGACCCGTACGGCACCGAGCGCTCCAGCTCCCGCAGCACGACCCGGTTGAAGCCCGCGCTCAGCCGCCAGTCCAGCGGCAGTTCGAAGCGCCGCAGGTCCCCGGCGAAGTACGCGGCCAGCTGCCGGACCGGCTCGGCGAGCAGGACCTCGCGGCCGGCCGGCGGCCGCACCGGCTCGGCGCCCAGCTGCTCGGCGAGCGGGCGTATCCGGCGCTCCGTGCCGTGGAACTCCACGCGGACGAGTCCCGTCCGCGTGGCGGCGAGGAACAGCGGGCCGACGGCGCTGTCGACGAGGGTCCACTCCAGGTGGCGGTCGTCCTCCGGGCGGGACGGGCCGGGGTCTTCGATGGTCACGGTCCCACCGTACGGCGCCCCACCGACAGCGCGGCGCGGAGTCGGGCGGGTCCGGGACGGCTCCGGTCATATTTCCTGTTTCCAGCTGTGCACACGGGGTGGGAAACTGCGGCGGTGACCACCGACCCCGCCTGTACCACGCCCGCCGCGCCCGCCACGGCCGTCTCTCCCGAGGCCCTGCCCGCGCTGCGCCGCCGCACCTCCGCCGTGCTCGTCACGAGCCAGATCCTCGGCGGCCTCGGCGTACCGATCGGGATCACGCTCGCACCCGTCCTGGCCACCGAGGTGAGCGGCAGCGAGGCCATGTCCGGCCTGGCCCCGACGGCGTCGGTCACGGGCACCGCCCTGCTGTCCCTCCCGCTCGCCGCCCTCATGACGGCCCGCGGGCGCCGGCCCGGGCTGGTCCTGGCGTACCTCATCGGCGCGGTCGGCGGGGCGCTGGTGGTCCTCGCCGCCGCGATCGGCAGCTTCCCGCTGATGCTGGTCGGCATGGCCGGCTTCGGCGCGGCCTCCTCGGCCAACCTCCAGGCCCGCTTCGCGGCCGCCGACCTGGCGGAGCCGGACCGGCGGGCCCGCGCGATCTCGACGGTGGTGTGGGCGACGACCATCGGGGCGGTCCTGGGGCCCAACCTGTCGGCTCCGGCGAGCCGTACCTTCGCCGGCACCTCCATACCCGAGAAGGCGGGTCCGTTCCTGTGGGCCTCCGCGATCTTCCTGGTGGCGGCGGTCCTGATGGCCGTGCTGCTACGGCCGGACCCGCTGCTGACGGCCCGCGCCCTGGCCGGGTCGGCCGGGCAGCAGGCGGACGAGCGCTCGCTGCGGGCGGGGTTCCGGGCGGTGGCCGCCTCCCCCAGGGCGCGGCTGGCGCTCGTCACGATCGCCGTGTCGCACACCGCGATGGTGTCGATCATGGTGATGACGCCGGTGGACCTCGGGCACCACGGGGCCGACCTGGAACTGGTGGGCCTGGTGATCAGCGGGCACATCGCGGGGATGTACGCCTTCTCGCCCGTCTGGGGCTGGCTGGCGGACCGGATCGGGCGCCTGTCGGTGATCGGGCTGGCGGCGGGCCTGATCGCCCTCGCCGCACTGCTCGCCGGCACCGCCGGTGCGCACCACGGCCAGACCGCCGCCGGCCTGTTCCTCCTGGGGCTGGGCTGGTCGGCGGGGCTGGTGTCCGGGTCGGCGCTCCTGACCGACTCGGTGCCGCAGGCGGCCCGGGCGGCGGTCCAGGGGCTCTCGGACCTCACGTCGAGCGCGTGCGCGGGCCTCGGCGGCGCGGCGGCGGGCGTGATCGTCTCGGTGGCCGGCTACGGCTGGCTCACCGCCGTCGGCGCGGCGCTGCTCCTGCCGATGGCGGGCCTGGCCCTCGCGACCTCCCGCCGCGGGACCGCCGCGGGCGCCTGAGCGGCCGCTCCGCAGCGGCCGGGGCGCACCGTAGCGGCCCGGGCGCACCGGCGGGGGCAGGGCGGCACCGGTGGGGGCGGCGTCGCCGCCCGACGGGCGCGGCCGTCAGAGGTTGATGTGGTACGCCTTGCGGAGCGTCTCGTGGACCGTCCACCGCGTCCGGTCACCGGCCCGCAGCACCGCCGCCGAACCCGGCCCGACCTCGAGCGTCGCGCCGCCCTCGACCTCCACCGTCGCCCGCCCGCTGAGGACCACGAACAGTTCGTCGGCCTCGGTGTCCGTGACCACGCCCGGCGTGATCTGCCAGATGCCCCGCACCTGCGTGCCGTCGGCCGACTCCCACAGGACCTTGCCCGTCACGACCGGGTCGCCGGAGACGATCTGCCCGGGGTCGAGGGGCTCGGGCTCCAGCTCGGCGTCGGGCACGGACACGGCGAACGAGGCAGGGGCGTGGTCATCGGTGCTCATGCGCGTCACCCTAGCCCGCACGGACCCGCCGCCAGGGTGACCATTCCGTCCACCTTCCGGCCGCCGCGCACGTCACTGTGTCCGCAGGGCCCGCAAGGGCGGGAACCGGCCGCGCCCGGAGGCTGCGCGTTTGACGGCGGTGATCGCGTGCCATGGATGGGGACATGCCACAGCACACAGCGATCCCGGTCCTGTCGGAGGAAGTCCGCGAAGCGCTCGACCGGCGGCTGCCCGTCGTCGCCCTGGAGTCCACGATCATCGCCCACGGCCTGCCCCGGCCGCGCAACCTCCAGGTCGGTGAGGAACTGGAGGCCCTGGTCCGCGCCGAGGGTGGGGTCCCCGCCACCATCGCGGTGCTCGACGGGGTGCCGTACGTGGGCCTGGACAAGGCGCAGTTGGAGCGGATCGCCGGGGACACCGCCGTCCGCAAGCTGGGCCACCGGGACCTGGCCCCCGCGCTCGCGGCCGGGGCCACGGGCGCGACGACGGTGTCGGCGACGGCGTTCCTGGCGGCGCGGGCGGGGCTGCGCGTGTTCGCCACGGGCGGTCTGGGCGGCGTGCACCGGGACTGGACGCTCACCCAGGACGAGTCGGCCGACCTGGCGCTGCTGGCCCGGACGCGCATCACGGTGGTGTGCGCGGGGGTGAAGTCGATCCTCGACGTGCCGGCGACACTGCAGCGGCTGGAGACGCTGGGCGTGGCGGTCGTCGGGTACGGGACGGACCGCTTCCCGGGGTTCTACCTGAGCAGTTCGGGCGAGCCGGTGGACTGGACGGTGCACAGCCCGCGCGAGGTGGCGGCGGTCATGGCGGCCCAGGAGGCGCTCGGCGGCCCCGAGTCGGCGCTGCTGGTGGCCAATCCGGTGCCCGAGGCCGAGCAGTTGGACCCGGACCTGCACGACCGGGTGCTGGCCGAGGCCCTGGAGCTGGGTCGGGCGGAGGGCGTCACGGGCCAGGCGGTGACCCCCTTCCTCCTCGACCGGCTGGTACGGGCCACCGGCGGCGCGTCGCTGGAGGCGAACCTGGCGGCGGTGCGCGGGAACGTGCGGCTGGCCGCACGGGTCTCGGCGGCGTGGGCCGCGACGCGGTGAGCGGTGCCCTGCTGGTCGTCGGGGACGTGGTGACGGACGTGGTGGCGGTCCATCCGGAGCCGCTGGCTCCGGCGACCGACACCGCGGCCCGGATCCGCACCCTGCCCGGCGGTGCGGGGGCCAACGCGGCCTGCTGGGCGGCGCACGAGGGGCTCGCGGAGGTGGGGCTGCTGGCCCGGGTGGGTGCCGAGTCGGCGGACTGGCACGAGCGGGCGCTGGCCGCCGCCGGCGTACGGGCCCGGCTGGTGGTGGACCCGGCGGAGCCGACGGCGACCGTGGTGTCCCTGGTGGACGGGGCGGCCGAACGGACGTTCCTGACCGACAGCGGGGCCGCCCTGCGGCTCTCCCCCGCGGACTGGGCGCCGGAGCTGCTGGACGGCTGCGCGCACCTGCACCTCTCGGGCTACCTGTTCTTCGGCGGGACGAGCCGGGAGCTGGCGCGGCTGGCGCTGCGCTCCGCGCGCGGGCGCGGGGTGCCGGTGAGCGTGGACCCGGCATCGGCGGGGTTCCTCGCCGGACTGGGGGCGGAACGTTTCCTCGATGCGGTCTCGGGGACCCGGGTGCTGCTGCCGAACGCCGACGAGGCCCGGCTGCTGGCCGGCCTCGGGCCCGGTGCCGACGAGGGGCGGGCCGCGGCGGAGCTGAGCCGCCGCGTGCCGCTGGTGGTGGTGACCCTGGGCGCGGCCGGGGCACTGGTGGCGGAGGACGGCGAAGTGACGGCCCGGATCCCGGGGCGGCCCGCCCGGGCGGTGGACTCGACGGGGGCGGGGGACGCCTTCACGGGCGCCTTCCTGGCCGCCCGCCTGGCGGGCGCGGAGCCGGCCGCGGCCGCGGCGGCGGGGTGCCGGGCGGGCGCGGAGGCGGTGGGGCGCTTCGGCGGCCGGCCGGGATGAGGGGCCGGCGGACCGGCACCCGCCCCGTGCGGACACCGTGGCGAGGCCCTCCTGCACGGTCCACCCCCTCGGATCCCGGGTGTCCGGCACGCCCTTTCCGCGGAGGAGTTCCTGGTGACGCACCGCGACCCCCTGCCCCGTCCCGTCGACGGCACGTGGTCTCCGACGAGGTAGCCGGGGGCAGCCGCGGCTACGACTCCGCCCGGATCCCGCCCCACGCCGGATGGCGCGGGTCGTCGGCCCGTACGAGCACGTCCGCGGCCGCCGCCGGATCCGTCTCGGACTCGTACCGCGCGAACGCGGGCACCGTCCACCGCTCCGCCTCCGGGGTGCGCCGCGCCAGCGCGCCCGGCGACAGGCGCACGTGCACGCTCAGGTCGAACGGGAACCACTGCCCCAGCAGCAGCGGCCCGTGCACGACCACGACCCCGCCCGGCGGGAGTTCGACGTACGGGCTGCGGGTGGCGCGGTCGGTCACCGGGTCCCACAGGTCGGGCAGTACCCGGCCCGTGCCGCCCGGCTCCAGCGGCCCGAAGACCTCGCGCCACAGCGCGGCGGTGTCGTACCAGCCGGTGAGGTACGAGTCGACGTCCCGGCGGCCGAACTCGTAGCGCAGCGAGGCCGGGCGCAGGAACCCGTCCGCGGGGACGACCAGCACCGTGCGACCGCGGACGCGCAGCGCTTCGGCGGTGCGGGCGGCCAGCGCGCCGGTGTCGGCGGCAGGGGCGCCGTCCACGGCCAGCCGGGGCCAGGCCCCGCCGTCCCGGGTCCGCGGGAGTCCGTCGAGGTGGTCGGCCAGGGTGTCGGCCAGCCGCTGCCAGGTGATCGCTTCCATCCGCATCCGCACCCGCCCATTGTCCGGGGTGACCGGGCCGGGACGGCGGTCCGCGCCTCGCGGGGCGGCCCCGGGGCGTTGTCAGTGGTCGCCCCTAGCGTCTTCACCAGTGGATCTCCGGCGGCGAACGGCCGCCGGTTCCGGCCTGGGGAGGGGTCTGTCATGTCTGCTGGCACGCCGGTCGAGGACGTCACGTACCTGGAGCTGTCGCAGGACGGCGGTGGGGCGCACAAGTTCTACGAGGTGACCGTTGTGGGGACGGCCGTCTCGGTGCGGTACGGGCGGATCGGGGCGGAGGGGCAGGTGCAGGGCTCCTCGTTCCCGACCGTCGAGAAGGCGCGGGCGGCGGCGGCGAAGAAGATCGGGGAGAAGGTCCGCAAGGGGTACGCCCCGGCGGTCCGGGGGCAGCGCGCGGCCCGGCCGGTGACCCGGCGCGAGGTGACGTCGGCCCCGTCGACCGCGCGGGCCGTGGCGCCGGTCCTGTGGCGCTTCCGCACGGGCGCCGCGGCCTTCGGGATCCACGTGGACCAGGACCGCTGCTGGGTGGGGAACCAGGCGGGCGACGTGTACACCCTCAGCCACGGCGGCGAGGTACTGGCCCGCTACTCGCTGCCGGACGGCGTCAAGTGCCTGGTTGCGGACGACTTCTGGATCTACGCGGGCTGCGACGACGGCACGGTGTACGACCTGTCGTCGAAGGTGCCGTTCGGGGCCTACGCGATAGCGGAGGACGTGGACATCTTCTGGCTGGACATCCACGAGGGCGTGCTGACCGTCTCGGACGCCTCCGGCGGCCTGACCGTCATCGACCACGAGGACGAGTTCCAGTGGTCGCGCCGGTCCTCGGGGCGCCACGGTTGGATGGTGCGCGCGGACGAGCGCGCGGTGTACCACGGCCACAACCGGGGCGTGACGGCGTACGCGCCCGACGGCGGCGGCGAGTTGTGGCACACGCCGACGGACGGCGGGGTGCTGTTCGGCTGGCAGGAGGACACGGTGGTGTACGCGGGCACCGGTCGGAACGTCGTGCAGCGGCTGTCGAAGGCGACGGGCGCGACGGAGGCGACGTACCGGTGCGACACGGCCGTCTACTCGTGCGCCACGTCCGAGGACGGCCGGCACGTCTTCGCCGGCGACAGCTCCTCGTCCGTGTACTGCTTCGACGCCGACGGGCGGCGGCTGTGGAAGCTGGCCACGGGCAGCGGCTCGGCGCTGTCGATGCAGTACCTGGACGGCAAGCTGTACCTGGTGACCACGGACGGGTCCCTGGTGTGCGTGGACGCGAGCGACGCGGCGATCGCCGCCGCGCAGCAGGGTTCGGTCCCGGCGGCGGTGGACGTGAAGCAGGCGGCCGCGCTGCCTACGTACACGCCGGCGGCCTCGGTGGCACAGGTGGCGACGGTCGCGGCGGCGCCGGCGGGCGGCATCGTGGTCGAGTGCGTCCAGCAGGCCGGCCGTCTGCGGGTCCACGTGGTCTCGCAGGGGTACGAGCCGTCGTGGAACGTCCAGTTCCCGCGCGGCATCCGCGAACCCGGCGCCCGCTACGTCGTGGAGGCCCTGCACCCGGCCTCGGGCGGGTTCTACCGCGTCCGCGGCGAGATCCGCCGCCTCGTCTGAGCCGGGCCGGCGGACCGAGGTGAGAGCCGGGCCGTGCGGCGGTATCTACCAGGCATGAACCTCGTGGTCTTCGAAGCACTCCGGCCGGTGCACTGCGCCGACTGCCGGACCGGGCCGCTGCGGCACCTGGTGCGCGAGTCGGGGGTCCCGCGGTGCCTGCACTGCGCGGACCTCGGCCACCTGGTGTACCTTCCGCGCGGCAACGCGGCCCTCACCCGCCGGTCCCGGGAGGGCAGTTCCCTTCACGCGGTGGTGGTCCGCTACCACAAGCGGCGCAAACGGCACGAGCGCCAGGGGGTGTTCGTGGAGGAGGCCGCCCTGGCGGCGGCGGAGGTGCGCTGCCTGGCCGACGCCGAGGCGCGGGCCCGGCGCCGGGACCGGGCCCGACTGCGGCGCGCGGCCGAGGACACCCGCTTCACCGCGGCGTTCGCCGCGGAGATACGACGCCTGTTCCCGGGCATCCCACCCGAGCGGGCGGCGGCCATCGCCGCGCACGCGTCGGTGCGGGGCAGCGGGCGGGTGGGGCGCAGTGCGGCCGGTCGGGCACTGGACCCGGTCGCCGTCTCGGTGGCCGTCCGGGCCGCGGTGCGGCACACCGACACCGACTACGACGCGCTGTTGATGGCGGGGGTGCCGCGGTTCGAGGCCCGGGCCCGGCTGGCGGCCCGGATCGACGCCGTACTGACCGCCTGGCGGGAGCCGGCCGCGCCGGCGGCCTGACGGCCGCCGTCCGTGGCGCCCCGCCCGGTCCCGAGGGCGGTCCCAGGACCGGTCTCAGGAAGTGGGCCGGAACCTGCGGTAGAGCAGGGCGCCGCCGAGGAGCAGGCCCGCGCCCGCCGGGGCGAGGTAGCCGAGGGCGTCGGTGCCGGTGTGCGCGAGGCCGGGTCCGGCCGGCCGGGCCACGGCGACGGGGGCCGGCGCCGTGGGGGCGGGCGGCCGGACCACGGGGGCCGTCGGCTGGGGCGGCTTGAGGCCGCTGTGCGGGCCGGGGCCGTTCACGGAGGTGTTGCCGTGGGCGGCGTTGCCGACGCCGACGACGTTCACGGAGTTCCCGCTGATGTTCACCGGCACGTCCACCGGCAGCTGGATGCCGTTGCCGGACAGCAGCCCGGGCGAATCCTTTCCGCTCCCCTGGGCGTGCGCACCGCCGCCGCTCGTCGCGGTACCGGTGCGCGCGCTGCCGGTATGCGAGGTGCCGGGTTTGACGTCCTGTCCGGCGGCCGCGGCGGAGCCGTGCCCGGCTCCGGGGCGCGCGTCGTTCGCGCACGCGTTGCCCGCGGCCGGGTTGAGCAGCCCGACGACGCTCACGGTGTTGCCGCACACGTTCACCGGCACGTGCACCGGCAGTTGGACCAGGTTGCCCGATACCACACCGGGCGACCCGGCACCGTGGCCCGCGGCGCCCGCATCGGCGTACGCGGCGCCCGTGATCCCGGCGACGGTCGCCGCACCCCCCGCAACGATCGTCGCGATCAAGCCACTTCGACGAACCTGCCGCATCTGTGTCCCACCTTCCGGGGAGAGGTCCGCGGGTGCTGCACCCGCACCGGAATCAACGCGATGGAGCCATTCGGGTTATGGCCAGTAGGCATTTCACTCGATCGGGTTCTGGGTAGTCCGTACTTCATGACGGATCGCCCGCTCCTCCTCCTCGACGTGGACGGCCCCCTCAACCCCTACCGCGACCCCCTCGCCGGCCTGCGCGGATACACCAGCCACCGGATGCGCCCGGAGGTCTGGCTGTCCTTCCAGCGGCCCGGTTCGCGCCGCGTCCGGCGCGGACTGCGCGTCCGGCTGCACCCGGGCCACGGTGCCCGCCTGACCGCACTGCCGTACGAACTCGCCTGGGCCACCACCTGGATGCACCAGGCGAACACCCTCGTCTCCCCGCACATCGGCCTCCCGGACGACCTGCCCGTCATCGAATGGCCGGAACTGTTCGCCCGCGACCCCGACGGGCTCTACTGGAAGACCCGACCGCTCCTGGAGTGGGCCGCCGGCCGCCCCTTCGCCTGGGTCGACGACATGATCGGCCCGAAGGACGTCGCGTACGCCCGGGCGCACCACGACGCACCCGCCCTGCTCCTGCGCATCCACCCCCGCCGCGGCCTGCGCCCCGCGGACTTCACCACGCTGTCCCGGTGGGCCCTTCGGCTGCGGGCGGACGGAGACGCGTGAGGGCCTCGACGGGATCGGTGGACGGGGCCCCGGCCGGCCACCAGTCGTCGGGGGCGGCGGCGGAGGACTCGTAGGGGTACCACCTGCCGTCGCGACCGAAGCGCAGCTGACGGATGGGCCCGCTGAGGTGGTTGCGGTGCGGCCGGAAGCCCTCCAGGCCGGCGGCGCGCAGCGCCGGGCGGGCCCGGTCGAAGGGGCCCGCGGGCGGGTCCCACGGCTCGTCGAGGACCTCCAGGGCGGGCGCACCGCCCTGCCGCCAGGCCGCGGCGGCCCGCGCCAGCTCGGTCGTCGAGCGGCCCGTCGCCCGGGCCAGGTCCCGGTAGAGGGCCCGGGCCGCGCCGGTGAGCCCCGACGTGGGGTGGGCGGAGGCCAGCCGGGCCGCGTCCTGCCACAGGCCCAGCCCGCCGACCGGGTCCTGCCCGGTGGTGAGCAGCCCGTACGCCCGCGCGGCCGCATCGGTGGCCAGCTGGTCCAGGGCCAGCGGATCGGGGGCGGCGGGATCGTCGGGGCAGGCCGGCGGATGCCCGGGGGCCGCCGGCGGGGCCGGCGGGGCGGGCAGCGGCGGCAGGGAACGCGGCGCCAGGGCCGCGCGCGCCAGGACGCCGGGGAGCTCGGACGCGGCTGCGGGCCGCTCACGGGCCGCGTGCGCGGCGCTGCGCCGGGACAGCTCGTCGAGCAGCTCCCGCTCCCCGCGGCCGCGCAGCAGCAGGAGCACGAACGGATCGTGGTCCACCAGGCGCGCCAGCCGGTAGCAGAGCGCGGCCGCGTGCTTGCACGGCGGCCGGCCGAAGTCCGGGCAGGAGCACGTGGGGATCAGGTCCCCGCGCCCCGGCAGCAGCGCCTCGGCCAGCGCCTGCGGCACCTCCCGCTCCAGGAGCGCCGCCAGCTGGGCCGGATCCGCCGCCACGGCCTCGAGCAGTTCGTCCCAGGCCTCGTCCGTGAACGTACCGAGCGCGACCGACGTCCGGTACGGGCGCGGCCGGCTGCCCCGCACGTAGGCCACCGCCCGGCCGGGCGTCACCGTGACCGCCTCCAGCCGCCCCTCCTCGGCGTACGCCCGACCGCGCGCCAGCCGCGCCCCGTCCGAGCGCGCCTCCAGCACCCGCACCCAGGCCCGCCCCCACCAGCTCTCGGGCGCCACCCCGGGCGGCAGGGCGTCGAACGTACGACGGCGGTCCTCCCGCGCGGTGATCACGACGGCCTGCGCAGGGAGACGAGATCGGCCAGCTCGGCGTCGGTCAGCTCGGTCAGCGCCGCCTCACCGGAGCCCAGTACGGCGTCGGCCAGGGCCCGCTTGGCGGCGAGGAGCTCGGCGATCCGGTCCTCGACGGTGCCCTCGGCGACGAGCCGGTGCACCTGCACCGGCTGCGTCTGCCCGATGCGGTACGCCCGGTCGGTGGCCTGCTCCTCGACGGCCGGGTTCCACCACCGGTCGTAGTGGACGACATGGCCCGCCCGGGTCAGGTTCAGGCCCGTCCCCGCGGCCTTCAGCGACAGCAGGAACACCGGCACCTCCCCCGACTGGAAGCGGTCCACCAACTCCTCGCGACGGGCCACCGGGGTCCCCCCGTGCAACAACTGGCAGGCCACGCCACGGGCTTCGAGGTGCTGTTCCAGGATCCGCGCCATCGACACGTACTGGGTGAAGACCAGCACCGAGGCGCCCTCCGCGAGGATCGTGTCCAGCAGCTCGTCCAGCAGGGCCAGCTTGCCCGAGCGGTGCGCGGTCCGGGGCGACGCCTCCTTGAGGTACTGGGCGGGGTGGTTGCATATCTGCTTGAGCGAGGCCAGCAGCTTCATCACCAGACCGCGCCGGGCGATGCCCTCGCTCGCCTCGATGAGCGCCATCGTCTCGTCCACCGCCGCCCGGTAGAGCGCGACCTGCTCGCGGGTGAGGGCGACCGGATGGTCGGTCTCGGTCTTGGGCGGCAGCTCGGGCGCGATGCCGGGATCGGACTTCTTGCGGCGCAGCAGGAACGGGCGCACCATCCGGGCCAGGCGCGCGACGGCCTCCTCGTATCCCGGATTGGCCTCCTGCTCGGCCGCCCGCGCATGCCGGGCGCGGAAGGCGGTCAGGGGACCGAGCAGCCCCGGGGTGGTCCAGTCCAGCAGTGCCCACAGCTCGGAGAGGTTGTTCTCCACCGGAGTGCCGGTCAGTGCCACCCGGGCCGGAGCGGGGATCGTCCGCAGCGCCCGGGCGGTGGCCGAGCGCGGGTTCTTCAGGTGCTGCGCCTCGTCGGCCACCACCAGCCCCCAGTCCCGCTCGGCCAGCAGATGCGCGCTCGCGCGCATCGTGGCGTAGGTGGTGAGCACGAAGCCACCGGTACGGGCGGCCGGCACACCGGCTTCGGGCAGCGGCTCGAAGACCGGGGCGCCGAGGGTCCGGGAGCTGCCGTGGTAGCGCATGACGGGCACGCCCGGCGCGAACCGCTCGATCTCCCGCTGCCAGTTGCCCAGCAGCGAGGCCGGGCACACCACCAGCGTCGGTTCCGGGCGCGCCCGGTGCAGGTGGAGGGCGATGAGCGTGACGGTCTTGCCCAGCCCCATGTCGTCGGCCAGACAACCGCCCAGCCCGAGCGAGGTCATCAGGTCCAGCCAGGCCAGCCCGCGCCGCTGGTACCCGCGCAGGGTGGCCGCGAGCCCGGCGGGCTCCGGCAGCGGCTCCGGCTCACCGGTCAGCCTCCCCCGCAACGCGGCCAGCGCACCCACCGGCACCGCCTCGACCGGCTCGCCGTCCACCTCCGCCGTACCACTCAGCACCGTCGCCAGCGCGTCGACGGGGTCGAGCAGCCCCAACTGCCGCCTGCGGGCCTTGCGTACGAGCGCCGGGTCCACCCGCACCCACTGGTCGCGCAGCCGCACCACCGGCCGGTGCGCCTGCGCGAGGGCGTCCAGCTCGGACGGGGTGAGCCGGTCCCCGCCGAGGGCGATCTCCCATTCGAACGAGAAGAGCGACCCGGCGTCGAAGAAGGACGTGCCGTCCGCGGCGGACCCGGGGGCCGGCCGGACCACGGCCGTCGCCGCGAGCGTCCGCGCCAGCTCGCGCGGCCAGTGCACGACCACGCCCGCCCCCGCCAGCCGGGTCGCGGCCGACCCGAGCAGGTCCTCCAGCTCCGGGTCCGACAGGGCGAGCACGTCCGGCACGGGCTGCTCCAGCAGCCGCAGCAGCGGCGCCCACACCCGCGCGGCCCGCCGCACGGCCAACACCGCGTCGACCCGCGCCCGCGGCCCGAAACCGTCCGCCGCCCGCCCCGCCCACAGCTCCCCCGCGTCCGTGACCAGCGTCGGATCGGCCAGACTGTGCACCTGCAGCACCGCCGCCCCCGCACGCCTGGACACCCTCCCCCCGTCCGCCGCGCCGGCGGTCCCCTCGTCCGAGCCGTCGAAGATGCCGCGCGCCGGCAGATCGAGCCGCAGCGAGATCCCCACCCCCGCATCGGCCCCCGCCGCCACCTGCGCCGCCCAGTCCCGCATCCCGGGCACGTGCTGCGGCTCCCGGGCCGCGAAGGGCGCACCGAGCGCGTGCGCGGCCGCGGGAGTCCGGGGCAGACCGTCGGCCACCGCATCGAGGAACGCCCGCACGAGCGCCTCCGGCTCGGGCAGCCGCAGCGGCCGCCTCCCCGGCAGCGGCGTCGCGTACGCCTCGTACGGCATCGCGGCGGCCACCGCCCGCAGGTGCGCCACGTCATCGGCGTCCAGGGGCCCCGCCCGCCAGGCATCGAGGTCCTCGGCGGTGAGACCGGGCAGCAGCCGCCCCCGGGCGGTCAGCCCCAACGCCTGCAGCGCCGCCGCCCCCCAACAACGGGCCGCCGGATGGGCGACAGGGTCCTGCCGCGCCCGGACGAGCAGCGGCAGCGCATCCACCACCGGCAGCACCAGCGCGGCCACCGACCGACTGCGCACCCCCGCACCGTGCGGTCCCACGACCGTGAGGGTGCGCAGCTCCCCACCCCCGGACTCCCCCGGCGAGCCGCTCGGCACCCCGTCCCCCGGATGCCAGAAGGCGAGGCGCCCCTCACGGGGCAGGGCGGCAGGCAGGAACACCGCCGCCGCACGACGGACGTCGATGCTCACGGGGCGCCTCCCTCCACACCGGGCCGGACAGGCCCGACCGAACCAGCATTCCGATCTCCAAGCGAGTCTAGGCGCGCCCCCTGACACTCCCCCTGACCTGCCCCTTCACCGCCCCGATCCCCAAAGCCACCCGACCCGGGCCACACATCCCTGGCGGTGCCCGGTCAGCTTCAGCTCCCGGCCTTCAGCCGGCCGGACCCTCAGCCCCGCGACCAGCGACCCAGCTCGTACGCATAGCCGTAGGTGGGGCGTCCCACCGCCGCGCTCGTGCGGAAGGGCCCGCCGTCGGCACCGATTCGAGCGGTGCCCGAGCGCTCGCCCGCGGCCCAGCGCAGCTCCAGGTACCAGTCGCAGTCGCACCCGGTCGTCGTGGCCTCCACCCGCAGCACGGCCGGCTCCTGCGCCGACACCCGCAGCGGCAGCGTCGGCGCCGGTACGGGCTCCCCCGCGTCGCTGCCCTCCACCGGGCGGGCCAGCGGGCGCGGTGCGTCCAGGTTCACCGCGTACGTGGCGGGCGTCAGGGCGCCACCGCACCCCGGGGACATCGCGTACACGTTCCACTTCAGCGGGGCCCGGCGGGCCACCACCCGGACCTGCACCGCCTGGAGCACCACCGGCCCCGCTCCCTTGCCGGTCGCCGTCACCTCGACGATCTGCTGCCGGGCGTGCACGGCGCGCTGCGCCGCCGCCCAGGCGGGGGCGTCCTGCTCGACCGGCGGCGCGGGTACGGCCTGCGGGCCGCGCTCGCTCAAGTACGTGTGGTCGCAGGCGTTCTGCCAGACGTGCGAGCGCACGGACAGCGCCAGCGGCTCCCCCGCCCCGGGTCGGACCGGGGTCGTGGGGCTCGGGGCCCCGGTGGGCGAGCCCGTCGCGGCCGGTGGGGCCACCGACTTCGTGCCGGGTGCCGTGGGGTCGCCCGAGCCGGCCGGAACGCTCGCGCCGGACGGGCTGGGGGATGCCCCGTGTCCGCCGGCCCCGGGGCTCGCGGGAAGGCCGCCGGGGCGGCTGGTGACGGCCGGGGCCACGGGACTGCCCGCCAGACGCCCGGTGGCGTCGGGCCCGCTCACGGCCAGGGCCACGACCACCGCGGCACCTGCCGCAGTGGCTGCGGCCACCAGAGCAGCGGTCCGGGGCCTGCGGTACCAGGCCGGCCGCCCCCCCGGCTCCCCCACGAGGACGACCGGAACCAGCGACTCATCACCGACCGGGACGCCTTCGGCGGCACCCACCCCGGAACCAGAAGCGGCACCCACCCCAGAACCAGAACCAGCATCCCCGCCACGCCCATCCCCATCCCCATCCCCAGCACCAGCACCAGCACCAGCACCAGCACCAGCACCAGCACCAGCACCAGTCTCATCACGCCCCGCCACCCCCTCCTCCCGCTGGGCGGCCCGGCGGCGGGCGTCCGCCAGCAGCCAGGCCCGGTGCAGGTCAAGCGCCTCGCCCTGGGACACCCGGCAAGCCCGCGCGAAGCGGTCCACGGCCGCGAACTCGGACGGCACCGCCTCCCCGCTGCAGTACCGGTGCAGGGTCGACGTACTGGTGTGCAGGGTGCGGGCGAGCGCCCCGTAGCTCAGCCCCGATCGCTCCTTCAACTCCCGCATCAGGCGCGCGAAATCCGCCGTCTCCGCCGCCCGCCCACTCCCGCCCATGGCTCCCCCGTCCCGCGACACCGTTCCACCCCAGGCATGTTTCCCCAGGTGGGAGTACGTTCTGCCGTTCCAGTGTCCCGGATGGGGCCAATTCCTTCGCCCGACACCCCGCATGGTGGGAACTCTGTCCCCGGAACACCAACACAGCCTGAAAACGGGGAGAACCACTGTGCTCAAGCGCTCCATCGCCATCGCCGCGGTGACCACCGCGACCGCCCTCGGCGCGGGCCTGGCCGCACCGGCCGCCCTCGCCACCGTTCCCACCACCACCGTCGCCGCCGCCACCACCGCACCCGGGTTCCTGACCGGCCGCGACCTCCCGCCCCACCCATCCTCGCCCTGGTACACGGGCCGGGTCACCCGCGGGATCCCGGACCCGGTGCCGTTCTGCCTGGACCGCGCACTGCCGGCCACCGGCGTCTGGCACCGCACGTTCGGCACCGAGTACGACACGGGCGCCGTACAGGTCTCGGTCCGCGCGGCCTCCGGCACGTCCGCGGCCCGGCTCGCCGCCGCGCTGGAGCGGGAGGTGGCCGCCTGCGCCGCCGACTGGCTGCGCAAGACGCCCGGCGGTACCGCGAGCTGGCAGGACTACGGCAAGGTCGCCGTCGAGGAGGGCGCGCACGTGTACGGCGTCCACACCTCGATCCCCGAGTCCGAGCCGGGCGTCAACCTCTTCGGGATCGGCCGCGACGGCAGCACGGTCACCGTGGTGCGCTGGGCCGAGATGGGAACCCTGGCCCAGGCACCGGTGAAGGCCTTCAAGAAGACCGTCGTGACGGCCGTCAACAAACTCAACCCCTGACGGCCCAGTCACCGCCACGAGCCTTGACCGCCTTGACCCGGGCGTTCCTGGGTAGGAGCGTCAGAGGTGAGGCGATGGCGATGAGGAGCGGGAACGAGCCGGTCAACGCCCGCAGCGCGCTGCGGATGCGGTTCTGGCTGAGCGTGTGGGGGCTGGTCTGGGCCGGGCTGGGGACGGCCGCGTTCGTGGTCGTCGGCCGGCCCGGCTGGGCGGCGGCCTGCGGAGCGCTGCTGCTGATCGTGGCGGTGGACCTGACGATGATCGTGCGCCACCTGCGTCAGGGCCCGCATTGGCAGCCCGGCCGGGACGTCCCGCCCTACGAGCCCGACCACGGCGACGGACGCCCCCGGGACAGGCCCCAGGACAGGCCCTGACGCCCGGTCCCGGCCCTCAGCTCAGCCCTCAGCCCTCAGCCCTCAGCCCTCAGCCCTCAGCCCTCAGAACCCAACGCACACCCCCACCCCCACACCCAAGGCCAAGCGGAGACCCAAACCCAAGCGGAGACCCAAACCCAAGCCGAAGCAAACCCAAGCCCATCCAGTCCCCAGCGGCCGCCGCACCCATCCCACTCCCCAGCAGCCGCCGCCCCGCTACACCGCTCACTCCTCGAAGCGCGCCGCCCTCAGGTACTCCGGCTTGGGGTCGAGTGCGGCCGCCAGTCGGAAGTGCCGACGGGCCCGGGCGGGGCGACCGGCCCGCTCGTAGGTGCGGGCGAGCCCGAAGTGCGCGTAGGCGTTGTCCGGCTCCCGTTCCAGCACCAGCTCGAACTCCAGCTCCGCGGGGCGCAGTTGGGCCGCGGCGAAGAAGGCGCGGGCACGCAGCAGCCGGGGGCCGGTGGTCTCCGGGTGGGCGTCGATGACGGCGTCGAGCAGTTTCACCGCTCCCCTGGGGTCGCCCGCTTCCAGCAGGCGCTCCGCGGCGCGGTAGTCGATGAGGTGGGTCTCGGGGCTGCGCGGCGCGTTCTCCGACACGGTCAGTCACCAGTCCTTCCGTCTGCGAGCCGTCCAACGTCCCGGCACCCAGGCGTATTCCAAGGCCCGGGCCCCGGGAAACCGCGCACGCGCAACGAGCCGGCCGCTCAGCCCCCGGCGGCCGCGGCGGCCCGGTCGGTCAGCTCCGCCCACACCTCGCGGACCCGGGGCTCCAGCGCCGCCAGCGGCCCGTCGTTGTCGATGACGACGTCGGCCACGGCCAGCCGCTGCTCCCGCGTGGCCTGCGCGGCCATGCGGGCCTTCGCTTCGTCCTCGGCCATGCCCCGGTGCGCGATCAGCCGGGCCAGCTGCGTCTCGGGGGCCGCGTCCACCACCACGACGAGGTCGTACAGCGGTGCCAGTCCGTTCTCGGTCAGCAGCGGTACGTCGTGCACGACGATGGCGTCCGGGCCCGCGGCGGCCTCCAGCTCGGCGGAGCGGGCCCCGACCAGCGGGTGCACGATGCCGTTCAGGGTGCGCAGCTTCTCCTGGTCGGCGAAGACGATGGCGCCGAGCTTCGGCCGGTCCAGCGTCCCGTCCGGGGCCAGTACGGACTCCCCGAAGGCGGCCACCACGGCCGCCAGACCGGGCGTGCCGGGCTCGACGACCTCCCGCGCGATGCGGTCCGCGTCGACGACCACCGCTCCGTACCCGGCCAGCAGCCGCGAGACCTCGCTCTTGCCGGCACCGATTCCGCCCGTCAGGCCCACTTTCAGCATGGAGCGCAGCTTAAGCCCTGCCGCCCCGGCCCCGCCCCGGCCCCGTACACCTGTGCACCGGCACACCCGCACACCACACCCGCGCACCCCCGCACCCGCGCACCCGCGCACCTACGCCCTACGCGTCACCCTCGCGCTCGGCCAGGAAGCGCTCGAACTCGCGCCCGAGCTCCTCCGCGGACGGGATCTCGGCCGGCTCGGCGATCATGTTGCCGCGGCTCTCGGCTCCGGCGACGGCGTCGTACTGGTGCTCCAGGCCCTGGACCAGTGCGACCAGCTCGTCGTCACCCTCCCGGATCTGCCGGTCGATCTCCGTCTGGGTGCGGTGCGCCTCGGTGCGCAGTGCGTGCGCGACGCCCGGCAGTACCAGCCCGGTCGCGGCCGTGATCGCCTCCAGGGCGGTGAGGGCGGCGTCGGGGTACGGGGAGCGGGCGATGTAGTGCGGGACGTGCGCGGCCACGCCGAGGACGTCGTGCCCGGCCTGGGCGAGTCGGTACTCGACCAGGGACTCGGCGCTGCCCGGCACCTGGGCCTCGTCGAACGGGCTGCTGTGGCCCGGCATGAGGTCGGTGCGGTTGCCGTGCGGGGTCAGGCCCACGGGGCGGGTGTGCGGCACGCCCATGGGGATGCCGTGGAAGTTGACGGAGAGCCGGACGCCCAGCCGCTCCACGATCTGCTGCACGGCCTTGGCGAACCGCTCCCACTCGACGTCCGGCTCGGGGCCGGAGAGCAGCAGGAAGGGGGCACCGGTGGCGTCCTGGACGAGCCGGACCTCGAGCGCGGGCGCGTCGAAGTCGGTCCAGTGGTCTCGCTTGAAGGTGAGCAGCGGACGGCGCGCGCGATAGTCGACCAGGCGGTCGCTGTCGAACCGGGCGACGACCTGGTGCGGCAGCGTGTCGAGCAGCCGCTCCACGATCTGCTCGCCGGTCTCACCGGCGTCGATGTAGCCCTCGAAGTGGTAGAGCATCACCAGCCCGGCCGAGTCCTGGGCCAGTGCCAGGTCGACCACGGCGAGCCCCTTGGCGTCCCACTCGTACAAACCCTGCGGATCAAGCACGATCCCCGCTCCTCCCTCGTGCGTTCGCTAGGAAGAACGTTCCCGGGGGCGGCGCCATTCCCCGAACGGCCCGGCCGCCGAAACGCGATGGCGCGCCGCAGCCCCAGAACGCGGTAAGGCCCGCCCCCCGTAGGGGACGGGCCTTACCGTTTCAGCCGTTCAGCTTTCGGTCAGCAACCTGCGGTCAGGGACCGGGGCCGTCGACCGGGACGCTGCTCCGTGATCAGCTCTGGCCGCCGGCCAGCTTCTCGCGGAGCGCGGCCAGGGCCTCGTCCGACGCCAGGGCGCCGGCCGTGTCGTCCGACTCCGAGGAGTACGAACCACCGGAGACGCCACCGGCAGCGGCGGCCGGGGCCTCGCCACCCTCGGCAGCGGCGGCGGCGTCGGCCTCGCGGCTCTTGACGACCTGCGCCTGGTGCTGCTCGAAGCGGGCCTGGGCCTCGGCGTACTGGGTCTCCCAGGTCTCGCGCTGCTTCTCGTAGCCCTCGAGCCAGTCGTTGGTCTCGGGGTCGAAGCCCTCGGGGTAGATGTAGTTGCCCTGGTCGTCGTACGACGCGGCCATGCCGTACAGGGTCGGGTCGAACTCGACGGCCATCGGGTCGGCGCCGAAGGACTCGTTGGCCTGCTTCAGCGACAGCGAGATGCGGCGACGCTCGAGGTCGATGTCGATGACCTTGACGAAGATCTCGTCGTTGACCTGGACGACCTGCTCCGGGATCTCCACGTGGCGCTCGGCCAGCTCGGAGATGTGGACCAGGCCCTCGATGCCCTCGTCCACGCGGACGAACGCACCGAACGGAACCAGCTTCGTGACCTTACCCGGAACGACCTGGCCGATCTGGTGGGTACGGGCGAACTGCTGCCACGGGTCCTCCTGGGTCGCCTTCAGCGACAGGGAGACGCGCTCGCGGTCCATGTCGACGTCGAGGACCTCGACGGTGACCTCCTGGCCGACCTCGACGACCTCGGACGGGTGGTCGATGTGCTTCCAGGACAGCTCGGAAACGTGGACCAGACCGTCGACGCCACCCAGGTCCACGAAGGCACCGAAGTTGACGATCGAGGAGACGACGCCGGAGCGGACCTGACCCTTCTGCAGGGTGGTGAGGAACGTCTGGCGAACCTCGGACTGGGTCTGCTCGAGCCAGGCGCGGCGGGACAGGACCACGTTGTTGCGGTTCTTGTCCAGCTCGATGATCTTCGCCTCGAGCTCCTTGCCCACGTAGGGCTGGAGGTCGCGGACACGGCGCATCTCGACCAGGGAGGCCGGGAGGAAGCCGCGGAGGCCGATGTCGAGGATGAGACCACCCTTGACGACCTCGATGACGGTACCGGTGACGATGCCGTCCTCTTCCTTGATCTTCTCGATGGTGCCCCAGGCACGCTCGTACTGGGCGCGCTTCTTCGAGAGGATCAGGCGGCCTTCCTTGTCCTCCTTCTGGAGAACCAGGGCCTCGATCTCGTCGCCGACCTTGACGACCTCGTTCGGGTCGACGTCGTGCTTGATCGAGAGCTCGCGGCTCGGGATGACACCTTCGGTCTTGTAACCGATGTCGAGCAGGACCTCGTCCCGGTCGACCTTCACGATGACGCCGTCGACGATGTCGCCGTCGTTGAAGTACTTGATCGTCTCGTCGATCGCGGCGAGGAAGGCTTCCTCGTTACCGATGTCGTTGACCGCAACCTGCGGGGTGGTGGCGGTGGTCTCGGTGCTGCTCGTCATGTGGGAAAGGGCTCCGGTACGGACATGAAGTCGTAGGTACTGCTACGCCGGGAGCCTTTGTCGCGTCTGCGTAAGCCGGACAGCCAAGGAGGCCCCGAACCGTTCGTCACGGGGAGGAGCCTCGAGAACCGAGGGGTTGCAACAGATGCGAGCGCAGCCTGCTAGGTCTGAGGAGCGCAGGCTCGCAGCGCAACTTGTAGCATACGGGGACGGCCGGACAGGGTCAATGCGCGAAGGCGGACACCGCGGGCGCATCACCGTACTTCCGGCACAACTTCCCTGCGGGCAGGCCCCAGAACCTGCCGCGAAGACTCTGCGAAGACTACGACGACGGGCCCGATGAACCAAGAGGATGACGCCGCCGAGCGCGTGAACGAGGACCCGGCGGCCGCGTACCGCGGGTACGGCGACGGACACGAGGACGCTCCCCCGGCCGGCCACCGCCACGACCACCGTCACGACCACGGCCACGCCCTCGGCCACGAGGACGACGCCGCGGGCCAGGACGAGGACGGGGACGGGGACGACGCCGAGGCCACCCGCCGCGAGGCGGGCGAGGCCGAGAGCAGCCGCGCCAGCCGCGGCTGGTGGGACCGCAACGCGGACGAGTACCAGAGCGACCACGGCGCCTTCCTCGGCGACGACCGCTTCGTCTGGGGTCCCGAGGGCCTGGACGAGGCCGACGCCGGCCTGCTGGGCCCGGCGGCAGCCCTGGAGGGCCTGGACGTCCTGGAGATCGGCGCCGGCGCGGCCCAGTGCTCCCGATGGCTGGCCGCCCGGGGTGCCCGCCCGGTGGCCCTGGACCTCTCGCACCGCCAGCTCCAGCACGCCCTGCGCATCGACGGCGGGGCCGTGCCCCTGGTGGAGGCCGACGCCGGCGCGCTGCCGTTCCGGGACGGCTCCTTCGACCTGGCCTGCTCCGCCTACGGGGCGGTGCCGTTCGTCGCGGACCCGGTGAAGGTCTTCCGCGAGGTGCGGCGGGTGCTGCGGCCGGGCGGACGCTGGGTCTTCTCGGTCACCCACCCCATCCGCTGGGCCTTCCCCGACGAGCCGGGCCCCGAGGGGCTCTCGGTGTCCGCCTCCTACTTCGACCGGACGCCGTACGTCGAGCAGGACGAGCAGGGCCGCGCGGTGTACGTCGAGCACCACCGCACCCTGGGGGACCGGGTGCGCGAGATCGTCGCGGGCGGGTTCCGGCTGGTGGACCTGGTGGAGCCGGAGTGGCCCGCCTGGAACGCCCAGGAGTGGGGCGGCTGGTCCCCGCTGCGCGGGAACCTGATCCCGGGCACGGCGATCTTCGTGTGCGAGCGCGAGGACTGAACGGGGACCGGACCCGGTCGCCACGATGACCGGAGCGGGTCTCGACGAGGGACCGGACCGGGCGGTCGGCGGCGGCCGCAGCGCCCGGGACCGACCGACCACCCGCGCGCCGCGGACGCGGCGCGCGGGCCGACCGATGCGGTGTGAGGACTGACCCATGCGTACGCAGGCCCTGGACGCGCTCCCGGTCCGGGAGGCGCTGCCGGCCCTGACCAGGGCCCTGGACGACCACGGCACGGCGGTGCTGTGCGCGCCGCCCGGCACCGGAAAGACCACCCTGGTCCCGCTGGTGCTGGCCGGTCTGGTCGGCGGCGGCCCGGCGCGGCGCGTGGTCGTCGCCGAGCCGCGCCGGATCGCGGCCCGCGCGGCCGCCCGGCGGATGGCCTGGCTGCTGGGCGAGCGGGTCGGGGAATCGGTGGGCTTCACGGTGCGCGGCGAGCGGGTGGCCGGCCCGTCGACGGTGGTGGAGGTGGTCACCACCGGCGTCCTGCTGCAACGCCTCCAGCGCGACCAGGAGCTGTCCGGGGTGGACGTCGTCGTCCTGGACGAGTGCCACGAGCGCCACCTGGACGCCGACACCGTCGCCGCGTTCCTGCTGGACGTCCGGGCGGCCCTGCGGCCGGAGCTGCGGCTGGTGGCCGCGTCGGCCACGACGGACGCGGCGGGCTGGGCGCGGCTGCTGGACGACGCGCCGGTGGTGGCGGCCGCCGGGGTCTCGTACCCGGTCGAGGTGGTGTGGGCGCCGCCGGCCCGCCCGGTGCGGCCGCCGCACGGGATGCGGGTCGACCCGGCGCTGCTGGCGCACGTGGCGTCCGTGGTGCGGCGGGCGCTCTCGGAACGGTCCGGGGACGTGCTGTGCTTCCTGCCCGGCGTCGGGGAGATCGCGCGGGTGGCCGGGCTGCTGGGCGGGGTGGACGCGGAGCTGCTCCAGGTGCACGGTCGGGCGCCGGCGGCGGTCCAGGACGCGGTGCTGTCCCCGGGTGCCGGCCGGCGGGTGATCCTCGCGACCGCGGTGGCGGAGTCGTCCCTCACCGTGCCGGGGGTGCGGGTCGTGGTGGACGCGGGCCTGGCCCGCGAGCCGCGGATGGACCACTCGCGCGGGCTGGGCGCGCTGACGACCGTACGGGCCTCGCAGGCGGCCGCCCGGCAGCGGGCCGGACGCGCGGGGCGCGAGGCGCCGGGCGCGGTGTACCGGTGCTGGGCGGAGGCGGAGCACGGGCGGCTGCCGCTGTTCCCGGCGCCGGAGATCAAGCTGGCGGACCTGGCGCCGTTCGCGCTGCACGCCGCCTGCTGGGGCGATCCGGACGCGACGGGGCTCGCGCTGCTGGACGCGCCGCCCGCCGGGGCCATGGCCGCGGCGCGCGCGGTGCTGTCCGCGGTCGGGGCGATCGACCCGGCCGGGCGCGTGACACCGCGGGGTACGGCGCTGGCCCGGCTGGGCCTCCACCCGCGCCTGGGGCGCGCGCTGCTCGACGGGGTCACGGCCGCCGGGGGCGGGGCTCGGCGGGTGGCCGAGGTGGTCGCACTGCTGAGCGAGGAGCCGCCGCGGGAGTACGGGGACGACGTGGTGGGCGCCTGGCGGGCGGCCCGGGGCGGGAACGACGCGTATGCGGCCCGCTGGCGGGCCGAGGCCGGACGGCTGGCCGCCGCGGCGGCGTCGGCCGGGCGGGACGCCCCCGCGGCGCCCCGTTCGGGCCCGCCGGCCGGGGCCGCGGCACCCTCGGACGACCACGTCGCGGGGCTCGTGGCGGCGCTGGCGTTCCCCGAACGGGTGGCCCGGGGCAGTGCCCACCGGGGGTACCTGATGGCGTCGGGCACGCGGGCCGCGCTGGCCGAGGGGTCGCGGCTGGGCGGCAGCGAGTGGCTCGCGGTGGCGGTCGCCGACCGGGCCGCGACCTCCGCGGACGCCCGGGTCCGGCTGGCGGGCGTACTCGACGGGGCGACGGCGCGCCGGGCCGCGGAGCACCTGTGGTCCGAGGGCGAGGAGGTGCACTGGGCCGACGGGGACGTCGTCGCCCGCGAGGTGGCCCGGCTCGGGGCGATCGAGATGGCCGTGCGACCACTGCGCGCACCCGACCCGGCGCTGGTGCGCGGGGCGCTCCTGGAGGGGCTGCGGGCGGAGGGCCCGGGGGCCCTGCTGCGCTGGACCAAGGAAGCGGCCGCACTGCGCCAGCGTCTGGGTTTCCTGCACCGGACCCTGGGCGAGCCCTGGCCGGACGTGTCGGACGGGGCGCTGGTGGAGCGGGCCGGGGAGTGGCTGGAGCCGGAGCTGTCGCGGGCGCGGCGGCGGGCCGACCTGGCCCGGATCGACGCCGGTGCGGCGCTGGCGCGGCTGCTGCCGTGGGCCTCCGGCGAGGCGGGCCGGCTCGATGCGCTGGCCCCCGAGCGCATCCAGGTGCCGAGCGGCTCGCGGATCGCGGTGGACTACTCGGCCGACCAACCCGTGCTGGCCGTGAAGCTGCAGGAGCTGTTCGGGCTGGCGCAGACGCCGACGGTGGCGGGCGTACCGGTGCTCGTGCACCTGCTGTCGCCGGCCGGGCGGCCGGCGGCGGTCACCGCCGACCTGGCGTCGTTCTGGCGGGAGGGGTACAAGGCCGTACGGGCGGAGCTGCGCGGCCGCTACCCCAAGCACCCCTGGCCGGAGGACCCGGCCACGGCCGAGCCGACCCGGCACACCAACGCCCGCCTCAGGCGCTCCTGACGCCCGGTCAGGCGGCGACCGCGACCGGTTCCCGGGGCGGCGCGTCCGTGCGGCCGCGCCGGGTGCGCGCCTCCAGCCACAGGGCCAGTGCGCACAGCAGCCCGCCCCACACCGCGAGGCCGATCGGGGCGTACGTGTGCAGGACGAGGACCTTGGTGCGGTTCGCCGCGACCAGGTCGACGGTGTGCTCCAGGTAGTCCGCGCGCATCTTGACGTGGCCCTGGAAGACGACGAGGCGCTGGCCGGGGGCGTTGGCGGCGAGCTGGCCGCCGCGCAGCTCCTCGCTGTGGATCTCCTCGCCGTTGACGGGCGCGCCGGTGACGGGCTCGACCCAGAACATCCGCTTGGTGGTGTACCAGCGGGAGGTGCCCAGGCCTGACTCGATGGTGGCCGGGTCGATGCCCTCGATCGGCATCTTCTTGGGGAACGGCACCTTGGTCCACGGAACGGTCTGCTCGAAGTAGTAGACGTCCAGGCCGTGGAACGTGCGGGGGCCGACGTAGTGGATGGGCGCGGAGGTCCGGGTCTGGGCGTCGAAGTAGAGGTAGTCGCGGGGCTCGGTGAAGAAGGGGAACTTGAACTCCACCCCCTCGCGCCGGACCGGGTCGCCGTCGACCGACTCGCCGGTGGCGTGCACCGGGTCCTGGGTGTGGGCGTCGAACACGTACCGCTCGGGGACCTGGGAGACCATCTTCCCGTCGGGGCCGATCACGTACGCGAGGGAGTCCCAGACGACGACGTCGCGGCCGGCGCTGGCCTCGATCTCGCGGGAGCGCTCCACGTTGCCCTTGAGCGTCTGCACGATGGTGATCTTGGGGACCTTCCTGGGCTGCAGCGTGCCGTAGTCGAGGAGGGTGGCGGGCGCCGCCTCCAGGACGGTCTCCTGGTACTGGTTCGCCGGGATCTTCGCCAGCCGCGGGTACATGTACCAGCGCATGAGCGGGGCCAGGGCGGCACAGAACACGGCGAGGGCGAGGAGCACCAGGCTGGCTCGGCGTCTCATGGCGGCGGTCGCCTCCCCTTACTCCTGTCCGGGCGCCGTGGGCGCGGTGGTGAGCAGCGGCTTGGGCGAGGTCCGCCCCTCGGGCTGGCCGGCGGCGGTCACGCCGAAGGCCAGGGCCAGCGCGGCGGCCAGGCCGATCGCGGCGGCGGCGAGTGCGCGCATGGCAGGGCCTCCGGATCTGATGCACCGTCAGGGTTGGGGCACCGTAGCAACGCGGGCGGCAGATGAGAACCCGTACGCGGGGCTGCGGCGTCGGGGGCGGCCGGTGCGAAACCGCGGGGCGGGCCGGGGCGTCGCATACTGGACGAAGGTGATCATCCGGGAGGGGCCCTCATGCCGTTCACGCTCAGCCATGCCGCGGCCGTACTGCCGGGGATCCGGCGCACGGGGACCGCACGCGGGCCGCTGCTGGCGTCGGCACTGGTCGCGGGGTCCTTCGCACCGGACGTGACGTACTTCGCCGCGAGCGTGGTGCCCGGCGGCATGGAGTTCGGTGCCGTCACGCACTCGGTGGTCGGGGTGGTCGGCGTGGACGTGCTCCTCTCGGCGGGGCTGGTGGCCTGCTGGCTGCTGCTGCGCGAGCCGCTGGTGGCGCTGCTGCCGCGGGCCTGGCGGGGCCGTGCGTACGCGCTGGCCCGCGGGGCGGACTGGCGGGGGACGGCTCGGCTGCCGCTGGCCTGCCGGTTCTGGGTCTCGGCGGTGCTGGGCGCGCTGACGCACGTGGTGTGGGACGGCTTCACACACCCCGGGCGGCGGGGCACGGACGCGGTGCCGGCGCTGCTGGAGCCGGTCGCCGGTATGCCGGGGTGGTGGTGGCTGCAGTACGGAAGCTCGGCGGTGGCGCTGCTCGCCCTCGGCTGGTTCCTGGTACGGGCGGTGCGCCGGCTGCCGGGTGGGCCGGCGCCGGCCGCGGTGCCGGTACTGACCCGCGGCGAGCGGGGGGTGGCGCTCACCCTGCTCGGGGCGGCGGTGGCCGGCGGGGTCGCGCAGCGGGTGGTGCGGTACTTCACGTTCTTCGACGGGGTCGGGAGTCCGCTCGACCTCGTGCCGACGGTGTGCTTCGGGGCGGGGGCCGGGCTGGGGGTTGCGCTTCCCCTGTACGCCGTCGTCGTCCGGCTGCGGCGCCGGCGCGGCCCCGGGGCGGCTGCCTCGGCGGGGGCCCCGTCGGTCGCGCCGGTGCCGTCGCGCCGCTGACGCCGCCGCCCGGGCGTCATCCGGCCGCGAGCCGGTGGGCCCTGCGGGGCGGTGTCCCCTCCCCGCCCCTTCCCGCAACCGGGGCTTGCGACCACGGACGCCGCCCCCGGGCTCCGCCCGGGAAACCCGGGCGCTGCGCACCGGGTGCGCTCAAACGGTTCGCGGCCGCCGTGCCGCTGCCGACCGTGCAGCGCTTCCTGCGCGGCGCGGGCCGGATATGCCGGCCCTTCTCGGTGCCGGCGATTCCCGCCCCGCCCGCGCTTGAGGCGCGGGGGAGGCGGGGCGGCGCCCCCGAGGTGGCGGGGGCCGGGGACGGCGGCAGGGGGCGCGGCCGGGGACGGGGTCAGTGGGCGGCGGACTCCCAGTCCGGGCCCACGCCCACCGAGACGTCGAGCGGCGCCCGCAGCTCGACCGCCGCGGCCATCTCGCGGCGGACGATCGCCTCGACCTCGGCCGCCTCGCCCGGGGCGATCTCCAGCACGATTTCGTCGTGCACCTGGAGCAGCATCCGGGACGTCAGCCCGGCCCCCGCCAGCGCCCGGTCGACCCGCACCATCGCCAGCTTCACGATGTCGGCCGCGGTGCCCTGGATCGGGGCGTTGAGCGCCATCCGCTCGGCGGCCTCGCGACGCTGGCGGTTGTCGCTGTTGAGGTCGGGCAGGTAGCGGCGGCGGCCCAGCATGGTCGCCGTGTACCCGGTGGCCCGGGCCTCGTCGACGACCCGCTGGAGGTAGTCCCGTACCCCGCCGAAGCGCTCGAAGAAGGTGTCCATCAAACCCCGCGCCTCGGCCGGGTCGATGTTCAGCTGCTGCGAGAGGCCGAAGGCGGACAGGCCGTAGGCCAGGCCGTACGACATGGCCTTGATCTTGCGGCGCATCTCGGCGTCCACGGCGGACCGCTCGACGCCGAACACCTGGGAGGCGACCGTGGTGTGCAGGTCCTCGCCGGAGAGGAAGGCCTCGATCAGGCCCTCGTCCTCCGACAGGTGGGCCATGACGCGCAGTTCGATCTGGCTGTAGTCGGCCGTCATCAGGGACTCGAAGCCCTCGCCGACGACGAAGCCGCGGCGGATGGCCCGGCCCTCGTCGGTGCGCACCGGCACGTTCTGCAGGTTCGGGTCGGTCGACGACAGGCGACCGGTGGCGGCCACGGTCTGGCTGAAGGTGGTGTGGACCCGGCCGTCGGCGGCGACCGTCTTGATCAGGCCCTCGACGGTGGAGCGCAGCCGCGCCTGCTCGCGGTGCCGCAGCATGATCACGGGGAGTTCGTGGTCGGTCTGCTGGGCGAGCCAGGCCAGGGCGTCGGCGTCCGTGGTGTAGCCGGTCTTGGTCTTCTTCGTCTTGGGCAGGCCCAGCTCGCCGAAGAAGACCTCCTGGAGCTGCTTGGGCGAGCCGAGGTTGAACTCGTGGCCGACCGTGGCGTGGGCCTCCTTGACGGCCTGCTGCACGGCGTCGGCGAACTGCCGCTCCATCGCCTCCAGGTGGTCGCGGTCGGCGGCGATGCCGTGCCGCTCCATGCGGGCGAGCAGCTCGGAGGTGGGCAGCTCCACGTCGTGCAGCAGCTCGGCGGCGCCGACCTCCTGGAGCTTGGCGGCGAACGCGTCGCCCAGGTCGAGGACCGCGCGGGCCTGCGCGCACAGCGCCTCGGCCTCGGCCGTCTCGTCCTCGTCGGTGCCGAAGGCCAGCTGGCCGTCCGCCGCCGGCGGCTGCAGTTCGCGGCCCAGGTACTCGACCGCCAGGACGTCCAGCGCGAAGGAGCGCCGGCCGGGCTTGACGAGGTAGGCGGCGAGCGCGGTGTCCATGGAGACGCCCGCGACGGTCCAGCCGTGCTCGGGCATGACCCGCATCGCGCCCTTGGCGTTGTGCATGACCTTCGGCCGGGCCGGGTCGGCCAGCCAGACGGCGAACGCCTGCTCGTCGCCCTCGTCCAGGACCGACGGGTCGAACCAGGCGGCCGCGCCCCCGGCCGCGGCGAGCGCGATCTCGGAGACGCTGCCGGTGCCCAGCGCCCACGCGTCGACGGTGGCCACGCCCAGCGGGCCCCGAGCGTGCTCGGCCAGCCACGGCGCGAGCTCGCCGGCGCCCAGCACGCTGACGTCCAGCTCCACGCCGGCGGCCGGGGCCGGAGCCTCCTCCTGGTCCGCGCCCGGGTCGACGGCCAGCAGCCGCTCGCGCAGCGAGGCGTTGCGGATCTCCAGTACGTCGAGCACGCCGGTGACGGCCTTGCGGTCGTACGGGCGGCGCTCCAGGTCCCCGGGGGCGCGGTCGAGCGCCACGTCGCGGACCATCTCGGTCAGCACGCGGTTGAGCTTGACGGACTCCAGGTGGTCGCGGAAGTTCTGCCCCGCCTTGCCCTTGACCTCCTCGGCCCGCTCGACGAGCTCGGCGAAGGACCCGAACTGGTTGATCCACTTCGCGGCCGTCTTCTCGCCCACGCCCGGGATGCCCGGCAGGTTGTCGGACGGGTCGCCGCGCAGCGCCGCGAAGTCCGGGTACTGCTGCGGCGTGAGTCCGTACTTCTCCTCGACCTTCTCCGGGGTGAAACGGGTCAGCTCGGAGACGCCCTTGGTCGGGTACAGCACGGTGGTCCGCGGGGTGACCAGCTGGAACGAGTCCCGGTCACCGGTGACGATCAGGACGTCGAAGCCCGCGGCCTCGGCCTGCGTGGCCAGCGTGGCGATCACGTCGTCGGCCTCGAAGCCGTCCACCGCGAACCGCGGCACGGCCATCGCGTCCAGCAGCTCGCCGATCAGCTCGACCTGGCCCTTGAACTCGTCGGGCGTCGAGGAGCGGTTCGCCTTGTACTCGGGGAACTCCTTCGAGCGCCAGGTCTTGCGGGACACGTCGAAGGCCACCGCGAAGTGCGTGGGCGCCTCGTCGCGCAGGGTGTTCGCCAGCATCGACGCGAAGCCGTAGATGGCGTTGGTCGGCTGGCCCGTCGCGGTCGTGAAGTTCTCCGCGGGCAGCGCGAAGAACGCCCGGTACGCCAGGGAGTGCCCGTCCATGAGCATCAGGCGCGGACGGTTCTCCGCTGTCTTCTGGTCGGTCTTCTTCGATGCTGTCTCTGCCACGCCCCCGAGCCTAGTGGGCCCCACCGACAATCCCGTCCGCGGCGGTCCTCGCGGCCCGCCCGTCCGCGGCCGGCGCCCGGCGGTCCGCGGCCGGCGCCCGCCATGACACCATCGAGGGACCACCGCACGAACACATGCTCAAAGGGGAGCGCCATGGCGACCAAGCCGCCCGCAGGTGATCCGGTCCAGGACGCGCCGCAGGTCGCGCCCCCCAAGCACGCCGCCGCCGGCCTGCCCGCCATCGGCCACACCCTGAAGATCGCCCAGGAGCAGATGGGGCTGGTCCGCACCACCCGCACCCTCCTCAAGGTCAACCAGAAGGACGGCTTCGACTGCCCCGGCTGCGCCTGGCCCGAGGGCGAGAAGCGGCACACCGCCGAGTTCTGCGAGAACGGCGCCAAGGCCGTCGCCGAGGAGGCCACGCTGCGGCGGGTCACCCCGGACTTCTTCGCCGCCCACCCGCTCGCCGACCTGGAGAGGCGCTCGGGCTACTGGCTCGGCCAGCAGGGCCGCATCACCCAGCCCATGTACCTGCCCGAGGGCGCCGACCGCTACGAGGCCGTCACCTGGGAGCGGGCCTTCGCGATCATCGCGGAGGAGCTGCGCGCCCTGTCCTCCCCCGACGAGGCGCTGTTCTACACCTCGGGCCGCACCAGCAACGAGGCCGCGTTCCTCTACCAGCTCTTCGCCCGGGAGTTCGGCACCAACAACCTGCCCGACTGCTCGAACATGTGCCACGAGTCCTCCGGCTCGGCCCTGGTCGAGACGATCGGCATCGGCAAGGGCAGCGTCTCCCTCGAAGACCTCCACCGGGCCGACCTGATCATCGTCGCCGGCCAGAACCCGGGCACCAACCACCCCCGCATGCTCTCCGCACTGGAGCAGGCCAAGGCCTCCGGCGCGAAGATCATCTCGGTGAACCCGCTGCCCGAGGCCGGCCTGGAGCGCTTCAAGAACCCGCAGACCCCGCTCGGCATGATCAAGGGCGCCGCCCTCACCGACCTCTTCCTCCAGATCCGCATCGGCGGCGACCAGGCCCTCTTCCGCCTCCTCAACAAGCTGGTCATCGAGGCCGGCGCCGTCGACGAGGAGTTCGTCGCCGAGCACACGCACGGCTACGAGGCGCTCGCCGCCGCGGCCGGGGACGCCGACTGGCCCGAGACCCTCACCGCCACCGGCCTGACCCGCGCCGAGATCGAGCAGGCCCTGGCCATGGTCCTGGCCTCGGAGCGCACCATCGTCTGCTGGGCGATGGGCCTGACCCAGCACAAGCACGCCGTCGCCACCATCCGCGAGGTGGTCAACCTCCTGCTGCTGCGCGGCAACATCGGCCGTCCCGGCGCCGGCGTGTGCCCCGTGCGCGGCCACTCCAACGTGCAGGGCGACCGCACCATGGGCATCTTCGAGCGCCCCGCCCCCGCCTTCCTCGACGCCCTCGACAAGGAGTTCGGCATCACCTCGCCCCGCCACCACGGCTACGACGTGGTGCGCGCCATCGAGGCGCTGCGCGACGGCGAGGCCAAGGTCTTCTTCGGCATGGGCGGCAACTTCGTCGGCGCCACCCCCGACACCGACGTCACCGAGGCCGCCATGCGCAGGGCCGCACTGACGGTGCACGTGTCCACCAAGCTCAACCGCTCCCACGCGGTGACCGGCCGGCGCGCCCTGATCCTGCCCACCCTCGGCCGCACCGACAAGGACGTCCAGGCGGCCGGGAAGCAGTTCGTCACGGTCGAGGACTCCATGGGCATGGTCCACGCCTCCCGCGGCAACCTCACGCCGGCGAGCCCCCACCTGCTCTCCGAGCCCGCGATCGTGGCCCGCATGGCCCGCGCCGTGCTCGGCGAGGCCTCGACCACGCCGTGGGAGGAGTTCGAGAAGGACTACGGCACCATCCGCGACCGGATCTCCCGCGTGGTGCCCGGCTTCGAGGACTACAACGCCCGCGCCGCCCGCCCCGGCGGCTTCACCCTCCCGCACGCCCCCCGCGACGAGCGCCGCTTCCCCACCACGACCGGCAAGGCGAACTTCACCGCCGCCCCCGTGGAGTACCCGCGCGTGCCCGAGGGCCGGCTGCTGCTGCAGACCCTGCGCTCGCACGACCAGTACAACACCACCATCTACGGGCTCGACGACCGCTACCGCGGCATCAAGGGCGGCCGCCGCGTGGTCCTCGTCCACCCCGAGGACGCGGCCGCGCACGGGCTCGCCGACGGCGCGTACACCGACCTGGTCTCGGAATGGAAGGACGGCGTCGAGCGGCGCGCGCCCGGCTTCCGCGTCGTGCACTACCCCACCGCGCGCGGGTGCGCGGCGGCGTACTACCCGGAGACCAACGTGCTCGTGCCGCTCGACTCCACCGCCGACACCAGCAACACCCCGGCGAGCAAGTCGGTCGTCATCCGCTTCGAGCCCGCGACCGCCGGCTGACGCGGGGAAGGCCTCCGATGCCGTCCACCCGGCTGAGCGGACGCTCAGTCGGGTGATATGAAGGGACCGTCATCGGTTAACGGTCGTTCACGACGCGTCCCACGAAACGGAGCCGTCCCCATGGGCGAACAGCACAGCCCGAAGTTCCCGCAGGAAATCATCGACGAGTACGCGGCCCTGGGCATCGACCTGCCCGCCCTCTTCTCGGCCGGCCACCTCGGCGAGCGCATGGACATCCGCGTCCTGGAGGCCGCCCCCGACCGCGTCGTCGGCACCATGCCCGTCGAGGGCAACACCCAGCCCTACGGACTCCTGCACGGCGGCGCCTCGGCCGTCCTGGCCGAGACCCTCGGCTCGGTCGGCGCCATGCTCCACGGCGGCATCAACAAGGTCGCCGTCGGCGTGGACCTCAACTGCACCCACCACCGCGGCATCCGATCCGGCCTGGTCACCGGCGTCGCCACCCCCGTCCACCGCGGCCGCTCCACCGCCACCTACGAGATCGTCATCACCGACGAGGACGACAAGCGGGTCTGCACCGCCCGACTGACCTGCCTGCTGCGCGACACGAACCCGCAACAGCAAGGCTGAGACGAGGCGTTGTCGCGCCCCCCGACCCCGGACTACCGTCCCCGCATGGACACGGTGACGGCGCCGGGGGGCGCACGCGTACGCCGCCCGGGCCGCCCGGGCCCCCGCCGGCCGGCCCGTACGCCCGCCGCTGCGGCCGCCGCGGCCGCCCTGCTCCTGGCGGCCACCGCCGCCTGCACCGCGACCCGCACCGCCCCCGCCGCCCGCACCACGGCCTCCCGGGCCCCCAGCACGGCCGCCGCGAGCCCCGCACGCCCCGCCGCCTCCCCCCGGGAGCTCTGCGTGCGCCTGGTCGCCCACTGGACCCACCGCGTCCTCGACGGCGGCCCGCACAGCCACCTCGACTACCAGGAGATGGGCCTGTCCGGCGGGCAGTACGAGATCCTGCGCGCGGCCGTCGCCGCCGGCCGGGCCGTCGCGCCCCGCCGGGGCCCCGCCGCGGCGCACGACGCCGCCACCCGGGAGGTCGAGCGCGGCTGCGCCGAGCGCTACCGGCACGGCACCCCGACCGGCGGGCCCTGGCAGTGAGCGGCACCGGCCCGGGCGGCATCGGCCCCGTTGAGCCCGGCGACGAGACCTGGGGCGGCAGCGGGGACGCCGGCGCCGACGACCCGTGGGACACCGCCCCCGGGCCGCGCCCCGGCCGGGGCCGCCGCGGACGCGGGGCGCGCCTGGCGCTCGCCCTGGCCCTCACCGCCGCGGCCGCCGGCGCCGGCGGCTACCTGTACGCCCTGCGCAGCCGCCCGCCGGCCCCTCCGCCGCCGCCCTACCCCTCCCAGGTCTTCTCCGTCACCTACGGCGGACCGGTGCGGCCCACACCCGCCGGGACGGCGTTCGCCTTCACGGTTTTCCTGCGCACGACGGCAGGTCCGCCGGTCTCCCTGGAGCGAATCGGCCAGCCCTGGGCAGCACTCAGCGTGACCACCGACCCGCACACACCCCTCGTCGTGCACAAGGGCCGGAACCGTGCGGTTCTCGTGCAGATTCAGGTCAAAGATTGCATGCATGTACCACGGAATGCAGGTCTGCCATTTCTCGAAGTAACCCTCAGTAATGGATCCCGAAAAGAGGATCACAGTTACATCCTCGGTGACCGATATGCCAGGGAACTCGCCACAGCACTCAGCGACGCATGTCCCGACTCCCGAGATGCGCCGCAACCTGCACCGTCATGACCAAAACCCGCGACAGTACTGGGCTGTCAGCAGCAAAACCGCCGAACAGTGCTGCGCGATCTCACCATGCGGACACGACGAAACGGCCGGAATTCCCCCGTTCCACCCGCCAAGTTCCGCTATCCATTACGCCGTGGCATAACAAGAGAGTCACAGCCTTGGCCTCAGCCCTCCATATCCCCCGATCAGCCGCCTAGAGTCACGGCCAGTCACCGCGACCACCGGATTCCACGCAGTTCGGTCCGCGTTTCGACTCGGCGCGTCCCAGGTGGGGACGCAGTGCCTGGAAAGGACTGATCGTGCGTCAAACCAAGCTCATCGCCGTGACCGCCGCGCTCGCCGCGGGTGCGCTCACCCTCACCGCCTGCGGCTCCCGTGGCGAGGACAAGGGCGGCAACGACGCCGGCTCCGGCGGCACCACGGTCGTCATCGGCGTCGACGCCCCCCTCACCGGCGACCTCTCGGCCCTGGGCCTCGGCATCCGCAACTCCGTGGACCTCGCCACCCAGCAGGCCAACGCCAAGAAGTACGTCCCCGGCGTCACGTTCAAGTTCGAGGCCTACGACGACCAGGCCCAGCCCTCGTCCGGCCAGCAGAACGCCACCAAGCTCGTCGCCAACAAGGACGTCCTCGGTGTCGTCGGCCCGCTGAACTCCTCCGTCTCGGAGTCCATGCAGAAGGTCTTCGACGACGCCAAGCTCACCCAGATCTCCCCGGCCAACACCAACCCGGCCCTCACCCAGGGCCCGAAGTGGAACACCGGCGAGAAGGCGCGCCCCTACAAGTCGTACTTCCGCACCGCGACCACCGACGCCATCCAGGGCCCGTTCGCCGCGCAGTACCTCTACAACAAGGCCAAGAAGACCAAGGTCTTCCTGATCGACGACAAGAAGACCTACGGCTCGGGCCTCGCCGGCACCTTCAAGGGCGAGTTCACCAAGCTCGGCGGCAAGGTCGTGGGCGAGGCCCACGTCAACCCCGACACCAAGGACTTCTCGGCCGTCGCCACCCAGGTCAAGAGCTCCGGCGCCGACGTCGTCTACTACGGTGGCGAGTACCCCGCGGCCGGCCCGCTCTCCAAGCAGATCAAGAAGGCCGGCGCCGCCATCCCGCTCGTCGGCGGTGACGGCATCTACAGCGCCGACTTCATCAAGCTCTCCGGCAAGGAGGGCGTGGGCGACCTCGCCACCTCCGTCGGCGCCCCGGTCGAGACCCTCCCCTCGGCCAAGGAGTTCGTCGCCAACTACAAGAACGCCGGCTTCAAGGAGGCCTACGAGGCCTACGGCGGCTACTCCTACGACTCCGCCTGGGCGATCATCGAGGCCGTCAAGGCCGTCGTCGACGCCAACGGCGGCAAGCTCCCCGCGGACGCCCGCGCCAAGGTCCTCGAGGCCACCAACAAGGTCTCCTTCGACGGCGTGACCGGCAAGGTCTCGTTCGACGAGTTCGGTGACGCCACCAACAAGCAGCTCACCGTCTACAAGTACGAGGGCGACGCCTGGAAGGCCGTCGAGTCCGGCACCTTCTCCGGCTGACCCTCCCCCCTCATCACCCCTGCCGCGCGGGGCGCGCACTCCTAGCGCCCCGCGCGGTGTCACATCCGTCGAAAGACTCGGAGGACCTGCGGTGCACGAACTGCCGCAACAGCTGGTCAACGGCCTGCTACTGGGATCCATGTACGGGCTCGTCGCCATTGGCTACACGATGGTCTACGGCATCGTCCAGCTCATCAACTTCGCCCACGGCGAGATCTTCATGACCGGCGGGTTCGGGGCCCTCACCGTCTGGCTGATGCTCCCCTCGGGCACCACCATGTGGATCGCCCTGCCCCTCATGCTCATAGGCGCGATCGTCGTCGCCACCACCATCGCCGTAGCAGCGGAACGTTTCGCCTACCGCCCCCTGCGCAGCGCACCCCGCCTCGCCCCGCTCATCACCGCCATCGGCCTCTCCCTCGCCCTCCAGCAGGCGGTCTGGGCCTGGTACCCCGAGGCCAAGTCCTCCCGAGTCTTCCCCGAGATCCCCGGTGGCCCGTTCCACATCGGCAGCGTCACCATCCAGACCGGTGACATCTTCCTGATCATCGCCGCCCCCGTCTCCATGGCCTTCCTCGGCTACTTCGTCATGAAGACGCGCACCGGCCGCGGCATGCAGGCCACCGCCCAGGACCCCGACACCGCCAAGCTCATGGGCATCAACACCGACCGCATCATCGTGGTCGCCTTCGCCCTCGGCGCGGCCTTCGCCGCCGTCGGCGCCGTCGCCTACGGCCTCAAGTACGGCGAGATCAACTTCCGCATGGGCTTCCTCCTCGGACTCAAGGCCTTCACCGCCGCAGTCCTCGGCGGCATCGGAAACATCTACGGCGCCATGATCGGCGGCCTCGTCCTCGGCCTCGCCGAGACCATGGCCACCGCCTACATCGCCCACATCCCCGGCATGGAACAGCTCGGCGGCCAGGCCTGGGCCGACGTCTGGGCGTTCGTACTTCTCATCCTCGTGCTCCTCTTCCGGCCCCAGGGCCTGCTGGGCGAGCGCGTGGCGGACAGGGCGTGAGAACCATGACGACCATCACCGCGGACACCGCAACCACCACCGTCACCCCCTCGAAGGGCCTCATCGGCCTCCCCGAGAAGACGGCCCGCGCCATGGCCACCGCAGGCGGCGCCCTCACCATCGTCTCCTGCTTCCTCGCCTGGACCTGGACCTCCGAATTCCCCGGCGACCTCACCGTCTACGGCTACCCCGGCGGCCTCCAGTGGCTCGTCCTCATCGGCGGCCTCCTCACCACCCTGTTCGCCCTCTCCTCCTACGGAGTCAAGGGCCTGCGCTGGCTCACCCCCGCCGGCGCCGACTCGGCGATCAAGCTCTCCGCCCTCGCCGCCTTCACCACCGCCTGGTACACCGGCATCGCCATCAGCACCACCCTCGGCGGCGTCGTCAACCTCGAGCCCGGCGGCTTCATCGCCCTCGCAGCCACCCTCGTCACCCTCGTCGGCGCCCTGGCCCTGCCCTACCGGCACCCCGCCACCGACGCCCCCGACCCCGACGAGAGCGGCTACGGCAAGTTCAAGCACAACGCCGGCAACCGCTGGACGACCATCAAGGCCGCCTTCGCCCCCGGCACCCCGAAGGCTCCCGCCCGCCAGCTCCCCGGCTGGGCCGAGATCCTCGTCCTCGCCGCCGTCCTCGCCCTCGCCCTCGCCGTCTTCACCTACGGCATCGGCACCGAGTACGACGAACTCTTCATCGGCTTCCTGCTCACCGCCTGCTTCGGCTTCGCGGCGATCAACAAGTCCGGCCTCGCCGCCCGCGTCAGCGCCATGGCAGCCAACCACCGCAACGTCGCCATGGTCGGCGCCTTCGCCGCCGCGGCCGCCTTCCCCTTCACCCAGACCGACGACCAGTACGCGACCATCGGCGTCAACATCCTGATCTTCGCCACCGTCGCCCTCGGCCTCAACATCGTCGTCGGCCTCGTCGGCCTCCTCGACCTCGGCTACGTCGCCTTCCTCGGTGTCGGCGCCTACGCCGCGGCCATGGTCTCCGGCTCCCCCTCCAGCCCCTTCGGCCTCCACCTGCCGTTCTGGGCCGCCATCCTCATCGGCGCCGCCGCGTCCATGATCTTCGGCGTCCTCATCGGCGCCCCCACCCTCCGCCTGCGCGGCGACTACCTCGCCATCGTGACGCTCGGCTTCGGTGAGATCTTCCGCATCGCCGTCAACAACATGGACGGCACCTCCGGCCCGGACATCACCAACGGCTCCAACGGCATCTCCTCGATCCCGAACCTCGACATGTTCGGCTTCGACTTCGGCGCCGAACACAGCATCGGCGGCTTCACCATCGGCCGCTTCGCCAACTACTTCCTGCTGATGCTCCTGGTCACCCTCATCGTCGTGGTGGTCTTCCGGCGCAGCAGCGAATCCCGCATCGGCCGCTCCTGGGTGGCCATCCGCGAGGACGAGACCGCCGCCGAAGCCATGGGCATCAACGGCTTCCGCGTCAAGCTCATCGCCTTCGCCCTCGGCGCCTCCCTCGCCGGCCTCGCCGGCGCGGTCCAGGCCCACGTGACCTACACCGTCACCCCCGAGCAGTACCAGTTCGCCAACGCCGTACCCCCGAACTCCGCCTTCCTCCTCGCCGCCGTCGTCCTCGGCGGCATGGGAACCATCAGCGGACCGCTCGTCGGCGGAGCCCTGCTCTACCTCATCCCCAACAAGCTCCAGTTCATGGGTGAGTACCAGCTCTTCGCCTTCGGCCTCGCCCTCATCGTCCTGATGCGCGTGCGCCCCGAAGGCCTCATCCCCAACCGGCGCCGCCAGCTCGAGTTCCACGAGAACGAGCTCGACGAGAACTCCGCAGACCTCAGCAAGGCAGGGGCCTGAACATGACGACGACCACCACCGAGACGACGCCCGCCGCCACCACCGGCGAGACCGTCCTCGACGCCCGCGGCGTCACCATGAGGTTCGGCGGCCTCACCGCCGTCAAGAACGTCGACCTCACCGTGAAGAGCGGCGAGATCGTCGGCCTCATCGGCCCCAACGGAGCCGGCAAGACCACCTTCTTCAACTGCCTCACCGGCCTCTACATCCCCACCGAGGGTGAAGTCCGGTACAAGGGCACGGTCCTGCCCCCCAAGTCCTTCAAGGTCACCGCAGCCGGCATCGCCCGCACCTTCCAGAACATCCGTCTCTTCAACAACATGACGGTCCTGGAAAACGTCCTCGTCGGCCGCCACACCCGCACCAAGGAAGGCCTCTGGTCGGCCCTCCTGCGCCTCCCCGGCTTCCACCGCGAGGAAGGCGCCAGCAAGCTCAAGGCCATGGAGCTCCTGGAGTTCATCGGCCTCGCCCACAAGGCCGACCACCTCGCCCGCAACCTCCCCTACGGCGAGCAGCGCAAGCTCGAAATCGCCCGCGCCCTCGCCAGCGAGCCCGGCCTCCTGCTCCTCGACGAGCCCACCGCCGGCATGAACCCGCAGGAGACCCGGGTCACCGAAGAGCTCATCTTCGCCATCCGGGACAAGGGCATCGCCGTCCTCGTCATCGAGCACGACATGCGCTTCATCTTCAACCTCTGCGACCGCGTCGCCTGCCTCGTCCAGGGCGAAAAGCTCATCGAAGGCACCGCCGGCGAAGTCCAGAGCGACGAACGCGTCATCGCCGCCTACCTCGGCGAGCCCTTCGAAGGCGCCCCCGGCACCGAAGAAGCCGCCGAAGTCGAAGCCGCCGAAGCCCACGCCGACGCCCCCCAGGCCGACGCACCCGCCGAGGCCCCCCAGGCCGAGGCCGACGCCGACGCCCCCGAGGCCGACGCACCCGCCGACGCGGACAGCACCACCAGCAGCACGGACGGAGAACCCAAGTGACCGCACTGCTCGAGGTCGAAGACCTCAAGGTCGCCTACGGCAAGATCGAAGCCGTCAAGGGCATCTCCTTCACCGTCGAAGCCGGCCAGATCGTCTGCCTCATCGGCACCAACGGCGCCGGCAAGACCACCACCCTGCGCACCCTCTCCGGGCTCATCAAGCCCAAGGGCGGCCAGATCAAGTTCCAGGGCAAGAGCCTCAAGAAGGTCCCCGCCCACGACATCGTCTCGCTCGGACTCGCCCACTCCCCCGAGGGGCGGCACATCTTCCCGCGCATGACGATCGAGGACAACCTCCTCCTCGGCGCCTTCCTCCGCAAGGACAAGGACGGCATCGGCAAGGACGTCCAGCGCGCCTACGACCTCTTCCCCATCCTGGGAGAGCGCCGCAAGCAGGCCGCGGGCACCCTCTCCGGCGGCGAGCAGCAGATGCTCGCCATGGGACGCGCCCTCATGTCCCAGCCGAAACTGCTCATGCTCGACGAGCCCTCCATGGGCCTCTCGCCGATCATGATGCAGAAGATCATGGCCACCATCTCCGAGCTCAAGGCCGCCGGCACGACCATCCTCCTGGTCGAGCAGAACGCCCAGGCCGCGCTGTCCCTGGCCGACCAGGCACACGTCATGGAGATCGGCAAGATCGTCCTCTCCGGCCCCGGCCGCGAGCTGCTCGTCAACGAGGACGTCCGCAAGGCGTACCTCGGCGAGGACTGAGCCCGCACCACCACCGGCCCGTCGGCCCCGCCCCACTCGAAGGGGGCGGGGCCGACGCCGTTCCCGGCCCGTACGGACGGACGTACGCACGGACGGACGGACCGGGAACGCCGGAGGCCGCCTCCCCCGACCAGGGGAGACGGCCTCCGGAACGCGCCCGAACGGGCCCTACTGGCCCTTCGCCGCCTGCTTCTTCTCCTCGGCGTCCTCGATCACGGCCTCCGCGACCTGCTGCATCGACATGCGCCGGTCCATCGACGTCTTCTGGATCCACCGGAACGCCGCCGGCTCGCTCAGCCCGTACTGCGTCTGCAGGATGCTCTTCGCCCGGTCCACCAGCTTCCGGGTCTCCAGGCGCTGCGAGAGGTCCGCGACCTCCTGCTCCAGCGCCTTCAGCTCCGTGTACCGCGACACCGCCATCTCGATGGCCGGCACGACGTCGCTCTTGCTGAACGGCTTCACCAGGTACGCCATCGCACCCGCGTCCCGCGCCCGCTCCACGAGCTCGCGCTGCGAGAACGCGGTCAGCATCAGCACCGGGGCGATCGACTCCTGGGCGATCTTCTCCGCCGCGGAGATGCCGTCGAGGACCGGCATCTTGACGTCGAGGATCACCAGGTCCGGGTTGAGCTCCCGGGCCAGCTCCACGGCCGTCTGCCCGTCGCCGGCCTCGCCGACCACGGAGTAGCCCTCCTCTTCGAGCATCTCCTTGAGGTCGAGACGGATCAGGGCCTCGTCCTCGGCGATGACGACGCGGGTCGTCAGCGGCGGTACGTGCGTCTGGTCTGCGTCGACGGGCGCGGTCGACGACTCGTGCTCGGCGGTCACGGAGGCTCCTCTTTGCGGGGCATTGCAGCTCCCCTGAGCCTACCTAGCTCCTGTAAGGTAGTGCTGCAACGGGGGCACCGCGCCCTTGCTTTCTTAGGCCCCAGTACTCCAACTGGTTAGAGAGGCCGCTCTCAAACAGCGGACAGTGTGGGTTCGAATCCCACCTGGGGCACTTTTCCTTTCATTCCAAGGTCGCGACCCAAAGTGGCGACCTTCATTCATTTGTGCGACCGCGCTGTGCACGGGACGCCACCCGCAAGCGCCGACCCCATGTACGGGATCTCCATCCGCCGGCAACGCTCTCACGCTGGTGGCGTCGGGAGTGGAAGTGGGGCAGGCTCTGGCGCATGGTTTCGGTAGTGCAGAACGTGGCGATCGACTGTGCGGACGCCTATGAGCTGGCGCGGTTCTGGAGCGAGGTGACGGGTCGTCCGTTGCATCCGGAGGACAGGCCGGGTGACCGGGAGACCCAGGTGCTGTTGGCGGAGGGTCCGGTGCTGTATTTCAACCAGGTGCCCGAGCCGAAGAGGGTCAAGAACCGGATCCATCTGTGTCTGCGCCCAGAGATGTCGCGCGAGCAGGAGGTGGAGTGGCTGCTCGGTCTCGGTGCGACCCTGGTCGGCGATCACCGGAATTCCGATGGGACCGGCTGGGCGGTGCTTGCGGACCCTGAGGGGAACGAGTTCTGCGTTCTTCGGAGTGCGTCCGACAGGGCGGAGACGGGTTCCTGACGGTTGCGTGTTCCGCCGTCTTTCCGGGGGTCAGCGCGAGTCGTCGTAAGCCTGCCAGATCAGTGGGTGCAGGGTGCTGCCGCGTGGGGAGTCGGGGCCGCCGACGCCCTGCATGGGGAGCAGGTGGGGGATCTCGGTCGGGTGCGGAAGAGGGTGATCGAGGTGCCGAGTTCGGCGGTCATGCCGATGTACCAGGCGGATTTCATGCGGTCGTTGGGGCCGATTCTGCCCGCCCAGGAGGGGCGGTAGGACTCGGCGGTCCTGGGGGGTCCGAGGGTGGTGCGGCTGATCTGACCGAACGCGGTCCGGGGATCAGGCATAGTCCCAGCAGCGGGTGTAGAGCCGAGGAATCCGGAACGTCGACCTGGTCTGCGTGCCGTGCTGCTCCACCACGCGTTCGAGGAAAAGCTGGACTACCCGAGCCTCAGCCTGCAGCAACGCCTGGACCAAGGCCTCCTGTCGGGCCCGGTCGTATTTGAACGTCTCGTCGATCTGGTCAAGGAGTACCACCACCCGCCGCCCGGCTTGTTCGAGGACGTCGTCCGTCTCCTGCAGCAGTGAGTCGACGTCGACGAACGCCTTGCTGGGTGGGGTGCCGGCAGGAAGTGTGGCCTCGAAGTTGACCGGCCCCACCCCGAACTTCAGCGTCGTACCGCCCAGAAGGCGGGCGAGCACGTGCAGGGCCCGCCGGGTGCGGTTGGGTGGCGCAGTGGGCAGCCTGAGTGCAGCCCTCAGACCGGAGGCGTCGCGGTGCAATGCCTTGGGCGCCTCCGCCGGGACCGTTGAGGCAACCGCGGCGGCGATGGCCGCGAGCCAGGCCGCGCGCAGCGCGTCAACGTCCAGCCAGGTGTCCTCGTCGACGATGCGGCGCAGCAGGCTGCCAACGTCGGCGATGGGGAGGGTCTCGATGGACGGTTCTTCCGCAAGCTTGCGGAAGATGGCGCTCTTGCCCGAGCCTCGGCCGCCGATGACGATGGTCCGTTTGTGGACGAGGATCCGTTCCAGGCTGTGCCGTCCGACGTAGCTCTCGTCAAGCAGATCGTCGTGTTCCGCCTCCTCCGCACCGAATCTGAGCTCGGCCAGCCGGAACGGCCGCACGAAGACCTGCCGGGACAGCACGGCCTCCTGGATGGAGGCGTGAGCGAACTCCACCGTCCCGGCCTGTTCGTCAACGGTGACCAGGCTGGGCACCGAGGGGAAGTCCAGTACCGCCCGGACCATGACTTCAGTAGATCGTAGTTTCCCGGCCAGCGCCGAAATCCGGTCCTGGCCACCGGCAAGCGCGAGCTCCTCCAGGAACAGAGCGAGCAGGGCCCGATCCGGGGAGGCTCTGAGGGCAGCATCGACCAACGATTCGGTCAGGCTTTCCAGGTGGCCCCCGGACACCGCCCCGGCCGCCTTGCGGTGCTGCACGGCCTGAGCCGCCACAAGACGGGCGATGAGCGGATTTCCGTCCGCCTGCCTGACGATGTCGTGGATGACGTCATTGGCGAGGTCCGGAGCGGTTTGCTGCAGCAGGGCGACCATGTAGTCCTCGTCCAGAGGACCGAGAAAAGGACTTCGAACTGACGTCCGAATCAACGGTATTCGAGCCCGTCGAGGCGCGATGTCAGGACGAGTCTCCAGCCTTCCAGGCCATGGCTGAGCTCTTCGACAGCGGCGGCCATCCGCTGGGGATAGCCCGACTCATTGAGTCCGTCGAGCAGCAGCACGGGCGCCGAAAGCCGGTCGGCGACCTGGTTCAGCGCTGCTGTGGTCTGCCGGAGCCGGTCGCCTCCGGATGCGCGGATCGTCCGCTCTGTCTCGACCTCGGAGGCGTCGACTACTTGCGTGATCTCATTCATGATCAGAGCCGATAGGTCATCCAGATCGATGTCCCGCAAGCTGATCAGGAAGGCCGCCCGGCCCTGTCGCTGAAGTTCCCGTTCGAGCTGCTGAAGCAGCACTGTCTTGCCGACCCCTGGGTTGCCGAGGACCAAGACGCCCCGACGGTTCGGGGTGTCGAGGTTTGCCAGGAGGTCGATGAGTTCGGGCCGGTGAAAGGGCTGGTGTGATCGGTCCTCGGGGGTACGGGTCAGGCGGCGCCCATGGCTGCGGGGAAGTGGTCGGGGTCGGTGGTGTGGCCGCGGGTTTCGGCGTGGAGGGTCCAGGTGCCGGTGTCGTCGCGGGTGAATTCGGCGACGGTGGCGGCGGTGGCGTGGGGGATGGTGGTGAGGTCGTCGGTGACGAGGTCGGTGTGGTCGGCGCGGATGCGGATGCCGGTGCCGGGGATGTCGGCGAAGGTCTTGCCGTCGCGGCCTTGGATGACGACGCCGATGACGACGCGGCGGAGGCGGGGGTCCATGCGGTGGAGTTCGAGGGTCATGACCTCGTCGTAGCCGAAGCCCTGACCGGTGCGGCTGTCGCGGTCGAGGGTGACGGTGCCGTCGGGTGAGCGGTTGGCGAAGTGGACGAGGTAGGCGGCGGGGCCTTGGGGAGCGTCGGCGTCGTAGACGGCGGCGACGAGGTCGAGGTCGTGCGGGGGTGTGCCGGCGGGGCTCGGGTCCCAGCGGAGTGCGACTTCGACCTTGGTGAGGCCCTTGCGTATGCCGGTCACCCGAACTCCCCTCGTGTCCGGCCGTGTTGGCCGGGTTTGCGTGGTGTGTGATCACCCATGCTGCCACGGGGCGGGGGTGGGGGGTGGTGGGGTCGTCCGTTATCGGCCAGGGATGGCTCTTTTCGGGAAGGGGGCCGGGGCGGGGTGGCGGGCACCCGGGGGGGGCGGAGGGGGAGCGGGCGCCCCCGGGGCGGTGGGGGTACGGGAACGCCCGGGGCGTGGTACGTCCCGGGCGTGTGGGGTGCGTGGCGCGTGCGGTCCTTACACGGGGTCGCCGATGTGGTGGACGCGGACGAGGTTGGTGGAGCCGGGGACGCCGGGCGGGGAGCCGGCGGTGATGACGACGGTGTCGCCCTTGGCGCAGAGGCCGGTGCGCGTGAGGTGTTCGTCGACCTGGGCGACCATGGCGTCGGTGGAGTCGACGTGGGGGCCGAGGAAGGTTTCGACGCCCCAGGTGAGGTTGAGTTGGGAGCGGGTGGCGGGGTCGGGGGTGAAGGCGAGGAGGGGGATGGGGCTGCGGTAGCGGGAGAGGCGACGGACGGTGTCGCCGCTCTGGGTGAAGGCGACGAGGTACTTGGCGTCGAGGAAGTCGCCGATTTCGGCGGCGGCGCGGGCGACGGCGCCGCCCTGGGTGCGGGGTTTGCTGTTTTCGGTGAGGGCGGGGAGGCCCTTGGCGAGGACGTCCTCCTCGGCGGCTGCGACGATCCTCGACATGGTGCGGACGGTTTCGACGGGGTATGAGCCGACGCTGGTTTCGCCGGAGAGCATGACGGCGTCGGTGCCGTCGATGACGGCGTTGGCGACGTCGGAGGCCTCCGCGCGGGTGGGTCGGGAGTTGTCGATCATCGAGTCGAGCATCTGGGTGGCGACGATGACCGGTTTGGCGTTGCGCTTGGCGAGCTTGACGGCGCGCTTTTGGACGATGGGGACCTGTTCGAGGGGCATTTCGACGCCGAGGTCGCCGCGGGCGACCATGATGCCGTCGAAGGCGGCGACGATGTCGTCGATGTTCTCGACGGCCTGGGGCTTTTCGATCTTGGCGATGACGGGGAGGCGGCGGTCCTCCTCGTCCATGACGCGGTGGACGTCGTCGATGTCGCGGCCGGTGCGGACGAAGGACAGGGCGATGATGTCGGCGCCGGTGCGCAGGGCCCAGCGGAGGTCGTCGATGTCCTTGTCGGAGAGGGCGGGGACGGAGACGGCGACGCCGGGGAGGTTGAGTCCCTTGTGGTCGGAGACCATGCCGCCTTCGATGACGTGGGTGCGGACGCGGGGTCCGTCGACGCCGGTGACTTCGAGGGTGACGCGGCCGTCGTCGACGAGGATGCGTTCGCCGGGGGTGACGTCGGCGGCGAGCCCGGTGTAGGTGGTGGCGCACTGGTGGCGGTCGCCGGGGTGGGGTTCGGTGGTGATGGTGAAGGTGTCGCCGCGTTCAAGGAGTACGGGGCCTTCGGCGAAGCGGCCGAGGCGGATCTTCGGACCTTGAAGGTCGGCGAGGATTCCGACGCTGCGGCCGGTTTCGTCGGCGGCTTTGCGTACGCGCTGGTAGCGCTCCTCGTGTTCGGCGTAGGTGCCGTGGCTGAGGTTGAAGCGGGCGATGTCCATTCCGGCTTCGACCAGGGCTTTGATCTGTTCGTACGAGTCCGTGGCGGGGCCCAGGGTGCAGACGATTTTGGCTCGGCGCATGCGGCGAGCGTATGCCCTACCGAGCGGTAGGAGTGGGGGTCGAGGTGTCCGGCCAACATCCGTTGGGTGAAGGGCTGTTGACATTTGTTGAATGGGCGCGGGGGTGCTCCGATGAGCACCCCCGCGGGCGTCGCGGCAGGTGGTCGGACGCGTGCGGAGCCGGGGTGCAGGGGCGTCCGTACGGGTGTGTCGGTACGGGTGTGTCGGTGCGGGGGCGTCGGTGACGTGTGCACCGGTGACCGCCGCGTCGGTGCGGGGGCGTCAGAGGGCCGGCGGGGTCATGGTGAAGCGGGCGTTGACGGCGGCGTAGACGGTCTGACGCTGGGGTTCGAGGTCGAGGGCGGGCGGCAGGTCGGGTTCGGCGCCGCCGAAGGCCATGGCGCGGACGGCGCCGCCGGGTGCGGCCATGGGATAGGGGGCGGGGGCGGCCTCGGCGCCGAGGTCGGCGAGTTCGACGAGGGAGGCGAGGCGGGCGCCGAGGGCGGCGGCGTATTCGCGGGCGCGTTGGACGGCTTCGAGGACGGCTTGCCTGCGGGCTTCGCCGTGGGCCGGGGAGTCGGGGCGCAGGGCCCACCAGGGGCCGTCGACGCGGGTCAGGTCCTGGTCGGCGAGACGGGTGGTGAGTTCACCGAGGGCGGTGAAGTCGGAGAGTTCGGCGCTGATGTGGACGCGGCCGTGGTAGGCGCGGATGCGTTCGCCGCGGCCGTGGCGGGTGAGTTCGGGGGTGATGGAGAAGGCGCCGGTCTCGAGTTTCTCGACGGCGTCGCCGTAGCTCTTGATGAGGTCGAGGACGGTGGCGTTGCGGCGGGTGAGGTCGTCGAGGGCGGTGCGGCGGTCGGTGCCGCGGGCGCTGACGGTGATGCCGATGCGGGCGATTTCGGGGTCGACTTCGAGGGTGGCTTCGCCCCGGACGGCGACGCGCGGGGCCTCGGGGGTGCCGAAGGGAGCGGGGGGCGGGGCCGGTGTGGCGTGGTCGGTCGTCATGGGCTCAACTGTCCCACTCCCCCGCCGGGGTGCGGGGGTCGTGGTCGGCGCCGGGGCCGGGGGCCGGCCGGCGGCCGTGGTGGCACGGGCCCGCCGCGTCGGCCCGGGGGGAGCCCATGGGGGGCCGGACGCGCGAATCTTCTACTTACCGTAGTCATATGCGTACGGAGTGTGACAGTCTGCTGCGTGGTCGCGGTCCCGCAGCAGCGCGCGGGGCCGGTTCCTTCCGTGTATCCGTGACGTGCACAAGGAGTCAGCTGATCATGTCCGCACCCGTCGTTGACGTCTGGGGCCCGGTCGCCCCCGGGACCCGTTCCTCGTATCCCCCCGCTCCGGAGCCGCACGACACGTGGTCGCTCGCCGGCGGGACGGCGTGGGTCTACTACAGCCCGCTGAACCGCAGGCAGCTCATCAGGCCCGTCATCCTGTCCGACGGTTTTTCCAGCGGGTCGAGCGACCTCGACCAGCTCTGGCACGGCCTGGAGGAGAACGGCGAGTACCGCTTCGTCTCCGAGCTCCACGCGACCGGTCGTGACGTGGTCGTCCTGGGCTTCACGGACCGGACGGCATCGATCACGGCGAACGCCGACACCGCCGTCGAATGCATCCGCCGGGCCGTCGCCGAGCGGGTGGGCGGGGCGAAGCTGGCCGTGGGCGGTTTCAGCATGGGCGGGCTGGTCACCCGGTACGCCCTGGCCAAGATGGAGCAGGACCCGGGGCTTCCCGACCACGAGGCGGCGCTCTACTTCTCCTACGACACCCCGCACCAGGGTGCGTGGCTCCCCGTGGCCCTGCAGGCCTTCACGCACTTCGCGACGGACAAGTGGGGGGAGACGCCCGGCGTGGGACCCGTCCTGCGCCAGTTCTCGGCGCTGCTCAACAGTCCTGCCGCCAAGGAGATGGCGCGGTGGCACATCGAGAAGGTCGGTGACACTCCGGGGCAGGCGTCGGAGCGGGTGGCGTTCCTGCGGGCGCTGGACGAGATCGGGGGGTGGCCGCGCACCGTCCGCAGGATCGGTGTCGCCAACGGCACGGACACCGGTACCGGCAACGGCCTCGCGGCGGGCGCGACGGCGGTGCGGTGCAACGGCCCTTCGCTGCAGGACACGTGGCTCAAGACGCAGGCACAGGGCGATCAGGTGGTCGCGCGCCTGCAGAAGGCGGGCGAGGAGCCCGTATCGGTGCACACCAATGGGCTGCCCGACATCGACGGTGCTCCCGGAGGGGTGTTCTCCGCGCCGTCCCCCGCGGGTGACCCCGGCAGCTTCGGCCTGGCCGCCCTCCTCATGGGGCTCCTCGGCAACACGGTGGACCCGGACGTCATCAGTACGTCCTGCTTCATCCCCAGCGTCAGTGCCGTCGCCGCCGGCGAGATCGACGACCCGAAGGTCCTGTACCGGCCGATCGGCCCGGACCACAGTGCACTTGACGCCTTCGTCTGCGCGCGCCGCAACGAGGGACACACCGCGATGACCGAGGAACTCGGCGCGTGGCTCGTGAACGAGGTCGTCGCTCTCGGGTGACCGCCGGGTGCGCGCCCCCCGTGCTGCCCGGCAGCGCGGGGGGCGTTGTCGTGGGCGCCGCGTCAAGGGTGGCCGGAAACCGGTCACCGGATCGCAACCTGCCGGGGGTGTTGTGGGCGGTTACCGGTGGGTCAGAATCTACGCGCATTGCATTGCCTCACAAGGGAGAAGACATGCCGTTCGATCGCAGGACGTTCCTGGGCACTTCGGCCGCGACGGGTGCGGCCGTGGCGCTGGCGGGCCCGGCCGTTTCCGCTTCGGCCGCCGAGCAGGCCCCGCAGGTCGCGGCGGGCGACCACAGGAAGCGGTACGCGTTCACGGTCATGGGTACGACCGATCTGCATGGAAATGTCTTCAACTGGGACTACTTCACGGACAAGGAGTTCGACGACAAGGCGCACAACGACGTGGGCCTGGCGAAGATCTCCACGCTGGTGGAGCAGGTCCGGGCGGCGAAGGGCCGTGGCAACACGCTGCTGATCGACGCCGGTGACACGATCCAGGGCACGCAGCTGTCGTACTACTACGCCAAGGTGGACCCGATCACGGCCCGCCGTGGTCCGGTGCACCCGATGGCGCAGGCGATGAACGCGATCGGGTACGACGCGGCGGCGCTGGGCAACCACGAGTTCAACTACGGCATCCCGGTGCTGCGCAAGTTCGAGGAGCAGTGCGACTTCCCGCTGCTGGGTGCGAACGCGCTGGACGCCAAGACGCTGCGGCCGGCGTTCGCGCCGTACAGCATGCACCGGCTGCGCACGCCCTGCGGCCGGGACGTGAAGGTGGCGGTGCTGGGTCTGACGAACCCGGGCATCGCGATCTGGGACAAGGCGAACGTGCAGGGCAGGATGACGTTCCCGGGGCTGGAGGAGCAGGCGGCGAAGTACGTGCCGCGGCTGCGGTCGATGGGCGCGGACGTGGTGATCGTCTCGGCGCACTCGGGTTCGAGCGGTACGTCGTCGTACGGCGACCAGCTGCCGTACATCGAGAACGCGGCCGCTCTGGTGGCCGAGCAGGTGCCGGGGATCGACGCGATCCTGGTGGGCCACGCGCACACGGAGATCCCGGAGTACCGGGTGAAGAACAAGGCGACGGGCAAGGACGTGGTGCTGTCCGAGCCGCTGAAGTGGGGTCAGCGGCTGACGCTGTTCGACTTCGAGCTGGTCTTCGAGCGGGGCCGCTGGTCGGTGGAGAAGGTGTCGGCGCAGGTGCTGAACTCCAACACCGTGCCGGAGGACCCGGAGATCACGAAGCTGCTGTCGGACGAGCACGCCAAGGTGGTGGCGTACGTCAACCAGGTGATCGGCACGTCCAAGGAGGCCATGTCCTCGGCGGAGGGTCCGGTCAAGGACGTCGCGATCATCGACCTGATCAACCACGTGCAGGTGGAGACGGTGAAGGCGGCGCTGGCCGGCGGCCAGTACGCGGCGCTGCCGGTGCTGTCGCAGGCGTCGTGCTTCTCGCGGACGGCGGCGATACCGGCCGGGCAGGTGACGATCCGGGACGCGGCGGGTCTGTACCCGTTCGAGAACACGCTGGAGGCGCGCCTGATGACGGGTGCGCAGCTGAAGGACTACCTGGAGTACTCGGCGAAGTACTACGTGCGGACGGCGCCGGGTGACGTGGTGGACCCGGCGAAGCTGACGAACGCCGAGGCGACGCCCGACTACAACTACGACGCGGTGTACGGCCTGACGTACGACATCGACATCGCGCAGCCGGCGGGTTCGCGGATCACGGGCCTGTCGTTCGGCGGGCAGCCGATCGACCCGGCGGCGCAGTTCGTGCTGGCGGTGAACAACTACCGGGCCTCGGGCGGCGGCAACTTCCCGCACGTGCCGCAGGCGAAGCAGCTGTGGGCGAACTCGGACGAGATCCGCAACACCATCATCTCGTGGGTGAAGGCGAAGGGGACGATCGACCCGGCCCAGTTCGCGTCGGTGGACTGGAAGCTGACCCGGGCGGGCGTGCCGGTGTTCTAGCCGGGTGACCCGGTCAGACCTGTTCGACCAGAGGGAGCAGCTCCCCCGCCGTGTGCGGGCGGGGCTGCTCCTTCGCCGTTTCCAGGCCGAAGGTGGTGAAGGCGGTGCGCTCCGGCAGGGGGTAGGGGTCCGTGCCGGTGAGGGTGTTGAGGATGCGGGCGCTGCGCCAGGCCGCGAGGCCGAGGTCGGGGGCGCCGATGCCGTGGGTGTGGCGTTCGCCGTTCTGGACGAAGACGGTGCCGGTGACGGCGGGGTCGAGGACCATGCGGTGCTGGGCGTCGATGCGGGGGCGGCCGGAGGCGTCCTTGCGGACGTACGGGTCGAGGCCGGCGAGGAGGCGGGTCAGGGGGCGCTCCTGGTAGCCGGTGGCGAGGACGACGGCGTCGGTGGTGATGCGGGAGCGGGCGCCCTGCTGGGTGTGCTCGAGGTGGAGTTCGACCCTGGTGGTGGCGACGCGGCCGGCGGTGCGGACGGTGACGCCGGGGGTGAGGACGGTGTCGGGCCAGCCGCCGTGGAGGGTGCGGCGGTAGAGCTCGTCGTGGATGGCGGCGATGGTGCCGGGGTCGATGCCCTTGTGGAGCTGCCACTGGGCGGGGACGAGGCGGTCGCGGACGGGCTCGGGGAGGGCGTGGAAGTAGCGGGTGTAGTCGGGCGTGAAGTGCTCCAGGCCGAGCTTGGAGTACTCCATGGGGGCGAAGGCCTCGGTGCGGGCGATCCAGGTGAGGCGTTCGCGGCCGGCGGGGCGGGCGCGCAGGAGGTCGAGGAAGACCTCGGCACCGGACTGGCCGGCGCCGACGACGGTGACGTGCTCGGCGCCGAGGATGCGGTCGCGGTGGTCGAGGTAGTCGCCGGAGTGGATGACGGGGACGGTGGGCGCGTCGGCGAGGGGCTTGAGGGGGTCGGGGACGTGGGGGGCGGTGCCGACGCCGAGGACGAGGTTGCGGGTGTGGGTGCGGCCGAGGGCCTCGGCTTCGCCGTCGGCGTCGAGTTGGGTGAAGTCGACCTCGAAGAGGCCGCGTTCGGGGTTCCAGCGGACGGCGTCGATCTGGTGGCCGAAGTGGAGTCCGGGGATGCCGTCGGCGACCCAGCGGCAGTAGGCGTCGTATTCGGCGCGGGTGATGTGGAAGCGCTCGGCGAAGTAGAAGGGGAACAGGCGTTCCTTGTGGCGCAGGTAGCGCAGGAACGACCAGGGGCTGGCGGGGTCGGCGAGGGTGACGAGGTCGGCCAGGAAGGGGACCTGGAGGGTGGCGCCGTCGATGAGGAGGCCGGGGTGCCAGCGGAAGTCGCGGCGCTGGTCGTAGAAGGCGGCGGTGAGGCCGGTGGCGCCTTCGAGGTGGCGCAGTCCGTGGGCGAGGGCGGCGAGGGAGAGGTTGAAGGGGCCGATGCCGATGCCGACGAGGTCATGGGGGGCGTCGGGCTGGGCGGTGGAGGCTGTCGTCGGGCCGGTCATCGGTGGGTGCTGCCTTCCAGGAGGGCCACCAGGGCTTCCAGGTCCTTGGTGGTGGTGTGGGGGTTGAGGACGGTGGCCTTGAGCCAGCGGCGGCCGGCGGCGGTGGCGCGGCCGAGGACGGCGGTGCCGTCGGTCAGCAGGCGGCGGCGGAGGGCGGCGAGGTCGTCGTCGCCGGCTCCGGTGGGCCGGAACAGGACGGTGCTGATCGCGGGCGTGGCGTGGACCTCGAAGCGGGGGTGGGCGTCGAGGAGGGCGGCGAGTTCGTGCGCGGTGGCGCAGACGCGGTCGGTGAGCTCGGCGATGCCGTCGCGGCCGAGGGCGCGCAGGGTGACGGCGATCTTGAGGACGTCGGGGCGGCGGGTGGTGCGCAGGGAGCGGCCGAGGAGGTCGGGCAGGCCGGCGTCGGTGTCGTCGGCGGCGTTGAGGTAGTCGGCCTGCTGGGCGAGGGGGGCCAGGAGGGTGGCGGCGGGGACGGCCAGGAGGCCCGCGGCGACCGGTTGCCAGCCCAGTTTGTGCAGGTCGAGGGTGACGGTGGCGGCCCGGTGGAGGCCCGCGAGCCGGTCGCGGTGGCGGGGGCTGAGGACGAGGAGGCCGCCGTACGCGGCGTCTACGTGGAGTTCGGCGCGGTGGCGGGCGCACACGTCGGCGATCGCGTCGAGGGGGTCGACGAGTCCGGCGTCGGTGGTACCGGCGGTGGCCGCGACGAGGCACGGCCCGGGTTCGGCGGCGAGGGCTTCGTCGAGGGCGGCGGGGTCGAGGGTGCCGGTGGGGGTGGGGATCTCGAGCGGCTCCGGCATGCCGAGGAGCCATGCCGCGTGGGGGAGGGAGTGGTGGGCGTTGGCGCCGTGGATGAGGCGGGGGGGGGGGGG
>NZ_JOGB01000015.1 GCF_000719335.1 Streptomyces sp. NRRL S-87
CGCCCGCCCCGCCCGCCCCGTCCGTACGGGCGAACCCGGCCCCGGCCCCCGCCGCCGCGCCCCGGACCTCCGCCGCCGCGCCCCGGACCTCCGCCGCCGCGCCGCGGACCGTCCCCGCGCTCCGGCAGTGGACGCCCGGCAGCGGCAGCTACGCCTTCGGTGCGGACTCGCGCATCGTCGTCGACCCGGCGTACGCGGACCTGCTCGCCGGGGACGCCGCCCCCTTCGCCGAGGACCTCGGGGCCCTGGCGGGCCGCACCGTCCCCGTCGTCGACGGCACCCCCGCCACCGGCGACATCGCGCTCACCCTCGGCGACGGGTCCCTGCCCGCGGAGGGCTACCGGATGACCGTCGGTCCCAGCCTCACCGTCCGGGCCGGCACCGCCGCCGGCGCGTTCCTCGGTACCCGGAGCGTCCTGCAGCTGCTGCACCAGGCGCCGACCGTCCCCGCCGGCACGGCCGTGGACTGGCCCGACAAGCCCGAGCGCGGCCTGATGGTCGACCAGGGCCGGAAGTTCTTCACCGTCGGCTGGCTCAGGGAGCACATCAAGGAACTGGCCTACCTCAAGCTCAACTACTTCCACTTCCACCTGTCGGACACGTTCGGCTTCCGGCTGGAGAGCGCCACCCACCCCGAGGTCGTCTCCACCGCCCACTACACCAAGCGGGACGTCGCCGACCTCGTCGCCCTGGCGGCCCGCTACCACGTCACGATCGTCCCGGAGATCGACACCCCGGGGCACATGAACGCGGTCCTGGCCGCGCACCCCGAACTCCGGCTGAAGAACCGGTCCGGCGCCGCCAGCCCCGAGTTCATCGACCTTTCCCTGCCCGGCTCCTACGCCCTGATCCAGGACCTCGTCACCGAGTACCTGCCGCTCTTCCCCGCCCCCTACTGGCACATCGGGGCGGACGAATACGTCACGGACTACAGCCAGTACCCGCAGCTGCTCGCCTATGCCCGCGCCCACTACGGCGCCGCCGCCACCGCGAAGGACACCTACTACGGCTTCGTCAACTGGGCGGACTCCGTGGTCCGGGCGTCCGGCAGGACCACCCGGATGTGGAACGACGGGATCAAGGCGGGAGACGGCACCGTCCGCCCGGACCCCGGCATCCTCGTCGAGTACTGGTACGACTACGGACTCACCCCGCAGCAGCTCGCCGATGCCGGCCACACCGTCGCCAACGAGTCCTGGACGCCCACCTACTACGTGCTGGGCGGAGCCAAGCCCGACACCCGCTGGATGTACGAGAACTGGACCCCCGACCTCTTCCAGGGCGGCAAGGGGCTCACCGACCCCGCCCGCAACCGCGGTTCGCTCCTCCACGTGTGGTGCGACAACCCGAACGCCGAGACCGAGGAGCAGATCGCGGCCGGCATCATGTACCCGCTGCGCGGCCTCGCCCAGCAGACCTGGGGATCCCCCAAGCCCGTCGCCACGTACGCGGACTTCACCCCGATCGTCGTGGCCGTGGGCCACAACCCGGCCTGGCCGGCCGGTGGTCAGAGCGGTGACCTGGCCCGGAACCGCCCGACCACCGCGTCCAGCACCGAGACCGCCGCCTTCCCCGCCGCCGCGGCCACCGACGGCGACCCGGCCACCCGCTGGTCCAGCGCCTATGCCGACCCGCAGTGGCTCCAGGTCGACCTCGGCGCCGCCCGGGCGGTCGGCCGGGTGGTGCTGCGCTGGGAGGCCGCGTACGGGACGGCGTACCAGATCCAGCTCTCCGACGACGCGAGTACCTGGCGCACCGCCCGTACCGTCACCGCCGGGACGGGCGGCACCGAGACCCTGACCGGACTGGCCGGATCGGGCCGCTACGTCCGGATGTACGCCACCCGGCGCGCCACGTCGTACGGCTACTCCCTGTACGCCTTCGAGGTCTACGGCGACCAGCCGACGGGCCCGCACACCCTCACCGCGGGCGGCAAGGCGCTGGACGACCCCGGCAGCTCGCGCACCGCCGGAACGCAGTTGATCACCTGGTCCCCGCACGGCGGCGCCAACCAGCAGTGGCAGCTCACCGCCGACGCCGACGGCGCCTACACGCTGACGAACGGCGCCTCGGGCCTGTGCGCCGACGTCGCGGGCGGCTCCACCGCCCCCGGGGCCGCGGTCATCCAGTGGACCTGCACCGGCGGCGACAACCAGCGCTGGCTGCTCACCCCGATCGGTGCCGGCGCCTACACCGTCTCCTCCAGGAAGAGCGGACTCCTGATGACCACCGCCTCCCTGCAGGACGGCGCCCAGCTCACCCAGCAGCCCGACTCCGGTTCCGCCCTCCAGCACTGGCGGCTCGGCTGAGCCGGGCCGGGCCCGGGCGGTCGGCGCACCGAGTCCCGGCGCACCGCGTCCCGGCGTGCCGCCGCCGCCCGCCGGCCCGTGGCGGGGATGACGCGGAGTCCGGCCATCCGTTTCGTGTCCGAAAGCCGCTCGTCGCGGCCGGGACCGCGGGGTCCGGGCTTTCGGCGGCGGGGGCGGGAGGGCGCGGCGGGCGGGGGTGCGTGCCGTTCGAGGTGCGGTGACCGTCCCGCCGGCCCCGTCCGCGGCGCTCGCCGCAGGGCGGCCGCTTTCGGCCCGCCCGGCCGAGTCGGTGCGCGCGGGAATGGCCGGAGCGGACGCTGGGCCGGGCCGGGGGCCGACTCCTACGATTCGGCTGTCCGGACGCCACCCCCTCTTGCTGGATTGTCATGGACATGCCTCTCACGCGTGCGGCCTCCGCCGGCTCCGCACCCCCCACCCCCGCGCACCACCGGTAGCGGCCGCGTGCCGCCCGGTCCCCGAAGCAGCGATAGGAGAACCATGGCCGGAGGACTCCTGATGAGCAGCGCGATCGGCGTGCTGCTCGCAACGACACTGCCCGCCCACCCCACCCCGTCGGCGTTCACGGACCCGCCGACGGACCGCATCGTCATCGACATCGCGACCGTCAACGGATCCGGCTGCCCGAAGGACACCGCGGCCGTCGCCGTGTCCGAGGACAACACCGCGTTCACGGTGACGTACAGCGAGTACCTCGCACAGGTCGGCGGCGGCGCCCCCGCTACGGCCGCGCGCCGCAACTGCCAGCTCAACCTCGTGGTGCACGTGCCGCACGGGTTCACCTACGCGATCGCCAGCGCCGACTACCGCGGATACGCCTCCCTCGCGGCCGGCGCGAGCGGCACGGCGAAGGCCTCGTACTACTTCCAGGGCTCGCCGCAGACGGCCTCGCGGGAGCACCCGTTCAACGGGACGTACGAGGACAACTGGCAGGCCACCGACTCGACCGACTGGGCCCAGCTGGTCTGGGCGCCCTGCGGGGTGCAGCGCAACTTCAACATCAACACCGAGCTCCGCGTCCGCGCGGGCACGTCCTCGCCGCGCGCCACCAGCTACATGACCATGGACTCCACCGACGGCGACATCAGCACGGTCTACCACCTGGCCTGGCGGGAGTGCCCGCCGGCCTGACCCCCTCGGGCGGGGACCCCGTGTCCCCGCCCACCCGATCCGGTGACCGGTGCCGGGTGAACGGCCCAACCCTCCGGTGGGGCCCACGCCTTCGTGCGGAATCCCGAGCGCCGACTGAGCACGGCCTTCGGGGTTCCGGTCCCCGCGTGCGGGTTCCGGTCCCCGCGTTCGTCGTTCCGGCTCCCGTGCCGACCCCGCCACGCCGTGCGCAGGGCCGCACGTATACGGGTGCGGGCGGCCGGCGACGACGTGCCGTGCCCGACCCGGGTCACCGGCGCTCGACCAGGCCGGTCGCGCGGCCCTCGGTGTCCCAGCGGACCTCGAGGACGCGCACGACGGCGTCGCGGTCCAGAGGGCCGAACACGTGCGGGAACAAGGTGTCCTCGGGCACACCGGGCGGCGGTGCGGGGACCGCCGCCTCGGACTCGACCCGGCTGGTGAGCCGGTCTTCGTCGATGAGGAGGGCCAGCAGCGGCCGGGGCGCCGCGCGGTAGAAGGCGTTCGCGACGGCCAGCGTGGTCGGCTCGTCCGGGGAGCAGTGGACGAAGCCCTCCTCCTCCAACGAGGCGGGGGCGTACGGGCTGTCGGGGTCGGCGCTCCATTCGGCGAGCGGTACCGCGTGGTAGATCACGTCCCCCACCGTAGCGGCCCGGGCGGACGTCCCGCCCGCTCGCGGCGCCAGGCCACCCGGACCCTGCTCGCCAGGTTCGGCCCCGGGGCGAGCTACTGGACCAACGCCGTCGCCGCCGCCTCGGACCCGGAGGTCGACCTCGTCGCGAGCGCGCCGCGGGCGCCGGGCGGCCGGTTCCGGGGGCCGGGTGTTGCGGTCCGGCAGCACCGTCCGCCCGACACCGCGCGGCGGGCGTGGCGTCGCCGCCCGCCCGTACCTCAGGCCGCCACGACGGCCAGCCAGATCTGGAACTCCCGGTCGCCGTCCCCCACCTGGCAGTACTCCTCCAGGACCAGGTGCCGGTCCGCCACCGCCCACACCAGGCACCGGTTGCCGTCACCGCTGCGCAGGCAGTGCCGCACGTGTGCCAGCGGGGCGCCGTAGGCGGCGCGCAGCCGCTCCGCCACGTCGGCGTAGATCCGGCCGAAGGCGTCCTGCGCGTTGTCCTCCAGGAAGGGGTACTCGGCGAGCGACTCGGCCGCCAGCCAGGTGCTCGCGAGGGTGTGCACCGCGCCGGTCGAGGCCCCCTCCAGGTCGTACTCGTCGAGCTCGTCGAGGTCGTACGGGTCGTCCCGGCGGCCGAAGATCAGCGAGCAGGGGTAGAAGCGCCGGGCCGGCCGGTCCAGCAACTCCCGCACCACCGGACCGGGATCGCCCCCGCCGGCCGCGACGTGGTCGACGTACGCCTCCGGCCGGCCGGACAGGTAGGGCGGCTCGGACGCGAAGGTGCCGGGCCCGGCTGTGCCGCGCCAGACGGTCCCGCCCGCCGCGTCCCGCAGCACGACCGCGCTGCCGTCGGGCGCGTCCACCGCCACCCGGCACACGTCCCTGCCGTCGCGGCCGACGTACGCCACCTCCGCGTCGACCGTCAGGAACGGGGCCACGCCGTGCCCGCCGTCGAACCCGAGGACCCAGCCGTCGCCGTCGGTGAGGGGTTCGAGGTGCGGGGTGGGGACGAACGTGCCGTCCGTGCGCAGCACGCCCCACGCCGCCCGGTCCGCCGCCCGGGCGGCCACGGCCGCCCCGCCCCCGTCGAAGTGGTCGGCCCATGCGTAGACGGCCTCGATCGCCCACGCCCCGGTGGCGTCCCGGAAGCCGCGGGTGAAGCCGTCGCCGACCTTGAGCAGGCCGCAGTGCAGCGCGTCGTCCATCTCGCCGTCGCGGGTGACGACCCGCTCGCCGCGGGCGTCCACGAACGCCACGAACGTCTCGCCGGGTCCACCGCCGACGGCGTACGCGAGGCCGTTCTCGTCGAAGGCCTTCAGCAGCCGGAAGGACGGTTCCACGACCCACGCGCCCGCCCCGTCGACCAGCCCCCACAACTCGCCGACCCGTACGGGCGCGGTGCCCCCGGTGTTGAAGGGGCGCGCGCCGTCGAACCGGGGTGGTACGGCGAACCGGCCGTCCCGGTCGACGTATCCGCAGCGCCCGTCCGGCACCCGGACGGCAGCCAGCCCGTTCGGCCCGAACCGGCCCGCGTCCCGGTAGCCTCCGCCGATCACCACGTCGCCCGCCGGGTCGGCGTACCCGGCGCCGACCTCCGTCCGGACCACGGCCAGTCCGTGGTGGAACGACCCGGCGCCGGTGAACCGGGCCGGCACCACGCGGGTCCCGGTGGTGTCCGCGTACCCCCACAGCCCGTGGGACCGGAAGCGGGAGAGGCCGGCCCCGTCGAACTCCGTGGCGTGCTCGAACGCCGGCCCGACCACCCACCGGCCCTCCCCGTCCAGGTATCCCCAGGAACCGTCCGGATCGGCCGCCGGGGCCACGAACCCGCCCTTGCCGTCCGGGTGGAACGGGCCGACGGCGCCCCACTCCGGCGCGCGCACGAGGCGGCCCACCCGGTCGACGAGCGCGAACCGCCGGCCGAAGGGCGCGGCGCCCTCGACGGGAACGGCATGGGGCGCGAGGGGTTCGGGGTGCATGGCGACGGCTCCTGTCCGGGGCCCGCGGCGTGCGCTGCGGGCCGGGGGCACCAGCCTAGGCCGCCCCTACGACAGCCGCCCGGGGCACCGCCGGTGGACCCGCGCCGCCGGGCCCGGTCCGAACTGGGGCATGATCGTCGGATGATCCACCTCGACGGGCGGCTGCCCGGTTCCTGGAACAGCGCCCCCATCGGCGTGATGGAGACGACTGACCTCTACTTCCTTCCCGACGGCCGGGGTTGGAGCCGGTACGAGAGCATCAGCAAGGCGCTCGACATCGGCCGCTTCCGCTGGCACTGCACGGATGCCCGGCTGCTCGTCCTCCGCTACACCTGGCGGGTCCACGGCGAGTGGGCGACGGACCCGGACGGCTTCGCCGTCGTCCACCACAGCCGACCGGACGACGAGGTCATCGAGACCGGCTACCGCGTCATGCCCCAGCCGTCGCCCGTGTCCGGCGCCACCGGGACGGCCCTGCTCCTGGACGAGCACGTGGACTTCGAGACGACCTTCTACCGGGGACGCGACGCCGTCACCCCCGCCGACGACCCCTCTGCCGCCTTCCTGCCCTACCGGCCCACGCCCCGCCCGGCACCCCCGCGCCCGGCAGCCCCGCGCCCCGCTCGGTGACGGCCGGCGGCGGCCGCCGGCCGCCACCGAGCGGGACCGTCACGGGTGCCACTCCGAGAGGAGGATGGTCGCGTCGTCGTGGAGGCGGTGGTCCTGGTGGTGGAGCAGGTCCACGATGAGGCGGCGCAGCGCCTCGGGCGCGTTGTCGCCGGAGGCCGTGGACCGCACGACGGTGTCCACCAGCCGCTGCTCGCCGAACAGTTCGCCGGCGGTGGAGCGGGCCTCCGTGACCCCGTCGCTGTGGAGCAGCACGCGGTCCCCGGGCTGGAGCCGGGCGTGGTGGAGCGCGGGCGGATGGCCGCTGTGGAAGGCGAACCCCAGGGGGAGTTCCGGATGCCGCTCCAGCGCGTGCGGCACGATGCGGCCGTCGCGGATGAGCAGCGGGGGCGGGTGCCCGCAGTTGGTCCAGGTGAAGTCCCCGCTGGTGGAGTCCAGGTGGGCGAAGACCGCCGTCATCAGCCGCTGCGGCATCCACTGCTCCAGCGTCCGGTCGATGGTCGCGACGATGTCGGCGAGCGACCCTCCCGACCGCCGGGTCGCCCGGCACGCGGCCATCGCCAGCGCGCTGGCCTGTCCGGACGCCAGGTCGTGGCCCATGGCGTCGACCAGCATCAGGTGCAGGCCCCCGTTCGAGAAGCTGTGGTCGAATGCGTCCCCGCCGATGTCGTAGGCCGGTTCGAGCACGGCACTCGAGGTCACCCGGTCGGTGCCGATGGTGCGCGGCGGCAGGAACGCCCAGAGCAGCTCCGCCTGGACGCTCATGCGCCGGGCGCGCTCCCGCGCGACCAGGAGGTCGCTGTGCGTCGACTTCGACACCACCAGCAGCGTGGCCAGCCCGGCCAGACTCCGGGACGCCTGCAGCACGGCGGGGGTGAAGGACGGGGCGGTGGCCCTCATGACGCCGATGCGCTCGATCCCGTCGACCATCGGCACCCACGCCGTGGTGCCGTCGCGCGACTCCCGGACCTTCTGCGTGCGGTAGGCCAGCCCGCCCAGCGAGCCGTCCACGGGCAGCTCGGTCTCCTGCGGCGGGGTGCCCGGCTGCGGCAGCGCCAGGAGCAGGACCTGCTGCACGTCGCTCACGTACAGCCTGGCGCCGGTGAGCCCCATGCGCCGGGCGGCGGAGTCGATCAGGCGCGGGATGTCGCCGGCCGGTGCCGTGTGGGACTCCTCGAGCACCTCGGCCAGCACGGCGTCGTTCGCTCTCACCGGGCCTCCAGGTCCGCCGCCCGGCGCGCCGGACGTTCCGGACGCGACCCTAACCGGCGGGACGGCTCCCGGGTCCCCGCGACACGGCGGCGACCGCGCCGCGGCGGCGGCGCTCCGTACGGTCCGCCGGCGACCGGGTCGCACCGACCCCGCGCGGTGTGGGCGGGGGGCTCAGTCGCCGCCCGCCACGCGGACCGTCTCCACCCACGGGGGCGGCTGGGGGGCGTCCGGGCCGATCAGGGCGGCGATCAGGCGGCAGGACGGCATCTCGTCCGGCCAGGGCGTGTAGCCGTCCGTCAGGACGACGACGACGTCCGGCCGGTCCGGGAGGGCGCGGGCGGCGCGGATGCCGACGCGCATGTCGGTGCCCCCGCCGCCCGCGAGCTCCACCTGGTCGGTGCTGGTCACGCGGGCAACCGCGTGCACGTCTGCGTCGCAGGCCAGGACGGCGACGCGGTTGCCGTGCAGGCCCACCTCCCGCAGGACGCCGGTCACCTCGCCGAGGGCCGCGCCCAGTTCCTCCTCGCCCATCGACCCGGAGGTGTCGATGACGATCGCCACCCGCGGCAGGGGCCGGCGCAGGCTGGGCAGGACGACCCGGCCGCCGAGGGCGGGGGTGCGCCGCGACGGCCGGCGGTAGGTGTAGTCGACCGCGCCGGCGGCCCAGGCGGTGGCCTCCCGGACCGCCCCGGCCAGCGCCGTGCGCCAGTCGACGGTGGGCTCCAGGACCTCCTGCGCCCAGCGCTGCCACCCCGCGGGGAGGGTCCCGCGGGTGCGCTGGTGGGCGCGCATGGCCTGCGCGGTCTGCCGGCGCAATGCGTCCGCCTCGACCGGGCCGAGCCGGGCCGGACCGCCCTCGGATCCGACCTCCCACGGGCTCGGTACCCCGTGCGCCCCCGACCCGCAGTCGCAGGCGTGCGGCGGGGTCGCCGGGATCGCCGCCAGGTAGGTCTCGAACAGGCCCCCCGTCGGGAGGCCGTACAGCCTCGGCTCCATCCGGCCCTCGGGCAGGGCCAGTCCGTCGGCCAGGAGGTCGTCGTTGATCTCGCAGTCCTGCGCGACGTTGACCCGCACCCGGTCGCGCTGGTCGGCGGCCGGCAGCCGCTCCGCCCGCCCGTGGTGGTCGCGCAGCAGGTGGGAGACCTCGTGGATCCAGACCCCGGCGAGCTCGACCACCGGCGTCGCCGCGACGAAGGCGGGGGAGACGTAGCACCGCCAGTGCCGGTCGACGGCTATGGTGGGCAGCCGGTCGGAGGGGACCACGGTCAGCGCGTACAGGGCGGACGCCAGGTATGGTCGCGCCTCGGCGGCCCGGTAGCGGGCGGCGAGGAGCCTGGCCCGGTCCAGCCGGGACGCCGCCCCGGTCGGCCGGGGCTCCGCAGGCGCCCCGACCGGCCCGGGCGCGTGCGCGGTGCCGGGTCCGTCGCGCCCGTCGGGTTCGCGGGGTTCGACGGCGTCCGTCCGCTGCGCCATGCCGGGTCAGCCGCCGCCGGGCAGTGCGCCGGAGAGCTGGAGCAGTTCGACGAACGCGTCGATGCCCGGCGGCACGGGCCAGTCCAGGTCCCGCATCGCCGCGAGGTCGGCGGCGGCCCGGGCGGCCACGTCGGGCACGCCGGCGTCCACGGCCTTGGCCAGGACGGACCAGCCCGCCTCCCACCGCGGCCGGGTGAGCTCGCTCTGCACGGCCGCGACCACGGCGATGAGGAACGCCAGCTGCCGGTCGCCGCGTTCGGGCAGCGCGAAGGCGTCCGGGTCGGCCAGCACCCGGTCCGGGTCGGGCAGGTCGAGGTGCTCCAGGTACGACAGCAGCTCGATGCCCGCGGCCTCGCCGACCGCGCCGGTGAGCGCGGCCGCCAGGGCCTCCCGGTCGGCACCGGACGCGTACCCGGTGGCCAGCAGTCGCAGCGCCATCTCCCAGGTGCGCGGCGAGGGCCAGGCGCGGCCGCGGCCCTCGGCCTCGGCCGGCATGTGGTGCACGAGGCCGGGGCGGGCGGTCAGGAACCCGGAGACCACGCCCCGGGCCCGGGCGACGGCGCCGGGGACGCGGCCGGGGTCGACGGCGGGGATGGCCACCTCGGGCCAGGTGCCGGCCATGCCGCGGGCGACGGTGCGCGGGTCGTGCGTCCAGTCGAGGTGCACGAACCGGTTGGCCAGCGGCGGACTCAGGTGCCAGCCGTCCGCCGCGCTGGACGGCGGGTTGGCCGCGGCGACGATCCGTACCGACTCGGGCAGCACGAGGCTGCCCACGCGGCGTTCGAGGACCACGCGCAGCAGGGCCGCCTGCACGGCCGGCGGGGCGGAGGACAGCTCGTCGAAGAAGAGCAGGCCGTGACCGGTGCGGGCGAGCCGCACGGCCCAGTCCGGCGGGGCCATCGGCACGCCGGTGGTGGCGGGGTCGTCGCCCACGATCGGCAGGCCGGCGAAGTCGGAGGGCTCGTGGACGCTGGCGATGACGGTCTCCAGCTCCACACCGAGCGCGTCGGCCAGTTGCTGCATGCCGGCGGACTTCCCGATGCCCGGCTCGCCCCACAGCAGCACCGGCTGATTGGCCGTCACGGCCAGGGCCAGGGCCTGGAGCTGGACGTTGGCGCCGGGCTCGGTGCGGGTGGCGCGCAGCCGGGCACCGAGGGCGTCGGCGGCCGCCAGCGCGGGCGGCGGCGGGGACGACGGCGGGGGGCCGAGCGGGGCCGGGGGGCTCACGCGTCGTCCTCCTCGTACTCCTCGTCGTCCTCGCGCTCGTCCATCCACTCGTCGTACCAGTCGGCCCCGATGCCCGGGAACTCCTCCTCGACGCGCGTGCGCAGGAAGGACAGGTCGGTACGCCGGTAGCGGCGCACCAGCTGGGCCAGCGAGAGCTCGGCCTCGTCGACGACGTCGATGCGGCTGCCGGCCGCGACCAGGGCGTTCACGAGCGCGACGGAGCCGCCGAACTGGACGGCGACCTGCAGCGGCGTCAGGCCGCCGAGCGTGCTGGTCGCCTCGAGGTCCAGGCCGGCCGCCAGCAGCCGCGGCAGGAGGTCGTCGTGGTCCAGCAGGTTCAGCACGTGCAGCAGCGTGTACCCGCGGCGGTCGCGGACCCGCGGGTCCGTACCGGCGTCCAGCAGCGCCGTGACGCCCGGGGTGTCGCCGTGCTGCGCGCGCAGGAACAGCTCGCGCCGCTCCTCCTTGAGGGCGCGCGGCAGCCGGCCCTCGCCCGAGGTCCAGTGGTGCTGGACGGCGAAGCAGCCGGAGACGGCGCCGCCGAAGGCCCGCATGGCCCGCTCGCGCTGCTGCTCCGCCGCACTGTGCCGCAGCAGGTCCAGTACGCCGCCACCGGAGCGCACCTCGTGCCACTCGCCGCGGCAGCGCACCCGGACCGGCGCCGGCAGGGCCGGGCCGGGCGGGCCGGCGGCGGGGCCGGCAGCGGGGAACAGGGCGGCGGCGACCAGCGGGTGCAGCTCCTGCGGGGTGATCCGGCCGGAGCGGACCAGGTCGACGTCGACCGGCCGGCTCCGGGCGAACTCCGGCAGCCGGGCCAGCCGGCGCGCCTCCTGCCAGTGGATGGTGGACACCTTCAGGCCGCGGCTGCCGGTCGGCTCCGCGACGATGTTGCCCATCCGGCTCACCACGACCCGGAAGCGGTCGCCCTCGCCGGCCGCCTGCAGGAGCCGGACCTCGGCCTCCAGGCGGGTGAGGTCGACCAGGGTGCTCGCCGTCACGACGGACGGGGCGGCGGGGTTGCCGTACCGGTTGGGCGACTCCGGCACGGTCAGGTCCCGCTCGATGCCGGCGGCCGCGTACGCCTCGGCGACGTCCTCGCGGGCGTGCAGCAGCGCGACCCACTCAGCGCGTGCGGCCGGGTCGTCGGTGCCGGGATCGGCGTCGGGCAGGTCGGGTCCGGGGAGCGGGGTGCCGTCCGCGGCGAAGAACGGCAGCCGGTCGGCACCACCGGTGAGGCGGGCGCGCAGCTCGGCGGTGCGCCGGCCGTCCCACAACGGGCGGGCGGCGATCCAGTTCTCGACCCGGAAGCCGTCGTTGAAGGTGTAGAGGTCCTCGTGCTCCCGTGCCGGCACGGGAGCGCAGTGCAGCCGCAGCCGCTGCGGCCCGTCGACCATCGCGCCGGTGGTGGCGGACAGCACCGGCGCCGTGGCGCCCGACCCGTAGCGGGCGAACAGGACGCGCACCCCGGGCAGGAGGGTGGTACGGCCGCCCAGCGTGCGGGGCAGGTGCCAGCGCACCAGGTCCGGGGCCAGATGGCGCAGGTCGTCCTCGACGGCCTCCGCGACCGCGGACCCGTACCGGTCGGCGAGGTCGGACAGCGTGAACGTGACGTCCACGGCGGCCACGGCGCAGGCGGCCCCCCAGTCGCCGGCCGACCGGTGTCCGGTGGCCCGCTCGATCATCCAGCGGGGTACCGCGTAGCGGCGGGCGCGCTGCCAGGACGCGCCGTCGTCGGCCAGGTATCCGCCGGGCAGCCGGAGGACCTCCGACGGCCGGGTGCGGGCGCTCATCGGTACACGCTCGTGATGGCGGCGAGGTCGGGATGGGCGGGCCGGGCGGGCCGCAGGCGGGCGGTGAAGGACCGCTTGACCTTGCGGGGCAGACCCGGGCCGAGGCCCACGTACTCCAGCGGGGAGCCCTCGGGGACGGCGCCGAGCAGCTGCTTCGCACCGCGACCGGTGAGCCCGGTGTGGCGCAGTTCCAGGCGGCGCAGCGGCGTGCCGGGGAGGGCGGCGGCCAGCGCGTACGCCCCTTCGTCACCGGTGGCGTTGGCGGGGGCGCCCAGGCTGCGCTCGGACAGCGGTCGGCCGAGGTCGAGGGCCTCGATGCCGCCGAGCGCGTCGGCGAGGGCCAGAGCACCGGCCGGACCGATGCCGTTGCCGCCCAGGCCGAGCCGGACCGGGCGCGCGGGCTCGGCCGCCGCGGCGGCCGCGAGCACGGCGGCGCCCTCGTCGCCGAGGTGGTTGGCGGGCAGGTACAGCTCGCGGACGCCGGCCTCGCGGACGAGTGCGGCGAGCAGCGGCGCGTCGTCCGCGGTGAGGCCGTTGCCGCCCAGGAAGAGCCGCTCCAGCGGCGTCCCGCGGGTGCGCAGGGCGTCGAGGAGGACGCGCACGCCCTCGCCGCCGATGCCGGTGTTGACCAGGTCGAGCGTGCGCAGGGTGCGGTTGCGGCGCAGCAGCGCGGCCAGGGTGCGGGCACCGTCCTCGAAGACCGGGTTGCGCTTCAGCCACAGGGCCTTGACCGAGGTGTCGTCGGCGAGTGCGTCCGCGAGGGCGGTGACGCCGGTGGGGCCGATGCGGTTGCAGCCCAGGTAGAGGGTGCCGATGCCGTGGTCGCCGGCCGCGAGGGCGGCGGCGAGCGTGTGCGCACCCTCGTCGCCGATGGCGTTGGTGCCGAGCAGCAGGTGCCGGGCGTGCGGCGACCGGGCGGCCGCCTCCGCCACGCGGGCGGCGCCGACCGGGCCGAGCCCCTGCTTGCACAGGTCGACGCGGCCGTCCGCGCGCAGCGTGCCGAGGGTGAACGTCTCGTCGCCGGCCAGGTCCTGGCCGGACGCCAGTCGGGCGAGCAGCGGGTCGAGCCCGGCCGGGTCGGCGAGCGGCAGGTCGGGGTGCTCGATCGCGGGGCACCGTACGGGTATCGGCCGTGTCATCACCACTCCACCGGTTTCCATCGCCGGTGCCCGGCGTCGACGCGACAGGAAAGAAGACGCAAGACCGGTCGGATTCGAACCGACGTCCTCCAGCTCGATGCTTGGGCGCGACGACCTCTGCGCTACGGCCTTGCTGCGGAGATCATAGCGGCACCTCCCGCCGGACTCGATCACCAGTTTGAACATTTTGCGCCACCGACCGTGAGCGCCCGGGGCGCCCGTACCGGTAGCCCGGTAGCCCGGTAGCCCCAGGTGCTGCGGGGCGCGGCCGGAGGCGCCTGCCGGCACCGCGGTCCCGACGGGGCGCGGGCTCGGGCCGTGTGACGGCCCGTCGGGCCGCGGAGCGCCGGACGCGGGGTTACCGTGGCCCCGTGGAGCTGTTGCTGATGTCGGACACGCACGTGCCCGCCCGGGCCAGGGCGCTGCCGGGCGGGCTGCTCGACCTCGTACCGCGGGTGGACGTGGTCGTCCACGCGGGGGACTGGGTGGACGCGGGCACGCTCGACCTGCTGGAGGCGCGGGCGCGCCGGCTCGTCGCGGTGTACGGCAACAACGACGGGCCGGACCTGCGCGCCCGGCTGCCCGAAGTGGCGTACGCGGACCTCGGCGGGCTGCGGTTCGGCGTCGTGCACGAGACCGGCCCCGCCCAGGGGCGCGAACGGCGCTGCGCCGAGCGGTTCCCGGACCTCGACGTGCTCGTCTTCGGCCACAGCCACGTCCCGTGGGACACCGTCGCCGACGACCGGCTGCGGCTCCTGAACCCGGGTTCGCCGACCGACCGCCGGCGGGAGCCGCACTGCACGTACATGACGGCCCGGGTGGCGGACGGGGACCTGGTCGACGTACGGCTGCACCGGATCCCGCGCTCCGACTGAGCAGCGCACCTGGTCGCCGTTCGGCCCGACGCCCTTGATGGCGACGGGAGTTCCGTCCGGGGCGAACGCGTGGTGGAAGGTGAAGGCGTGCGGCGCGGAGCCGTGGTCGCGGAGGTGTTCCAGCCTGGCGACCCCGTCCCGCCAGGTGGGTATCACACTGTCGTGGACCCACCAGAACACGTAGTTCGGGTGTCCTGTCCTCTCGAACCAGTCGTAGCGCCTGTTCAGCGCCGCACGGTGCATACCGGTGTAGACGGCGTCGAACGCGGGGCGCAGGTCGGTCCAGAGCGAGAGGGTCGCGGCCAGGGCGGTGGTCTCCGCCGTACGGCCCTTGTCGTACCAGGTGGGTACGGCGAACCCTCCCCACGCACCCCAGTCCGCATCGAAGAGCGCGCCCCGGGCGATGTCTTCCGAGTCGGCATGGGCGAGGTACCCGGGTTGCCGGCTGATCTCCGGGTAGACGGCCGTCCCGCTGGCGTAGAACTCGCGCGTGAGGGGTCCGGGATCGGCAAGGGGGGACTTCAGGACGCCGAACGTGTACAGCGCAAGACGGGGCATGCGTGTCTCCCTGGTCGGGGCCCGGTGTGGACCCGGTAACTCCGCGGCGACCATGGGTGATCGCCCGGGATCAGGTGAAGGTAGCCGCCTTCGCGGGCCCTGTCGAAGTTGCGTTTTCCCTGCCCGGGTGCCCTCTTGGGCCCGCCCTCGCCGACCCCGTGCGCGTTTAGCACACGCGGGCGCGTCAACGGGCGGATTCCCGGCATGCCCACCCCCGGAGTGCGGGGCTCCGGCTACCGTGGCGGAAGCGGTCGACTCCGGTGGCGGCCGGGGGAGGAGCGGGCGAGATGGGCACCACGGTGGTGGGGTTCCGGCTCGGCTGGGACGCGAAGGGCCGGCAGGCGACGGTGGTGCTCACCCAGGCCGGGGTCCTGCACCACAGCACGGGGCTGCTCGGCATGGCGCCGCGCCCCGCACGGCCCCACGCCCCCACGGCCCCCGATCCGCACCCGGTGCCGCGGCAGGCCGCCACGCTGCGCAAGCTGTACGTCGACCTCGTCGACCGCGGCTACTCCCGCGAGCTCATCCCGCCCGCCTGCGTGCGCCTCGACGTGGACGAACACCCGCTCCACGCACGCCCCTTCGGCGACCGCGCGCCCCGCGCCCACCCCGAGCTGATCGACGACTTCACCGGCGTGGCCCCCGCCGGCCCCGGGTCGCTCGAGGACGCCCTGGCCGCGTTCTACACGGCGATCGGGCTCACCCCGCGCCGCAAGGTCCCCGTCCCGCCCGGCGCCGGAGGCGCCTCCCCGGCGGTCCGGGCGGCCCAGCGCGCCCTGTCGGAGGGCCGGACGCTGGCCTCCCGCCCGCGGCGCGGCGCCGGGTGGACGGTCACGACCGGGGGTGTGCGCCTGCACGCCGGCCCCGTCGGCGCGGACCTCAGCCACCGCGAAGTGGCCGACCTCCAGGCGGCCCTGACGGCGTGGCTCCGCCACCGGGGGCCGCGCGGCGGGTGACCCGCTGCTTACCCCTTGCTCCTTGCCGCTTACCGCTTGCCTCTCGCTCCTTGCCGGCTGTCGGCTGCCGGCTGCCGACTGCGCCGACCGCCACCGGCGGGCGGCGGCCCGGGCGGGCTACGCGCCGGCCCGCTCGGCCGTGAACAGCAGGTACTCCCACTCCATGGTGCCGTCGTCGAGATAGCGGCCGGCGAGCTCGGCGAGCGCCGCGTCCAGCGCGGCCACCCGCTCGGCGTCCTCCGCCACGAACCGGTACGTCGCGATGGTGGGCCCGTACGTCGCCTTGAAGAAGTCCCGGAAGTCCTCCGGCCGTTCGAACCGGTCGACGCGCAAGGCCTGCCGGCGGGCCTCCACCCCGGTGACCCGGTCACCGAACAGCGCGCGGACGTGCCCCTCGTCCCCCCACATCGGCGGCGGCTGGGCGCCGGGCGGCGGCGGGGGCGCGAACGGGCGCATGGTGGCGAACATCTGGCCGATGAACCCCTCGGGCGTCCAGTTGATCAGTCCGATCGTGCCGCCCGGCCGGCAGACCCGGACCAGTTCGTCGGCGGCCGGCTGGTGGTGCGGGGCGAACATGACGCCGACGCACGACATCACCCGGTCGAACTCGCCGTCCGCGAAGGGCAGCGCCTCGGCGTCCGCCACCTGCCACTCCAGCCGCGCCCCGTGCTCCTCGGCGAGGCCGCGGCCGACGTCCAGCAGCTCCGGCGTGAGGTCGGAGGCCACGACGTCGGCGCCGAGCAGGGCGGCGGGAATGGCCGCGTTCCCCGAGCCTGCGGCGACGTCCAGTACCCGGTGCCCGTCCTGGACGCCGCACGCCCGGACGAGCTGGGGGCCGAGTTCGGCGACGACCTCCGTGACGACCGCCGGGTAGTCGCCCAGGGCCCACATCGCCCGGTGCTTCGACTTGAGGGCCCGGTCCGCCTGGTCTGCCTGGTCTGCCTGGGCTGCCCGGTCCGCCTGACCGCCCTGGTCCGCTGCGACTGACTCGTTCATGACACCGTTCCTCCGCGCGCGTCCGGTTGGTCCCTTTTCGAGCCTAGCCGCGGGGACCGGACGGCGCCCCGCGGCCCCACCGGAGCCCCCGGCGGCGCCGCGGAGCCCGCCGTGGCCGTCACTCGTACTCGGTGCCGCCCTTGCGCGTGAGGTAGGCCGGGCTGACCGCCTTGGCGATGGCACGGCCGCCGGTGACCGGGCTGTAGCGCTCGGTGGCCGGGCGGACCACGACCCCCTCGCGGAGGTGCAGCTCCCCGCCGGAGACCGTCTCGCGGCCGGTGGCCGCGTCCAGCACGGCGGCCTGGTCGTACGGCCCCTCGTAGAGGCGCGGGACGAGAGGCAGTTCGCCGTCGAGCAGCCCGGCCGCGTCCAGCCAGTGGATCCGGCCGTCGATCTCGGCGGACACGTCGAAGACGGCGTACCCGGGACCGGTGGTACGCGCGTCGGCGCCGTACGCCAGGTCCTGGACGCCGGCGCCGAACACCTCGCCGAAGATCCCGACGCGGGCGGCCCCGAGCCGCTCGGCGAGCCGGGCGGCCGCCTCGGGGACGCGGTGGCCGCGGACGGCCCGCCAGTAGACGTTCGCCTCCGCCTCCTTGAGGGCCAGGCCGCGCGAGCCGAACCCCTTGGAGGAGACCAGCACCCTGGCGTCCTCGGCGACGTAGGTGAGCAGGCAGGCCGTGCCGTGCAGCTTCTCGGTGAGGACCACCGGCTCGCCGGGCTCGAAGATGTGCGGGTACCGCTGGAGGTTCTCGATGTCGACCCAGGGCAGCAGGTCCGGGGCGGACTCCACGTCGCCGTTCATGGTGGTGGGCACCGGCGGCACCCACTTGGTGATGCCCAGCAGCCCGGCGAAGTCGTCCCCGGCCGCCGCGGCCCGCTCCAGGTCGGTGTCCGCGACCGCGGCCGGTACGCAGACCAGCCCCTGGGAGAGCTCCCCGCGCAGCCGCACGGCCTTGACCCGGTTCGCGGCGCTGCCGGCCAGCCGGCCGGTGAGGCCCAGCTCCTCGACCAGCGCGTCCGGCAGGACGGCCTGCTCGGGGATGTAGAGGGCGATGTCTCCGGTCCGGTAGCGGCCCTTGGCCACCACCGCCCGGTAGAGGCCGACCTGGGCGAGTTCGAGGGCGTCGGCGTTCGGATGCTCGTGGACGGTCAGGACTTCTGCGGTGACTTTGAAGGTCGACATGCCCCCACTCTGACCAGCGGGAATTCCGCTGCGCGAGCGAATTCCGCTCTGCTAGGGGGTCTCGTGGACGCGCGGCCGGCGGCAAAAATCCCTGGCGCGGCGGCCGCGCAGCGCGAAGACTCGTCGGTCATGGCTGACATGGACGCGTTCCGGGAGGCGGTCACCGCATGGGCGGCCGGCGGCCCGGGTGAACCGGCCCGCGAGCTGGCCGCGCGCGGGCACGTCGCGGCGGCGGTCCTGCTCGAAGGGCGCAGCGATGCCGCCGCCGTCGACGCGCTCGCCGCCCGGCGCGGCCGGGACCTGTCGACGGAGGGGGTCTGCGTCCTGCCGATGGGCGGGGCCATGAGCGTGGGCCGCTTCGCCGGCCTCCTCGGGCCGACCGGCCTCGGCCTGCGGCTGACGGGACTGTGCGACGCGGCGGAACGCCCGTACTACGCCCGGGCCTTCGAGCGGGCCGGTGAGCCCCGCCCGCGGTTCCACGTCTGCGACGCGGACCTCGAGGACGAGCTCATCCGCGCGCTGGGTGTGCCGCGCGTGCGGGAGGTCGTCGAGGCCGAGGGGGAGTCGCGCCCCCTGCAGACCTTCCTGCGCCAGCCGGCACAGCAGGGCCGCACCGCGCAGCACCAGTTGCGGCGCTTCCTCGGTACGACGGCCGGCCGCAAGATCCGCTACGGACGCGTGCTCGTCGAGGCCCTCGACCCCGACCGCGTCCCCGCGCCCCTCGGCGACCTGTTGGACGACCTGCTCGGCGGACGCCGCGACGGGTAACGGCATGCGGAAGGGGCGCGCCCGACGCGATCCACGGGGCGTGGCGGCACCCGGAGGTTCCTACGGGGCCGGAGTCGCGGACTCCCGCGCCGCCGGCGCCGCTGATTCCTGCGGGGCGGGCGCGCGGCACGCGGCAGCGGCGTCGTCGTCCTCGGCACGCGGCCAGTGGCGCCCTTCGAGCGCCTCGGCGCTGCGGTTGAGCCGGACCAGGACGTCCTCCAGCTCCCGTACCTCCTCCGGTGACCAGCCCGCGACCACCCGGGCCAGGCAGGACCGGTTCACCTCGCGGTCGTCGGCGAGCCGGCGAGCGCCCTCTGCGGTGATGCGCAGCTTGCGGGCCATGCCGCCGTCCGGGTCCGCGACGCGCTCGGCCAGCCCGCAGCGCAGCAGCGCGGCCGTCTGGCGGTTCACGGTCGAGGTGTCGAGCCCGAAGGCGTCCGCCAACTGTCCGATGGACATGGGGCCCTGGGTGTCGATCCGGCTGAGCAGCAGGTACGCCGACCGCTCCAGGCGCTCGGGATCGCGCTCGCGCCGGGCCAGCACCTGGTGCCGCGAGAGGAGCATCAGCTCCCGCTCCAGTTTCTCCAGCACTGCGCCTCCCGCTCCTTCCGGCGCTCCATTATCGCGGACCCGTGACCACGCGGACGCGCCGGCCCGCGGACCGGCGTACCCGTGGGCCGGCGGACCGGCGGACCGGCGGACCGGCGGACCGGTGGAGCGGCGGACTCCGGCCTGCGCGGCCCGTCACGCCGACGGCACCGCACGACACCGCACGACGGTGGCCTGCGCAATATGCATGATACATAGCGTGTGTACTATGCACTCCTCGTTGCCACCCCGACGAGCCACAGCCTCAACCCGGAGGACCCGCATGCCCGTCACCACGTCCACCGCCTCCCGCGCGGCCGAGATCCTGTCCCGGCCCGTCACGCTGAACGGCCTGACCGTCCCCAACCGCATCGCGATGGCGCCGATGACGCGGATGTTCTCCCCCGGCGGCGTGCCCGGCGAGGACGTGCAGGCGTACTACGCCAGCCGCGCCGCCGCGGGCGTGGGCCTGATCGTCACCGAGGGCACCTACGTCGGCCACGAGTCCGCGGGACAGAGCGACCGGGTGCCGCGGTTCCACGGCGAGGAGCAGCTGGCGGGGTGGGCGAAGGTCGCCGCGGCCGTGCACGAGGCGGGCGGTACGATCGTGCCCCAGCTGTGGCACATCGGCATGGTGCGCAAGCAGGGCGACGCCCCGTACGCCGAGGCGCCCGCCGTGGGCCCCTCCGGCATCCGGGTCGACGGGACCGAGGGGGCGGGCAAGGCCATGACCCGCGCCGACCTCGACGACGTCATCGGCGCCTTCGCCGAGGCCGCCGCGGACGCCGAGCGAATCGGCTTCGACGGCGTCGAACTGCACGGCGCCCACGGCTACCTGCTCGACCAGTTCTTCTGGGAGCGGACCAACCGCCGCACCGACGCCTACGGCGGCGACGCGGTGGCCCGCACGAAGTTCGCCGCGGAGATCGTCGCCGCGGTCCGCGAGCGCGTCTCGGCCGAGTTCCCCGTGATCTTCCGCTACTCGCAGTGGAAGCAGGAGGCGTACGACGCCCGGCTCGCGCACACCCCGGAGGAGCTGGAGGCGATCCTGGCCCCGCTGGCGGCGGCGGGCGTCGACGTGTTCCACGCCTCCACCCGGCGCTACTGGCTCCCGGAGTTCGAGGGCTCGGACCTGAACCTGGCGGGCTGGACCAAGAAGCTCACCGGCCGGCCGACCATCACCGTCGGCTCGGTCGGCCTCGACGGCGACTTCATCCGCGCCTTCGCCGGGGAGGGCGCGGCGCTCGGCGACATCGACAACCTCCTGGACCGCATGGAGCGCGACGAGTTCGACATGGTCGCCGTCGGCCGGGCGCTGCTCCAGGACCCGCAGTGGGCGGCGAAGGTCCTCGGCAACCGCTTCGACGAGCTGAAGCCGTACGACGCTGCGGCGCTCCGGTCGCTCAGCCGGTAGCCGGTGGCGCCGGCCGTCCCGACGGCCGGTCCCTGGGCGCCCCGTGACGTCGGCGGACCGATGTCACGGGGCCTCCGCGTCCCGTCTCCTGCGGTACGCCACCGTGCCGCACACCGCGAGGAGGAGGACGGCCACGGCGGACACACCGAGGGCCGTCCGCTCGGCGAAGAGCCGCCCCAGCGCCTCGAGGGCGCCGACCCCCGCGGTCGCGTAGAGCAGCGCCCAGGCCGCTCCGCCCACGAACAGGGCGGGGAGGTAGCGCGGCAGCGGCATCCGCATGCTGCCCGCGAGGAAGTTGGCGGCGGTCTGGAAACCGACGGTCAGGAAGGAGACGGCGACCACCGGCGCCCCCCACCGCCGGATCGCCCGCTCGGCGCGGCGGAACCTCGCCGAGGACATCCGCCCGGCGAACCTGCTGCGCCGCGCGCCGGCACCGGCGAGCCACCCGACGGCGAACGTCCCTCCGGCGCGGAGCAGGACGATGACGTACAGGGCTCCGGCCGTGACCATGACCCTATCCACGGGGCCCCGTCCCGCACTCCGGCCCGGAACCCGGCACGCCCGTCACGCCCATGGCCGGCCCGCCCCGGCGGACCCACGGCGGCACGTACGAGCCCGTTCCCCGTCTCTCACCTGCACCCTGCCCCTTCCCGTTCCGTCCCAGGGCGTGCCCCTGCGGCACCGGCCCGAACCTGCAGCTCGCACGCGTGCATGCCCACCCACCAAGCAAGGTAAGCCTAACCGAACGTGCATGCGGAAATACAGGGCGCCCGGCCGCCGGCGGAAGGGGTCTGACCGGCCTGGCCGGATGCGGCACTCCGTCGCGATGGCCGAAACGCGCAGGGTCTCGGAACCGAACGGAATTCGAAGATCCGTTCTGTAGCATGATCGGCCCGCAGCAGGGTGCGCCGGTCCGACCAGCCGGTCGCGCAGCCGCGTGAAACATCTGATCCGGCCGCGCACGACCGACGGCCGAGGCGTTCTAGGGGGGATGTCCGTGCGGCACATCGCGCACGGTGGGGAATCGGGGGCACTGGCGTTCGCCGTGCTCGGGCCGCTGCGGATCCGGGGCGGCGTCGACGGGGCGACGGAGATCAAGCCGGGCTCGCCCCAGCAGCAGGCGGTGCTCACGCAACTGCTGCTGCGCCCGGGACTGGGCGTACCCATGTGGGACCTCGTCACCGGGGTCTGGGGTGAGGACCCGCCGGACGGCGCCATCGCCAACCTGCGGACGTACGCCTGGCGCCTGCGCAGGCTCCTGGAGCCGGACCCGGCCGCGCCGCGGTTCCTGGTGTCGGCGGGCGACGGCTACCGGCTCGACGTCCCCGGTTGCTCCGTCGACGCCCTGGAGGCCGCGGACCTGGCCGAACGGGCCGCGGCCGCACGCGGGGCCGGCCGGCTCCACGAGGCCGCCGGGCTCGTCACGGCCGCCCTCGGCCTGTGGCGGGGCGAGCCCCTCGCACGGGTGCCGGGCCCGTTCGCCGACCGGCAGCGCGAGCGCTGGGGCGAGCTGCGCACCGCCCTGCTCGAGGAGAAGTACGACCTGGAGCTGGCCCACGGCCGGCACCGCGGGGTGGTCCCCGAGCTGACCGCGCTCGCCGCCGAGCACCCGGGGCGCGAGCGGCTGCACGGGCTGCTGATGCGCGCCCTCCACGCCACCGGGCGCCGTACCGAGGCGCTCGCCCTGTTCCAGCGGGTCCGCCGCACCCTGATCGAGGAGCAGGGGGTGGAGCCGGGGCGGGAGCTCGCCGCCGTGCACCACCGGATCCTGGAGGAGGCGTCGTCGGGCGACGGGCCCGAGGAGTACGGGCCACCCGCTGCAGGTCCCGGCGCCGTTGCCGGCGCGGGTACGGGCCACGTCACCGGGCCGGCTCCGCATCCCGGTGCCGGAAGCGACCCGGGTGCGGCCGCCGGCCCCGGCACGGGGCAGTCGGCGGAGGCTGCGCAGCCGGCGGACCGTCCGAGCGACGGGGCCGCTGCGTACGCTGCCGTTCCCGCGCTCGTGCCCGCGCACGCTCCCGTGCTCTCTTCCGCACACGGCGCCGCGACCATTCCGGCACACGGCGCGGCGACCATTCCGGCACACGGCGCCGCGACCATTCCCGCACACGGACCCGTGCCTTCTCCCGCACGACCACCCGCACCCGCACCGGACCCCATCCGCACCCCCGCCCCCGCCCCCTCTCCGGCCCCCAGCGCGCCCCCGGCAGCAGGAGGGTTGCCCCGCGCCGTTCCCGCCCAACTCCTCCGCGCGGTGCCCGACTTCGTCGGGCGCCGTGCAGAGGTGGCGAGCCTGCGCTCGCTGCTGACCGCACCCGACCGGCGCAGCCTGCCGCTGGCCGCCGTCTCCGGCATGGGCGGCATCGGCAAGACCTCGCTCGTCCTGCACGTGGCGCACCTGGTGCGCGCGCACTACCCCGACGGCCAGCTGTACGCCGACCTGCGCGGGATGGACCCGGACCCCGAGGACCCCGCCATCGTGCTGGGCGCCTTCCTCGACGGACTCGGCTACCCCCTGCACCTGCTCCCCGACACCGTCGACGCGCGCGCCCGGCTCCTGCGCACCGTCCTGGACGGCCGCCGGGTGCTCATCGTGCTCGACAACGCGGCCGACGCCGCGCAGGTGCGCCACCTCGTGCCCGGCGCGCCCGGCTGCGCCGTCCTCGTCACCAGCCGCGCCCAACTCCCCAGCCTGGAGGGCGCGGTGCAGCTCGGGCTGGGCCGGCTGCTGCCCGAGGACGCGGCCACCCTGGTCGGCAGCATCATCGGCCCGGGCCGGCTCGACGCCGAACGCTCCGACGTCCAGGCACTCGTCGACGCCTGCGGCCAACTGCCGCTGGCCACCCGGATCGTGTCCGCGCGGCTCGCGGCCCGGCCGGGCTGGCCCATCGCCGCGCTGACGGCCCGGCTCCACGACGAGGCGCGCCGGGTGAGCGAACTGAAGGTGGGCGACCTGGCCGTCGAGGCGGCCTTCGACCTGAGCTACCGGCACCTGCCCGCGGCGCAGGCCCGGGCGTTCCGGCTGATCGCGGTGGCCACGGCCGCCGACCTGGGACCGCAGGCCGCCGGGGCCGTACTGCAGACCGACCCCTTCGACGCCGAGGACCTGCTGGAGGCGCTGGTCAGCGCGTCCATGATGGAGTCCCCGGCACCCGGCCGGTACCGCATCCACGACCTGCTGCGGGCCTTCGGCCGGGCCCGGGCCCGCGCCCACGACCCCGCCGAGGCCGACCGGGCCTGGGAGAGCCTGCTCGGCCACCTCCTCGCCACCGCCTGCAACGCCTTCGCGCAGCTGGTGCCCGGTGACGCGGTGGTCGGCTCCCTGACGTCGCTCGGCGCGGCCGGCGTGGAGTTCACGGACCCGCAGACGGCCCGCGGTTGGGCCGCCGAGCACTTCGAAGCGGCCGTACTGGCGGTCCAGACCTGCGCCGACCGGGCCGACGAGCAGTCCTACCGCCGGCTGCTGCCGGCCGCGACCGACCTGCTGGTGGCGCTCAGCCCGTTCGTGGGGGACCTGCGGCACGAACAGCTGGCTCCGGCCGCCCTCCGGGTCGCCGAGGCCGCCGAACGCCACGGTGACCAGCGGTCCTTCGGCCGCGCCCAGTGGCTGAGCTGCTCCTTCGCCCTGCGGGCCGGGCGGCTGCCGGCCGCCCAGGGCCACGCCCGGCTGGCGGTCGGGGCCTGCCGCGCGGCCGACGACGTCCCCGTCCTGCGGCAGGCGCTCAACGACCTCGGGCTGATCGCGGTGACCCTCGGGGACTTCGACGAGGCCATCGCCCACTACGAGGAGGCCCTGGCCCTGGCCCGCCGGCTCGGCCACCGCTCCGGGGAGATCGCCATCAGCCTCAACTGCGCGCTGGCGCACGTCCGGCTGGGCAACACGGCCCGGGCGCTCGGCGCGGCCGAGGAGGTCCTGGACGCGATCGGCGAACTCGACGACGCCGCCGCCCTCGCGTACGCGCTCTACGTGCGCGGGGTCGCACTCGCCGGGGCGGGCCGCCACGAGGAGGCCCGGGAGCAGCTCACCGAGGCCCTGGAAGCCTGCCACCGGGCCGGCGACGACGGCCGCGAGGTGCACGTCCGCTACCGGTTGGCGGACTCCCTGCGGCTGCTCGGGCGGTTCCCCGCGGCGGAGTCCATGGGCCGCCAGGCGGTCGCGCTGGCGCGCAGGCGCGCCGACGAGCGGGCCGAGGGCCAGGCCCTGCTGGTCTGCGGGCGGGTCCTGGCCGACCGGTCCGACGCCGAGGGCGCGCAGGTGTACCTCGAGCAGGCCCTGCACATCTTCGACGGGCTGGGGCTGCCGGAACGCCGCGACGTCGCCGATCTGCTGGAGCGGCTCGGCGGCCGTACCCCCTGAGGTAGTCGGCGCGCACACGGAAAGGGGCGGTGGCCCCGACTCCCAGGAGTCGGGACCACCGCCCCTTCGCCGTGCGCGCGCCCACCGCCGTCGTCGGGTCCGGTGAGGCCTACGACTCCGGCGGGTGCACCGAGGACCCGGTGTTGTTCCACGAGGGGACGATGCTCCCGGCGACCGTGACGGTGGTGCCGTCCGGCCCGGCCGGCGGCTGGCCCGAGGGCCGGGCCGCCCAGAGCCCCACCCCGGCGGCGAGGGCCGCCGCGGCGCAGAGCGAGACCGCCGCCGTCACGGTCTTCGAACGGCGGATGGACGTGGATCGGTGGTTCATGAGGGGCCTTCCGTCCCAGGTGCGGGGGATACGCGGGGAACTCTGCCAGGCGACCCGCCGGCCCCGATCTACAAACGATCGACGGTCGCTCCACGGCCGCGGACCGTGCGCGTCGAACGGCCGTCCATCGGGCCCCGCCTAGCGTTCTCGGTGTTCGGGGCGATCGCCTCGGACACCACAACACACCTTCCCGAAAGGGGAATTCACATGAACCGCAACCACGCCGTCGGTCTCCGTCCGCGCCTCGACAAGGTCGTCAAGAAGGGCTGACGCCCCGGCTGACCGGAGCGGCCGCCGCAGCCACCCCCGGCTGCGGCGGCCGCCCCGCCCCGCCCCTCCAAGGAAGGTGGCCCATGCCCCTCGGCCCCACAGCGCCCATGTCCCTGATCCCCGTGATCGACGAGAGGCTCCGTACGACCAGCCTCTGCCTGGCCGTCGCCGCCGGCTCACGCGACGACCCGGCCGACCGGGGCGGCGCGGCCCACCTGCTCGAACACCTCGTGATGTCCGTTCCCATGGCGGGCGGCGCCTCCTTCAGCGAGCGCGTCGAGCGGCTCGGCGGACGTACCAACGCCGAGACCGGCCTGGAGCAGATGCTCTACTACGCGCAGGTGCACGCCGACGACGCCGACGAGGTCGCGAGCCTGCTGCTGCGCGCCTTCACCGCACCCGACTTCACCACCGCGGCCCTCGACGACGAGCGCCAGGTGGTCTTCCAGGAGCTCGCCGCGGCCGCCGCCGACCCCGCCGACGTCGTCCAGGACGCCGTGCTCGCCGCGCTGTTCCCCGGCCACCCCCTGGGCCGGCCCGTCGGCGGTGACCCCGAGCAGCTGCGCGCGGTCACGCTGTCCGACGTACGGGCCGCGCACACCGCCCTGGTGGCCGCGCCCAGCACCCTGGTCGTCGTCGGTCCGCGCCTGCCCGGCGTGCTGGCCGACCTGCCGCGCGGCACCCGCCCCGCACCGCAGGTGCGGGCGCTGCCCGCACCCGAGCCGGGACGCGGCGCGGTCGCCGCCTGGCCGCTGGACGCGGACTACTGCTGGGTGTGCCTGGGCGCCAGGTCGCCCGAGGCGGGCTCCGCCCTGCGCCCCGTCTACACCGTCCTGGCCCAGCTGCTCGGCTCCAGCCCCTCGTCCCTGCTGTACCGGGCCCTGCGCGGCGAGCGCCAGCTGTCGTACGCCTTCCAGGCCTGGGACCGCGGCTACCGCGAGGCCGGCGCCTGGCGCGTCCTGGTCGGCACCGCCCCGCACCAGGCGGACGAGGTCGTGGGGGCCGTACGGGGCCTGCTCGCCGATATCGCCGCGCACGGGCCCGCCCCGGAGGACCTCGCGGCCGCGCGCCGCCAGGCGGAGACGAGCCTGCTGCTGGACACCGAGGAACCGCTGGAGCACGCGCGGCTGACGGCGGACCGCACCGCGGCGGGCACCCGGCCGTGGTCCCTGGACGCCGAGACGGCCGCGCTGCGGGCCGTGACGGCGGAACAGGTCCGCGCCGCCGCGGCCGACGTGGCGGACCGCCTGCTGGTGACCGTACGACCGGAGGGAACCCGATGACCGACGCCCACGGCACCGTCCCCGACCACCCGGCCCCGTCCGCCGCCTACTGGGCCGGGGCCGCGGCGGCCGGCACCGCGGTGCGCCGCGGCGGCCACCGGCTCGTCGCGGGGGCCAGCACCGACCCGCTGACCGGCGTGCGGGGCGTGCTCGTCGAGTACGCCGACCCGGGCGCGTTCACCGACGGCACGCTGGAGGCCGTCCTCGTGGACCTGCACGCGCCGGTCGGGGCGGCCACGCCGCGACCGGCCTCCACCGCCTCCATCTCCTCCGCCTCCATCTCCTCCGCCTCCATCTCCTCCGCCTCCATCTCCTCCGCCTCCATCTCCTCCGCCTCCACCGCCCGCGTCCAGGTCCGCACCCCCGCGGACACCGTGCTCCCGCCGCCCTGGCGGCGGTCGGTGACGTACATCTCCCGCACCGGCCCGCTGTCGGACCCGCCCCGCCCCGCCGGCCTGCGCATCGTCCCGGCAGGGGGCGCGCTGTGGCCCCCCGTACGGGACTGGATGGCCCGCGCCGTCCGACAGGGCGCCGCCGAGCAGGGCCTACCCGCGCCCGAGGAGGCGGTGGCGGCGGCCGTCGACGAGGTCCTCGGCGAGCCCGGCGCCGCCGTGCTCGTCGCCCTCCTCGACGACCGGCCCGTCGGGCACGCCGTCCTGCTCACCGGCGCCCGCGACACCGTCACCGACCGGGCCTTCGTCGAACTGTGGGACGTCCTGGTCGAACCGGGGGCCCCCGGCGCGGCGGACTGCCGCGACGCCCTGGTGGCCGCCGCGGCCGACCGCGCGGCCGGACTGCGCCTGCCGCTGCTCGGCCACGTCGTGCACCGCGCCGAGGAAGCCGCCTCCCGCGCGCTGACGTCCCTCCTCGTCCGGGGCTGGCACACCGACCACACCTACTGGACCGCCACGGCGAACGCCCCCGCCCCCGCACCCGCCTCCGCACCCGCCCCCGCCTCCGCGCCGGACGCCGCGCCCCCGGCCACCACCGCCCCCCACCCGACCCCGACCAGCAACGGAACCCCGCGATGACCACCACGAGCCCCGGCGACCGCCTGGACCTGGCCCTCCTGTACGCGCTCCTCGGCGTCCCGGACCACGAGGACGGACGCGACCTGGTCGCCGCGGCCCGCGAGGTCTCCGCGACCCTGCCCCAGCTGGTCATCTCCGTGGCGGCACGGGAGGGCACCCCCCTCGGCACCGGCAGCACGGACGAACTCTCCCGAGCCCGCGCCCGGTCGGCCCGCTACGCCCGGTTCCGGGCCGCGGTCGCCGAGGCCGCGCCGCGTGCCCGGGTCGTCAAGGGCCCCTCGCTGGCCGTGCGCTACCCGGCCGGGGTGGTCCGGCCGGTCGGCGACCTCGACCTCGTCCTGCCCGCGCAGGAGGACCTGTGGGCCGCGGCGCGGGCACTGACCACCGGGCACGGCGCCGCCCCGCACGAGCTGACCCTCGTCGCGGACGGGACCGGGCGCCTGCACGTCCTCCTCACCCTGGCCTGGCCGTCCCCCGACCCGCTGCTGGAGCAGGAGCTGCGCGTCGAGCTGAGCACCGCCGCCTTCTACGGGGACCTGGGCGCCCTCCCGCTGCGCGCCGGCCTGCCCGGCCCGCAGCCCCTCGCCGACCTGTTGTCCGTGGTGGAGGAGCGGCTCCAGCGGGAGTTCCACGCGAAGGACGCCGTGGACGTCCTCACCCTGCTCCACGCCGGGGAGCTCGACGACACCGCGGTCGTGGTCGACGCCCTGGCCGCCTTCCGACTCGCCCCCGAGGCCCTGGAACTCTTCGGGCTGGTGGGCGCGCACGCCCCGCACCCCACCCTGGAGGCCCTGACGGGCCTGCTCGGCCCCCTGGCCGCACTGGAGCGGGCCCGCCGTGCGGCCGTGCCGCCGCGGCCGGAGCCGACCGGCGTCCGGGCCCGCCTCGACGCCGGCCTGCCGGTCTGGGGCATGCTCCTGGACACCGGGGACACCGGGCCCCGCCGCGCCCCCGGCCACCGGCTGGTCCTGGACGAGTTCCACCACGCCCCCCCGCACGATGCCCCGGCCCACGCCCCCGCCGCGGCCGAGGCCACCCTCCTCGCCCACACCCCCGTCGGCTCGTTCCTGCTCGTCGCCGGCGAACTGGTCGACCCCGCCCTGCACGCGGCCGCCCTCGCCCGGCTCACCCCGGGGGCCGCCGCGTGACCGCCGCCATCGACGTACGCGGCCTGACCCGCTCGTACCGGCCCCGGCGTGGCGGCCCGCGCACGGAGACCACCGCGCTGCGCGGGGTCGACCTCACGGTGGCGGAGGGCGAGGTGCGCGGCCTGCTCGGCCCCAACGGCGCCGGCAAGACCACCCTGTGCAAGATCCTCAGCACGGTCCTGACCCCCACGGGCGGCACCGCCCGCGTCCTCGGCCACGACGTCGCCGCCGATCCGCGCGCCGTCAAACCCCTGGTCGGCATCGTCTTCGGCGGTGACCGGGGCCTGTACGGGCGGCTCGGCGCCCGTCAGAACCTCCAGCTGTGGGGTGCCCTGTACGGCCTTTACGGGGCCCCGCTGCGGCACCGCATCGCCGAACTCCTCGACCGCGTCGGGCTCGCCGACCGCGCCGACGAGCGCGTCGACGGGTTCTCCCGCGGCATGAAGCAGCGGCTGCACCTGGCCCGGGGCCTGATCAGCGACCCGCGGGTGCTGCTCCTCGACGAGCCCACCGCCGGCATGGACCCGGCCGCGGCCCTCGACTTCCGGTCCCTGGTCGGCGAACTGCGCGCCGAGCGCCGCACCATCCTCGTCACCACGCACGACATGGCGGAGGCCGAGGCCGTCTGCGACCGGGTCACACTGATGGACCACGGCGAGGTGATCGCCACCGACCGGCCGGGCGCCCTGGCCGCCCGACTCGACGCCCACGAGCGCATCGAGGCCCGCGACGTCCCGCCGGACGCCCTCGACGCCATCCGCCTGCTGCCCGAGCTGGTCGACCTCGACCTCGACCTCGCCGAGGACGGCTCGCTCGTGCGCGTGGACGTCCTCGGCCGTGCCGCCGTCCGCGAGGTCCTGGAGATCCTGGTCCGCGCCGGGGTCACCGAACTGGGCACCGTGCGACCCGGGTTGGCCGAGGTGTACCTGCGACTGATCGGCGGCGGCCGGGGCATGCAGGTGACGCGATGAGCCCACCGACCCTGTGGACGGTCTTCCGCCTCCAGCTGCTGATGACCCTGCGCACCCCGGACATCGCGCACGTCTTCGTCACCACGCCCCTCTACACCCTGGTCTTCCTCGCCATCCAGGTGCAGGCCGGCCGCACCGACCTGGCCGGGTACGCCGTGCTCGCCCCCGCGCTCATGGCGCTGTGGTCACTGGCCCTCCAGTGCGCCGGCGAACTGGTCAGCCAGGAACGCGACCAGGGCACCCTGGAGGCGATGGCGGCCTCGCCCGCCCGCTACCCCGTGGTGGTCAACGTCCGCATCGCCGCGGTGACCCTGCTCAGCGCCGTGTCGTTCGCCGAGGCCTGGCTGGTCGCGTACGGGGTCTTCGGCCTGACCGTGCGCATCGAGCACCCGGCCCTCTTCGTCCTGGCCGTTCTCGTGTCCGCCGCGGCCATGGCCGGCACCGCGAGCTGCGTGTCCGCGCTGTTCGTGCTGGCCCCCTCGGCGCGCGCGCTGCAGAACGCCCTCAGCTTCCCCTTCTACCTGCTCGGCGGCGTGCTGGTGCCCGTGTCGTTCCTGCCCGAATGGCTGCGTCCGCTGTCGGACCTCGTGTTCCTGTCCTGGAGCGCCCGGCTGCTGCGCGCCGCGCTCGACCCGGCCGCCCCCGCCGAACCGCTGGCGGCCCTGGCCGCCGTGGCGGTCCTCGGCCTGGCCGGCGGCCTCACCGGCACCCACCTGATCGGCCGGATGCTCCGCCGGGTGCGGACGACCGGCACGCTCGCCCAGAGTTGAGGAGCCCGACGACCATGGAAACCCAGGCGACGACCGCCCCGGCGGCCCCGGCGGCCCCGGCGGCCGCCCCCCTGGCGCGCACCGCCCGGATCATCGGCTACAGCGCGGCCAACGCCTACGCCGACTTCCGCGCCTCCTACACCTGGACCAGCTGGACCTTCGGCTGGCTCACCCGGATGCTCAGCCAGGTCTGCTTCTTCGGCCTGGTGGGGCACCTGCTCGGCTCCCCCGCCCACACCCGCTACCTCGTGATCGGCAACGCCGTCATGGCCTGCGTCATCGAGGCCATGACCGTGGTGGTCTCGACCGGCTGGGAACGCGGCCACGGCACCCTGCCCCTGCTCGCCGCCGCGCCCGGCGAGATGGGCTGGGTCATGCTCGGCCGCAGCCTGCAGTGGCCGGTCAGCGGCTCGGCCACGGCCGTGGTCTCGCTGCTCGTCGTCGGCCCCGCCTTCGGCGTGCACTGGCCGCCCGGCCGGGTGCCCGCGCTGCTGGGACTGGTCCTGCTGACCGCCGCCACCACCTACTGCCTCGGCCTGTTCGTGGGCGCCTTCGTCCTGGCCGCGCCGGAGGCCCGCAACATCGTCTTCAACGCCTCCTTCCTGCTCCTGATGGCCGTGTGCGGGGCCGAGGTGCCGGTCGACTTCTGGCCCGGCTGGGTCGGGACGGCCGCCGCAGTCCTGCCCCCCACCCACGGCCTGGCCGCGGTCCGCGCCCTCGCCGACGGCGCCCCCGTCGCGGCCGTCGCGGCCCCCGCGCTGTGGGCGCTGCTCACCGGCGCCGGCTGGCTGGCCGCCGCGCTCACCGCCTTCCGGGTCCTCACCGCGCGGGCCCGGGCCACCCACGCCTTCGGCTCCGCCGTCTGACGGCACGGCACCCGCCCCACCGAACGAGGGACCACCCCATGACCCACGACCGCACCGCGGACCGCGCCGACGGCCCGTACAGCGTCCTGCTGCTCAAGCCGGACGGCTACCTCCTGCCCGGCCTGCGCGCCCACCTGGACCGGCTCATCGAACGCCACCGGCTGCGCGTGGTCACCCGCTACCCGGTCGTCCTCGACGCCCGGGACGTCGAGGACGTCTGGCCCAAACTCGCCGGCGGCGCCTACCCGGTGGCCCACCAGCTGACCCTGCACTACATGACGGGCGGCACCTGCGAGGTCACCGTCGTCGCGGCGGCCGACCCCGCCGACCCCGCCGACCCCGCAGACCCCGCCGACCCCGCCGACTCCGCGGGCGGCCCGGACTCCGCGGGCGGCCCGGGCGGTGGCGGCGCCGCGGACGTGGTGGCCCGCTGTACGGCCATCCGCACCGAGGTGCGGCGCGAGTTCGGGGACACCGTCTTCGCCAACAGGCTGCACACCCCGACCGAGCCCGAGGAGATCGCCCCCTGCGTCTCCAAGTTCCTGCACAGCCTGCCGGACGGCCTGCCGCACGTCCGCCACCACGACCCGGGCACGGCCCCCGGCGCCTTCGGCCGGCTGGCCGCCCTGCCCTCCGGCGAGATCCGCGCCGCCGCCCTCGACGTCTGGCGCCGGCAGCGCCGCGACGGCTGGCAGTCCTTCCGGCTGGACACCCCGCCGGGCGCGTACGCCACGTACCTGCTGCCCGGGGACTCCCACTCCATCGACTACGGCATGTCCGTGATCGCGGAGCTCCTGCCACACCTGACCCTCGATCAGATCATCACCGCCTACATCGAGATGGACGTGCGGGGCGAGAGCCGCCTCTACGGGGGCCCGGCCGAGGAGAGCACGCACCTGGCCGACCGCATCACCGCGGCCGGACTGTTCGCCCGGGCCCGCGCCGTGCGGCCGGCCGCCCACCGCGGCCCCCACCAACCCCAACACTCCCACCAACCCCAACAGCCCCACCGTCCGGCATGAGGAGGCCGAACGCCATGACCCGCCAGCAACTGGTGCTCGACGCGCTCGACGCCGACGACCCGGCACCCCACCTGGACGCCCTCGCCCGCGGCGGCTCCGCGATCGACTGCCCCGACCTCGGCAGCGGCCGCCTGGTCCTGCCCCGGTACGCCGAGGTACGCCACGTGCTGCGCGACCCGGCCTTCGGATGCGCGCCCTCCGCCGGCCACTTCCTCGACGACCTGCCCGCCGCACTGCGCCCCGCCCTGGCCCCCGTGGCCTCGTGGGCCCTGTACGCCGACGGCGCCGACCACCGCCGACTTCGCTCCCTGCTCGCCAAGGCCTTCACCCCGCGCCGGATCGCCGCCCTGGAGGAGCGCACCGCCGCCACCGCCCGCGGCCTGCTCGACCGGCTCGCCGCGGCGGGCGGCGGGGACGCGGTCCGCGCCCTGGCCTTCCCGCTGCCCGTCCTGACCGTCTGCGCCCTGCTCGGCCTGCCCGCCGCCGACCAGGACCTCCTCAAGGACTGGTCCGACGACCTGATCCGGATCGTCGAGCCCGACCCCGGCCCCGCGGACGTCGCCCGCATCGCCGGCGCCTGGCACGCCCTGTGGGACTACTTCACCGCCGTGGTCGCCGACCGCCGCGCCCGCCCCGGCGACGACGTGGTCTCCGGCCTGGTCCGGGCCGAGGCGGAAGGCTCCCGCCTGACCACGGAGGAGATCGTCTCCAACTGCGTGTCGCTCCTCCTGGGCGGCCACGAGACCACCACCAACCTGCTCACCGCCCTGCTCCTCGCCGCCACCGCCCACCCCGCACCGGCGGCCGCCGCCACCCGCGACCCCCGCGCGGCCGCCGCGTTCGTCGAGGAGGTGCTGCGCACCGACGGCCCCTCGAAGATCACCGCCCGTACGGCGCTGGCCGACACCGAGGTCGCCGGCCTCCCCGTCGGACGAGGCCGCCGCATCGTGCTGCTGCTGGCCTCGGCCAACCGGGACCCGCGGGCCTTCGAACGCCCCGAGCGCTTCGACCCGTCCCGCCCCGCCAACCCGCACCTGGCCTTCGGCCACGGCCCGCACGCCTGCTTCGGTGCCGCCCTGGCCCGCCTCCAGGCGCGGATCGTGCTGGAGCAGTACACCGCCCACCCCGCCGCCTTCGCCGTCCACCCGGACCGGGTGCGGTGGAAGCCCTCCCGCGTCCTGCGCTCCGCCCGCAGCCTGCCGCTGACCACCGGCCGCCGGAGCGCCGCATGATCCTCACCGGACCCCGCATCGAGGAGGAGCACGCCGCCGGCCGCATCGTCATCACGCCCTTCCGCGCCGACGCGGTCAACCCCAACAGCTACAACTACCGCCTCGGCAGCACCGTCAAGAGCTTCGACGCGACCACCCGCAGCTGGCTCGCCTTCGAACTCCCGGAGGACGGCTACGTGCTGGCCCCCGGCCGCATGTACCTCGGCCACACCGAGGAGGTCATCGGCAGCGACACGTACGCCATGTCGCTGATCGGACGCAGCTCGATGGGCCGCCTCGGACTGTTCCTCCAGGTCTCCGCCGACCTCGGGCACACCACCTCCTGCCACCGCTGGACGCTGGAGATGGTCGCCACCCGCCCGCTGCGGATCTACCCCGGCATGACGGTCGGCCAGGTGTCCTTCTGGCACAACCAGGGCCGGGTGCGCCCCACCCCCGCCCTCTACGCCCGCTTCAACGAACCCCACGAGTCCGCGATCGGAGACCGGCTGTGATCCTCACCGGCGACGAGGTGGCGCGGCAGGTCGACCGGGGACGCATCGTCATCTCCCCGTTCGACCCGGCCCGCTGCACCACCAACTCCTACGACCTGGCGCTCGGCCGGCGGGTGCTCGTCTACACCGACGACGTGCTCGACCCGCGCCGGCCCGCCGCCCACGAGGTGCGCGAGATACCCGAGGAGGGCCTCGAACTCGCGCCGGGCGAGTTCGTGCTCGCCGAGACCGCCGAGACCATCGGCAGCGACCACTACGTCCCGCTGATCCACGCCAAGTCCGGCACCGCGCGCATGGGCCTGTTCGTGCACGTCACCGCGGACCTCATCGACATCGGCTTCGTCGGCCACTCCACCCTCCAGCTGTACGCCACCCTGCCGGTGCGGATCCGTCCCGGCATGCTGATCGCCCAGGTCACCTTCTGGCAGCCGGTGGGCGCGATCCGCCTCTACGACGGCAAGTACCAGCTCGCCGACGGCCCCCAGCCCTCCCGTACGTACCTCGACCACCAGGTGGCGGGCCGTGCCTGACCCGACCACCGCGACCGCCGCCGCGCCGCCCGCGACCGCGGGACCCGGCTCCGCGCCCGCGCCCGCCTGCCCGTCCGCGCCGGCCCGGACCGACTCGGCCGACGCGTTCCGCGCCGTGCAGGACCGCGCCGAGTGCACCTTCGCCCGCCGCTCGCGGCTCGTCGGCATGCCCGCCCACACCGGCCCGGACGCGTACGCAGCCGGCCTGGCCGCCGGGCCCGCGCTGCACGCCTTCACCGCCCGTGCGGCCTCCGACCGGCTCGACGGGTTCGTCGTCGAGCTGACCGATCCCGCCCACGGGGCCACTCCCGCCGCCGTCGCCGCAACGACCCGGGCCCTGCTGGCGGGCGTCCTCACGGCCGACGGCGACCGCGACCTGGCGGGGCTGGAGGGGGCGGAGGAGGAGCACTGGTGGTTCCGGGCCTTCGGGACCCGCTGGTTCGCGCTGGTCTTCGCCCCCTCGTACGGGCCCGAGTCGCCCCGCCACACCTTCGGCTCCGCGTCCACCTTCGTCCTGCTCCAGCCGGTGGAGGCCTTCGACCGGCACGCCAGCCCGCGCGGCGCCGCCATCGCGGAGAGCGTCCGCGAGGACATCCGCGACCGGTACGCCGCCGGCGGCCGCCCCTACGACGCCGAACTCGCCGCCCAGGACGTGGAGTCGCTGAAGTTCGTGTGGCCGCACGGCCCCGCCGACGCGCCCGTGCGCTGGTGGGAGCGGTCCGCACCGCCCGCGGACGCCGCCGGTCGCGGGCCGGCGGCCGAGCAGGGCACGGACCGGGGGACCCCCCACCCGGTCGCCCGCGCCCTCCTGGCGGACGTCGCCGCGGCCGCGGCCGCCACGCACGCCGGACCGCGCGCCCGGACCCGGGGCCTTCCGGACACGGCCTCGACCGCCGGGTCTCGGGCCGGTGCCCGGCCCCCGGCGGCGGCCGGTGCGCCCGCCGGGCCGCCCCCGACCGGGGCCCGGGACCTCGCCGCCGACCTGCTCGTCACCGCGACGGCGGCCCTGGCCGACGCCGTGCCGCCCGTGGACCGGGAGACCGCGCGCGGGCTGCTCGCCGGCCTCGCCGGGCTGGCCCTCGACGGCCCGCACCGCCGCGTGCCGCTGTACACCGCCCTCCCCGGGACCGGCCTCCCGGCCGCCCTGCGTCCCGTCGGCGCCCACGGCGCCCCGGAGGAGGACGTGTTCCGGCTGGCGCTCGCCGCGGCCTGCCCCGGCGCGCCCTGGCCGGACGGGCCCGCGGACCCGGCCGCGCTCGCCGCGGCCGTCCGGGTGCTCGGCGGCCGGCTCGGCTGCCGGGTGCCGGCGCTGGCCGCGGTGGCCGCCCGCCACCTGCTGCACCTGCTGCCGGCCGCCGACGCAGCGGGCCGCCGCCACCTCCTGCGCCGCCTCGCCTGGCTCACCGACTCCCGGGCCGCCGGCGCGCAGGAACTGCTGCTGGGCCTCACCGGCCCCGGCGACCCGCTCGTACACCTCCCCGCGGTGCCCCCGGCTCCCACCCCGGCCACCGGCGCCGGCGGCCCGGACGAGGACGAGGAACCGCTGCCCCTGGCCGACTGGCACCGGGAGCCGCCCGCGCCGGACGAGGAGCGCCGCCTCGGCGGCCGGGTGCGGGCCGTCCGCCGCCACCGCGGGGCGACCTTCGCCGACCTGACCTGGGGCGGCCGGACCGTACAGTTGTCCCTCCCCCCTGCCGGCGGACCGGCCCGCATCCGCCCCGGGGACCTGCTGGCCGTACGCGGCCGCGGGGGGCGCTCCCGGACCGGCGCCGCGGTCCTCCTCGTCGACGAAGTGCTGCGGCACCGCCCCGGCCGCTCGGCGCGCCCGCTGCGCGCCACCGGCCCCGACCAGGTCGGCGAGCCCCCCGTCGCGGGCCTGCTGCGGCCCCGACTGACCCGACTCGGGTTCACCGAGGCGGCCTCGCCCCTGCTCACCGAGGGCTACTTCGGCGGCCGGGCGCGCCCGTTCGCCACCCGGCAGGCCGACCGGGACCGGCCGCTGTACCTGCGGGTCACCACCGAGCTCGACCTGCTGCGCCGCCTCGCCGAGGGCCGCACCCGCGTCTACGAGATCGGGCCGAGCTTCCGCAACGAACCGCTGCGCGGCGCCGCCGCCAAGGAGTTCGGGATGCTGGAGGCGTACGCCGCCGACCTGCGCCTGGACGCGATGGCGGAGCTGGTCGCGGACCTGGTCGCCGACGTGCTCGGCGACCCGCGCCGGCCCCGCTGGACCACGTTCGACGAGGCCTTCGCCGACACCGCCGGGGCGCACCCCGACGACACCGCGGCACTGCACCGGCTGGCCGCCCGGACCGGCCTCCCCGACCCGCGGCGGTTCGCCGACCCGTACGCACTGGCCCAGCGGCTGTGGCGGGGCACCTACCGCCACCGGCTGCCCGGCGTGGCGCTCGTCCACCGGATCCCGGGCCCCGCCTCGCCGTTCATCGCGGGGGAGGGCCGCTCGGCACGCCGGGTCTGGCTCTCCGTCGACGGGGTCGAACTCGCCGAGATCAGCGCCAACGAACGCGACCCGGACCGGCTCGCCCGGCGGCTGGCCGCCCAGTTCGCCGGCGACCCGCACCCCGTCCACCGCGACTACGGCGACGTACTGGAGACCTTCGCCGCCGGCGTACCGCCCTGCGTCGGCGTCGGACTCGGTCTCACCCGCCTGGCGGAGCTGCGGGCCGCCCGTAGGACCACCGCGCAGGAGCCACCGCCGTGATGCCGACCGTGATGCCGACGCAGACGGCGACGGACGCCGACGGCGACCGACACCGACGCGGACGCCGACCCACACCGACCGACGCGGACGCCGACCCACACCGACCGACGCGGACGCCGACCCACACCGACCGACGCCGACGCCGACCCACACCGACCGACCCGGGAGCACCCAGCCATGACCACCACCGCCCACGCCCCCTGGCTGGCCGCCAACGAGGCCCTGTGGGACGCCCGCGTCCCGCTGCACGCCGACAGCGACTGGTACGACCTGGCCGGCTTCCGCGCCGGCGGCCTGGCCCTGGACCACATCGAGCGCGCCGGCGTCGGCGACCCCGCCGGCCGCAGTCTGCTGCACCTGCAGTGCCACTTCGGGCTGGGCACCCTGTCCTGGGCCCGGTTGGGGGCCGACGCCGTGGGCGTCGACTTCTCGGCCGCCGCCGTCGAGCGGGCCCGCGCGCTGGCCGCCGAGACCGGCCTCCCGGCCCGGTTCGAGCAGGCCGAGGTCGGCGCCCTCGACCTCGGACGCACCTTCGACGTGTGCTTCACCTCCTGGGGCGTGCTGATGTGGCTGCCCGACCTGACGGCCTGGGCCCGCTCCGTCGCCCGCCACCTGCGCCCGGGCGGGGTGTTCTTCCTCGCCGAAGGCCATCCGCACCTCTTCGTCTGGGACGACGAGCCCGGCAGGGACGGCTACCAGCCGCGCAACCCGTACTTCCGGCACAGCGCGCCCGTCGTCGACGCGGAGGCCGGCACGTACGTCGACACCTCCGCGACCCTGGGCCTGCCCCAGTACCGCTGGAACCACCCGCTGTCCGAGGTGGTCTCCGCCCTGGCCGGCGCCGGCCTGCGCATCACGGACATGGCCGAGCACCCGGTCCTGCCCTGGCAGCCGCTGCCCTGGCTGACCCCCGCCGAGCAGCCGGGCTTCTGGCGGATCCCCGGCGACCCCTTCCCGCTCAGCTTCACCGTCACCGCCACGAAGGACTGACCCCCCGCCCCCGGCCCGCCGGCGGCCCGCCCCCTCCCGCGTACGAAAGGACCACGACGTGACCACCACCACCCTCCGCGCCCTCCCCGCCTGGCCCCTGGCCCGGATCCCGCGCACTCCCGCCGACGTGTGGGACGCGAGCTACACCGAGTTCGTCGCCATGGTCAACCAGACCAACGTGCCGCCCGGTTCGTACGCCACCCTCAACGCCTGGGCGACGTTCGGCCGCATCGACGCCTCCTCCTCGGTCCTGGAGGTCGCCTGCACCACCGGGTTCTCCTCCCGCGAACTCGCCCGGCTCACCGGCTGCTCCGCCACCGGCTTCGACCTCAGCGACGACTCGGTGCGCGTCGCCCGCTACAACCACCGGGCCGTCGACCCCGCCCTGCGCCTGGACTACTTCACCGCCGACGGCGCCACCGCCGAACCCCGCGGCCGCTTCACCCACGTCGTCGTCGGGGCCGCCCTCGGCTTCTTCCCCGAGCCCGCCGCGATGGCCCGCCGGCTCGGCGGCTTCCTCACCGACGGCGGACTGCTGCTGGCCTCCCCGTTCTGGGCCGACGAGCCGCTGCCGGCCGAGGCGGAGGACCTGCGCCGCGAGGTCTTCGGCATCACCAGCCCGATGGAGACCTACCACGAGGCCCTCTCCCTCTACCGCGGCTTCGACGTGCTGCACGAGACCCGGCACGTCCCCGCACAGGAGAGCGAGGACGACATCGCCCACTACTGCGCCTCCACCGTGGACCGCGCCTGCGCCCAGTCCGGCGTCACCGACCCCGCGGTCCGCGCGGCGATGACCGAGCGCCTCGCCGCCGTCCGCCGGGCCTCCAACCGGCTGCGCCGCCACCTGCGTTACTCCGTGCTCGTCCTGCGCTACGACCGCGCCACCTACCCCGCCCGCTACGTCGAACTCTTCTGAACCCCGGACCGGACCCCCGGCCCCACCCGGACCCGCCCCCCGGACCGGACCGGGCGGACCGGGCGGACCGGACCGGGCGGACCGGCCGGACCGGCAGCAGCGGACCCACAGGAACGGACCCCACCCCACCATGGCAATCGCCCACGACTCCTCCCGCGTGCGCGCCCGCGACCTCATCGGCCTGGAGCGGCACGAGATCCCGGCCGTGCACGACCTCCTCGACTACCTCCGCTACGACGACCGCGGCCGGCTCCGCGTGCACGGCCACGATGCGCACGACCTGCTCACCGGGGCCGGCGCACCCCTGATCTGGTACCTCGGCGACCGGGTCCGCGCCAACTACCGCGCCGTCGACGGGGCGTACCGCGCGCACTTCACCGGCCACCGCACCTTCGCGGCCGTCAAGGCCTGCTACGTCAAGGAGTGCCTCACCGTCCTGCGCGAGGCCGGCGCCGGTGCCGAGGTGATGAGCGCCCTGGAGCTCCAGATCGCCCTCCAGACGGGCTTCGACCCGGCGGACGTCGTCAGCAACGGCGTGGGCCGCAGCCCCGAGTACGCCGATGCCACCGTGGCCGCCGGCGTCGGACTGACCGTCCTCGACTGCCCGGAGGACCTCGCCACCCTCGCCGCCGCCTGCCGCCGCCACGGCGTCCGGGCCCGCGTCGGACTGCGGGTGACGCCCCCCGTCGACCACGAGGGCATCTACATCACCCCGTCCTCCAAGCTCGGCGTCGACTGGGAGGGAGGGGAGTTCCTGCGGCTGGCGAAGGCCGCCCTGGACACCCCCGAGGTCGAGGTCGTGGCCCTGCACGCCCACCAGGTCACCCACTGCTCCCAGCCCGCCAAGTACCGGGCCACCCTCGCCGGCGTCGCGGACGTGGCCCGCGCCGTGGAGCGCGAACTGGGCCTGCGCTTCGAGGTCGTCGACATCGGCGGGGGCCTGGAGACCCGGTTCCTGCTCCGCCGCTCGGGCCTGGGACCCGAGGACTTCGCGGCCGTCGCCGCGGAGGAACTGGGCCGCATCGGCTACCCGTTCGTCCTGCACATCGAGCCGGGCCGGTTCCTCACCGCGGACGCGGCCGTGGGCCTGACCCGGGTGACCGCCGAGAAGCGCAACGGCGAGCACCGGTACCTGATCACCGAGATCGGCTCGAACGTGCTGATCGACATGGCGGAGGTCACCTACCACCCGCTGCCGACCGTGCTGCCCGCCCCGGACGCGCCCTGGGCCACGTACGACGTCGGTGACTCCACCTGCGCCCCGGCCCTGGTCTGCCGCACCGCGGCGCTGCCGGACACGCCGGACAACCGGCTGCTGCTCCTCCTCAACTGCGGTGCCTACTCCACGGTGTTCACCCAGCTGTGGGCCTTCCGGCTGCCCCGCTACCTGTTCAGCGACGGCGACGGACCGGTGCGCACCGTCTTCGACGACGAGGCCCAGCGCACGATGTACCGGGCCCTGTACGGCTACGAGATCCGGCCGTGACCCCCGCCCGGGACCCGGCCGCATCCCCCGCCGCGTCCCCCGCCGCCGCCCCCGCGGCCGGGGGCGGCGGCCCGGTGGTCTGGATCAACGGGCCCTTCGGCTGCGGCAAGAGCACCGTCACCCGCCACCTGGCCGCACTGCTGCCCGGCGCCCTCGTGGTGGACCCGGAGGACGTCGGGCACATGCTGTGGCGCCAGCTCCCCGGCGCACTGCGGAAGGAGGAGTTCGAACTGGAGCCGCTGTGGGCCCCCCTGACGCGGCTGCTCGTCGAGCGCTGCGCCCGCTCCTACGGCCGCCCCGTGGTGGTCCCCATGACGGTCTCCCGGCTGCCGGTGTTCGAGCAGCTCGTCGGCGGTCTGCGCGGCGGCGGCCTGGACGTGCGCCACTTCACCCTGCTCGCCGACCCGGCCACGATCCGGGAAAGGCTGCGCCGGCGCATGGCCGAACGCGGTGAACCGCCGGACGAATGGGGCGAGCTGAGCTGGGAGGGCCGCCAGCTGTCGCGGTGCCTGGACGCGTTGACCGGCCCCGAGTTCGGGACCCACCTGTGGACCGCCGGCAAGCCGCCCGAGGACGTGGCGCGCGAGCTGGCGGCCCACCTGTGAACCGCCGCCCGCGCGCCGCCCCGGGCACGGAGTGCTACTGCAGGAGCTTCGCCTTGGCCTGCTCGAACTCGGCGGGGGTGATGTCGCCGCTGGCCTTGAGCCTGGACAGCCGGTCGAGCTCGTCCACGTGGCTGCGGGGCCCGGCGGTCTCCCGGATGTAGTCGTCCATCATCGCCCTCTGCTCACGTGCCTGCTCGATTTCGCGCCTGCCCATGCTCTTGCCGCGGGCGATGACGTAGATCAGCACGCCGAGGAAGGGGATGATCAGCACCAGGATCAGCCAGCCGGCCTTCCCCCACCCGCTCATCGAGTCGTCGCGGAAGATGTCGACGATGATGCGGAACAAGAGCATGAACCACAGCACCCAGAGGAAGATCCACAACACGGTCCAGAACGCGCCGAGCAGCGGGTAGTCGTACGCGAGGACTTGGCTTTCCATCGCACGGTCTCCTTCCATGCGCACAGCCGTGCCGGGCGGAACCGGACGGCCCGCGCCCACGGTGTTCAGCCTGGGCGAGCCCCGGCCCGGTGCCTTCACCCGCGGCGGGTGATTCGTCCGCGCCCCGCCGGCCCGGAGACCATCCCCATGGACCTCGCGGAGCCGCAGGTCAGGCCCATGCGGCCGGCCGCAGGGGCCCGACGTGGCGATCATGGATCCGGCACCCGATCATGGGGGTGAAGTGCCCAGGGGCCCGCAGCCCCGCCCGTCCGGGGCGGGACGCGGGCACGACCGACAAGAGGGGCGTGGCCGAAGGCCGCGATCGCGCGCAGCCCGCCCCGCGCGGGGTGACCCATGAGCGTGGCTGTTCCGGAAGACCCCTTGCTGGCCGCGAAACTCGCGGTGCCCGTCCAGGCCCCCGGCCTGGTCCGCCGCGAGCGCCTGCTGGACCGGCTCACCGCCGGTACGGCGGGTCCCCTGACGCTGATCACCGGGGCGGCCGGGGCCGGCAAGACCGCCCTGGCCGCCTCGTGGGCCCTCTCCCGTCCGGAGTCCGCGCCGCTGGTCTGGGTGACGGTGGAGGAGGACGACACCCCGGCGTCCTTCTGGGCGTACGTCGCCGAAGGCCTGCGCCGCCGCGGACTGCCCTCCGGCACCGGCCCCGGGACGCCCGTCCCCGCCGACGCCGCGGCCCGCTCGCAGCTGGTCCGGCTGGCCGCCGCGTTCGAGCGCCTGCCCGACCCCCTGGTGATGGTCGTCGACGGGCTCGACCGCGTCCCCGGCAGGGAGGTGCACGACGGCCTGCGGTTCGTCACCGAGCACGCCGGCCCGGCCCTGCGGCTGGTCCTGATCAGCCGGGAGGACCCGGGCCTGCCGCTGCACCGCTACCGCGCCGAGGGCCGGCTCCAGGAGATCCGGGAGGCGGACCTCGCCTTCACCCGCCACGAGGCGGCCCTCCTCCTCGGCGGCCCGGGCCCGGCGCCCGACGACGAGGTCGTGGACCTGCTGCTCGGCCGCACCGAGGGCTGGGCCGCCGGCCTGCGCCTGTGCGCACTGGCCATGGCCAGGACCGCCGACCCGGCCGGCTTCGCCCGCTCCTTCACCGCCTCCGAGCAGGCCGTCTCCGACTACCTCCTCACCGAGGTACTCGCCGCCCAGCCGACCCCGGCCCGCGAGCTGCTGCTGCGCACCGGCGTCCTCGACCTGGTCCACGCCGACCTCGCCGCGGCCCTCACCGGTCGGGCCGACGCCGAGCGCACCCTGCAGGAGCTGGTCCGCTGCCACGCCTTCGTCGAACCCCTGGCCGGCACCCGCTGGTACCGCTTCCACCCCCTGTTCGCGGAGGTCCTGCGCGCCCACCTGCGCAGCCTGCGGCCCGAGCTGGAGCCCCGGCTGCACCGCCGCGCGGCCCGCTGGTACGCCGACGGGGGCCGCCCCGCCGAAGCCGTCGACCAGGCCGCCGCCGGCGGCGACTGGGACTTCGCGGCCGCCCAGACCGTCCGGCACCTGATGGTCGCCCCCCTCCTGGCCGTCCCCGGCGCGACGCCGTCCGCCGACACCTTCACCGACATGCCCGCCGACCTCCCGGGCGCCGCCCCGGCCCTGGTCGCCGCGGCCTGCCGGCTCAGCCACCACGACGCCGCCGGCTGCGGCACCCGGCTGGCTTGGGCCGAGCGCCGGATGCACGACGCCGACCGGCCCCCGGAACCGGCCGACCAGCTCACCGCCGTACTGCTGCGCCTGCTCTCGGCACCCGACGGACAGGGCGACGCGGAGGCCCGCCGGGCCGCCGCCCTCATGGCGCACCTGACGCCCGAGGAGCGCGCCGGCCACCCCGAGATCGAACCCCTGCGCCTGTACGGGCACGCCCTCGCCCGTCGGCGGGCCGGCGCCCTCCGCGCCGCCCGCGACGGCCTGGAGCAGGCCGTCGCCGCCTGCTCCGGCGACCCGACGGCACTGCTGCGCCACCGGAGCCTGGGCCGACTGGCCCTGGCCGACGCCGCGGCCGGCGCCCTGGCCTGGGCCCAGGAGCACGGCACGGCCTCCCTCGCCGTCGCGGACCGGTACGGCCTGCCCGACGCCCAGCGCTCCGGGGCCGCCGACCTGGCGCTGGCCGCGGTGGCCGTGGAACGCGGGGACCTCGGCACGGCCGCCGCCCACCTCGACGGCTGCGAACCGTTCCCGGACACCAGCCGCGACGCGGACCTCGCGACGGAGCGGCTGGTGCTGCGCTCGCGCCTCGCGGTCGCCCGGGGCCGGTGGCAGGAGGCGCTCGACGTACTGGACGAGCCGGCCCCGCCCGCCTCTCCCGACGCCGTCGCCCGCCTCGCCGTCGCGCACGCCTCCGCCGCGCTGGCCCACGGGGACCCCGGCACGGCCCTCGTCGTGCTGGCGGAGCTGCCCGAAGGCCCGCCCGCGTGCACGGTGGTACTCGCCGAGGCGCACCTGGCCGCCGGGCGCCCCGACCAGGCCCTGCGGCTGGTCGCACGGGCCGAGGACGCCGAGGAGGCGACCGATGCGGACCGGGTGCGCCTGGAGCTCCTGCGCGCGCACCACGCGCTCCTGGCCGGCGACGAGTCCGCGGCCCGCGACCGGTTGGCGCAGGCCGTCGACCGTGCGCTGCCCGAACTGCTCCGCCGCCCGTTCACGGAGGCCGGCCCCTGGGTACGGCACCTCGCGCGCGACCTCAACGGCCACGCCGACGCGTACGTACGCCTCACCGGCGCGCCGGCCCGGTCCGAAGCCCTCGTGGTGGAGCAGCTGAGCCCGCGCGAGAAGGAGGTGCTGCGGCAGGTGGCGCGCATGATGTCCACCGAGGAGGTCGCCGCGGAGCTGCGGCTGTCCGTCAACACCGTCAAGACGCACCTGCGCGGCATCTACCGCAAGCTGTGCGTCTCGCGGCGGCGGGACGCGGTGGAGCGCGCCCGGGAGCTCCACATCCTTTGACGGGCGACGTCCCGTCCCGGGCCGCCGGGCTCCCGGGGCTCCGCACCCCTCGCCTCACCTGCCGCGGGTGAGGTGCGCGGCCCGGTCCACGACCACGATGAAGGGGACGGGCCCGACGTCCGGGCACGGGCTCACAGGGGAGAGAGGGACACTGCCCATGCGCTACGAATTCCGGATCACGGGCCACGTGTCCGAGCCGCTGTCCCACGCCTTCCCGGAACTCGACGACAAGCCGGCACCCGGGCAGACCCTGTTCTTCGGCACCGTCACCGACGACGCGCACCTCTACGGACTGCTCGGGCGCTTCCGGGACCTGGGCCTGCACGTCGAGGAGATGCGGCGGCTGCCCGACTGAGCCGGGTGCGTCCGGCGCGGCGGACGCGGGACCGGCCACGGCAGAGCGAGAAGGGGCACGGGTATGAAGAAGGCGGCGGCAGACGGAGGAGGCGGCGGGAAGCGGTCCGCCCGCCCCGGGCGCGAGGCCCTCGACCCCGACGAACGCGCCCGGCGCGGCAGGACGGCGCGCACGAGCGTCCGGCGCTCCGAGCACGCGCGGCTCGACCTCGGGGCCGACCGGGACCCCGTCGGCATCCTGGAGGCGCAGTCGGCCAACCGGGTGCCCGAACTCGTCCCCATCCGCAACGGCCGCATGCTCGAGTCGCCGTTCCGCTTCTACCGGGGGGCCGCCGCCGTCATGGCGGCCGACCTCGGAGGCCTGCCCCACACGGGACTGACGTCCCAGCTGTGCGGCGACGCCCACGTCCTGAACTTCGGCCTCTTCGCCTCGGCCGAGCGCACCCTCGTCTTCGACGTGAACGACTTCGACGAGTCCCATCCCGGGCCCTTCGAGTGGGACGTCAAGCGGCTCGCCGCCAGCCTGGCCGTCGCCGGCCGGGCGAACGGGTTCTCCGCGGCGGACCGGGCCGACATCGTCCGCGAGGCCGTGTCCGCGTACCGCCTGCGCATGCAGCGCTTCGCCGGCATGCGGGTCCTCGACATCTGGTACGCCCAGGACGACGCCGACGCCCTCCGCGCCCTCGGGGCGGAAGGCGGCGCGCGCGTCCTGCGCGGGGCCGACCGGCTGCTGGCCAAGGCGCGCACCAAGGACAACATCCAGGCCTACGGCAAGCTCACCCGCCGCGTCGGGGGAGAACCGCGCCTCGTGTCGGACCCGCCCCTGATCGTCCCCCTCTCCGACCTGCTCGGCAGCGACGCGGGGACGGACCAGGACACGGCGCTCAACGAGCTCGTCGACGCGTACGCCGCGAGCCTGGCACCCGAGCGCCGCCACCTCCTCGGCTGCTTCCGCGTGGTCGACATGGCCCGCAAGGTGGTCGGCGTCGGCAGCGTGGGCACCCGCTGCTGGATCATCCTCCTGACCGGCCGCGACGCGGACGACCCGCTGCTGCTCCAGGCGAAGGAGGCGGGCCCGTCCGTCCTGGCGCCGTACGCGGGGCCGGCCGGGTACGACAACCAGGGCCGGCGGGTGGTGTACGGCCAGCGGCTGATGCAGGCCGCCGGCGACATCTTCCTCGGCTGGGTGCGGAGCACGGGCATGGACGGCCGGTCCCGCGACTTCTACGTCCGCCAGCTGCACGACTGGAAGGGGGCCATCGAGACGGAGGGGATGCGACCGGCCGGCATGCGGCTGCTGGCCCGGGCCTGCGGCGCCTCGCTGGCCCGGGGCCACGCCCGTTCCGGCGACCCGGTGGCCATCGCCGGCTACCTCGGCTCGTCGGACTCCTTCGACCGGGCCCTGGTCGGGTTCGCCGAGGCCTATGCCGACGTGACCGAGCGCGACCACGAGGCCTTCGCCGAGGCCGCCCGGACCGGCCGGATCCCGACGGCGGAGGGCTGACCCGCCCGTGTCCGGGCGGGCCGCCGTCGCGCTGCTGGCGGCGTTGTGCGCCGCCGGGGCCCCGTACGCCCCTGAGCGGTACGCCCCCGTGGCGTACACGTCGGTGTCGTACGCCCCGGTGGCGGCCGCACCGACGGCGCTGACGGCGCCGGGGTCGCACACCGGGCCGGCCGCCGGGGCCTTCGACCCCCGGCGACCGCGGTTCGTCGCCCGGGTGTCGCCCGTGCCGCCGGACCGGCTCGGCCGGTCCCACGGGACGGACTGCCCGGTCCCGCCGGGGGAGCTGAGGCTCGTCCGCCTGACCCACTGGGGCTTCGACGGCACGGTGCACACGGGCGAGCTCGTCGTGCACGAGCGGGCGGTGGACCCCGTGCTGCACGTGTTCGCCAAGGCGTTCGAGGCGCGGTTCCCCATCCGGAAGATGCGCGTGACGGCCGCCTACGGCGGCGACGACGCGGCCGCGATGGCGGACGACAACACCTCGGCGTACAACTGCCGCGCCGTGACGGGTCACCCCGGGCTGCGCTCGCAGCACTCGTACGGCGACGCGATCGACGTCAACCCGGCCGAGAACCCGTACGTGGACCGCAGCGGCACCGTCCACCCGCCCGGCGCGACCGGCTACCTCGCCCGGCGCGACCGCGGGCGCCCCGGCGTCATCCTGCCGGGCGGCGCCCTGGCCACCGCCTTCGCGGAGGTCGGGTGGCAGTGGGGCGGCCGTTGGAGCCTCCCGGACTACCAGCACTTCTCCGCCAACGGGCGCTGAGCGGCGAAGCCGGTCGTTCAACAGCTCCTCGCGCAGGTGGCCCAGCGTGCGGGCGAGCAGGCGCGACACGCGCATCTGCGAGAGCCCGATCTCTTCGCCGAACTGCGCCTGCGTCGGGCGGCGGCTAGCGTTTTGCGTCCCTGAGGAGTTCGTCGAGGGTGCGTTCGGCGTAGCGGCTGCTGGTCGTCATGCCGTAGGGCTCCTGTTCCGCGTCGTCGAGGACCTCCTCGCCTTCCGGGTCCTTGGACACGGACACTTCCAGGTAGGGGGAGGTGTCACCCTTTGCGAAGTCGCTGCCCTCGTGCCACTTCGGGATGACCCACCACGCGGCCGCATGGTCCGCGGCGTGCGTGAGGTTCAGCATCTCGCTGCTGTGATAGACCCTCGAGTGGTACCGGTAGACCTCGTCCCCCGGTTCCGCCAGCCAACCAGGCGCGTCCCACTGGTGCTCCTGCCCGGCGGACCCCGTGTCCCACGACGCCTCGTAGCTCTGCGCGTAATTGTTGCCGAGCTTGCCCCGGTCCGCTCTGACGAACGATGCTTTGGCGTAGATCCGGACGCGGCCGAGTCCGGACCGCACCGGCACGTCCACCACGGTGTCCTCCGAAAGGTCGTCACCGGGATCGAGGCGCGAACCCGGATCCACGAAGTTCCCGGCGCCGAGCATGCGCGAGGGCCCGTAGCTCACGTGCCTCAGCGTGGCTCCCCACTGCCACATGTCGCGCTTCCAGTCCGCCATCTTGTTGCCGCCCGGGTTGAGCGTGACGGGGTAGCCCTTCACCGTCCACAGGGTGCCGACCACGTAGATGCGCACCGATCCGGCATTGCGGAACTCGACGTGGGCCGGCACGTGGAGGACGGATCCGTCGGCGCTCGCCGTCGGCTTGCCGAACGACACCCCGAACGGAATGTCCACCGGGGTCGAGTAGGGCACGTACATCTGCGAGTAGCCGACACCGGCCGCTCCGACGACGCCCGTCACCACAACGCTCAGAGCAATGCTCCTGGGGTGGGGGATCGAGGCCCACACCGCCTGCCGGGTCAGGACCCACAGCGCCCAGGCGACCCACGACAGCAGGCCGACCCAGAGCCACAGGAACGGCGTGTACGTGCGCCCCTCGATCTGCGTGATCAAGAACATCAGATCGGAGACGAGCACGGTGCCGACGCCGACGAGCACGACCGCGCCCGAGTACCGCACGGCCCGCCTGCCCCAGAAGTCGCACGCTGCGACGACCGCGGCCAGCTCCACGAGCGCAGCCACGATGAACGAGGCGCCCACCACCCGACCGCCGTAGGCGAGGGCGTTGAACGCGTCCGTGGTACCCACGTGGAAGAGCACCGCGGCCGACGCGAGCAACCCCGACGCCATCAGGACTCCGGTCGCTCGTCTGAGCCACGGCCGCATCGGCGCCCGGGGCCGGGTCGCAACAGGGAGGGGCATCGCGCGCACGCTCCCAGCGTGGCGGCGGCCGGTCGGGCCGCTGCGCAACGACACACGACCCCGTGCCGACTTCCCGTCCAGCTCGGCCTCGGACGCCTCGCATGCCTCGCACGCCTCGGGCCAGAACCCCCGGAGGGGTCCTGGCCTGTGTCGGACGACGACCGGAACGTCGAGCGTGCTCGTCCCGGGCGGCGGTGTGCGCGGACCCGACGGGTCCTCGCGGCCTGATCAGGCCGCTTCGTCCATGAGGGCGCGGATCAGCTTCCGCTGGTCCTCGGAGAGGTAGGGGTCCTGGAGGTCGATCACCTGGTCGTCCACGGTGATCCGGTAGTGGAAGCCGTCGGGGGTCGGTGCGACGGCCCGGTGCGCCAGCTCCTCCCAGCGTTCCGCGTCGCGTCGTCCCCGGGTGTCGATCTCCCGGGCCTTCTCGACCCCCGCGAGGCCCCCGGAACGGGTCACAGTGATCAGCATGGGCTTTGCCTCCCTGGTCCGGTGTGCCGCCGCGGGCGCCCCCCCATCGGCCGCCCGCGGCGGTGGCGGCGCGGTGCCGCCACCGCCGCGGCTGCCCCGGAATCCCGCCCCGGCCCCGCTCTCGCGGCCCATGCGCCCGGATCCGTCCGAAAACGGTGCTTCCGTGGCCGACGCCCAACGCCAGACGCCCAACGCCTCACCCCCGACGCCCGCTTGACGGCGGGTCAGCTCATCCGTCACCCGGACGGGGCTACGGCGCCGTCGGGGCCATGGCGGTGCGGTCGGAGGCCGTCGCGGCGGGGGCCGCCGACCCGGCCGCCAGGAGGGCGAAGGCGGAGTCCAGGCAGGAGGCGGCGCGCCCGGGGTCGGGGTCGACCTTGCGCATGATCTGGAGGCCCTGGACCAGGTTGAGCAGGAGCTGGGCGCCCTGTCGGGGGGTGACGGCGGGGGCGAGTTCCCCCTCGCGGGCGGCCCGCTCCAGCTGGGCGGTGAACGCCTCCTCGGCGTACTGGAGGTTGCGCCGGGCGAGCTTGGCCACCTCCTCGTCGTGGGGCAGCAGCTCGGCGATGCTGTTGACGCTGAAGCACCCCGCGTTGCCCGAGGCGGCGTCGGCGGCCAGCAGCCGGCCCAGGACGTCCCGCAGCCGGGGGAGCACCGGTGCCGCGTCGTCGAGCGCGGTGTCGAGCAGCCGGGTCTGGTGGTCCAGGTAGCGGCCGAGCGCCCGGATGAACAGCTGGTGCTTGTCCCCGAACGCCGCGTAGATCGATCCACGGCCCAGCCCCAGCTCCGCCACGAGGTCACTCAGCGCGGTCGCCTCGTAGCCCTTGCGCCAGAACAGGACCATCGCCCGGTCCAGGATCGCTTCTTCGTCGAACGTACGCGGTCTCGCCATGCACCCCACGGTAGCGAAGGTCGGCGGCCGCGGCGCACATATTTGACCGCTCGTTCCAGAATGGGCTACGTTATGGAACGAGCGGTCCGGAATTCTCCACGGGGAGCCGGGCCCCGACCTCCGTCCCCGTCACCACCCCACCCGCCCCGAGCGCACGGCCAAGGCCGCCGGCACGGCCGCGCAGGCCCGGCACAGACCCGATCAAGGAGTTCCCCATGAAGGCAGCAGTCATCAACCAGTACGGCCAGGTCCGCGACGTCGTGCGGGTCACCGAGGTGCCCGTCCCCGCGGTCGGCCCCCAGGACGTGCTCATCGAGGTCCGTGCGGCCGGCGTCAATCCCGTGGACCACCTGATCGTCAAGGGCTTCCTCAGCGCGGGTGAGCCGACCGGGGACGTGGTCATCGGCAACGAGGTCGCCGGCGTGGTGACCGAGGTCGGCGGCGAGGTCACCCGCTTCGCGGTGGGCGACGAGGTCTTCTCCCGCGTCGACCCCCGCGTGGGCGGCGCCTTCGCCGAGTACGTGGCCGTGGACCAGTCCCTGGTCGCGGCCAAGCCGTCCGCCCTGACGTTCGAGGAGGCCGCCTCGCTGCCCCTGGTCGCGCTCACCGCCCTGCAGGCCCTCACCGAGCACGCCGACGTACGGGCCGGGAGCCGCGTGCTGATCCACGGCGCCGCCGGCGGCGTGGGCTCCGCCGCCGTCCAGATCGCCAAGCAGCTCGGCGCCGAGGTGGTGGCCACCGCGAGCGCGGGCAGCGTGGAACTGGTCCGCGAGCTCGGGGCCGACCGGGTGATCGACTACCGGGCCGAGAAGTTCGACGAGGTCGTCTCCGACGTCGACGTCGTCCTGGACACCATCGGCGGCGAGACCCAGGAGCGGTCGTTCGGCGTCCTCAGGACCGGCGGCACCCTCGTGTCGATCGTCCCCATCGCGGACGCCGAGGCCAGGAAGGCGCGGTGGAACGTCGAGGCCCGCAGCTTCTTCATGCACCCGCACGGCGGGCAGCTGGCCCACCTGGCCGGCCTGGTGGAGTCCGGGCGGCTCCGGCCGATCGTCGAAACGGTCTACTCCCTCGACGAGGCCGCCGAGGCCCTGCAGAAGGTGGAGCGCGGCGGCGCCCGCGGCAAGACCGTCATCGGTGTCCGCGCCTGACGGCACCGCACCTCACCCCGCTCACCGAGGCCGCCGATCGCCCCCCGACCGGCGGCCTCGCCTCGACCCGCGCACGCGCAGCCCACGGGGGGTCAACCGCCCCCGATCGCCCGCCCCTTCGGGCCGTGGTCCACGCCGCCCGGAACGGCCACCTTTCGTAAGTCCCGGGCGCCCTTGACGCCGTCCACGGCCGGAGCGCACGCTGAAGGAACGAGGTACACATCGGGCATGTCCCTTACGCCAGCGCGTCCGTGCACGCCGTCGAGCGTGCCCCGTCCGCGGCAGCCGGCGCCGCTCCCGGCCCGGCCCCGATGTCGACCCCGCACCCCGAAGCCGGCCCGGCCCCGCGCGTGCGCGGGAGCCCGGCGGCGCCCGAGGGAGGCCCCCATGTCAAGCGAGTACACGACGTTGCGCGTCCGGGTCACCACCCGGGACCCCGACACCCTGCGCGCCCTCCTGCGCGAAACCCGCCCCGACGTCGGCGGCCGGGTCAGCCAGGCCGAGGACGGCAGTTGCACCTTCGACGCCTACGTCGGCCCCCAGGAGGCCGAGGCCCTCGAACGGGACGGCGTGACCGTCACGGTCGTCGAGGACGCCACGGCTGTCGGCCGGGCCCGACAGGCCGAGGTCGGCGAGGGCGACCGCTTCGCCGACGAGGACGCGGTCCCGCAGGGATTCGCCCTCAAGGTGGAGGACGCCTGAAGACAGACCCGAAGCACACCTGAACGACACGGAGGAGACGTCCGGGAGGAACGCCATGTCGTACCTGAACATCGTCGAGGTCGAGTCCGGTGTGGCCTCCCTGGCCGCCGCCTTCCCGACGACCACCGACCTCGTCCCACTGCCCGAGCCCTCCGCCGAGGGCCGCGCCTGCAACGCCCTGCGGATCGGCACCCACCGCCTCGAGCCGAAGAACGCCGTCGTCCTCACCGGCGGTCTGCACGCCCGCGAATGGGGCAGCTGCGAGATCCTCGTGAACCTCGCCGCCGACCTGCTGCACGCGCACGCCGGCGGCACCGGTCTGGCGTACGGCGGCACCCACTTCACCGCCGCCCAGGTGCGCACCGTCCTCGAGGAACTCGACGTCGTGGTCTTCCCCCTCGTCAACCCCGACGGGCGGCACCACAGCCAGAACGTGGACCCGAACTGGCGGCGCAACCGCAACCCGGCGATGTCCGGCGGGAACCCGGCCGCGATCGGCGTCGACGTCAACCGCAACTTCGACTTCCTCTTCGACTTCGAGACCGCCTTCCACCCCCTCGCACCGGTCCGCGTCTCGAACGACCCGGCCGACCCCAACCAGGTCTACCAGGGCCCGGAACCCTTCTCGGAGCCGGAGACGCGCAACGTCCGCTGGCTGGTGCAGCACTTCGACCGCACCCGTTGGTACGTCGACGTGCACAGCTACACCCAGACCATGCTCTACGTCTGGGGCGACGACGACAGCCAGTCCGACGACCCCACCAGGAACTTCCGCAACCACGCGTTCGACGGCAGGCGCGGGCTCAAGGACGACCTGCTCTACGCCGAGTACCTCCCGAAGGTGGACGCCGACGACTCCGCCGTGCTGGCCGAGCAGTTCTGCAGGGCGCTGGGCGGCGTACGGGGCAAGGTCTACACGCCCAAGCCCGCCTTCGACCTCTACCCGACCTGCGGCACGAGCGACGACTACACGTACGCCCGCCACATCGTGGAGGAGGGCGGGGAGCGGATCCTGGCCTTCACCGTCGAATGGGGGACGGAGTTCCAGCCGCTGTGGCCGGAGATGCAGAAGATCGTCCTCGACGTCGACGCCGGACTCGTCCAGTTCTGCCTCACCGCCCTCGGCGCCGACTGACCCCGGCCCGTCCCGGAAGCAGGGCGACGGCCAGGACGCAGGTGGCGACGACGAAGCCCGCCGGGGCGGCCGCGACGGTGACGACGCCGGCCTCGTCGGCGGCCTCGGCGTTGGCCGCCAGGACGACGGCACCCGCCGTCGCCAGGCCGACGGCCCCGCCCAACTGCCGGAGCGTCTGCCGCAGGACGGACGCGTCGGCCCGCTTGTGATCGGGGACCGCGCGCATCAGCTCGGCGCTCAGGGCCGGGACCGGCAGCCCCATCCCGAATCCCGCGAGGACCATCCCGGGGACCTGCCAGGGGTACGCGCGCGAGGGCAGGGCCGCCGTCCAGAGCGCCGCGCCGAGCACGGCGGCGACCAGACCGGCCAGGACGGGCACCCGGATCGACCCGGACCGCTCCAGCAGGTGCCCCGACAGGAGGGTGCCCGTCGCCATGGCCGTCACCAGGGGCAGCAGGCAGACGCCGGTGGCCAGCACCGACAGGTGCACGACCTGCCGCAGGAACAGCGTGCCGTGCACCAGCACGATCAGCTGGGGCGCCTGCACCATGAACGTCAGCCCGACCGCGACGGCGTACGGGCGGTTCCCCAACAGCCGCAGGTCGACGAGCGGGTGCCGGGACCGCAGGACGAGGCGCACCGCCACGGCGAGCGTCACGACGCCCGTCGCGAGCACGGCGAAGGTCCGCGGATCGGTGGGGCCCACCTCGCCGCACGCGTACAGCGGCGCGAGTCCGCACAGCCCCGAGGCGAGGGCGAACGCCGCGGTCCCGAACCGGAACGTGCGCAGGAGGCCGTACCGGCGGGCGGCCATGCCGCCGACCGGGGCGAACGCCGCCAGTGCCAGGATGTAGACGAGCACCACCGCGTGCATCTCGAAGGCGGTGAGACCCAGGCTGCGCGCCATCGGACCGAGCGCGACCGCGACGACGGTCTGGTCCAGCATCACCATCCCCCCGGCGCAGGCCATCGCCGCGACGACGACGCGCCTGCGGGGCGGGGGAGGTGCCTGGGGAGAGGGCGGGTGCGGACGTGACACCCCCTCCCAACGAGCCGGGCGCCCGAACGCAATGGCCCCGACCGCCCGGCGCCCGGGCGGGCGGTGGTCAGCCGGTCGTGACGACGAGCTTGCCGCGCACGTGCCCGGTGGTGGCGGCGGTGTGGGCCTCGGGCATCGCGCTCAGGGGGTAGGTGGTGGTCCGGGGGAGGCGGAGGGTGCCGGCGGTGACGAGCCCGGCCAGCTCGGCCATGTCCTGGTCGGTGGCCCGGTAGCCGAAGTTGACGGCACGTACGCCGCGGGCGGCGAGGGCCTCGGGATCGGCGGCGAAGACGGTGGTGGCCAGCCGGCCCCCGTCGCGGACCAGCGGGGCGATCCGCCCCATGAGGACCTCACGGTCGTCGGCGAGGTCGAGGACGGCGTCGACCCCCCGCGGGTGCGCGGCGCGGACGGCGTCGGCGACGTCGGTGGTGCGGTGGTCGATGACCTCGGCCGCCCCGAGGGAGCGGGCGTAGTCGTGGTCCTCGCCGGCGGCGACCGCGATCACACGGGTGCCGCGGGCGGCGGCCAGTTGGACGGCGTACGAGCCGACGCCGCCGGTGGCACCGACCACCAGCAGCGTCCCGCCCTCCGCCGGGTCCAGCCAGTCGATCAGGCGCAGGGCGGTGCCCCCGGTCATGGGCAGCGCGGCCGCGGCGACCGGGTCCAGGTCCGACGGCCGTACGCCGAGCGCGGCCGTCTCCGGCGACGCGGTCATGTACTCGGCGTACGAGCCGTGCGGGTTGCTGGCCGGGGCCGTCGGCAGCCGCATCCCGAAGACCTCCTGCCCCACGTCGAAGGCCGCGCCGTCGCCGACGGCACTGACGCGGCCCGCGAAGTCGAAGCCGAGGGTCTGCGGGAAGGGGAACGTGACGCCGGGGGGTGCGAAGGCCCCGGCGGCCACCTTCCAGTCGATCGGGTTCACCGAGGCCGCCCGGACCTCGATCTGCACCTCGCCGGGCCCCGGTTCGGGCACCGGAAGGTCCTTGAGCTGCGGGGTCTGCCCGAAGGAGTCGATCGCGAAGGCGCGCATGGGTGCCTCCACCTTTCTCTGGGGTGACGGGAGGGCCGGGGACCCGGCGGCGGGGGGAAGGGGGTGGGACCTACCTACGGCGCGATCTCGAACGCCGGCGGTCGGAGGCCGGCCAGGCAGGACGTGTCCGGCGCGGTCGGGCGGTCGAAGAACGAGTTGGTGATCGTCTGCGCGCACGTCGAGTCGGCGAAGACCACGTGGGCGACGTACGGGACGGTGACGGCGGTGGACCGGCTGAGCGTCCGGGCGACGTACGCCCCGTTGCTCGGCGCGGTCTGGGCGTCGAACCCGCCGGACAGGGCGAGGGTCGGGATGTCGCTGCGGGTCACGTCGCGGACGGAGCGCGGCAGGGCGGGGACGTCCCAGGCCCGGCAGTCGTCGTGCAGCCAGGCGAGCTGGGGGGCGTTGGCCAGCATCGAGCGGGGGAACGTGGGGAAGGCGCGCCGTCCGCCCCGGATGATGTCGGCCCGGCTCTCGTAGGGGGTCCACTGGCTGCAGAAGATGCCGTACACCAGTCCGTGGGAGGTCCTGCCGATGGCCTGGGGGCTGTACTTCCCGCCCGCGAGCTGCTCGGCGATCCGCTGCGGGTTGCCGTGGGCCAGTTCGTCGATGGAGCGGGGCACGCCGGCCGCCACGTGGGTGGCCGAGGTGAGCCAGCCGACCAGGTTCGCCCCGTCGATCACGACCCGCACCGGTTGCGGGTGGACGGGGACCGTGACGGTGGTGGTGATCGGGTGGGCCTCCAGCTCACTGACGAGGCGCAGGAAGGTGTTTTTGAGGTCCGGGTAGCGGGTGTTGCAGGCGGGCTGCTCCTCGCAGGCCTTGAACAGGCCGTCGAAGCCTTCCCGCGCGGCCTTCCAGGTCACCGCCCCGCCGGCCAGGGACGGCGGCAGGACGCCGTCGATGCCGACCGAGCGGATGCCCTTCGGGTGCAGGCGCATGTAGTTGAGCGCCAGGTGGGTGCCGTAGGAGATGCCGAAGACGTTCCACTTCTTGAGGCCCAGCGTCCTGCGCAGGGCGTCGTAGTCGGCCGAGCTCTCGACGTCGTTGTAGGCGCTGCGGTCCGCCCCCCGGCTCTCCACGCGGTCGCGGCAGACGCGGGTCGCCTCGACGTGCAGGCGCCCGGTGGACGGCGCGTTGGAGACCAGGCCGAGGGCGCGGGCGTTGAACTCGTCGATGTTCGGGCAGGTGAGTTCGGGGTCGGCCGAGTAGGTCCCCCGCTGGGACATGAAGACGACGTCGCGGTCGCGGTTCAGGTGGCCGGCCAGCGCCATCGGGATCTCGGAGACCGCGTCGTCGCCGGGTCCGCCGGCGAGCCACACGATCGGGTCGGGTGCCGGCGTGCCGGACTCGGCGGGCATGATCGCGACAGCGAGGGTGATCGTGCGCCCCGGGTGGCCCTCGTGGCCCTCGTGGCCCTTGGAGCCCTTGGCTCGGGAACGCTTCTCGGGGACGGTGAGCGTGCCGCAGCGGGCGCGCTCCAGGTCGGGGATCGGGTCCGCCGTGCGGGGGCAGGGGCCCGGTTCGTAGTGGGCGTCGCCCACCGTGCGGGCGACCGTGCCGATCGGGGCTCCGGAGCCGGAGTCGGCGCGCGCGGGCATCGCGGCGAGGCCGGCGACGAGGGCGCCGGCGGTGGCTCCGGCCAGCGCGGCCGGGAGCCGTCGTGCGGGGCGCCGACGGGGCGTCGGGCGAGGGGGCATCGTGCGTCCTCCGAGGTCAGGGAATGATGGTGAACGGCTTGGGAACGACACCCGCCACGCAGCCGGTGTCGGGCGAGGTCGGCCGCTTCAGGAAGGAGCGCAGGACCGACGCGGCGCAGGGCTCCTGGGGCACCACCCAGTGGGTGATCCCGGGAACCACCACGGCGGTCGAGCGGGGCAGCGTACGGCCCGTGAACGGACCCCAGCTCGCGCCGGTCTTCGCGTCGAAGGTCCCGGAGACGATGAGCGTGGGCACCTTGCTGCGGGTGGCCACCCGCTGCACCGCGGTGCGGTCCGGGACGTTCCAGGCGCGGCACAGGTCGTACTCGAAGGGCAACTGCGGTGCGTGGGCCAGGACCGAGTCCGGCCAGCCGGGGAAGGCCCGGCGGCCCGCCTCGAGCACGTCGCGCTCCGTGAAGCCCGGTGCCCACTCGGCGCAGGCCACCGAGTGCGTCAGCCCGTGGGCGAACTCGCCGATGGCGGGCGTCGCCCCGGCGGCCTGGGCCCGCGCGAGGCGCTCCGGATTGCCGCCGGCGAGTTCGTGGAGCGCCGCGGGAACGTCGGCGGACGGCACCAGCTGACCGTTGGCGACCAGCAGGTTCACCAGGGTTCCCCCGTCGAGGACGACCTTCACGGGGGTTCCGCCACCGGGCGGCGGCACGGTCAGCGTCAGCGGGTTCGCCTCCAGCCGCCGCACCTGCTCCGTGAGCGTGCGCGAGAGGTGCGGGTAGCGGGCGTTGCAGGCGGGTCGGGCCTCACATGCGGCGAAGATCGCGTTGATCCCCTCCTGGGCGCTGTCCCAGGCCCACGGCAGGCTCACGATCTGCGGCGGGACGACCGAGTCGATCGCCAGCGAGCGGATCCCCTGGGGGTGCCGGCGCAGGTAGGTGAGGCCGAGGTCGGTGCCGTAGGAGTAGCCGTAGACGTTCCACTTCCTGATGCCCAGGGCCTTGCGCAGGGCGGCGAAGTCCGCCGCGTTCTCCGTGGTGTTGTAGGAAGGGAGGTCGGCTCCCTCGGCGGTCAGGCGGTCCCGGCACTCCTTCGCCGCGCGCACCAGCCCCGCCCCGGTGGAGGGCGCGTCGTAGGGCAGGCCCACGGCGGTCGCGTTGAACCGGTCGATCTCCGGGCAGGCGAGGTTCGGCTGCGAGTGGAGGCCGCCGCGCTGGGTCATGACGATCAGGTCGCGGTCCGCGTTGACGCCCGAGGCGATGAGGAAGGGGATGGCCCCGATCGCGTCGCCGCCCGGACCTCCCTCCATGAACACCACCGGGTCCGGGGCCGGTGAGGCCGATTCCGCGGGGATGATCGCGACGGTCAGCCGGATGGTCCGACTGCCGTGGCGGGCGCGGTTCTCCGGGACCTCGAGGAATCCGCACCGCCCGGGGATCGGATCCGGCACGTCCGGGCACGGACCGGGTACGAACCGGGCCCCGGCTCCTGACGGGGACTCGGGGGCGGGCGGCGACGCGGCGCTGGTCGGGGTCGGGGCGATCGCGCCGAGCAGCGCCAGGCCGGCCGTGGCGAGCGCCGCCGCGGTGCGCGGGCGCGCGACGCGCCGCGGTGCGCACCGGTGGCGCGCTCGCGTGGGCCCGGCGGGCCCGAACACGGACCGTCGCCTCCCTTCGGGTCCGAAGCCTTGCTCTGCCATGTGACCCCATCTCTCGGGTGCCTTCGGCCCGCCCGGCCGGGACGGCAGCGGGCGTCCGCGCCCGCCTGCCCCCGGATGGCGGGCGGACACGACCGTCAGCCTGGGGCCGCAGGGGGCCGGCCACCACTCGTGGGCGCCACACGGAGCAGGGCGCTGTCACCCCGACAGGGCGTCACCTCGTGCGGGCGGGTCCCGAGGTCAGCGGGGCGTGCCGGATCCCGCGGGTGGCGGTCGCCGCGGGATCCGGAAGGAGACCGGTGGTGCGGTCGGCGTCGCGGGCGGGCCACAGCAGGACCGCGGCCACGGCCGCCGCCAGGCCGATCAGCCCGAGGGCCACGACGGCGGCGAGCAGTCCGGCCCGGGCCCCCACCCAGCCGGCCAGCGGGTACGTGACCAGCCAGGCGGCGTGGGAGAGGGAGAACTGGGCCGCGAACACCGGCGTGAGCTCCGCCGGCCGCACCGAGCGCCGCACGAGCCGGCCCGTCGGGGTCAGGACCATCGAGGTGCCGGCACCGAAGGCCGCCCACGCGACCAGCAGCGCGGGCCACCGCCAGCCGCCGCCGGAGGCGGCCGTGACCGCACCGGCGGCGGCGAACACGACCGTCAGCGAGAGGGCGCCGCGCAGCATGACCGTACGGTCGGCCACCGTCTCCAGGACCCGCGGCAGCAGCAGGGCCACCAGCATGGACCCGGCCCCGTAGGCGCCCAGGGCGAAGGCCACGTCGCCGGTGGACCGGCCGAGGTGGTCGCGGACGTAGACGACCGTGTTGACCGTGACCAGGGCGCCGGCCGCGGCCACGGCCAGGTTCAGCAGCAGCAGGGCGCGCAGCCGCGGGACGCGGAGCAGCACGCGTCCGCCCTCCGTGGCCCTGGCGTACACGCCGCGGGCCCGGGACGGCCGCGCCGCCGCGGCCGGCTCCCCGACCGGGGCGGGGGCGGGGGCGGGGGCCGGCCGGGGCAGGACGGCGGAGACGACCAGCGCGGCGGAGGCGAGGAACCCGCCCACGGTGCCGAGGAACAGCCGGTCGTAGCTCGTGAAGGCCAGCAGTGCGGCGGCCAGTGCCGGGCTGAAGAGGCTCTCCAGGTCGTAGGCGAGCCGGGACAGCGACAGCGCCCGGGTGTACTCCCGCTCCTCCGGCAGCACCTCCGGGACGACGGCCTGGAAGGTCGGGGTGAAGACCGCCGAGGCCGCCTGGAGGGCGAAGACCAGCACGTACACCTGCCAGACCTGGCCGACGAGCGGCAGCGCCAGCGCCACCGCGGCCCGGACCAGGTCGGAGCCCACCAGCAGCGCCCGGCGCGGGATCCGGGGGGCGACCGCGCCGACCACCGGGGCGATGGCGACGTACGCCACCATCTTGATCGCCAGGGCGGTGCCCAGGACGGACCCGGACCGGGCACCGGCGAGGTCGTACGCGAGCAGGCCCAGCGCGACGGTCGCCAGCCCCGTGCCGACGAGGGCGATCACCTGGGCGGCGAACAGGTGGCGGTAGGTGCGGTCGTGCAGCACGGAGAGCATCGGGCGCCCTTTCGGACGGAGGAGCTGACCCCTCCATCCTAAGCTCATGTGCGCATCTGCGCACATGTGTGACCCGTGGGGCTCCGGCCGGGGCCCGCCGCGGCCGACATACCCTGTTCGCATGCCCGCGAGCGAACCGATCCCAGCAGCAGACACCGCGCACGTGCGCGCCCCGGACGACGCGCGCCTCGCCGAGGCCGCCTCGGTGTTCGCGCTGCTGTCGGACGCCACGCGGCTGCACCTCCTGTGGCTGCTCGCCCAGGGCGAGTCGGACGTCGGCTCGCTCACCGAGAAGTGCTCCGCCTCCCGGACCGCGGTCAGCCAGCACCTGGCGAAGCTGCGCCTGGCGGGGCTGGTGGAGACCCGGCGCGACGGCCGGCACGTGTTCTACCGCCTCGGTGACGGGCACCTGCGCCGGCTGGTCGTCGAGGCGCTCAGCCACGCCGACCACCGGGTGACCGGGGAGGCCCCGCACGACTGACCCGCCGGCCGCCCCCGCCCCCCGGCGGCCTCTCGACCGCCCCCGGCCGCGCCTACACCGCCCCCGGCCGCGCCTCGACCGCCCCCGGGCGCGTCCCGGCCGTTCCCCGATGGCCCCACCGCCGCCCGTTCCCGGGTGCCGGATCCACCGTGTGCGTGCACAGTGGGTGGAGGTGGGGTGACCGGAGCGCTGCCGTTCAGGCGGCCGGGAAGGGGAGACGGCGATGGCCTCTGACGCCCCGATGCAGCTCGGCCTGGTCGGACTCGGCCGGAGGGGCGCCCCCCTCGCACCCCGTCTGATGCGGGACGGGCACCGACTGGCCGTCAACGACGTCCCGCCCGACGCCGTCCGGGCCCTGGCGCAGGAAGCGGTGACGCCCGCCGAGTGCGGCGACCACGCCGAGAAGCAGCCCGGAACGGACCGGTGAGGACGCCCGCCATGGACCGCTCCGACGCGCCCTCCGCGACCGGCACGCCCCCCGCGGCCCGCCCCGACGACCACGTCGTCGTCCTGTTCGGCGCCACCGGCGACCTGGCCCGCCGCAAGCTGCTGCCGGGCCTCTTCCACCTCGCCAAGGCCGGACTGATGCCCCGGCGCTTCCGCATCGTGGGCACCACCCCCGCGTCCGCGGCGCTGGGCGACGACGAGTTCCGCGCGCACGCGCGCCAGGCGGTGGCCGAGTTCGGGCGGACCCCGCCCGAGGGCCCCGCCTGGCAGGAGTTCGAGGCCGCGCTGTCCTTCGGCGCGGCCGACCCGGACGCGCCGGAACCACTGGTGGCGGCGGTGCGCGCGGCCGAGCAGGCCGTCGGCGGCACGCCGCGCCGGCTGTTCCACCTCGCCGTCCCGCCCGTCGCGTTCACCTCCGTCATCGACCTCCTCGGCGCCACCGGCCTCGCGCGGGACGCCCGCGTCATCGTCGAGAAGCCGTTCGGCACCGACCTGGCGTCCGCGCGTGCGCTCAACGCCACCATCCACGCCGTCTTCGACGAGTCCCGGGTGTTCCGCATCGACCACTTCCTCGGCAAGGAGGCGGTCGACAACATCCTCGCCCTGCGGTTCGCCAACGGGCTCTTCGAGCCCGTCTGGAACCGCGAGCACATCAGCCACGTGCAGATCGACGTGCCCGAGAAGATCGACATCCAGGGTCGGGCCCAGTTCTTCGAGGGCACCGGGACCTTCCGCGACATGGTCGTCACCCACCTCTTCCAACTGCTCGGGTTCGTCGCCATGGAGCCGCCGGTCGCCCTGGAGGCGCGGGCGCTGCGCGACGAGCAGGTCAAGGTGTTCCGGAGCATGCGGCCCCTCGACCCGGCGGACGCCGTCCGGGGCCAGTACGCCGGCTACCGCGACGAGCCCGGGGTCGATCCCGCCTCCGACACCGAGACCTTCGTCGCCCTGCGCGTCGCCGTCGACAACTGGCGCTGGGCCGGGGTCCCGTTCCACCTGCGCACCGGCAAGGCCCTGGCCGAGGGCCGGCACCAGGTCACCATCGGCCTGCGCGAGCCCGTCCTGCGCATGTTCCCCCTCGACGCACGGACCGCGGCAGGCGGCCGCGGCAACGCGCTGGTCATCGACTTCGCCGACCCGGGCAGCCTCACCACCCGCCTCCTCGTCAAGGAGCCCGGCGCCGACATGCGGCTGGCGGAAGCGGAGATGGTCTTCGGCTACGACACCTCCTTCACCTCCGAGCACTCCCTGGAGGGGTACGAGCACCTCATCCTGGAGGCCATGCTCGGCAACCAGTCCCTCTTCACCCGCTCGGACGGCATCGAGCGGCTGTGGGAGCTGTCGGCCCCGCTGCTCGACGCGCCGCCGCCGGTCCGCCCGTACGCCCCCGGGAGCTGGGGCCCCGACGCCATCGACGCGCTCGTGGCACCCCACCGGTGGTACCTCCCCGACCGGCACCGAGACGAAGGGCCCTGACGGCATGCTGGGACTCCCGGACCACGTGACCACCTGCCTGTTCGACCTCGACGGCGTGCTCACCCGGACCGCGAAGGTCCACGCGGCCGCCTGGAAGCAGATGTTCGACGACTACCTGCGGGAGCAGGCCGGCCGCGACGGGTCGGCGTTCGTCCCGTTCGACGCGGTCCGCGACTACGACGAGTACGTGGACGGGCGCCCCCGCGAGGACGGCGTGCGCACCTTCCTCGCCTCCCGGGGCATCACGCTGCCCGAGGGGACGCGCGACGACGACGCCGCGCGGGAGACGGTCAACGGGCTGGGCACCCGCAAGAACGCCCTGGTGCTGCGCATGATCCGGGAGGAGGGCGTGGAGGCCTACGAGGGCTCCGTGGCGTTCGTGCGCGCCGTCCGGGACGCCGGCCTGCACCGGGCCGTCGTCTCCTCCAGCGCCAACTGCCGCGACGTACTGGTCTCGGCCGGCATCGAGGACCTCTTCGAGCAGCGGGTCGACGGCGTGACCGTCGCCGAGCAGGGACTCGCCGGCAAACCCGCCCCCGACAGCTACCTGGCCGCCGCCCGCCTGTTCGGCACCGACCCCCGCCACGCCGCCGTGTTCGAGGACGCCCTGGCCGGGGTGGCCGCGGGCCGGGCGGGCGGCTTCGGCTTCGTGGTCGGCGTGGACCGGGCGGGACAGGCGGCCGCGCTGCGCGAGCACGGCGCCGACGTCGTGGTCACCGACCTCTCCGAACTCCTGGACCGCCGATGATCCCGCACCCGTCCTTCGCCACCGAGCCGTGGCAGCTGCGCGAGACCGAGCTCGACCTCGACGTCCTCGCGCAGAGCGAGTCCGTGTTCGCCCTGTCCAACGGCCACCTCGGCTGGCGCGGCAACCTCGACGAGGGCGAACCCCACGGCCTGCCGGGCAGCTACCTCAACGGCGTCCACGAGACGCACCCGCTGCCCTACGCCGAGGCGGGCTACGGCTATCCCGAGTCCGGCCAGACGGCCATCAACGTCACCGACGGCAAGGTCGTCCGGCTGCTCGTCGACGACCACCCGTTCGACCTGCGCTACGGCCGGCTGCACTCCCACGAGCGCGTCCTGGACTTCCGCACCGGCATCCTGAGCCGGACCGCGCAGTGGACCACGCCCTCCGGCCGCACCGTACGGCTGACCACGCAGCGGCTGGTGTCCCTGGCGCAGCGCGCCGTCGCCGCGATCGCGTACACGGTCGAGGCCGTCGACGGCCCGGCCACCGTCGCCGTGCAGTCCGAGCTGGTCGCCAACGAGCAACTGCCCACGGCCTCCGACGACCCCCGGGTGGCCGCCGTCATCGACCGCCCGCTGCGCCCCGAGGAGCACCACGCCCACGGCACCCGGCTGCGGCTGGTCCACTGCACCGGCGCGACGGGCCAGCGGGTCGCGGTGGCCGCCGACCACCTCCTGGACGGCCCCGAGGGCACCACGTACGCGGCGGAGAGCGAACCCGACGTGGCCCGCCTGACCGTCACCGCCGAGCTCGCGCCCGGGCAGCGGCTCTCGCTGGTGAAGTTCGTCAGCCACGGCTGGTCCGCCCAGCGGTCCCTGCCCGCGCTGCGCGACCAGGTGGAGGGCGCGCTCGCGGCGGCCCGCAGCACCGGCTGGGAGGGGTTGTGCGCGGCGCAGCGGACCTGCCTGGACGACTTCTGGGCCGACGCCGACGTCGAGGTGGAGGGCGACGACGAGGTCCAGCAGGCCGTCCGGTTCGCCCTCTTCCACCTCTTCCAGGCCGCGGCCCGTGCCGAGGAGCGCGCCCTCCCCGCCAAGGGGCTCACCGGCACCGGCTACGACGGCCACGCCTTCTGGGACACCGAGTCGTTCGTGCTGCCCGTCCTCACCCACACCGCGCCGCACACGGTCGGCCCGGTCCTGCGCTGGCGGCACTCCACCCTGCCCGGCGCCCTGGAGCGGGCCCGCCAACTGGGCCTGCGGGGCGCCGCGTTCCCCTGGCGCACGATCAGCGGCGCCGAGTGCTCCGCGTACTGGCCGGCCGGCACCGTCGCCTTCCACGTCAACGCCGACATCGCCGCGGCGGCCGAACGGTACGTCGCCGCCACCGGCGACCAGGAGTTCCACCGGGGCCCCGGGCTCGACCTGCTGGTGCACACCGCCCGGCTGTGGCGCTCGCTCGGCCACTTCGACTCCGGGGGCGTCTTCCACATCGACGGCGTGACCGGCCCGGACGAGTACAGCGCGGTCGCACGCGACAACCTGTACACCAACGTCATGGCCCGCAAGAACCTCCTCGCCGCGGCCGACGCGGTGGCGCGCCACCCGGAGCGGGCCGCGGAGCTCGACGCCGGTCCGGCGGAGGCCGAGGACTGGCGGCGCACGGCCGCCGCCGTCGCCGTTCCGTACAGCCCCAGGCTGCAGGTGCACGAACAGGCGGCCGGCTTCACCGACCAGGAGGTCTGGGACTTCGACGGCACCGCGGAGGAGCAGTACCCGCTGCTGCTCCACTTCCCGTACTTCGACCTCTACCGCAAGCAGGTGGTCAAGCAGGCCGACCTGGTGCTGGCCATGCTCACCTGCCCGGAGGCGTTCACCCCCGAGGAGAAGGGGCGCAACTTCGCCTACTACGAGCCGCTGACCGTCCGGGACTCCTCCCTCTCCGCCTGCTGCCAGGCGGTGCTGGCCGCCGAGACGGGGCATCTCGGGCTGGCCTGGGCGTACACGCGCGAGGCGGCGCTGATGGACCTGGACGACCTGGAGCACAACACCCGCGACGGCCTGCACATGGCCTCGCTCGCCGGCACCTGGATCGCCCTCGTCCAGGGCACGGGCGGGCTGCGCCTGCACTACGGCCTCCCGACGGGACCCGACACGGGGTCCGACAGCACCGCGGCCGACGCGGGCGCGTCCGAGGCCGACGGCGGGACGGGGACGCCCGTGCACTGCGCCCCGCGGCTGCCGTCCGCCCTGACCCGGCTGGCCTTCACCATCCGCGTCCGCAACCGCCGGCTCCGGCTGGAGATCGACCGGACCTCGGCCCGGTACGCCCTCCTGGAGGGACCGCCGCTGCAGGTGGCCCACCACGGCGAGACCGTGTGGCTCACCACGGACGCGGTGGCCGACCTGCCCGTCCCGCCGTTGGCCGAGGCGCCCGCGCCGCGCCAGCCCAGGGGTCGTGCGCCCCGGACCTGAGGCCGCCCGCGTCCGCGTCCGGCCGGGCGCGGCGGTCCCCGGACGCGCCACCGGCACGTATTACCGGCGGGTAGTCACCGGGGTGGCGAGGCAGTAGCCTCGGCGGGTCGAGAAGGGAAGGCCCATGCCCCGTACGTTCACGGTCTCCGACGGGATCGTCATCCACGCCCTCCCCGGTGAGGTCTACCGCCGCATCTCCGACCCCGCGCGGATGGGCGAGTGGAGCCCGGAGAACCTCGGCGCCACCGTGCACGGGGACCGCGGGGCCCGGGCCGGGTCGGTCTTCGACGGGAGGAACAAGCGCGGACCGCTGCGCTGGACCACGCGGTGCACCGTCACGGCCGCCGAACAGGACCGGCTGTTCCGGTTCCGGGTCCACGCCTTCGGCCTCCGGCAGCCGCGCATTCCGGTGGCCCTGGCCACCTGGGAGTACCGCCTGGAGGCCGTCCCCGAGGGGACCCGGGTGACCGAGACCTGGACCGACGACCGCCGCGCGTGGCCGTACCCCGTCGTGCAGGTTTTCGACCGCGTCGCGACGCGCGGGCGCACGTTCGCCGAGTTCCAGCGGTGGAACATCCGGACGACCCTCCACAACCTCAAGGCGGCGCTGGAGCGTCCCGCCGACCCGTCCTGACCCGGCCGGGTGAGGGCACCCTTCATCACCGGGTCGTCGTCAACACCTCCCGCCGGCCCCCGCCCTGAAGCCGGCGCTCTCGAGGGCGGCGAAGTAGTGCCACAGCGCCGGGGAGTCCGGAGGACAGCCCGGATCGCCCGCTACGCCGGGTCCGGAGCGTCCGCGCCGTCCGGGAGCCAGCGCAGGAGCTCCTCGCGGAACGGCAGGGTGCAGTCCAGCTGGGCCAGGACCGCGACCGCGCTGCCCACGACGCGGTTGACCAGCACGTACGAGGGCGGCAGGTTCAGACTGCGCAGCAGCGCCGTCCGGTGGGCGCCGGCGGCGTTCGCCACCTGCGCGCGCAGCCACTCCCGGCTGAAGCGGTGCCGTTCCGCGCGGGCCGGCTCGGCGATCGGCGTCAGGAACGCCCTGAGCGCGTCCTCCTCCAGCCGTGCGTCGGGCCGCAGGAAGCCCTCCTGCACGAGCACGGCTCGGGCGCCCTCCCAGTCCTCGGCCAGCGCGAGCCGCACCAGCCGGCCCATGGCGGGCGGGAACCCGTCCGGCAGCTCCTTGACCGCGCCGAAGTCGACGGCGCCCAGCCTCCCGTCCGGCAGCAGCCGGAAGTTGCCGGGGTGCACGTCCGCGTGCAGGTAGCCGGCCCGGCTCGGCCCCGACAGCAGGAACCGTACGTACGCCAGCCCGGCGGCGTCGCGTTCGGCCGGGCTGCCGTCCCGGACCACCCGCGAGAGCGGGGTGCCGTCCAGCCACTCGGTCACCAGGACCCGCTCCGTGGCGGCCACCACGTCCGGCACCACCACCTCGCCACCGCCCCGGTAGGCCTCCGCGAAGGCCCGCTGCGCCACCGCCTCCCGTCGGTAGTCCAGCTCCTCGGCCACCCGCTCGCGCAGTTCGTCGAGCATGGGCTGGACGTCGAGCCCCGGCGCGATGACGGAGCAGAGCTTGACGGCCCGCCCGAGACGGGCGTAGTCGCCGAGCAGGGCCTCACCCGCACCCGGGTACTGGATCTTCACGGCGACGGGCCGGCCGTCGCCCCAGATGGCCCGGTGGACCTGGCCGATCGAGGCGGCCGCCGCCGGCTCGTCCTCGAAGGACTGGAAGGCCGTGCGCCAGTCGGGGCCCAGCTCGGCGGCCAGCACCCGGTGGACCTGCTCGGCGGGCAGGGCCGGCGCGGCCTCCTGCAGCAGCGTGAGCGCCGCCCGGTACGGGCCCATCGCCTCGGCCGGCAGCGCGGCCTCGAACACCGACAGCATCTGGCCGAACTTCATGGCGCCGCCCTTGAGCTCGCCGAGCACCCGGAAGAGGTGCCGGCTCGTGCGCCGCTGGAGCTCCTCCGTCAGCAGCTCCGCCGGCTGACCGGCCAGCAGCTTGCCGGCCCGGACCGCGGACCGGCCGGCGAAGCCCAGCGGCAGCGCCGCCAGGCGCGCGCCCCGCGCCAGGGCGGACAGCGGCACCGTCCGCCCGGGACGCGGCGAACGGAGGGGAGGGGGAGGCGGGGTCATCGGGCACTCCGGATCAGCGAAGGGTACGGGTGGTGGGCGGCGGCGGTGGCCGGGCTCCCGGCCCGGTCCGCCCCCGCCCGGTCCGCCAGGGGCAGTTCGGCCAGGGGCCGGTCCGCCAGGGGCGGGACCGCACCGGGTCGGGCCAGGGCGGCGACGGCGTTGGCGATGATCCGCTCGCCCGCCCCGCCGGCCATCGACATGAGCGACTCCGGATGGAACTGGACGGCGGCGAGGGGGAGTTCGCGGTGCTCCACGGCCATCACCACACCGTCGTCCGTGGCGGCCGTGACCCGCAGCCCGGCCGGCACCTGCTCGGGCCGGACGTACAGCGAGTGGTAGCGGCCCACCGCCAGCCGGGACGGCAGCCCGGCGAACAGCGCCCCGGCGTCGGGCGCCACGGTGATCGTCGACGGCTTGCCGTGCACCGGCCGCTCCAGGGTGCCCAGACGCCCACCGAAGTACTCGACCAGCCCCTGCAGGCCCAGGCACACCCCGAACACCGGCAGTTCCCGCTCCCGCGCGGCGTCCAGCAGCGCGGCCATGCCGAAGTCGGCCGGGCGCCCGGGCCCGGGGGACAGCACGAGCAGGTCCGGGCGCAGCTCGTCGAGCAGGGCGGGCGGGAACCCGGCCCGGTAGGTGGTGACCTCGGCCCCGGTCCGGCGCAGGAAGTCGGCGAGCGTGTGCACGAACGAGTCCTGGTGGTCCACCAGCAGGACCCGCGCGGGCCGCCCGCGCGCGACACCGGCGGCCGCACCGTCCGCGGACCGGCCGCCCACCGCGCTGCCCGGGGACTCGTCCGCCGTGCCGTCCGCCCCGGCGCCGCCCCCTGCCCCGGCCGGCTCCAGCACCTCCAGCAGCGCCTTCGCCTTCAGCCGCGTCTCGCGCTCCTCCGCCTCCGGATCGGAGTCGTACAGCAGGGTGGCGCCGGCGCGCACGGAGGCGACGCCGTCCCGGTAGTGGACGGTGCGCAGGGTCAGCGCCGTCTCCAGGCCCCCGTCGAAGCCGATCCGGCCCACCGCGCCGCCGTACCAGCGCCGCGGGCTGCGCTCGTGGCGCTCGACGAAGGCGATCGCCGCCCGCTTCGGCGCCCCGGTGACCGTGACGGCCCACATGTGGGAGACGAACGCGTCCAGCGCGTCACGGTCCGGCCGCAGCCGCCCCCGCACGTGGTCCACGGTGTGGATGAGGGTGGCGTACAGCTCGATGTGGCGGCGCGCCAGCACCTCCACGGTGCCGGGCAGGCAGACCCGCGCCTTGTCGTTGCGGTCCACGTCGGTGCACATCGTCAGCTCGGACTCCTCCTTGGCCGAGCCGAGCAGCTCCCGCACCCGCTGCGCGTCCTCCAGGGCGTCCGCGCCGCGGGCCACGGTCCCGCTGATCGGGCAGGACTCGACCGTCCCGGCCGCGGCGTCCACCCGTACGAACATCTCCGGGGAGGCGCCCACCAGGTGCTCTCCCTCGGCGAGGTTCATCAGCAGCCCGTACGGGGCCGGGTTGCGGGCGCGCAGCCGCCGGAAGGCCGCCACCGGCGGGGTGTCGGCCCGGCGGTGGAAGACCTGCCCGGGAACGGCCTCGAACAGGTCGCCGGCGCGGAAGCGCTCCTGCGCCCGCCGCACCAGCGCGGCGTAGGCCCCCGGTTCGTGGTCGCCCGCGGCGGGCGGGTCGGCGGGCGGGGCGGCCTCGGCCGGCGGGTTCGTACGGGGCAGGCAGTGGCTGGACCGGCCCCGGTACTCGAACTCGTAGCGGTGCAGCGTCCCCGCCCCGGTGTGCGGGTCCCGCTCCAGCACCGTGTCGGGCAGGTGCAGGACGACCGTGCGCTCGCGCGGGTCCCGCTCCTGGTGCCGGGGCACCGGGTCGAAGTCGAGGGCCAGGTCGTAGCCGAAGGCCCCGTACAGTCCCCACACCGGATCCTGCGGGCTGGCCAGCGCGGCCACGACCGCGCGCAGCGCCGCGAACAGCGAGGCCCGCCGGGTGCGGTCCTCCTCGGGCGCGCCGGCGGCCGGGGCGTCCCGGTCAGGATCGGGCAGGTCGGCGACCAGGTGGTGGGCGCCCTGCCGCTCGACCGGGAACAGCGGCTGCAGCGCGTCGCCGAGGGCGTCGAGCAGGATCAGGCCGCGGTCGTTGAGGGCGGCCAGCTCCAGGCGGCCGGCGCGCAGGGTGAGTTCCAGCGGCGGGTCGGCATGGCCGAGGTCGTACGGGCGATAGCGGCCCGGCTGCTCGGTGCGGCCGGAGAGCAGCAGGCCGCGGCGGCGCCCGAGCCGCGATTCCAGGTCGGCCAGCGCCTCCTGGGCGTGGCGCGGGTCCAGAGGTTGGGAAGTGCGGGTGACGCGGAGCCCGCCGGGGGTCGGCCACGAGTGCACGGACAGGGTCATGGGAGCGACGGTCCTTGGGAGAGAACGGAAGGGAACGGAAGGGAAGGGAACGGAAGGGAAGGGAACGGAAGGGGAGGGAAGGGAACGGAAGGGGAGGGAAGGGAGCGGGAGGGGATGGGAGGGGAGGGGAGGAGACCCGGGCAAGGGAAGGGAGGGCGGGACGGGCTTCAGCGGGCGGTCCGGCCGCGCGCGTCGTGGCGGGCCACGACGCGGTCCACGAAGAGTCCGGCGGCACCCGTGTACCGCTCGGGCCCGCACAGCGCGTGCAGCGCGGCGGCGTCGAACCGGCCCCCGGGGTCCGGCCGTCCGGCCAGCAGCTCGGCCAGTACGTCGGCCAGGTGCCGGCCGTCCGCCGCCGCCAGCGCGCTGGCGCCGCCGACGACGGCCTTGGCCTCGGCGCGCCCGAGGTCGGCCGCCAGCACCGCGGCCAGCCGCTCCGACACCACCAGGCCCCGGGTGAGACGGAGGTTGGCGGCCATCCGGTCCTCGTGCACCACGAGCCCCTCGGCCAGCTCGGCGGCCGTCCGGGCCGCGCCGCCCACCAACCGCAGGCACTCCCGCAGCGGCTGCCACTCGGCGTGCCAGGCCCCGGCCGGCCGCTCGTCGTCCACCACCGCGGTGTGCGCGAGCGTCGCCAGCATCGAGGGCACCTGGTAGGCGGCCGAGCGGACCAGGGCGGACAGTGCCGGATTGCGCTTGTGCGGCATGGCGGAGGAGGCGCCCCGGCCGGCCGCGCCGGGCTCGCTCAGCTCGCCGGTCTCGGTGCGGGCGAGCAGCTGTACGTCCGCCGCCACGGTGCCCAGTGCGGTCGCCGCCCCGCACAGCGCCGCCGCCAGCCCGAGCAGCGGCGTACGGACCGACTGCCACGGCACCAGCGGGTTCGCCAGCCCCAGCCGCGCGGCCACCAGGGCCGGCAGCCGGGCGGCGAACTCGCCGGGCGCCGGAACCTGCGGGACGCCGCCCGAGCGGGACGCCAGTGCCGCGTACTCGAGGTAGCCGGCCATCGTGCCGGCGGCCCCGCCGAGCTGCACGGGCAGCCCGTCGGCGTGCAGGTCCCGCAGCCGGTCGGCCGCGTCCATCACGCCCTGCAGCCAGCCCGCGGCCTTCAGCCCGAAGGTGGTGGGCACGGCGTGCTGGCCGAGCGTCCGGGCCGGCATCACCGTGTCGCGGTGCCGGACGGCCAGGTCGCGCAGGGCCGCGGCGGTGCGGTCCAGGTCGATCAGCAGGGGCTCCAGGGCGCGCGAGGCCACCAGCATCAGCGCGGTGTCGAGCACGTCCTGACTGGTGGAGCCCTGGTGGACGTAGTGCGCCGCGGCCGGGTCCAGCGCGGCCACGCGGTCGGCGAGCACGGCCACCAGCGCCACCACCGGATTGGCCGACTCCCGGCCGCGTCGGGCCAGTTCGGGCAGGTCGAAGTCCTCCGCCCGGGCCGCCGCGCGGATCGCCCGGCCGGCCTCGGCCGGGACGCTGCCCAGCCGCACCTGGGCCAGCGCGAGCGCGGCCTCCACGTCGAGCATCGCCTGCAGGCAGGCGGTGTCGCTCGTCGCGGCCTCGGCCGCGGTGCCCGCCCGCACGGGGGAGAGCAGCCCCGCGTCGCCGTACGCCCTCATCGGCCCCCCTGCCCACGGCCACCGGCGACCAGCGCGCACGGAACGGGCACGGGATCAGGCCCCACCGCCGGCCGCCCCGGCGCGGGAACGGTCGCGGGCCCCCGTCCCGCCACGGCTGCGGCCACCGGCCCCGGAGCGACCGCCGTGCCACCGACACCTTCCCGGTCGCTCCCGCGGCCACCCCCGCCGGCGGTACCGGCGGCGCAGACGCCGTCACCGGCCCCGGCCCGTCCCGGACCCGCCGGTGCCAGCACCGCGAGGGCGATGGCGTCGGCGTCGGCGAGCGTCACGGAGTTGACCCCGGGCCGCACCCCCGCCGCCGTGACCCAGTGGACCCCCTCCGTCGGCACGCCGTACGCGAACCGGCGCGGATGCGTCCGCCCCGCGGCGTCCAGGACCCGGTAGGGGCGCCCGGTGACGGCCAGCCCGCCGGTCTCGTACCCCGCCCCCTGAGGGCCGGGTACCACGTACGGCCGGCACCCGCCCGCCTCGCGCAGCGAGACCAGCAGCGGATCGGTGCTCGTGCGCAGGTCCGGGGCCGGCAGCCGGGCCTCGACGAGCGCGGTGGCCCGCACCGCCGAGCCCGCCACCCGGGGCGAGGAGACGGTGAAGGCGCCGGCTGCGGCGTCGGCGGTCACCTCCATCCCCGGACCCACGACGTCCACGACGCCGGCCTCGATCAGCGCGACCAGTTCCTCGATGCGCCGCGCGGGCGGCCCGATCGACAGGAACGCGTTCAGCGGGGTGTACCAGCGCTCCAGGTCGTCGCGGTGGGACCGGCCGGTCAGCCCGCCGTGGTCGACCAGCAGCCGGATCTCGTTGCGCAGGTCGCGCAGGGCGTCCAGGGCCGCCTTCAGCGGACCGCTCACGTTCCCCGCCGCCGCGGCCGCCACGTCGGCCCGCAGGACGCCCAGCAGCCACCGGCGGTGGGCCCCGGGGTCGTCGAAGGACCAGGCCGACGCGGGGTCGGCCAGGCGCGCCCAGTCCCAGCGGTCGGCCTCGGCGACGCCGAACCGGTCCAGCACGCGGGCCTCCTCGGCCGAGCCGTGCGGCACCGGCAGGAAGGCCCGCCGCAGGCGCGCGGCCTCGCACCCGCAGGACCGCCCGGCCAGCAGCGCCCCGTAGTAGACCGTCTCCACCTCCTTGGCGACCAGCGGCCAGACGTCGCGGCCGAAGTCGAGGCCGCCGTCCGCGGCCCGCTCCCGTAGCCGCGCCACCCGGTCGGCGGTGAGCACCAGGGGCTCGTGCCGGCCGTGCGCGCCCTTCTCGTTGCGGCCCCGGCTGTGGTACGGCAGCCCGCGCCGGGACGAGGCGTACAGCCGCGGCTCGCGCCCCGACGGCACGTACACCAGCCGGCCGAGACGGCGCTCGAACCGGCCGCCGCGCCCGACGGTCAGCAGCGCCATGTGGTCGAAGAAGTTCAGCCCGAGGCCGCGCAGGGCGACCGCCTCGCCCGGCACGATCCCGGACAGGTCCGCGTCCGCCGGATTGCCGGGGGCGACGTACGTCAGACCGTGGGCGGCGGCGAAGGCACCCAGCTCCCGCTCCCGGGCGGTGGGCCGGGCGGCGCCGTGGCCCTGCGCCAGTACCACCGCGTCCAGTCCGGTGAGCACGGTGCCGTCGTCCAGGGTGACGCGCTGGCGGCCGCCGGGCCCGTCGTCGACCGACGTCGCGGTGGCGGGGTGCACCACGATCCGCACGCGCTCCGGCGCGGTGGCGACGATCCGCCGGAACGCCCAGGTCAGGTAGTGGCCGTAGAAGGCGCGGCTGGGGTAGGAGTCCGGGGTCAGGGCCCGGGCCTCGGCCAGGACCTCCTCCTCGTAGTCCTCCAACGGACCCATCAGGACCAGGTAGTTGGCCCACTCGTACAGGCTGGGTCCGGGGGAGAGCCGGCCGGCCATCTCCACGCTCGCGTCGGTGAACACCGTCACCTGCGAGGCGATGGTGTTCATCAGCAGCAGCCGGGACTGGTCCGTGCGCCACACGGCGCCGGCACCCGGCGGGTGCGGGTCGGCCACGTGCACGGTCACACCGGTGACCGCCCCGTCCGCGGGGGCGTTCGCGCACAGCCGCTCCAGCACGGCGAGGCCCCGGGGCCCGGCTCCTACGATGCAGACCTCAAGGTGTCCGTCTCTCACGTGTCTCTCCGTGTCACGGGGATCATCGGGGCGCTCACACACCGAGATCGCGGCCGATGATCTCTTTCATGATTTCGTTCGTGCCGCCGTAGATCGGGTGCACGCGGTTGTCCACGAAGGCCCGGGCCACCGGCGTCTCGCGCATGTAGCCGTAGCCGCCGTGCAGTTGCACGCACCGGTCCAGCACCCGGCGCTGGACGTCGGTGGCCCACCACTTCGCCTTGGCGGCGTCCACCGCGGACAGCCGGCCGGCGTTCAGCTCGCCGATCGCCCGGTCGACGTACGTACGCGTCACGTCCAGTTCGGTGGCCATCTCGGCCAGCTCGAACCGGTTGTGCTGGAACGATCCGACGGGCCTGCCGAAGGCCGTCCGGGTGCGGCAGTACTCCAGCGTCTGCTCCAGCGCCGTCTCCGCCGCGGCCACCGCGTACGCGGCGATGCCCAGGCGTTCGCGCGGCAGGTTGTCGGACAGGTGCAGGAACGCCCGCCCGGGGGTGCCCAGGACGTTCGCCACCGGCACGCGCACCTCGTCGAAGAACAGCTCGGCGGTGTCCTGCGCCCGCATGCCGATCTTGTCGAGCTCGGGGCCGCGCGTGAAGCCCGGCATGCCGGCCTCGACCACCAGCAGGGTCAGCCCCCGCGCCCCCGAGCCGGGGCCGGTGCGCGCCACGACCAGGACCAGGTCGGCGTGGATGCCGTTGGTGATGAAGGTCTTCGAGCCGGTGAGCACGTAGGCGTCGCCGTCGAGGCGGGCACGGGTACGCACCGCCTGGAGGTCGCTGCCCGCGCCCGGCTCGGTCATGGCGATCGCGGTGACGAGGTCGCCGGAGCAGAAGCCGGGCAGCCAGCGCCGGCACTGCTCCGGGTCGGCCAGCTCCAGCAGGTAGGGGGCCACCACGTCGTTGTGCAGGGCGAAGCCCACGCCCGTGGCACCGACCCGCATCAGCTCCTCGCTGATGATGACCTGGTAGCGGAAGTCGGCCGTGCCGCCACCGCCCCACTCCACGGGGACGTCGATCCCGAGCAGGCCCAGGGCGCCGGCCTTGCGCCAGACCTCGCGGTCCACCAGCCCGGCCCGCTCCCAGGCGGCGTGGTGCGGGACGATCTCCTTCTCGACGAAGGCGCGGACCGTGGCCCGGAAGGCCCGGTGCTCGTCGTGCAGTTCGCCCTCACGCACCGGGCACCCCCTGCGGACGGTGCAGGATCTGCTCGACGCGGCCGGCGCTGCCGGTGTGGCCGTCCTGCTCGAAGGCGACCTCGACGACGGCCAGGCGGGTGGTGCAGAGCGACAGCTCGGCGCGCACCTCGACCGGGCCGGGGCGCAGCGGAGCGTGGTACGTGACCTTCAGGTCCGAGGTGAGGAAGCGGGTGCCGTCGGGCAGGGCGGAGAGCATCACCAGCCCGGCGAAGTGGTCGACGAGGCAGGCGATCCAGCCGCCGAACACCACGTTCGGGGTGAGGGTGAGGGGCTCCTCGAAACGGGTGGAGCACGTGACGCGGCCGGCGGCGAACCCGGTGGCCGGCGGCAGGCGCAGGGTCCCGGCGGCGGCGGGGCCGGGGACCGAGCCGTCCACGAGCCCGGCGAGCAGGCGGCGGCCCTCGGTGGACAGGCCCGGGGCGGCCATGCCGCGCAGCTGCGCGGGGACGTCGGCCGCGGGGGCGGAGGGAACGGGCATGGGTGTTCCTTCGGAAGGAGGTACGGGGGCGGGGGCGGAGGGTCCGCCGCGCGCAGCGGGCGCGGCGGACCCGGGACCCGTGCGGGTCCGGCGTCGGAGGCCGGCCCGGGGGCCGTCAGATGCCGGTCTGCAGGCCGGTCCGGCCCAGGTCGACGACCTGGGCGATGTCGGCCCGCCGCTCCTCCAGCTCGCGCCGGGTCAGCGCGTCCACGGCGGCCTTGTCGTCGAGCTCGCGCAGCGCCGCCTCGTCGACCTCGGAGAAGCCGAGGACGCCCATCTTCCGCAGGCCCTCCTGGACCCGCGGCCCGAACATCCCGATCTCCTTCAGGCCCGGCACGATCCGCATGAAGACCAGCCGGCGGAACTCGCGCTTGGCCGGCGACCGACGGGCCGCCTTGACGGCCTCCTCCCCGTAGCCGAGGGTCTGCCAGATGTCGTCGTCCACGTACCGGTCGCGCAGCGCCCAGCAGCCCTCGACGACGAAGTCCTCCCGCTCGCGGATCTCGGCCGCGCTCAGCTGCGGGTAGAAGTCGCGCAGCACCAGCCGGCCGAAGGCCACGTGCCGGGCCTCGTCGCGGGCGACGTACGCGCTGAACGCCTTGGCGAGCGGGTCCCGGAGGCGCTCGCGGTGGACGCCGAAGGTGGCCAGCCCCATGTTCTCGATCAGGATGTGCGCGGCGAGCACCGCGAAGTCCCAGCGCGGCTCCTTCATGGCGTGCTCGAACATCGCGCTGATCGACGGCGACAGTCCGTACCGAAGGCCGATCTTGGAGTGCAGGAAGCGGTTGAAGCCCTCGACGTGCCGGGCCTCGTCCACGATCTGGGTGGCCGCGAACAGCTTCGAGTCGAGCTCGTCGACGGCCAGCAGGATCTTGCCGCAGCCCACCAGCGCGGCCTGCTCGGCGTGCAGGAACTGCGAGTACAGCCAGCCGCTGGTGTGCCGGCGGACCACCGCCCGGTCGGACTCCGGCAGCCGCTCCCACAGCGGGGAGCCGGCGATGGAGACGAACTCGTCCGGCAGGCCCAGCGGGTTGTCCGGATCCACCTCGTGGTCCCAGTCGAGCCGGTCCTCCATGTCCCACTGGCGCTGCTTGCCCTGCGTGTACAGGCGCAGCATGCGCTCGTTGCGCTCGTCGTAGTCCCAGGAGATGACGGCGTCCCCCTGGACGGGCACGATCCACTCGCCGGCCAGGGCGGTGAGCACCTCGGGCCTGGTGTAGTCGGTGGTGCTCACGCGGCGGACTCCTTCACGGGGGTCGAGGGCCCGGTGGCGCCGTCGTCGGCACCACCGGTGGTCAGGGTCAGGGCCAGCTCCCGCAGCCGGACCCGCAGGGCCTTGCCGGAGGGGTTGCGCGGGATGCTCTCCAGCGGCAGGAAGTGGCTCGGCCGCTTGTAGGCGGCCAGGCCGGCCACGCACCGGTCGAGGAGGTCGAGCGGGTCGAAGTCGTGGCCCTCGGAGGACTGCACGAAGGCGACGGGCGTCTGTCCCCACACGGGGGACGGCAGCGGTACGACGACCACGTCGGCGACCTGCGGGGAGCGGCGCAGCACGTGCTCGATCTCGGCGGGGTAGACGTTCTGACCGCCGCGCAGGATCAGGTCGTTGCGGCGGTCGACCACCCAGACGCGGCCGTCCGGGCCGCTGCAGCACAGGTCGCGGGTGTTGAGCCAGCCGTCGGCCAGCACCTCGCCGGACGCCTCGGGGTTCTTCCAGTACCCCTGCATCAGCCCGTCGCCGGCGAGCCGCAGCTCGCCGACCTCGCCGGGCGGGACCTCCTGCCCGTCCGGTCCGGTGATGCGGACGCGGGTGCCCAGCATGGGCGTGCCCAGGCAGACCGCTCCCGGCAGCGGTGCCGGGCCCGGTTCCTCGTCGGGGCGCAGGGTGAGGGCGGGACCGCCGCCCTCGGTGATGCCGTACACGGTCTGCAGGTCCGCGCCGAGCCGCTGCCGGGCCTCGCGGGCGAGGTCCTCGGGCATGGGCGCGGCGCCGTGCAGCAGCAGGCGCAGCCGGCCCAGGTCCGCGCCGGCCAGCCCCTTGGCGTCGAGCAGCAGCCGCACCATGGACGGGACGAGGAAGGCGTGTTCGACCCCCCAGTCCTGGAGCGCGGTCAGGCAGCCCTGCGGGGTGAAGCGGTCCATCACGCACACCGTGCCCCCCGCGGCCAGGTGGTCGAGGGCGATGACCATGCTGCCGTGGAAGAGCGGGCCCGCGTTCAGGAACACGGTGCCCGGCTCCGGGCGTACGTCGGCCAGCCAGGACAGGGCGTTGAGCTGCAGGGAGCGCTGGGTGACCACGACGCCCTTGGCGCGGCCGGTGGTGGCGGAGGTGTGCAGGATCGCGACGGGGGCACCGAGTTCCGCGCCCTCGTCCGGCCCGGGCCGGGGTGCGTCGTCCGCCGGGAGCCCCGCGAGCCCGGTGATGTCGAGGACGGGCAGCTCCCGGCCGGGCCGCCCGCCGGTCAGCCGGCCGAGCCGGTCCGCCTGGGCGGGGTCGGCCACGGCCAGCACGGGTCCGACCGACTCGATGACGTCGGCCAGTTCGCGGTCGGTCAGGGCCGGGTTGACGGGGCAGGCGACCAGGCCCGCCACACCGCAGGCCAGATAGGCCTCCAGGACCTCGACTCGGTTCCCGGAGGCGACCAGCACCCGGCTGCCGGGGCCGCCGGCAGCGCGCAGCCGGGCGGCCAGGGCCGACACCTCGCGGTGCAGCTGACGCCAGGTCAGGTCACGGCGTACGTCGCGCAGGGCGAGGGCCTCCGGCCGGCGGGCGAGACCGCGTTCCAGCAGATGCCGAAGCCACATCTCAGCGTGCTCCTTCCGATGCGGGGGCGGGGGCGTGGGCGTGGGCGGGCGCGGGTGTCGGCGAGGGGACGGGTGCGGGGTGCGGGTCCGGGGCGGTGGTGCCCAGCAGGCCCGCGACGGCGCGGACGCTCGTCAGGGCGGCCAGCTCCGCGTCGTCCAGGGGTCGTCCGAGCAGGTCCTCGCAGGCCAACGCCACGCGGATGAGTTCGCCGGAGTTCACTCCGGCCCCGACGAGGTCGTCCTCGTCGGCCACCCGGTCGAGCAGGCCGGGGTGGTCCAGGTGGCGGCGCACCAGCTCGCGCGCGGTGTTCACGGGGTCCTCCGGGGGCGGGCGCTGACGCCGGCCATCGCCCAGTACGGGGCGGGCTCGCCGTCGAAGTAGACGAGGGGTTCGGCGTCGTCGGTGACGCACGGCAGCAGCCGGTTGAACCGGCTGCCGCGGCAGGCTGCGGCGAACTCGGGCGACTCCTTGACGCCGCGCTCGTCGCCGACCGTGGCCACGAACGCGAAGACGGGGTCGAGGGACTTGGCCACGCCGTCCTCGACGACCTCGCACCAGGCGTGGTCGCTGCCGAACAGGCCCAAGAGGTACCCGCGCCGCGCCCGGGCCTCGAACCCCTCCGCGCGCAGCCGCTGCGCCAGGAGGCGGGAGGCCACGATGCAGTCGACGACCCCCAGTCGCCACGCCCGGTCGTGGTCGGCGCGCAAGACCTCGGGCACGGTCTGGTAGACGACCTCGCGGGCGGTGAGCGGGCCGACCACGTCGTCCCACGCCGCCAGGATGCGCCGGTCGCGGACCTCGTGGCGGGCGCCGTCGAGGCGTACCTCGGCCCGGTAGCCGCCGGCCAGCAGCGGGGCGTCGAAGGCGGGCGAGAGCCCGGTCACGCCGGGGGCGGCGAAGTCCGGGACGCGGGCGGTCACGGCGGGCAGGTCGGCGCGTGCTGCCGACCCGCTGTCGCCGGCACTTCCGCTGCCGACGACGCTGCCGGCTGTGCGGGCCGGGTGGACGCCCACCTCCCACTCGCGCGGCTCGAACCAGCTGTGCCCGGACGAGCCGGCGAACCGCATCAGGAAGCGCAGTCCCAGTTCGGGGACGGTCTGGCCGGTCCCGCAGAACATGCCGACGTTCATGACGTCGTCGTAGTCGAACAGCGGGCCGAGCTCGGGGTCGTCGCGGTGCGGCAGCCCGGCCCCGGCCAGCTGCAGGACCTGCTCGGGCGTGGCCCGCAGGGCCTGGGCCGCGGTGTGCGCCGAGGTCTCGTACCGGGCGAGGTCGGCCGGCACGGTGGTGAACCGGCCCAGGGCGCGCACCAGCGCGTCGGGAGCCGCGGTCTCCACGCTCATGCGGTGTCCTCCTGGACGAGGCCGGCCACGAAAGCGGCGAGGTCGCCGACGGTGGCGGTCTCGAAGAGGAAGTCGTCGGGGATGGCGATGCCGAGCTCGTCCTCGATCTCCGTGATGGCGCGCAGGGCCTTGACGGACTCGATGCCGGGGATGGCGGCCAGCGGCTTCGCGGTGTCGATGGAGGCCGGCCGGGCGCCCGAGTGGGCGGCCAGGGCCCGTACGACGACGTCCAGGACGGTGCCGGTGCCGGTGCCGGGAGTGGCGGCGGCGGTGGGGGCGGGGGCGGGGGCCGTGGTGTCGGCGAGGGTCATGACGTGGTTCCTTCCAGGGTGGCGGCGGCCGTACGGGCAGCCGTGGTGGTGGGGGCGGCGGCGCGGGCGGCCGCCGCGGGACCGGTCGGCGGGGCCGCCGGCCGGGGTCTTGCGGTGCCGGCGTCGTCGGTGCCGGCCTCGGCGAGGTGGGCGCGGTAGAGGTCCGCCGCGCCGGAGCGCCTGACCTTCCCCGAGCTCGTGAAGGGCAGGGCCGAGGTGGGGACCGGGACGACGTCCACGGCGCCCAGCCCCAGGTGTTCGGCGAGACGGGCGGCGATCGCCCGCCCGACGGCGGCGGCCGCCGCGCGGTCGAGCCTCGTCTCCCACAGCACGACCATGCGTTCCTCCGCGCCCTCGTCGTCGGCCGCTCCCCAGGCGAAGGCGGCGCACTGGCGGCCCGCGCCCGGAGTGGCCTTGACGACCTCTTCGACGTCCTCGGCGTAGTAGTTGTGGCCGCGGACGACGGCCATGGCCTTGAGCCGGCCCAGGAGGTGCAGCTCGCCCTGGTGCAGGAAGCCGATGTCCCCGGTGCGCAGCCAGCCGTCCGGGGTGAACGGCTGCGCCGCCGTGGGCAGTCCGAGGTAGCCGGCCGTCACGGGCGCGCCCGTGATCTGGACCTCGCCGGCGGTGTCCGCGGGCAGCTCCGCGCCCTCGGGCGTGCCGATCCGCACCCGGACGCCGGCCACCGGCTGCCCGCAGGAGACGACGGTGCGGGTGCCGGGACCGGGTTCCGCGGCGTAGCGCAGCCGGTCGCCGAGGCCCACGTGGGCGCGGTCGACGTCCACGCTGCGGTACGGCGAACGGGGCGCGCCCGTGGAGACCATCAGCGTGGCTTCCGCCATGCCGTAGTTGGGCTGCACCACCTGCGGCCCGAGCCCGTGGGGGGCGAAGGCGTCGCGGAAGGCGTGCAGGCTGGCGAGCCGCACCGGCTCCGATCCGTTGCCGCCGTACCGCCAGCGCGACAGGTCCAGCCCCTCCGGCACGCCCTCCCGGGCGGCCGCGGCGACGAGGTAGTCGTAGAAGAAGTTGGGCGCGGGCGTCATGGTGGCCCCGCAGGCCGCGAACTCCGACAGCCACGCCAGCGGCCGGCGCACGAAATCGCCCGGCTCCCACAGGTGGACGGAGGAGCCCCGGCGCAGCGCGTTGAGCAGGCTGAACAGGCCCATGTCGTGGAACAGCGGCAGCCACTGGCCCAGCACGTCGTCGGGCGCCCAGCCGGTGCCCGCCGCGATGACGTCCAGCCCCGCGGCCGCGTTGTCGTGGCTCACCAGGACGCCCTTGGGCGCCGACGTGCTGCCGGAGGTGTACTGGACGACCGCCGGCCGCGCGCCGCCCCCGGTCAGGCCCGGCAGCACCGCCCGCTCGGCCGGCGGCTGCGCGATGTCGACGAACCGGACCGCCGGGACGGCCTCGGCCACGCGCGAGACGATCCGCCGGCCGACGCTGCCGTCGACCAGCATCACCTCCAGCCCGGCGTCGTCGGCGATCCGCCGGACGTGCTCGGCGTACGCGTCCGCGCCGCCGAAGGCCACCGGCAGCGCCAGCGGCACGGCCGCCGCATCCAGCCGGAACGCGGCCAGCAGACCGCGCACCCACGGCTCGCCGTTGGCCATCAACAGCCCGACACGGGTGGGCCGTACGCCGTCCAGCGCCGCCAGCACGGCGCCCGCCGTGCGCTCGGCCCGGGCCAGCAGCTGCGGGCCGGAGACCGGCTCGGTGCGCCGTCGCGGCGTGTGCAGCAGGGTGTCCTCGCGCAGGGACCGCTCCAGCAGGGTCCACAGGTGCACCACGGCTCAGGCCCCCTTCAGGGCGGTCACGGTCGCGGTCGCGGTCGCGGCCTGGACCGGGACCGGGACCGGGCGGCCCGCGCCGACGCGCCGGGCGAGCCGCTCGCGCAGCACCGAGCGGCGCACCTTGTACGAGCCGGTGACCGGCACCGCCTCCCAGTCCCAGAACCGCACCTCCACCTCGGGGAGCCCGGCCTCCGCCGCCGCCGCGTGGAAGCGCCCGGCGTCCGGAGCGGAGCCCGGCCGGGGGCAGGCGACCGCCAGCAGCGCGCCGTCCCCGGACTGGATGAGCACCAGTTCCACCAGCTCGGGCAGCGCCTCCAGCAGGTGGTCCTCCTTCTCCAGGAGGCTGCCCACGCCGTCGACGTGGTCGACGACCCGGTCGAGCAGTTCCAGGGAGCCGTCGGGCAGGATCCGGCCGATGTCGCCCATGGGCCACCAGGCGTCGTCCGCCGGCATGGGACCGCCGCCGACGTAGCCGCGCATGCGGCCCATCGACCGGGTCTCGATCCGGCCGGCGGTGCCCACCGGCAGTGCGCCGCCGGTCTCGTCGACGACCCGCATCTCGAAGCCGCCGCCGGCGTGGCCGACGTTGCGCGGGGAGTAGTCCGCGGACTCCTCGCGGGTGACGATCCGCAGGCAGATCGGACCCGTCTCGGTCTGCCCGTACGCCTGGAAGTAGTGGGCGCCGGGCCGCTCGGAGGCGGCCAGCAGGGACCTGACCGTGCGCGGGTGCATGGCGTCGAAGGTGCTGATGAACCGTTCCACCGGGGCCAGCGGCCGGTCCGGGTCCTCGGCCAGCGGCTCCCACTGGATGTACATGTTGGGGTGGGTCTCCAGCGACGTCGGGCGGTGCTCCAGCAGCAGGCGCTTGACGTTGGCGGGGTCCGGATCGGCGATGGCCAGCGACGGCATCCCGATCTCCAGGGAGGCGAGCGTGCCGGCGCAGGTGCGGGCGTGCACGAAGGACAGGTGCTTCGCGTTCAGGTCCGTCAGGGAGTACTGGTCCCGGAATATCATGATCATCGGGGCGACCATCCCGAACAGCGAACGCGTCGAGTGCGCACACATCTTGGGCGCACCCGTGGTGCCGGACGAATGGGTGATGACGAACCACTCGTCCTCGTCGCGCGGCTCGGCCGTGTGCGCGGAACGCTCCAGGGCCGGAACCACCCAGGAGTGCTCGCTCTCCCCGAGCGAGAGCACCCGGCGGGTCAGCTGCCCGAGCGCGTGGCGGGCCGCGCCGAGCCGGTCGAGCCCGGTCCCGTCGACCAGCAGGTACGGCCGCTCCAGCCGGGCCAGGCACTCGAGCAGCTCGCCCGGCTCCATGGCCGAGGACAGCAGGGCCGGCAGGGCGCCGATCCGGCCGAGCGCGCACATCACGCCCTCGACCTCGATGTGGTTGCGCTGCACGACGGCGACCACGTCGCCGCGGCGGATCCCGGCCGCCCAGAAGCGGTCGGCGTAGTCCTCCACCGCACGGGCGAAGTCGGCGATGGTCGCCACGGTGCCGTCGAAGGCGTTCCAGCCGCTGTCCGACAGGAAGGGCGTGTCCGGGAACTTCTCGGCCGCGATCTCGGGCAGCAGGCCCAACGGGGCCGTGGGGCGCGGCACCGCGTCGAGCTGGAGGGCGGAGACATCAGGCATGCGGAATCCTCTGGTGAACCTGGAGACGGGGAAGGTCGGCGGCTGCGGCGCGCTGCGGCCCGCTCCCGGCGGCGCGGTCCGCGCCCCGGTCGGCAGCCGGGCGGTGTGTGGGCCCGGGCCTGCTCGCTCCGACACCAGACAAGAGCCGCGCCGCCCCCGGTCGTACTCCATCGAATGTCGGGAAAGTTTCCGGAGCCATGGATTCCGGCCCGGGGCGGTGGACGCGGGCGGCCCCGCGCGTCCCCTCCGCCCTCCGCGTCCCCCAGGGAGTACGGGCGCCCGTCCGCCCCTCTGTGAGGTGACACCCCCCGTGACGGAAGAGAGACCAGCGATGGCCGCGCCGCCTCCGACAGCCCCCCGCACCCCCTGTTACCGGCACCGCCCCGACCGGACCCGGACCGGCTCGCGCGCCGCGGTCGCGGGCCGGGCGGCCCGCGCGAGCCGGTGGTGAGCTCCGCACACGAGCCCGAGCTCGATCCCGTCCGCCGCATGCGCGTGATGGCGGCCGCGCTGCCGCTGCACTGCCATGCCGAGGCCTTCCTCGAGGCCCCGTTCGTCGACGTCTGGGCCGTGGCCGGCGACCCGGAGGGCGGGCTGCCCCGCCTCCTTCCCGGCCTGCGCCGACTCGTGCTCGTCGACGGCCCCGGTCCGCACCAGCGCGCCCGCGCCCACGGTCCGTGGGGCCGCGTCGTCGAGGCGGACGTCCTGCGCCAGCCGGGCTGGTGCCTGATGCAGAGCGAGCGCACCTTCCTCGGCCTGGCCGCCGTACCGCAGGACCACGGCACCCGGTTCGGCTTCTTCGCCGGCCCCCGGACCGCCCGGAACGCGGCGGCCGGGCACGTCCTGGAGCGGTACGGGGACCTCTACGCCCGCCGCGTCGTCGCCCGGCTCCGGGCGAGCGTGGCCGACGGCCGCACCGGGCGGCCGCCGGGCCCCGCGGGACCCGATCGGAGATCCGACGGAACCTTCCGCCACCCGCCCGGCTCCTGACCTCCCGGACGGGGCACCGCGAGCCCCCCTTCCCCTGCAACCCACCACACACGCACCGGAGAAACCGTGAAGAACAGGCGCAGCCTCGCCGAGGCGGCCGGACGCTGGAGCGCGAGCCACCGCTGGGCGGCCGTACTGCTCTGGCTGACCTTCGTCGTCGCCGCCACCGTCACCGGGTCAGCCGTGGGCACCGCCGCCCCGACCCCGGCCGAACTGACCAACGGCGAGGCCCGAAGGGCCGAGGAGATCCTGGAGCGGGCGGGCTTCGAACTCCCCGCCCACGAAGTGGTCCTCCTCCAGTCCGAGTCCACCACCGTCGACGACCCGGGCTTCCGGGCGGCGGTGACCGACACCGTCCGCGCCCTGCGGGACAGCGGCAGGACGCAGAACATCGTCTCCCCGCTCGACCCCGCCGGCCGCCCGGCCGTCTCCGCCGACCGCCGTTCCGCCCTCGTGCAGTTCGACATGCGCTCGGCCACCGTCACCGCCAAGGAAGAGGTGCAGCCGGTCCTCGACGCGGTCGACCGCATCGGCAGGGCCCACCCGGGCCTGCGCGTCGAGCAGTTCGGCGAGGCCTCCTTCCAGCACGGCTACGACACCAAGCTCCACGAGGACTACACCGAGGCCGAGAACCTCTCGTTCCCCGTCACCCTGGTCATCCTGCTCCTGGCCTTCGGCGCCTTCGTCGCGGCGCTGCTGCCCGTCGTCCTCGCCCTCACCGCCGTCGTCGCGGCCGGCGGCCTGCTCGCCCTGACCAGCCAGATCGCCCACGTCGACCAGAACGGCACGTCGGTGATGTCGCTCATCGGCATCGCCGTCGGCGTCGACTACTCCCTCTTCTACATCCGCCGCTTCCGCGAGGAGCGCGCCCGCGGCCAGGAGGCCCAGGCCGCCGTAGCCGCCGCGGCCGCCACCTCCGGGCACTCCGTCGTCGTCTCCGGCCTGACCGTCATCGTCTCCCTCGCCGGCCTGTTCCTGTCCGGCAACGGCATCTTCGTCGGCATGGCCGGCGCCACCATCGTCGTCGTCGCCACCGCGGTCCTCGGCTCCGTCACCGTCCTGCCCGCGCTGCTCTCCCTGCTGGGCGACCGCGTGAACACCGGCCGCCTGCCCCGCCTCCGCCGCCGTACGAAGAGCCAGGACCCTGCGCCGGGCGCGGGCACCACGGGACCGGCCGCCCCCGCGTCCCCGCGCACCGGCCGCGGCTGGAACGCCCTCCTGCGCGGCGTCCTCAAGCGCCCGCTGGTCGCCGTCGCCGTGTTCGGCGGCCTGCTGACCGCCCTGCTGCTGCCCGCCTTCTCCCTGCACACCGGCGAGCCGGGCGTCAGCGACCTGCCGACCCGGGCGCTCCCGGCGCTGGGCACGTACGAGCGCATCCAGCACGCGTTCCCCGGCTCGGCCACCCCCGCCAAGGTCGTCGTCCACAGCACCGACCTCGGCGGCCCCGAGACCCGCGCGGCCCTGGACCGCTTCCGTACCGCCGCCGAGAACACCCCCGGCCTGCACGGCCCGGTGACCTTCCGCACCGGCGGCGACGGGACGGTCGCCATCGTCACCGTCGGCCTGGCCGGGACCGGCACCGACGAGGCCTCCGTACGCGCCCTGGGCACCCTGCGCGCCACGGTCGTACCCGCCACCTTCGGCGCCGTCCGGGGGGCCGACGTGGCCGTCGGCGGCACCACCGCCGCCTCCGTCGACAGCGGCGAGCACCTCTCCGACGCCACCGGCCGGGTCGCCGGCTTCGTCCTGGTGTTCACCTTCCTCGTGATGCTCTTCTCCTTCCGCTCGCCCGCCATCGCGGCCGTGACGCTCGTCCTCAACCTGCTCTCGGTCGGGGCCGCCTACGGCGTGGTCGTGCTGGTCTTCCAGCACGGCTGGGGCGAGGGCCTGCTGGACTTCACCAGCACCGGGGCCATCGCCTCCTGGGTGCCGCTGTTCCTGTTCGTCTTCCTCTTCGGCCTGTCGATGGACTACCACGTGTTCGTCGTCAGCCGGATCCGCGAGGGCCACGACCGGGGCCTGTCGACCGACCGCGCCATCGAGGAGGGCGTCACCGGGACCGCCGGTGCCGTCACCGGCGCCGCCGTGGTGATGGTCGCCGTCGCGGCCGTCTTCGGCACCCTGCCGCAGCTGTCCATGAAGGAGTCCGGCGTCGGCATGTCCGTGGCGGTCCTCCTCGACGCCACCGTCATCCGCGTCGTGCTGCTGCCCGCGGCCCTCAAGCTCCTCGGCGACCGGATCTGGCGCACCCCGCGCCTCCTCCGCAGGACCCCGGCTCCGCACCCCGCGGGCCCGGCGACCGCCGCCGCCGATGCCGAGCGGTCCGCCCACGACGACCGACGGCCCGTCACCACGGGCGCGTAGCGCCACCTGCACCGAACGAGCAGGCCGCCGGACCCGAGGGGTCCGGCGGCCTCGTGCGGTGCGCCGCGACAGGCCGAGAGCCCCCGGCACGTGCGGCGACCACATCGGGGTCCGGCATGCGAAGGGGTTCCGACGGTGAGACGCTGAGAGGTGGCGGGCCGCGAGAGGGGGGTGGCCTGGCACGTGACGTGCCGAGGCACCGGAGCGCCGATCCCGTACGCCGGCCGACCTCACTCTTCCTGGTGGTGATTGTCGATGCCTCGACTTGCCTTCTGTGCGCGCGTCTGCCTGGTCGCCGCCCTGGCCGTCATGTCGCCCCTCGCGGTTTCCGCGCAGGGGGAGGAGCAGCGGAACGCCAAGGTCCCGGGCAACACGACCGTCGACTACGACCTCTCCGGCTACCTCCAGATCAGAGCGGCCCCCGGCAGAGCCAACAAGATCACGATCCACGGGGGCACCCCGTTCGGAAGCGTCAAGGTCTACGACGACGGAGACGTGGTGTCGGGTCCGCAGGGGGACGAGCTCAACCTGAACAGCACGGGTATCTGGAGAATCAACGTCGAAGCCGGAGACGGCGACGACGTCGTCTCCAACCTCACCGACCTGAAGATGGTCGTCCACGGCGGCCCCGGAAACGACGTCCTCAACGGCAACTCCGGTTCCGACACGTTCTACGGCGAGGCCGGTGACGACCGGATCGACGGTGGAGACGGCCCCGACTGGGCCTACGGCGGACCCGGGAACGACACCATCGAAGGCGACTACGGGAACGACAGGTTGTACGGGAACACCGGCGATCCGGCGGCGCCGGACGGAGACGACGCCATTCGCGGCCAGGAGGGTGACGACACCATGTACGGAGAGGCCGGGAACGACTCGCTCGACGGAGGTCCGGAATTCGACACGGCGTACGGCGACTCCGGAGTCGATGCGTGCCCGAACAGTGAAGTCAAGGTGGACTGCTGAACCCGACGCGAAGACCTCCGTGCGGCGCGGTCCTGGAAACCCGCCCCATCGGAGGTCTTCGCCGTGCTCAAGACGTTCCGGTGACGACCACGCGCGTGGTCAGTCCACCTGGTCCCGCCCGTCCGGTCCGTCCCGCCCGTCCGGCCCCTCCAGCCCGTCCCGCCCGCCCAGCACGGCCCACGCGAGCATCCCGCCGGGGACCGGACGGCACGTCACCAGTGCCTCGGGACCGGGCCCGGCGGCCGGGCCGGCGGTGAAACCGCCCGCGCGCGGGCGCAGCCGCACGGCGCGCAGACCCGGCAGTTCCGCGCCGAGCAGCGGGCTCAGCGCCTTGAACGCCGCCTCCTTCGCCGCGTAGAGCTCCAGCATCCGCCGCTGCGCCGCCGCCGAGGCGCTCACGAGATCCCGTTCGGCCGGGCCCAGCACCAGATGGGCGGCGGCCGGGGGCGGCCCGCCGAACTCCAGGTCCACGCCCAGCCCGGCCACTTCGGCGGTCCGCGCGACCACCGCCACCGCCACCCCCCGGGAGTGGCTCACCGAGCCCGTCACGCCCGCCGGGAACTTCGGCCGGGGTCCCTCCCGCAGCACCGGCCCCGCCGCGATGCCCGCGTCGCGCAGCGCCCGGCGCAGGGCGCACCTGCCGACGAGGAAGTCCGCGCGCCGCGCGGGCGGCATCTGCGCGGCCAGCGCCAGCTCCGCCTCGTGCACCGCCGGCGGCGGGCCCTCGTGCACGGACGCGATGCCGAAACCCACGCCCCGCAGTCGCGGCCGTACGCGGTGCAGGTGCCGCGGCAGCGTCTGTACGGGCACCCAGTCACGCGCCGGGGCCGGCCTGCGGCCCGCCACGCTCTTCACCGTCACAGGTACTCTCCTTCGGGTCCTCGGAGCACTCGCCCGTCCACCGCGGGAGAGTCCACTGAGGAAGAGGACCGGGCGCCGCGGAGTACTCCCGCCACGTGCCGGGTCCCGTCCTTGAGACGGCCGTTCACCTGCTCACCTCCGGGTGTGACAATGGCGCCGGGGCGCTCCCCGACGAGGAGCGCGACCTTCCGGTACGGAGGAGCAGACGACATGAGCGATCTCGGCGCGGCCGCCTGGCCCCAGGCGGATCTGGACCCTTTGCGGCGTCTGAAGGTCATCGCCGCCGCCGTCCGGGCGCCCATGTACGCGGAACGGCACTACGACGTCCCGCCGGAGCGCCTGTGGGCGGTGGCCGCCGACCTGGAGAACGAACTCCCGCACATCATCCCGGCGTTGAAGTCCTTCACCCTGCTCGGCGCGGAGGGGGAGCGGCTGACGGCCCGCGCGGTCGGCCGACTGGGCCTGCCGGAGGCCTTCGACGTCGTCCTGCGTCCCGGGTGGTGCCTGATGCAGAGCCGGACGCTCATGGGGGCGATGGCCGCGGTGCCCCACGACGGCGGCACGACCTTCGCCTTCGCCTCCGGGCTGCGCAGGCCGGGCGGCGCGCTGCTGAAGCGGCTGGGCCTGTTCGGGACCGAGGCCCGCGGCCATGCCCTCCTCGACCGCCTCCAGGAACGCATCGACGCCCGCTCCCAGTAGGTGTCCGAGGCCGCCCGGGCCCACAGCGATCTGGAGGCCCGGCGTACCACCGGCAAGCTGCTCGTCATACCCGGTGCGGCCGCTACCGGACGCCGCGAGGAGACGCAGGGCTGATCGCGGGTGACGACGTCGGGATCTCGGCGACATGAGAGGTCGAGGGCACGGCCGACCGTCATCGCCGAGATCCCCGACGGCGTCAGGCACTCAGCAGGCGTCCCCGGTCGGCATCGACTCCGCCGACCGGGCCGCGGGGAAGCATCCGGTCCAGCCACTTCGGCAGCCACCAGTTGGTCCGGCCGAGGAGCGTCATGGTCGCCGGTACGAGCACCATGCGCACGACCGTGGCGTCGATGAAGATCGCGGTGGCCAGGCCGAGCCCGAACATCTTGGTGGAGGGGTCCTCGGCGACGGCGAACGACAGGAAGACCGCCACCATGATGAGGGCGGCCGAGGTGATGATCCGGGCGGTGCCCGAGACGCCCTCGACGACCGCCGTGCCGTTGTCGCCGGTGCGCAGGTACTCCTCGCGTACGCGGGAGAGGAGGAACACCTCGTAGTCCATCGACAGGCCGAACAGGATGGCGAAGAGGAACATCGGGATGAACGACACGATCGGAACCGTCGCTTCCAGCCCGATGAGCGCGCCTCCCCAGCCCCACTGGAAGACCGCGACCATGATGCCGTAGGCCGCGCCGATGCTCAGCAGATTCAGCAGCACCGCCTTGAGCGGTACGAGTACCGAGCGGAAGACCAGCATCAGCAGCAGGAACGACATCGCCAGCACGGCGGCGACGAGCCCCGGCAGGCGTTGGCTGGTGCGTCGGCCCACGTCGGACAGACTCGCGGCGGCGCCGCCGACGTGGGCCCGGGCCGGGCCGTGCCCGACCGCGGTGGGCAGCACGCGGGTGCGCAGCCGGGCGATGGTGTCGGCCGTGGCCTTGTCCTGAGGACCGGTGGTCGGGAACACCACGAGGGTCGCGATGCCGGTGGCCCGGTCGATGTGCGCCGGCGCGACGGACGCGATGCCCGGGTCCGCCGCGACCGCTGCGACGAGCCGGTCCAGCACTGCCGGGTCACCGGCGGGGTCCGCGGCGACGACGAGGGGACCGTTGGTGCCCGGACCGAACCCCTCGGCGACGAGGTCGTAGGCGCGGCGCTCGGTACGGCTGCGGGGCAGTGAGCCGTCGTCGGGCAGGCCGACGCGCAGGCCGAGCACGGGCAGCGTCGCGGTGAGCAGCAGTCCCGCCGCGCCGATCGCGTACAGCACCGGGTGCCGGCTGACGTGCCCGATCCAGCGCCGCCAACCGCGGGCGGGAGCGGCGCCCGCCACCCTGTCCCGCTGCCGTACGAGTCGGCCCGGCTTCCCGCTCTGCAGAGCCCGGCCGATCCGGCCGGGCCGGGCCAGGCGGAGGCCGGCGGCGCCGAGGAAGGCCGGCAGAAGCGTCACCGACGCGACCACCATGGTCAGAACGACGATCGAGACGGCGAGCCCGCCCACCGTCATGAACGGCACGTTCGCGACCGCCAGGCCGAGGATCGATACGACGACGACGCCGCCGGCGAAGACCACGGGCCTCCCCGCCGTGGCCACCGCCCGCCCCGCCGCCTCGTGGGGATCGAGCCCGCGCGCGAGGTACTCCCGGTGCCTGGCGAGCACGAACAGCGCGTAGTCGATGCCCACTCCGAGCCCGACCATGCTGCCCAGGACGGGGGCGAAGGTCGGGACGTCCGTCACCCCCGCCAGTACCGTCATCGTGGCAACTCCGATGGTCAGCCCGAAGACCGCCATGCCGATCGGCAGCGCGGCGGCGACGAGCGAACCGAACGCCAGGAACAGGATCGCGGCCGCGGCGAGGAGGCCGATCAGCTCGCTCGCGCCGCCGTCGGGGTCGGAGAAGGCGTAGAAGAGGTTCCCGCCCATCTCGATGCGCAGGGGCAGCTCGGCGCGCAGCCGGCCACCGAGATCGACGAGGGCGTCGAGGTCTTCGGCCGACAGCCGGCTCTGGTCGGGATACTGCACCCGGACGACCGCGATCCGCCCGTCGGCCGAGACGAGGCCGCCGCGCACGGCGGTGTCCCCGCGTGCGTCGAGTGCCCCCGCCGGGTCGCTCGTGCCGAGCACGTGCGGCAGCCGCTTCACCTCGGTCTGCAGACGCGTGAGAGCGGTGCGCGCGCTGCCGCGGTCGAAGAACGTCGCACCGTCGTCGAGGGGGGTCACGACCACGTGGGCGGTCATCCCCTCCTGGCCGGGCCCGGCCCGCTCGATCAGTTGCGCGGCCCGTTCGGAGTCCAGTCCCGGAGCGGTCATCGAGTCCGCGGTCCGCCCGCCGACGGCGATCGCGGCGAGGACGGCGAGCGTGGCGGCGGTCAGCCATGCCGCGATCACCCGCCAGGGATGGCGGGCGGCGCTTGCGCCCAGGCGCAACAGGGCTTTCGAGAGCATCGGGTCCTCCAACCACCTCGTCGGCCGTCTTGTACGGCCGCCGATGCCGAGGCTCGTCGCCACGGCGCTCCGCGGCATCGGCCCGCGGGCCGCGGATCCGTCGGCCCCAGGGCGGAGTGACGACCCGTCCTTTCGGCCGATGCGCGGCACGCCGCGGTCCCTAAGGTGAGAACGTGCTGCGAAACGACCTGAAGACCCTGTGGACCGAACCCCGGCCGCCCGACGCGCCCGCCCGGCTGCGGCGGGACTGGGCGCTGCTCGCCGCGGGCCTTGCCGGTGTGGCGCTGGAGGCCACCCTGCGCGAGAACGTCGTGTGGCGGCCGGTGGCGGTGGCGCTCGCCGTATGGCTGTGGCTGCTGCCCCTGTGGCGCCGGACCCGCCCGCTGGCGATGGTGGCGCTGGGGTTCGGCTCGGTGGTCCTGCCTCCGTTGGCCTCGCTCGTCGCCGCACCGCGCGAGCCGGTCGGCCTGTACACCGGCGCGGTCGTGCTCGTGCTGGTGTACGCGCTGCCCCGGTGGGGATCGGGACGCGAGATCGTGCTGGGCGGCGCGGTGATCCTCGCGGCGGGCGCGCTGTGTGTCGTCACGGACGGGACCCCGGTCGTCGAAAAGGTCGTGGGCTTCGTCTTCCTGCTGCTGCCCGGCGTGGTCGGGGCTGCCGTGCGGTTCCGGGTGACCGCTCGCGAGCGGCAGTTGGAGCAGCTGCGCTCCCGCGAGCGCGAGCAGCTCGCCCGGGAACTTCACGACACGGTGGCCCACCACGTGTCGGCCATGGTGATCATCGCCCAGGCGGGCCGGGTGCTCGCGGGCACCGACCCGTCCGCCGCCGTCGAGGCGCTGGAGGGTGTCGAGGAGGAAGGGGCGCGCACGCTGGAGGAAATGCGCGCCATGGTCGCCGCGCTGCGCGACCGCGGGGTCGGCGCCGAGCTGGCGCCCCCGGCCGGAGTCGCGGATCTGGAGCGCCTGGTGCGCACCCCGGGCGGTCGCCTCAGGGTCGACCTGGGGCTCGACGGCGAACTGGACGCGCTGCCCCCGGCCGTGGACGCCGCCGTCTACCGGATCGTGCAGGAGTCGGTGACCAACGCGCTGCGCCATGCGGTCGACGCGAGCGAGCTCGTCGTCCGGGTCGCCGCGGAACGGCACACGGTACGGGTGAGCGTGCGCGACAACGGCCGGCGCACCGGCCGGGGTCGTGACGGATACGGACTCACCGGACTGCGCGAGCGCGCGACCCTGCTCGGCGGCACACTACGGGCCGGCCCGGGTACCGAGCGGGGCTGGCACGTCGAAGCCGAACTGCCGAGAGCGAGGAGCGAGAGCGGTGTCCATTCGCGTCCTCGTCGCTGACGACCAGACGATCATCCGCACCGGGTTGCGGATCATGCTGAACGCCCAGCCCGGCATCGAGGTGGTCGGCGAGGCCGCCGACGGGCGGGAAGCGGTACGGCTGGCCCGCGAACTACGTCCCGACGTCTGCCTCTTCGACATCCGCACGCCCGTGCTCGACGGGCTCGAGGCCACCCGGCTGGTCGCCGGCCCGGGCGTCGCCGACCCGCTGGCCGTGGTCGTCATCACCACGTTCGACCTCGACGAGTACGTCTACGGCTCACTGCGCGCCGGCGCCCGCGGATTCCTCCTCAAGGACACGGGACCGGACCTTCTGGCGCAGGCCGTACGGTCGGCGTCCGACGGTGAGGCGCTCATCGCGCCCAGCGTCACCGTCCGTCTGCTCCAGGCATTCGCGGACCTGCCCACCGGCCGGCCCGCGGCCCAGCCGGTCTCCCCCCTCACCGCCCGCGAGGAGCAGGTGCTCCTCGCCGTCGCTCGGGGGCTGACCAACACCGAGATCGCCGATGCACTGCACATCAGCCTCAGCACGGTGAAGACGCATCTGGCCAGCCTGATGGCCAAACTCGGCGCCCGCAACCGGGTCGAGATCGCGATGTGGGCCTACGAAACGCGCCGTGTCCTCCCCGGAACCTGAGCCGGGTGCCGGGCCATGTCCCGTAAGCGCGCCCCAGGGCTGCCCGGCGGATCAGCGTACGGGTGAAGGACGAAGCGCCCCGGGCAGATGTCGCGGAAACCCGGGGTGGCGGGGGCATGCTGAGGTGTCGACGGCCGCATGACGCGCCCCGGTCACCCCCGGCCGCCGACCCACGGCCCCCGACCGCCACCGCAGACCGCCGCCCGTCGTACGACGCCCGCCCGCCGGGAAGCTACGGAGACCCATGTCCGCGCCCCCCGCCCCCGAAGCCACGGCCGCCACCCTGCTGCGCCGCCCGCAGATCTGGGTGGTCCCCACCGTCCTGACGGGACTGCTCGCCCTTCTGGTGTCCCTGCTCTACATGGGCGGCATCGTCAACCCCAACGGGGAGCTCCACGACCTGCCCATCGCCCTCGTCGACGACGACACCGGCCCGCCGGACCTGGGCGGGAGGATCACCGCTGCCATCGCCGCCGACTCCGCGGGCGGCAAGGCCGACTGGCGGGTGATGACCCGCGCCGAGGCCGAGGACCAGCTGGACTCCGGGAAGGTCTACGGGGCACTGGTGGTCCCGGCCGGCTTCTCGGACGCCGTCGCGGCGCTCACGACGTCCGGCGCCACCCACCGGCCGACGATGCTCGTGCTCACCAATCCCGGCAAGGGCAGCCTCGGGTCCTCCCTGGCCAGCCAGATCAGCACCAAGGCGGCCCGCACCGCGTCGCTCTCCGTCGGCCGCCAGCTGACGCAGACGGGCGCCGCCGCCCGGGCCACCCCCACGACCAAGGTGCTGCTCGCGGACCCGGTCGACGTGGTCACCCGGGTCGGGCACCCCATCGGCGGCCACAGCGGTCTGGGCCTCTCGGCCTTCTACTACACCCTGCTGCTGGTCCTGGCCGGGTTCATGGGCGGCAACGTCATCAGCAACGGCGTGGACACCGCCCTCGGTTACGCCGACAATGAGATCGGCCCCTGGCACACCCGGCGGCCCACCGTACCGATCAGCCGCACCCAGACCCTGCTGCTCAAGATGGTGATGACGGCGGGCATCACGGTGGTGAGCGCCGCACTCGTGATGCTGGCCTGCATCACGATCCTGGGCATGGACGTCTCCCACGTGCCGCTGCTGGGCATCTACTCCTACTGCGCGGCCCTCGCGGTCGGCCTGGGCGTCCAGGCCATCAACGCCGCCTTCGGCGGGATCGGCCAGCTGGTGTCCATGTTCGTCTTCATCGTGCTCGGCCTCCCGTCGTCGGGCGCCACCATCCCCCTCCAGGCGGTCCCCGCGTTCTACCGGTTCCTGTCCTACTTCGAACCGATGCGCCAGCTCAGCGACGGCGTCCGCGCGATCCTCTACTTCGACGCCCGCGGCGACGCCGGTCTCACCCGCTCGTGGATCATGATCGGGGTCGGCACCGTGCTCGCGCTGCTGTTCGGCTTCGGCATGACGACCTACTACGACCGCACGGGCCACAAGCGGCTCACGCCCCAGCCCGCCTGAACCCCCCAGCCCGCCTGAACCCACCGGCCCGCCTGAACCCACCGGCCCCCGGGCACCCGCCCGGGGGCCGGTGGCGGCCCAACGTCAGGCCCAGGCCTTGCGGAACGCCTCGCGCGCGCGGAAGAGCCGTGACCGCACCGTGCCCACCGGGATCCGCAGGGCTTCGGAGACCTCCTGCTCGTCCAGCCCCTCGACGTGCCGCATCGCGAGCACGAGCCGGTGCTCGGGAGTCAGGCGACCGAGCACGTCCTCGATGTCGGCGGACAGTTCCACGTCCACGCCCTCCGCCGCGCGGTCGGCGATCTCGGCCACCACCACGCGGCTGCGGCGCTTGGCGTACCGCAGCGCCTCCCGGGCGGCTATCGCCCGCGCCCAACCGAACAGCGCCTCCGGCGACTTGAGCTGGCCGATGTTACGGAAGATCGCGATCAGCGCCTCCTGTGCCGCGTCGGGACCGTCCTCCAGGGCGATCGGTCCGCAGACGCGCGCCACCCGCGGCGTCAGTACGCTCAACAACTCGTCCATGGCCAGCGCGTCCCCCCGCTGTGCCCCCCGCACGAGCTCCGCCACCCGTTCCGGCTCCTCCGCCGTCCCGTTCGCAGTGCCTGCCATTCCTGTGCCCCCATTGCCGCCCGGCGGTCGGGCCCTGCAACAGGCCCCGCCCGACGGCACTTTCCATCATCGAACCGACAGATCCCTTGCTTGCGCTCGCACGATCCGCAGGTAACACATGAGCCCCCTGTTCTGTGCCGGCGTCCGACCCCGCGCCGCGCCGTGGCGGCGGGGTGCGGCATCAGGTGCGCCAGACGCAGAGCCAGGAGCGTTCCGGGGGACGGGGCCAGGGCGGGACGTGCACGGGCGGGTCCGCTCCGACGACGACGGCCTCCCCGTGCACCGGGGCGAGCCGCGACACCTCGAACAGGTCCCGGCCCACCGGCTCGGGCCCGCCCGCGGAGCCGTGGGCGCACGCGGACAGGCGCACACCGGGTGGTCGTTTTGCAGCCGCCCGCTCCACGGACACGGTGTACTCCGCCGCCGCGGCGGTGGCCGTCCCGGCCGTCAGGTGCGCCCCGGCCACCCGGTCCGGCGCGGCGGTGCACGGCGGGACCAGGACGCCGCCCAGCAGCAGGACGCACACCAACACGACCGCCCTCCAAGAGGCGTGCGCCGGCGCGGCCCGTCTGATCATGCGCGCCATGCTAGGGGACAGATGATCGTTTCCGGCCGGTAAGTTCCCATGTACCCAGGAGTAGTCCCATATGCCGTCTGACCTGCCTCAATTCGTGCGATCGACCGGCAACCGCGAGGACTCGGCTCCTCGCCCCCTGCCCGGCAGTGGGTCCTCGACGGCGCACCCGCGGAACGCGGGCCCTGGTGCTCCTACTTGTAGATCTCGAGGGCCGTGGCTGCCCGGCACAAGGCGTCGACGTCCTGGAGGAAGTACAGCATCGCGGTCACGCCGCCCGCTTCGGCCCCGGTCGACTTCCAGGGGTTCCGGCCCTGGACCAGGAGCCGTTCGCAGGCGTGCTGGGCCTCTGCGGCCACCGCCTCGGGCCAGTCCTGGCCGTGCAGGGTGGGGCGTACCTCCGTGTTGAGGACCGTCCACCGGACCCGGATCCGGCTGCGCCACTCACTCACGGCGGCCCGCTCTTCGGTGTGGTGGAGCGCGCCGAGGCTGGGGCGCGGATCTCCGGACGGGCTGGGCAGGAGGCGGTCGAACGCGGCGAGGAAGTCGTGCACGGCCTCGGACCGGGCGGGGTCGTCGGCGCGCTTGAGGCGGAGGTCGGCGAGCTGCGCCTGGAGAGCCGCCACCCTGGTGGTCAGGTCGGCGAGGTCGGAGGCCTCGAAGCCGGAGAGCAGGGACTGCTGGAAGGCGGTGGCCTCCTCGCCGGCCCGCTGCCGGGCCTGCTCGGCCTGGCGGACTTCGTCCTGCGCGCTGGTGAGTCTGTTGAGCAGGAGCAGGGCGACGGGGATCCCGAAGCACGCGCCGGTCAGGCCGGAGTAGACGTTGAGGAGGTAGTCGTGTCCCGTCCACCCGTCGGTGGCGTCCAGGCGCAGGCCGACGAAGAACAGGACGGTGCCGAGGGGGAGGAGCAGGACGCTGAGGCGCCTGATCTGCTTCGGGGTCTCGGCCCAGAAGCGGGCTATCGCGGTGTTCGGTCGGTGCACGTGCTCCCCCTGGTCGTGTGCGTGAGGGGACGGTAGCGCACTCCTCTCGACAAGATCGCCGGCAATTGGACGGCCGGTCGGGCGCCCGGCTCACGGGTGGGGGAAGGACACCTCCGGCTTCGCGGTGACGCAGTCCCTTTCCTCCCGGTTCGGCTAGAGTTCCGGGGTGGCTGACGGTGGATCCCGGGGCAGCTGGCCGTGGCGGTTCGCCGTGGCCACGGTGGTCGTGGGGGTGCTGGCTGGCCTCGCCGGGACCGGCCTGGCACTGCTGCTGCACACCGTGCAGCACCTCGCCTACGGCTACACGGAGGGCTCGTTCCTGTCCGGCGTCGTGGCCGCCGCACCGGCCCGCAGGGTAGCGGCCATGGCGGTGGGCGGGATCGTGGCGGGCACGGGCTGGTGGGCCCTCTACCGCTTCGGGCGGCCGCTGGTCGGCGTGGAGGAGGCGGTGGCCGCGCGCCGCCCGCGCATGCCCGCGCTCTCCACCACGTGGCACGCCCTCCTGCAGATCGTGACCGTCGGCCTCGGCTCGCCGCTCGGCCGCGAGACGGCCCCGCGCCAGCTGGCCGCGCTCTTCGCCACCGCGGTCTGCCGCCATCCGGGCCTGACGGCCGGCCAGCGCCGCGTGCTGGTGGCCTCCGCCGCGGGTGGCGGCCTGGCCGCCGTGTACGACGTCCCCCTGGGCGGGACCGTCTTCACCCTGGAAGTCCTGCTGGGCACCTGGGCGGTCGGCGCCCTCGTCCCGGCTGCGGCCGTCGCCGCCCTGGCGACGGTGATCTCGTGGATGGCACTGCCCGACGAGCCCGCCTTCCACCTGACCCGCCTGACCGTGGGCGCCTCGCTCGTCGTCTGGTCCGCCGTCGCGGGCCCGCTCATCGGCCTCTGCGCGCACCTGTTCGCCAGGGCCTGCGCCCGCGCGGGACGCCGCGCGCCGCGGGACCGCATGCTGCTGCTGACCGCCCCGGCCGCGTTCGTCCTCGTCGGTCTGCTGAGCGTCCCGTACCCCCAACTCCTGGGCAACGGCAAGGGACCGGCCGAGGTCGCGTTCGCCACCCAGCCGGCCCTGGGCCTGACCGCCGTGCTCCTGGCCCTCCGCACGCTCGTCGTGCTCCTGACCCTCCGCGCGGGGGCCCGAGGGGGCCTGCTCACCCCCTCGGTGGCCAACGGCGCACTCCTCGGCGTCCTGGCGGGAGGCGCCTGGGCCCTGGTGTGGCCGGGTACGACCCTCGCGGCCCACGCGGTCGTCGGCGGCGCAGCCTTCCTCGCCGCCGCCGAGCGCATCCCCCTCACGGCCGTGGTCCTGATGCTGGAGTTCACCGACGCGCCGCGGACCCTGGTCGTACCGATGCTGTTCGCGACCGTGGGAGCCGTGGCCGTCGAACGGCTGTGCGCGGCCCGCCCCGCGCGGGCGCACCGCCGCGACCGCCCCCCGCCCGGCGGAACCCCGGCGCCGCAGCCCCCACCGCCGGCCCGCTGAGCGGTCCGGTCGGCCCGCATCCCGGTGCGCGCGGCCCTCACGGCAGCGGCCGCCTCCCCGCGGACCGGTGTCGTCCGGCGCGCGGTCCTCACCGCGGCGGGCAGCCCCCCGCCGGTCCGCCGTGGGGCCGCCCGCCCGGCCCCCGCAGCCCGCGCAGTGCGTCCAGGGCCAGCCGGGCGGTCTCCTCGGGAGTGCCGTCGACCGGAACGACGACCCCCCGCTCGTCCGACCCGAGCGGTTCCAGGGCGGCGAACTGGGAGTCCAGCAGCTCGACCGGCATGAAGTGCCCGGTGCGCGCGGCCATGCGGCGGCCGATCAGGTCCCGGTCGCCGGCCAGGTGCACGAAGACCGCGTCGGGCGCGGCCGCGCGCAGCCGGTCGCGGTACGCGCGCTTCAGGGCCGAGGCCGACACCACGCCGCCGCGGTCGCCACGTTCCCGTGCCCACGCGCCCACGGCGTCCAGCCACGGCCGGCGGTCGGCGTCGTCCAGCGGTGTGCCGGCGGCCATCTTCGCCACGTTCCGCGGCGGGTGGAAGTCGTCCCCGTCGGCGTAGCGGACGTGCAGAGCGGCGGCCAGGAGACGACCGACGGTGGTCTTGCCGGTGCCCGACACACCCATCACGACGACGACCGGTTGGGGTTCCATGCCCCCACCCAACCGCACCGCGGACCGGGACGGGGCGTGGATGGGTCGACGGGGCCGGGGTAGACGCGGGATGTCGGCGTGTCAGGACTCGGGCGGGTGAGGACGTTGGAACTGCGCGCGGTGGGCTGGGCCCATTCGTTCCCGGTGACGAAGGGGGTGCGCGCGGCCCGCGCATGGACCGCCGAGCACCTGTCCGCGCTGGCGTGGACCCGCGACGCCCCGGACACGGTGCACTCCGTGCTGCTCGCCGTCTCCGAACTGGTGACCAATGCACACGTGCACGCCGCGAGCACGGCCCATCTGGTCCTCACCTGGGACGGCGGCTGCCTGCACGTGAGCGTCGCGGACACCGACCCGCACCACCCGCCGCGCCCGGAGCCGGCCGCGGCGGGGGCGACGTCCGGGCGGGGCCTGGGGATCGTCGACGTCCTCGCCGACGCCGTGGACGTCCACCCCTGCGCACGGGGCAAGGCGATCACCGCCTGCTTCCGACCGCCCGGCGTCGCCGACCGGCCCGGCGTCGCCGACCGGCCCGACGGCGCTCCGTGACACCGCGCACCGGCCCGGGCCGTCCCCCGGCCGGTGCGTGCCCGCGGCCCCGGGCCGGCCCCACGGCCGCCCCCGCCGGTGCCGGGCGGGAGTCCGCCCGGACGTGCGCGGTCCGCCGGCCGCAGGGCCGTCACCTCCCGCGGTGCGGCGGGTGGTTACCGGCGGGACGCGGGAACGAGGCGGACGAGGGCGTGCAGGAGGGCGTCGACGCCGTCGTGGGCCGGACCGTCCGTCACGTCGGTGAGCAGCCGGGCCAGGACGCCCAGGAGCCTGGGCGAGGCCATCACACGGGGATGCAGCACGGGCCGGAAGCCGTACCGGGAGAAGACGAGGTCGCCGACCAGGCTGCCCAGCCGGTAGTAGCGCGCCCAGCGGCGCCGGATCTCCGCCGGGTAGTGGAGCAACGCGTGCTCCCGCCGCGGCCCCGCGGGCCGGGCCAGGGCCAGGGCGATGGTCTCCGCGGCCACCTCCCCGGCCTCCAGCGCCTGCGCGATGCCCTCGCCGCTCCACGGACTGACCATGCCGGCCGCGTCCCCGACCAGGAGCAGACCGCGACGGTACTGGGGCCGCCGGTTGAGCCCCATCGGCAGCGGAGCGCTGCGCAGCGGTGAGTCCGCGTTCTCCTCCCGCAGGCCCCAGTGGGCGGGCACCCGGGTCAGCCAGTGGTCCAGGGCCGCCCGCAGGTCCACCGGACGGCTGTGCCGGTGCTGCGGCAGCGCACCCAGACCGACGTTGACGCGCCCGTCCCCGAGGGGGAACACCCAGCCGTAGCCGGGCAGGTCCAGGCCGGTGCCCGGGCAGCGCAGATCGGCCCAGAGCTCCAGGTACGGGTCGTTCGTCCGGGCCTCGCTGCGGTAGTAGCGCCGGGCCGCCGCGGCGACCGGCCGGCGGGCGTCGCGTTCCAGGCCCAGCGCCAGCGCCGTCCGCGCCGAGGCGCCGTCCGCCGCGACCACGAGCGGCGCCCGGTAGCGGACCGGTTCCTTCGCGGGCCCGCGGGAGGCGGTCACGCCGACGACGTACCCCGCCCGGTCGGTCAGCGGGGCCGTCACCTTGACCCCCGTGCGCAGCCGCGCACCCGCGGCGGCGGCGAGATCGGCCAGCAGTGCGTCGAAGTCGTGCCGGGTGCGGGTGAGTCCGAAGTCCGGGAGCCTGCCCAGCCGGGGCCAGTCCAACTCCACCTGGCGCCCCTCGCACACCCAGCGCATCCCCTTGTTGCGCATCCACCCCGGGCCGTTGATGTCGACCCCCATGCGCACCAGCTGGTACACGCTCCGCGGTGTCAGCCCGTCGCCGCACACCTTCTCCCGGGGGAAGCCGCCCTTCTCCAGCAGCAGCACGTCCACCCCGGCCCGCGCCAGGTGCACCGCCGCGGCGGACCCCGCCGGCCCCGCCCCGACCACGATGACCTGAGCCTCTTCATCGGCTGCGGCTTCCGGCTCCGAGGAGCCGCCACCGGCCTTGTCACGTTCGGTGATCACGTCACCACTATGGCCCTCGCCGGGCGGCCCGGCCGTGCGGCAGCGCCGACGGCTCCGGCTGTTCTCGTGCCGGCGCGGGCCGGAACGGCCTCCCACCCACGTCGACGGGCCGGAGCGGTGACGGTCCGTAACGGGCCGTCGGCGGCTGGTGTCTGACCCCGGGCCAGCCGGCCCCCGGGCCGGACCGTTGTCAGTGGCCCCCGCTACTGTCCCGCACATACCGCAGCTCAGGGGGCAGTTGGGCCCTCTGGTTCCGGCTGCGCGGATCGCGACGGGTCGCACGAGGGGGCACCGAGGATGGGCTGGCTGGCAGTGGGCGACAGGTACGAAATCGCCCTGGTGGAAGGCAAGGTGGCGGCACGCGCTGTCACCGGTCGGGCCGCCGGGCGTCCATTGAAGACGCTCCCCAAGGGCCTGCGGGAGCACCCGGAGGTGGACCGGCTGCGCCGGCTCGCCGAATGGCTGGACCGGCACGCCGCCGCCTGCGTGGCGCAGGTGGACGGCTGGATGGTCTCCTCCCTGCCCGTTCCCACCGCCCTGCTCGCCCGGGTCTGGCCCGACGAGGCCTGGCAGAACGCGCTGCGCGACGTCGTCGTGGTGGGCGCCGACCCCGACGACGCCGGCTTCCTGCGCGACGCCACGGCCGCCGGCGAGCTGCGCGTGGTCAACCTCGACGGCGAGACGGTCCGGCTGTCGGCCCCCACGGTGACCCTGCCGCATCCGGTGCTGCTCCCCGACCTGGAGGACGTACGGGAGTTCGCCGCGGAACTGGGCGTCGTCCAGCGGGTCGAGCAGATCCACCGCGCGACCTGGACCAGGCCGGCGGACCTCGCGGCCGACGCGACCGAGGTACGCGACTTCGCCGGCGGCGGCTACCCCTCGCGGTTCCGCCTCGCGGCCCGGGCCACCGGCCTCGGCTACCGGGTCTCCGGCGGGTACGCCACCTGCACGGTCAGCGACGCGGGCCGCAGGCTCGAGGCGGCCGTCTGGATCGGCGAGCCCTACTGGGACGGCGACTCCACCACCGGCGCCCTGACCTGGCAGGACGAGGAGGGCCGCGCGGTCCCGCTGGGCGAGGTCGGCCCGGTCGCCTGGTCGGAGGGGATGCGGATGGCCGCCGCGCTGTACGCCGGCCGCCGGATCGAGGAGGGCGGCGGCGCATGACCACCCCCACCGCGGCGCCGGCCGCGACCACCGGTCCGGCCGCGACCACCGGTCCGACCGCGCCGGCGACTTCCGCCGCGACTGCGGCGAGCGCCCCCACCGGCACCACCACCGACCTCGTCACCTCCACCGACACCACCCACGGGACCATGGACACGAAGACGAACGGCGACAGCGCCGCCACCGCCCAGGAGCGCGTGCGCGCGTCCGAACTGCTGCTCAAGGCCGGAGCGGTGCTGCCCGTCGGCACCCGGGACGCCGGACCCGAGGCCGTGGACCTCACGGCCCGTACCTACCGCCACCCCGGGCTCGCCGACGACCGCGTCGTGGTCCGGCTCGCCCCGGCCGAACTCGCGGCCGCCGAGGACCTCTCCGCCGGGTTCCTCGGCCTGGTGCCCGAGGGCGAGCCGGCCGTGGTCGGCATCGGCCGCCGCCAGTCCCTCGGATTCCCCGAATGGGTGCTCGTCCACCATCCCGCCGACGGCCACCACGCCCTCGCCCTCGTACCCGAGCTGGAGCGCGTGGCCCGGCAGGCCGCCACCAAGCCCAAGGCCGCCATGGAGGCCTGCCAGGAGATCGCCGGCCGGCTGGCCGCGGCCGTCCCGCACTTCCTCCCGGTCTTCCTCGAGCAGGCCGGACGCGTCTTCCTGTCGGCGGAGAACCCGACCTACGCCGCGCAGCTGTTCACCCGGGCCCGCAAGAGCGAGGCCACCCACGGCCTGACCGTGGACCAGGACCGGCTCGACGCGGTCTTCCTCGAGTTCGCGCTCGCCGGCGCCCTGCCGGTCCGCGTGCTCACCGGCTACGCCAACGACCTGGCCGCGCGCCTGACGGCCGAGGAGGCGTACGAGCGGTTCCGCCGCCTGTGCGTGCGGCGCACCGCGGGCGGCATGGCCCCCTCCGCCCAGGCGGCCGTCGCCCTGCGCCGCCTGGCCCGGGCGGCCGGCCTCGACGCCGCGGAGGCCGAACAGGACTACCTCGCCGACCTGCTGCCGCTGCCGGCCACCCTCCGGGCGGCCACCGGCTGGTGGAAGGCGCACCGCACCGCACTGGTCGCCCTGGCCCGCCGCACCCCCGCGGTGCGCGGCACCCTGCTGTCCGCCATGCCCGCGTGCGAGGGCGACAACGGCGAACTCTCCGCCCTGTGGCTGGACATCCTCGTCGAGTCCGGCGCCACCGCCGGCCTGCTGTCACCGTCCGTTCCGGCCGAAGAGGCCGGCCCGGACGGCGCCGCCCGCTGGCTGGAGCGCTTCCACACGGCCCGGCACTCCGGGTGGGGTTCCCGCCCGACCCTGCCGCTGCTGCTCGACCTCGTCGAGCGCTGCGCCGACCGGCTGCGCGACGAACTCGCCGCGCCGGGACGCGAGGCGGGCCTGCGCATCGGCGTCCAGGACGTCGACCTGCTGGACCTGCTGCTTTCCCTGGACCTCCCGGTCGCCCCGCCGGGCCCGCAGGACGCGCTGGACCTGGACGACTGGGCGCGGGCCGAGCGGCCCCGCGACCTGCTCGGCCTGGCCGCCGACGAGCGGTTCCGGCCCGCCTTCCGGCGCGCCGCGTACGCCCTCAACGGAACCGACCAGAGCAAGACCGTCCTGCGCCGCCTGGCCGCCGCCCCGGGCGGTCGCCCGCTGCTGGCCGAGTGGGTCGCGGACGTGGCGCGCTCCTGCTCCGACACCGGCCTGCCGCTGTTCCCGCAGGCCGTCGAGCGCCTCACCTGGCTGCCCGCCGAGGCCCTGGCCCTCGCCGAGGACGAGGTCGCCGCCGCGGCCGCCACGGACCTCGGCGCCCTCGCGGGCCGCACCCTGCGCGGCGGTCTCTTCGAGGAACTCACCTGGCCCGCCTGGGAGGAGGCGCTCGCCGAACTCGCCCCCCGGCCCGACTCCCCGGAGCTCACCGTCCTGACCGCGTGGCCGCACCTGATCGTGGCCAACCGCAACCAGGTACGCGTGATCGACGCGGACTCCACCGTCCTCGTCCACGACCTGCGCATCCCCGGCAACGACCAGCGCAACGTGGGCTACCACTACGTCGACGGCGCGCTCCTGGTCTGCTGGCGCTCGTGGCAGGGCGGCGCGGACACGCAGGCCTACTGGCACACCGCCCCGGACGACGTCTTCACCCTCGACACCGGCCAGCAGGCCTGGCGCCTGACGCTCGACCAGGTCGGGCTGCCCCTGCCCGACGGCGGCCGCACCACCGGCGCGGGCGTCCTGCACCGCGGGGACACCCGGCTGCCCCAGGAGCGCCCGGTCATCACCGACGGCCGGTCGTACTGGACCTGGGACACCGAGGAGAAGCCGGCGGGCTGGCGGGAGTACGACCCGGACGGCGGCACGCTCGGCCGGCGGTCGCTCCCCGGCTTCCTCGCCGACGCCCTCGACGGCCACCCCGAAGGCAGCATCCTGGCCGAGCGGTCGAGCTGGCTGCGCCCCGTGCCCGCCGTCCCCGACTCCGTGCTCGGGGCCCCCGCGGACGGGCTCCTCGGCTGGCGCGTCGTGCACGTACCCGAGCAGGGCTGGCGGGCGGCCGACACCGCCGGCCGCACGGTCCGGGTCCCCGAGGGCGGTGAGATGCCCGTCGCGGCGCTCGTCCTCCCCGGCGACGACCGGCCCCGCGCCCTGGCCGAGACCTGGCAGGAGTTCCGGCTCACCGACCCCGACGGCGCCGTCACCGCCCGCTCGCGCTGGCACGAGGGCTACGGCTCCCGCTCCCGCACCTCCAAGCTCCCGCCCGTGGCCCACTGGTTCTGCCTGCGCCCGCGCGACCCCGAAGGCTCCCTCGAACTGCGTGCGGTGGACGCCGAACGGGCCGGCGCGCTGTTCACCGCAGCCGTCGCGGCCTCCGGCGCCGCCGGAGAGGAGGCGACCGACCGCACCGAGGCGGTCACCGCCGCGGTCCGCGCGGCCCTGCCCGCCGTCAGCGACCCCCTCCTGGTCCGGGGCGTGGTCGACGTGCTCGCCTTCGCGCTCGCCCAGCGCACCGCCCTGGAGCGGATCGCCGCACGCCTGGCCGCCGGCCCGCACGGCGAGACCGACGCACGAACCCCGGAAGGCCCCGAGGACCGGGTGCTCGACCAGGCCCTGTCGGGCCTGACCGGAAGCGTCCGCCACCGGTGGGGCGGCGGCGAGGCCGACGCGGTCTTCCGCGCCCTGAGCGCGTTCGCCGACGCGGCCGCCGACACCGAGGCCGTGGCCGTACCCGGCCGGCTGCACTGCCAGCTGCCCGTCCTCCCGTACTCCGTCCTGGCCTGGACCCCGCTGCTCGACCACCCCGCCGCCCTCGCCTACCGGGCGGTCGCGGCCGGCACCTCCGACGAGCACCGCGAGGCGCTGCTGGCCCTGCTGGCGCGCCTCGACGGACTGGGCCTCGCCGCCGCCACCGGCCGGTGGCGCCGGCAGCGCGTGCACCTGGCCCAGCGCCACCTGCGCCGCCCGGACGGCGGCGAGTACGGCGCGTACCACCGCAGCGTCCTGCCCCTGGGAGGCGGCGCCTTCCTCGCCACCACCGAGCACTGGCAGCAGGTCAGCGACGGGATCGAGCTGGAGGTGCTCCGGTACGACCCCGCCGGCACCTGCACCGTGCCCGAGCCCTACACGCCGCGCGGCGACGCCCCGCTCGGCGACCCCGGCCGCCCGCTCGACTGGCTGACCCGCTTCCTGAAGGAGGCAGACGAGCGCGGCCCGGCGCCCTGGCTCCCCGAGGCGGCCGAGGAGTTCGCCCGGCTCACCGGCGTGTCCACCACCCTGGCCCGACTGGTCGTGGCCGGTCTGCCGCACGTCGACGACTACGAGCGCAGCTTCCTGCCCGCCGGGCAGCGCACCCTGCTCGGCGTCAAGGTCACCGAGGCGGCCACGGCCAAGGAGGAGCTGAAGCAGCTGACCGCCGAGGTGCGCCGCGAACTGGTCGCCGCCCTGCTGCCCACCGACCCCGCCCGGCTGTGGACGCACGGACCCGACGCCGCCGCGGCCGCCGAGGTGTGGAACCGGCGCGTCGGCCGCCGCACCCCCGTCCCCGAGTGGCTGGTCACCGAAGCGCACCGCGGCATCAGGGCCGCCTGGCCCGCCCTGCGCTCCCTCCCCGCCGTCCTCGATCCGGCCGCCTCCCCGGCGCTGGGCACCGACGTCCCGTGGGAGGTGAAGGGCGACCGGGCGCAGCCCCAGGGCCCCGAGGGCGCCGAGGCCTTCTCCGCCGACGTCCTCACCGGCGCGGTGGCCATGACCGCCTGGCTCGCCCACCGGCTCCCGGCCGGGGACCCGGTGCGCGCCCTGCTGCCGCCGGCGCTCACCGCGATCCGGCAGCGGCTGGCCGCCCCGGAGCTCCTGCTGACCCTCTGCGGGTACGCGAACCTGCCCGCGTTCCGCAAGGCCGCGGGCGCGCCCACCCGGACGACCGAGCGCTACGAGCAGTACGGGGCGGTGGTGATGGCCACCCACGACCAGCAGCCCATGCCGGCCCTCGTCCCCGCGCTGCTCGACTCCGCGGGCGGCGACCCGTACGTGCCGCTGCTGCGCGGCGCCGACCAGCAGCCCTTCCCGGTCGAAACGGCGCTGCGGCTCGTCTCCGGCGGCCGCTTCGCCGAGCTGCTCGCCGACCCGGGCACCCCCGCGGCCGGCCCGGCGCCGGACGGGGACGGCACGTGGTGGCCCCAGGACCCGACCCGCTCGGTGCCCGACCTCGTCGCCGAAGCGGCCGCCGGGCACGGCCTCGGTGCGGACGCCGCGGCCCTGTACCTCATGCTGCTGGCGATGCCCGACCCCACCGACCGCAACACCGCCCGGTGGACGGGCTGGAAGCCGGCCCGGATCCGGGCCGCCCGCGCCGAACTGGCCGACACCGACCTCGTGGTGACGGCCCGCCGGACCCGCGCCGGGCGCAGCCTGTTCCTGCCGGGCGGATGGGCGGAGCCCGCCTCGCCGTGCCTGCCGGTGGAGGAGTGGAAGGCGCCCCTCTACGAGCTGCTCGCCGGCCGCACGGCCCCGCTCGGCGTCATCGTGCCCACCGAGCCCGTCGCCGACCTGTACCGCAGGGCGTGGCAGCGGGTCCGCGAGGGCGACGTACCGCGCTTCGGGGAGCTGACGGTGCGCCGGCGCGGGCGCCGCCGCTGACCGGCCGCCGGCCCGCTCGCGACCGAGCGGGCCGGCGACCCCGGGGCCGTCCCCGCCTTCACCGCGCTAGGGCCTAGCACCCCGCAGCCGGACCGCGGTGTCCACCCGCCTGCGCCACCCGCCGCTGCGTCACCCGACCCGCACCCGCGTCACCCGCCTTGCGTCCGCTCCCTTCCGTCGTGACGACGCCCAGTCCGTCTCCCGACGACCACCCACTCGATCCACCCGATGAGGACCCGATGACCGTCACCCCGCAGCCCCCGCAGCCCGCTGCCGCACCCGCCGCCCGGCAGGTGCTCCCCGCCGAGGAGCGGTTCGCCACCGAACTCGCGTTCCTCGCGGCCCAGGACACCGGCCCCCGCCCGCCCGGCTGGGCCCTCACCCCGCGCGCCGTGGTCACGTTCGTCTGCGGCAGCGGCGGCGAGGAGCTGGCCCTGCCGCGCCGCCGCGCCGGCCTGCCCGCCAAGCTGGCCGTCAGCCCGAAGTTCGTCGGCGAGCGCGCCCTCGTGGAACGCTGCGTCGTCACCCTCGCGGGCGAGCGCGGACTGCTGCTCGTCGGGGACCCGGGCACCGCCAAGTCCCTGCTGTCCGAACTGCTGTCGGCCGCCGTCTGCGGCACCAGCGCCCTCACCGTCCAGGGCACCGCGGGCACCACGGAGGACGCGTTCCGGTACGGCTGGAACTACGCCCTGCTGCTCGCGCAGGGACCGACCCCGCAGGCTCTGGTCGACTCCCCGGTCCTCACCGCGATGCGCACCGGCCGCGTGGCCCGGATCGAGGAGATCACCCGCTGCCTGCCGGAAGTCCAGGACGCCCTCGTCTCCCTCCTGTCGGAGCGGCGCGTCATGGTGCCCGAACTGACCGCCACCGAGGACGCGGTGGTCAGCGCCGCCCCCGGCTTCACGGTCATCGCCACCGCCAACCTGCGCGACCGCGGCGTGTCCGAGATGTCCGCGGCCCTCAAGCGGCGCTTCAACTTCGAGACGGTGCAGCCCATCCCCGACGCGGACGCCGAGGCCGCCCTGGTCCGCCGCCAGGCGGTCGCCGCGGTGGAGCGCGCCGGGGCCGCGTTCGCGGTCGACGACGCGGTGCTGGACGCGCTGGTGACGGTCTTCCGCGACCTGCGGGGCGGCCGCTCCGCCGAGGGCTGGGACGTGGAGCGGCCCGGCACGGTGATGTCCACCGCCGAGGCGGTGCAGGTGGCGACCTCGCTCGGGGTGGCCGCCGCGTACCTCCCCGGCGGTGACGTCCTGGACCTGCTGCCGGGCCACCTGCTCGGCGTGGTCCGCAAGGACGACCCCGCCGACCACGACCGGATGCTCGGCTACTGGGACGGTCCGGTGCGCCGCCGGGCCGAGGAGGGCTCCGCCATGTGGCGCCGCCTGTGGGACCTGCGCGGGAGCCTGCGGTGACGGACCGGACCCAGCTGACCGCCCAGCCCCGCGACGGCGGGGGAGCGGGACCCGGCGCCGGGCCGGGCGCCGCGGTCGACGCCCTCGGCGCCTCCCGCGCGCCCTACCTGATCGGCGTACGCCACCACAGCCCGGCCCTCGCCGCGGTCACCCCCGCGCTGCTCGACGCGGCCGGCGCGCAGGTCGTGTGCGTGGAACTGCCCGTCGACTTCCAGGGATGGCTGGAACACCTGGCAGATCCCGAGACCAGGGCGCCGGTCGCCCTGGCCGGCACCGGCCCGTCCGGCCTGCCGGCCTTCTACCCCTTCGCGGACTTCTCGCCCGAACTGGCCGCGATCCGCTGGGCGCGCGAGCACGGGGTCGAAGTGCTCTGCTGCGACCTGCCGCTCGCGGACGCGGGCTGGACCGGGCACGAGGCGGACGCGGTGGCTCCGGGACCGGGGGAGGCCCTGGACGTCGAACAGGCCGCGCAGGACGCGGCGGCCGGGGCGGACGGGGCGGACGGGGCGGACGGGCGCGCGGCGGCCGCCACGCCCCCGGTCGCCGGGCGTTCCTTCGCGGAGGCCCTCGCCGCGGCCGGTACGGGACGCGACGGCGAGGACCTGTGGGACCGTGCCGTGGAGGTGCGGGCCCCGGGCTGCACGCCCGAGGCGGTCCGCCGCGCCGCCCTCGGGGTGGGCTGGGCCCTGCGCCGGGACGCCGAGGCCGCCGGCACCGTCCCCGCGCGGGACCTGGCCCGCGAGACTCACATGCGGCGGGTGATCCGCGCCGCCTCGGCGGGCGGCCGCACCGTCGCGGCGGTCGTCGGCGCCTTCCACGCCCCCGCCCTGGCGGCTGCGGACGACCGACGGCACGCCGAGGAGGAGCGGTCGGCGACCGCTGCCCCGTCCGAAGCGGTTGCCGGCGCCGATGCCGCTGCGGATCCCGACGTCGACGACGGTGCGGTGGGCGGGGTCGACGTCGACATCGACGCGGGCGACCGCGCGGCGGACCGGGCCGGGTCCGTACCGAGGGGCAGGACCGGCGCCGACACCCGGCCCGGCTCCGTCCGGCGTCCGGGCGGCGGAGCCGAGAGCGCCCCGACCGACCCGGCACCCGTGACGTCCCTCGTGCCCTACTCCTTCGATCTGCTCGACTCACGCTCCGGTTACCCCGCGGGCATCCGCGACCCCCTGTGGCAGCAGGCCGTCCTGCGGGCGGCCGGCGATCCCGAGCGGATACACGGGGCCGCCGCACGCGTCGTCACCGCGGTGTGCCGCGAACTGCGCGCCGCCGGACACACCGCCGGAACCGGGGAAGCCGCCGAGACGCTGCGGCTGGCCGGGGACCTGGCCCGGCTGCGCGGCCTGCCGGCGCCCGGGCGCGCCGAACTGGTCGAGGCCGTCACCACCGTCCTCGGACAGGGCGAGCCGCTCGGGCGCGGCCGGGCGCTGGCCCGCGCCATGGAAACCGTCCTCGTGGGCACCGACCGGGGACGGCTCTCGCCCCGCACCCCGCGATCGGGCCTCGGGCCGTCCGTGGAACGGGAACTGGCCGCCCTGCGGCTGCCCCGTCCCGAGGACCCGGCCCCGCGCGAGATCCGCCTCGAGCCGCTGCGCTCACCCACCGACGCCCGGCGCGAGGTCCTGCTGCAGCGCCTGCTCGTCTGCGGCGCCTCGTACGGCGAGCCGCTCAGGGTGGCCACCACCGGAGACGGCACGGCCCTCGGGACCAAGTGGCGGCTGTCCTGGACCCCGGCCGTGACCGCCCGCCTCGACCTCGCCGGCGTACGCGGCGTCACCGCGGCCCAGGCGGCGGACGGCACCCTGCGCGCCACCGCACGACAGGAGGCCGCCGAGGGCGGCCCGACGTGCGCGCAGATCCTGACCGGCCTGGGGGACGCCGCCCGCTGCGACCTGCCCGACCTGGTCGCCGTACGGCTCGCGGAGGCCGCGGAGGTGCTGCCGGGCTGCGCGAGCCTGCCCGAGCTCCTCCAGGCGCTCGACCTGCTGGACGCCCTCCACCGGGGCCACCTCCCCGGTACCGGCCCCGAGGCCCGTGCCGAGGCGGCCGCGCTCGCCGCGGTGCTCCTCGAAGCGGCGGTGCGTACGCTGCCCGGCCTGGCGGGCAGCGACGAGCCGGCGGACGCCGCCGCGTTGGTGGCACTGGCCGACCGGGCCGCCGCCCACCGCCTCGGGCTGCGCCTCGACCAGGCCCTGGCGGCGCTCGCGGACACCGGCTCGCCCCTGATGCAGGGCGCCGCCCTGGCCGTACGGGTCCTGCTGCACCTGGAGCCTGCGGCCGGCCTCGGTGCCCGGGCCGCCGGCTGGATCGACACCGCGACCGACCCCGATGGCCGCCGCCGGCTCACCCGCCGCCTGAGCGGCCTGCTCGCCGCCGCCGGGCCGCTGCTCCAGACGTCCGCGGACGCCCTGGACCCCGTGCTGGACCGGGTCGAGGCCTTGGCCGACCGGGAGTTCCTGGACCGGCTGCCCGCCCTGCGCGGCGGGTTCGACGTACTGGCGCCCGCGGCGCGCGGCCGCCTGCTGGACGTGGTGGCCGGCCGGCTCGGCGACCGGCCGGACCTCTCCCTCGAGGCGCCGCCGGCGCTGCTCGCCCTGTGGGCGGCCGCCGACGCCGCCGGCGCTGCCGCGCTCAAGGAGCTGGCCCTGCCGGACGTACCGGGCCCGCGCACGGCGGCCGCCCGCACCCCGGAACCTACGGCGGGCGGACGGGCGGACGGTCCCACCCCTCCGTCCGATCGGCCCGGCGGTCCGGTCGACGACTCCGCGGCCCCGTCCGCCACCCTGGCCGACGGCTCCACAGGTCCGTCCGCCACCCTGGCCGACGGCTCCCCGGACCGTGCCGCCGCGTCGGGAACCGGCGCGTTGCGGATCGGGTCGGCCGACCGGTGGCGGCTGCTGCTGGGGCGGGAGCACGACCGGCTGCCCGCCGCCTCCCGGCGCCACGCCCGCGCGCTGGACGAGCTGTACGGGGCAGGGCGCGGCGAAGGCGCCGCCGACCTGGACCCGCACGGTGCACCGGGCACGGGCGGGGGACAGGAGGCCGCCTTCCCCACGGCCCGGGAGTGGGCCGCGGAACTCGAGGCGCTCTTCGGGGCCGACGTCCGGGAGGAGGTGCTGGCCGCGGCCGTCGACACGGGTCGCACCGACGTGCTGGCCGAGCTCGACCCGGCGTCCGTACGCCCGTCGGTGGACCTGCTCGCCTCGGTGCTGTCGCTGGCCGGCGGCCTGCCCGAGCACCGACTCGCCCGGCTGCGGCCGCTGGTCAGGCGCCTGGTCGAGGAGCTGACGAAGCAACTGGCCACCCGGACGCGGCCGGCGCTGTCGGGACTCACCACCCCGCGTCCGACCCTGCGGCCGGGCGGGCGCCTCGACCTCGCCCGCACCCTGAGGGCCAACCTGGCCCACACGCGCAGGCTGGCGGACGGCAGCGTACGCGTCGTACCCGAGCGGCCGGTGTTCGGCACCCGGGTGAGCCGGGAGGCCGACTGGCGGCTCATCCTGGTGGTCGACGTGTCCGGCTCCATGGAGGCGTCGGTGGTCTGGTCCGCGCTGACCGCCGCGGTGCTGGCCGGCGTACCGACGCTGTCGACCCACTTCCTCGCCTTCTCCACCAGCGTGGTGGACCTGACCGACCGCGTGGACGACCCGCTGTCGCTGCTGCTGGAGGTACGCGTCGGAGGCGGCACGCACATCGCGGCCGGCCTCGCCCACGCCCGCTCGCTGATCACCGTGCCCAGCCGGACGCTCGTCGTGGTGGTCAGCGACTTCGAGGAGGGCTACCCGGTGGGCGGGCTGCTCGGCGAGGTGCGGGCGCTCGCGTCCTCCGGGGCCCACCTGCTGGGCTGCGCCGCCCTCGACGACCGGGGCACGCCCCGCTATTCGGTCCCGATCGCCCGGCAACTCGTCGCCGCCGGGATGCCGGTGGCCGCTCTCAGCCCGCTCGCCCTCGCCCGCTGGGTGGGCGACCGACTCCGTGGAGAAGCCCGTTGACCCCCGACCCGAGCGTGCCCGTCACCGCCCTCCCGCCGGTCGCACCTGCCGTCCTCGCCGAGGCCGTCGAGTCCCTGACCGCCCGGCTGCGGAAGAAGCTGGACGCGGCGATCGCCGACTGCGCCGCCAACGCGGTGGCCGCCGCGGACGGTTCGGTCTCCGTCCGCTTCGGCGAGGACGCCGTGGTGACCGTCCGTCCCGGCCCGTCGGGCGTGGTCACCGCGCCGGGGGAGGCCGTGTGCGGCTGCCTGCTGGCACCGCGCTGCCTGCACCGGACCGCGGTCCTGGGTGCTGCTCCGATCGCCGACTCGGATGTCGGCTCGGGTGTGGGCTCGGACGTCGGCTCGGACGTCGGGGCGGGTGTCGACTCGGGTGTCGGCTCGGCCGCCGGGTCTGGAGGTGGCTCGGGTGACGGATCCGGCCCTGGTTCGCGTGCAGGCTCGGGTGCAGGCTCGGGTGTTGGATCTGGTGTCGGTTCTGGTGCCGGTTCGGGTGCCGGCTCGGGTGCCGGCTCGGACGTGGACGCCGGGCTCGTCGAGGCCCGGCCCGAGCCGCTCGGCCCGGCCCAGACGGCCGCGGCCGGTGCCCTGTGGCAGGTGGCCGCGACGGCCCTGGCCGCCGGTGTGCCGGCGGCGGGCGCCGTCGTCCAGGCCGAGCTCCTGCGGGCCGCGCACACGGCCCGCGTGGCCGGCCTGCCCCGGGCCGAGGCGGCCACCCTGCGGCTGGTCCGCGGACTGCGCGCGGCCCGCGACCGCAGCTCCACCCTGCGGCTGTCGGACCTCGCCGGCGCGTTCCTGGACGTGCTGCGCATCAGCTCCACCCTGGCAACGGGCGCCGCCGCCCCGGACCTCGCGGGCCGCGGCCGCCGTGCCTACCGGCCCGGCGGCAGCCTGCGCGTGCTCGGCCTGTGCCGCGAGCCGGTGCTGTCCGCCACGGGGTACGGCGGTGTCGTCACCCACCTGCTCACCCCCGAGGGCGCCCACCTGTCCCTCGCGGACGTCAAACCGGGCGGCCTCGCCCGGGCCCGGGGCGCCGGTTCCGCGCCCGTCGCGCTCGGCGGCGCGGTGCTCGACCACGCCGGACTGGCCCGCGGGGGTCTGCTCGTCGTGGGCGCCACGGTCTCCTCGGACGGCCGACTGGGCGCCGGCCGCGGCGTGAAGGCCACACCGCTGCGCGGCGTCCCGTGGTCGGAGGGCCCGGCCGCCGCGCTGTTCGCCCGCCCGGCCGCCGAGGCCGTGGCGGACCGGTTGGCGGCCGCCGCACCCGGGGCCGGTGACGGGGGCGGGCTGCTCGGGTGCGACGTGGAGGTGGTCGGCGCCGCGGGCGAGAGCCTGCTGGTCCGCGAACTGGCGCCGGAAGGGGTGGTACGGGACGGGGCCCCGGTGCTGCGGCTGCTGCCCGCCCACCCGCACCCGGAGCTGGGCCACCTGGCCAACCTCCGGCGCCTGGCCGGCCACCCGGGCCTGCGCCTGCGGGTGCTGGGCCGGCCCGACCTGGACCGGGCGGCGACCCTGCGCCCCCTCGCGGTCGGACCCGTACCCGGTGACCCGTGCACGCTGCGGCTGCCCGAGGACCGGCTCGGCCGTGTCGACCTCGGGTACGACCGCCTCCAGGGCGACCACTTCCCGGCCGCGGCGCCGGGCTCGGCGGCGCCGGTGGTGGTCGGGCCCGGTCCGGACCCGTTGGCGGACTCGCCGTTGTGGCGGGTACGCCGGCTGCTGGAGACCGCTGTCGCGGGCGGGCGCCGGGCGGTGGCCGAGGCGGCGCGGGGCGCGGAACCGGTCAGCCGCCCCGACGTGCTGCGCCGTGCCGGCTTCGGCACGGCGGCCGACCTGGCCCAGGTCCTGGCCGCGGAGGCCGACCGGCGTACCCGCGACGTCTTCGGCCGCCTCACCGACTCCTCGGCCGACCCCTACGCCCGGGCCTGGCTGGCCGCCGCCGTCCACCTCTCGGCGGCCGAACGGCACCTCGTCGCTGCGTCTTGGGCGTGATGTGCGCTGTCCCGTGCTGTGGGTCCCCTGGTGCGGGTCCCGTGGTGTGTGGGTCCCCTCGGCGCTTGACAGGGGCGGCCTGCAGGCCTCCCCCAGCTACCGCTGGGAGGTACCCCCAGCGGCAGGCCCAC
>NZ_JOGB01000016.1 GCF_000719335.1 Streptomyces sp. NRRL S-87
TTGACAGGGGCGGCCTGCAGGCCCTGCGGCAGGCCCACCCCAGGGGCTTTGGGGCTTCGCCCTGGCCTGCGGCCACCCCTGGCCCGGGCCTGCCTCCGGACCAGCCTGCCACCCCTGTCAAGCACCTCCCCCACACACCACGGGGTGACCTGACGGGGGCTTCGTGGTGTTCCGGCCGCCGCTCTTCGTGCGGGGTGCGCTCGGTGCCGGGTGCGCTCGGTGCGGCGTGCGCTCGGTGCCGGGTGCGCTCGGTGCGGCGTGCGCTCAGTGCCGGGTGCGCTCGGCCCGGCTCCCGGCTTTTCCCCGCACCACAGGACCTGGCGCGGCCTGTCAGCGGAGTCGCGCGTGGCTTGCGGGGCCCCGGTCGCGAACGTGCGGGGCGTGGCCGGTGATCCGATCGACCGGGCCGGTCCGGCCGGCCTGTCCGCGGGCGGGGTTACGGTCGGGACTCCGGTCGGGACTGCGGTCGGGACTGCGGTCGGGACTGCGGCGCACGAGCGCGTACCAGGCCGCGGCCGCGAGCAGGAACGCCGCCTCCGAGGCGACGGACAGCACGCCGTGCGGGGGGTCCCAGCCGGTCTCGTGGTAGTCCGGCAGCCCGACGGTGCGGGAGAGCGCGAAGCCGAGCAGCATGCCGGCGTTCAGCAGGGCTCCGCCCACCCACGCCGGGCGGGGGTCGGTCAGCGCGAGGCCCGCGGTGACCACCAGCAGGCCGGCGCCGCCGATGAGGAAGAGGATGCCCATGTAGGGCATCTCCTCCAGGTGTTCGGGGGCGAGGTAGAGGTGGACCACTGCGCTCAGGAGCGCGCAGCTCGCCGCGACCGCGCGCAGCGAGAGGTCGGCCGTTCGGGGGTGCATGGGCCCCTCCTGATGTCAGAAGATCGGGCGCGCACGGCTCAGTAGCCGTTGCCCGACGTGTCGTGAGTGTTGTCCGGGGTGTCGGTGCCGTTCCCGGTCGAGCCGGAGCTGGCGGCCCCGACGTGCAGGTCCGTCTCCATGCCCAGGGCGCGGTGGCCGTCGACGGGGCAGTACATCTCGTACGAGCCGGCCTTCAGCGTCACCGTGAGGTCCGCGGACTGCCCGGGCTGGAGGGTCGGGGTACGGTGCTCGCCGCCCGGGCCCTCGATCTCCAGGGCGTGCGGGTGGTGGCCGTCGTTGGCGGCGCGGAACGTGTACCGGCCGGCGGTGAGGTCCGTCTTCGACAGCTTGAGGTGGAAGTCGGTCATCGCGACGTCCACCACGGTCACGGCCTTCGCGGGACTGGGCGGAGTCTGCTCCTGGGTGCTCGACGTTCCGGCGGCCGGGCTCTGGGCGCCTGCGCCGGACCCGCCGCCCCCGCAGGCGACGAGGGCGCCGGCCAGCGCGCCCGCTGCCAGGCCCCGTAGCAGGATGTGGTGGAGGGGTGCGGGGTGCGGTGTCATGTCGGGCCTCCTTCGGCGGAGCCGTCTGTGCTGGGTCGGCGGGGCCGTCTGTGCCGGTCGGTCTGTGCCGGTCGGCGGGGCCCGTCCGTGCCGGGCCCGTGTCCCGTCCGTGCCGGGCCGGTGTCCCGTCCGTGCCCGTCGCAGTCGGGATACGGGTGCGGCGTCGGGAGGGATTGCGCGCCGGCGGCGGGCCGTGGCGACGCGGGACACGAGACACGGCAGGCTGGACACGGCGGAGAATGGGAGCGTGAGGTTCCGCCATCGCCGGGCAATCCCCTGGGCGCGCCGGAACGTACCTACTGGCATGCAGGGGCTGCAGCTCCCGGTCGGCCGCCTCCCCGACGAGGCGCTGCTGGCCGGGCTGGCCACCGGTGACCCGGAGCTCGCCATGACGTTCGTACGGCGGTTCCAGCACCGGGTCTACGGCGTGGCCGTCGCCGTCACGCGGGACGCCGCGCTGGCGGAGGACGTCGCGCAGCAGACCTTCGAGCGGGCCTGGCGGCACGCGCAGGTCTACGATGCGCGCCGCGGTTCGGTCACCGCCTGGCTGACCACGATCGCGCACAACTTGGCCGTGGACGCCGTCCGGGCCCGGCGGCCCGAGCCGGTGGCCCCCGAGGACCTCGACGCGCTGCTCGGCGCGGTGACGGAGACCCCCGAGCGGCGGGCCTTGGCCGACGAGGCGGCGGCCGGGCTGCGCGCGGCGCTGGCCGGACTGCCCCGGGAGCAGGCCCGGGCCCTGGCGATGGCCGGGGTCTACGGGATGACCGCCCGGCAGGTGGCCGAGCTGGAGGGCATCCCCCTGGGTACGGCCAAGACGCGGATCAGGACGGCCATGGCCCGGCTGCGGGCGACGCTGGCGGCCGGGCCGCCGGAGCCGCCGCGCGCGGAGGGAGGCGGCGATGACTGAGGCCACCGGCTGCGCGCGGCTGCGGGAGCGGGCCGGGGAGCTGGCGCTGGGCGTGCTCTCGGGGCGGGAGCGGGCCGAGGCCCTGGCGCACCTGGACCGGTGCGCCGAGTGCCGGGAGTACGTCGACCAGCTCGCGCTCCTCGGGGACGGCCTGCTCGCGCTGCTGCCGGAGCGCGAGCCGCCCCGGGGCTTCGAGGAGCGGGTGGCGCGGCGCTTGAGCCTGCGGCCCGGGGCCGCGCCGGCGGGCGCGGCGGGGCGCCGGGAGGCCGCCCGCGGCCGGGGGGCCAGGATTCGGGTGGCGGCGGTGGCCGGGGCCTGCGCGCTGGCGCTGGGCTTCGGGGGCTGGGCGCTCGGCACGTACGTGGCCGAGGGCCCGGCCCCGGCCTCGCGCTCCGGCACGACGATGGCGGGCCTGTTGCGGGCCGATCTGGTGCTCGCGCCGGGGGCGGCCCGGGTGGCGGCCGGGGCCGGACCCGCGGACCACGCGTCGACCGGGCCGGCCGTCGGCCGGTCCGTCGGCGAGATCAACGCGCATCCGGCTGCGCCGGGCGCCGCCGACTCGGCCGGCTGGGTGTACATGGCCGTGGACATGGACGACGCCGGGGTCCCGTACGAGGGGCCGGTGTCCTGCCTGCTCGTGCGATCGGACGGCAGCACCGTGCGGCTCGGCTCGTTCAGGCTGCACGAGGGGTACGGCTACTGGGGATCGCCCGCCGCGGTCGACGCGGGCGCGCTGGCCGGCGCCCGGCTGACGACGCCGGACGGGACGGTGCTGGCAACGGCCCGGTTCTGACGGTGCCGATCACCGATTGGCCATCGCCGATCACCGATCGCCGACTTGCCGGTGCCGAGCGCCGACCGCCGGTCGCCGATCGCCGATTGAAGCGACTTGCCGGCGCCGGATCCGATCGCCGGCCCCGATCGCCGGCCGCGATCGCCGGCCCCGATCGCCAGGGACGATCTCCGGTGCTCGTGGGTCCGTACGCGAGCGCGCCTCCGAGGCCGGTCCCCCGCTCGGGGGTACCGGCCTCGGAGGTCGGCGCGCGGGTCGTTACGCCGTCGCCGTCAGGGTGGCGGAGCGGCGCGGGATCGCGAAGGCGTCGAGCTCGGCGCGGGTCAGGCCGGTGCGGGCGGTGACCTCGTCGGTGCCGACGGCGCCGCAGTCGAGGCCGCGGACCAGGTAGCCGGCGAGGGCCTTGGCGGTGGCGGGCTCGTCCATGACGTCGCCCTCGATCTTCGCGACGTACGCCTTCAGGCGGGCGGCCGCCGCCTCCAGGCCCTCGCGGTAGAAGGAGAAGACGGCGGCGTAGCGGGTCGGGAGGTGGCCGGGGTGCATGTCCCAGCCCTGGTAGTAGGCGCGGGCCAGGGCGCGGCGGGTGAGGCCGTAGTGGAGCTTCCAGGCCTCGTGGACCTGCTCGGTCGTGCCGACGGGCTTGACGTTGGTCGAGCCGTCGGAGACGCGTACGCCGGTGCCGGCGGCCGCGACCTGCATGATCGCCTTGGCGTGGTCGGCGGCCGGGTGGTCGCTGGACTGGTAGGCGGCGGAGACGCCGACGCAGGCGCTGTAGTCGAAGGTTCCGTAGTGCAGGCCGGTGGCGCGGCCCTTGGCGGCGTCGATCATGCGGGCGACCGTGGCGGTGCCGTCTGAGGCCAGGATGGACTGGCTGGTCTCGATCTGGATCTCGAAGCCGATGCGGCCGGGGCGCAGCCCGCGGGCCGACTCGAAGGCCTCCAGCAGCTCGACGAAGGCGCTGACCTGCTCGGCGTAGGTGACCTTGGGGAGGGTCAGGACCAGGCCCTCGGGCAGGCCGCCGTGCTCCAGCAGTCCGGAGAGGAAGACGTCCGTGGTGCGCAGGCCCCGGTCGCGGACGTTGGACTCCATGCACTTCATGCGGATGCCCATGTAGGGGGCGTTCGTGCCGTTGGCGAAGGCCTCCGAGACGAGGCGGGCGGCGCGGGCGGCGGCCTGGTCCTCCTCCGTGTCGGAGCGGACGCCGAAGCCGTCCTCGAAGTCGACGCGGAGGTCCTCGATCGGCTCGGTGGCGAGCTTGGCCCGGACGCGCTCGTACACGGGGCCGGCCAGTTCGTCCGCGATGCCGAGGACGCGGGCGAAGGTCGCCGCGTCGGGGGCGTGCTCGTCGAGAGCGGCGAGGGCCTGGTCGCCCCAGGAGCGGATGGTGGCGGCGTCGAAGGCGTCACCGGGCACGTACACGGTGTGGATCGGCTGCCGGGTGCCCGGGTCTCCGGGGTAGCGGCGCGCGAGCTCCGCGTCCACCGGCGCGAGCGAGGCGCTGATGCGCTCGCTGACCGCGCCCTGGAGGCTCGTTGCCACCTTCTCCTGCTGACCCATCCTGCACTCTCCTATTTTCCGCTGCACGGAATCTCAAATCCGTATAGCAAAATCTAGTGACACCGGAACCCCTCGTCAATGTTCTCCGGACGCTCCGGCCGAGTCACCCGGGGGCACGACGGAAAACGGCCCGGGGCCGCGCGGTGAGTCTCACCACGCGGCCCCGGGCCGTGCGTCTGCACAGGTCAGACGGCGAGGGCGGATCAGCCCTTGCGCGCCTTGATCTCGTCGGTCAGCTGCGGGACGACCTGGAACAGGTCGCCGACCACGCCGTAGTCGACCAGGTCGAAGATCGGGGCCTCGGAGTCCTTGTTGATGGCCACGATGGTCTTCGAGGTCTGCATGCCGGCGCGGTGCTGGATCGCACCGGAGATGCCGGAGGCGATGTACAGCTGCGGCGAGACCGACTTGCCGGTCTGGCCGACCTGGTTGGAGTGCGGGTACCAGCCGGCGTCGACGGCGGCGCGGGAGGCGCCGACGGCGGCACCGAGGGAGTCGGCCAGCGCCTCGATGATCGAGAAGTTCTCGGCACCGTTGACGCCGCGACCGCCGGAGACCACGATCGCGGCCTCGGTCAGCTCCGGGCGGCCGGTCGACTCGCGCGGGGTGCGCGAGGTGACCTTGGTGCCGGTGGCCAGGGCCGAGAAGGTGACGGCCAGCGCCTCGACGGCGCCGGCGGCCGGGGCGGCCTCGACCGGAGCCGAGTTCGGCTTGACGGTGATGACCGGGGTGCCCTTGGAGACACGGGACTTGGTGGTGAAGGAGGCGGCGAACGCGGACTGCGTCGCGACCGGGCCCTCGTCGCCGGCCTCGAGGTCGACGGCGTCGGTGATGATGCCGGAGCCGATGCGGACGGCGAGGCGGGCGGCGATCTCCTTGCCCTCGGCGGAGGACGGGACGAGCACGGCGGCCAGGGAGCCCCCGGCGGACACGGCCTCGTACGCGGCCTGCAGGGCGTCCACCTTCGGGACGACGAGGTAGTCGGCGAACTCGGCGGCGTCGGCGGTCAGGACCTTGACGGCACCGTGCTCGGCCAGGACCGCGGCGGTGGCCTCGGCACCGGCGCCGAGGGCGACGGCGACGGGCTCGCCGACGCGGCGGGCCAGGGTCAGCAGTTCCAGGGTGGGCTTGCGGACGGCACCGTCCACGTGGTCGACGTAGACGAGAACTTCAGCCATGGGGCTTCTCCAGCTTTTGCGAAGTAGAGGGGGCGATCGGAGGGATGACCGAAGCTCAGATGAACTTCTGGCCGGCCAGGAACTCGGCCAGCTGCTTGCCGCCCTCGCCCTCGTCCTTGACGATCGTGCCGGCGGTGCGGGCCGGACGCGGGGTCGCGGAGTCGACCGCGGTCCAGGCGTTCTCGAGACCGACCTCGTCGGAGTCGACGTCCAGGTCGGACAGGTCCCAGGACTCCACCGGCTTCTTCTTCGCGGCCATGATGCCCTTGAAGGACGGGTAACGGGCCTCGCCCGACTGGTCCGTGACGGACACGACGGCCGGCAGGGACGCCTCGAGCTGCTCGCTGGCGGCGTCGCCGTCGCGGCGGCCGGTGACCTTGCCGTCCGCGACGTTCACCTCGGAGAGCAGGGTGACCTGCGGGACGCCCAGTCGCTCGGCCAGGATCGCCGGGAGGACGCCCATGGTGCCGTCGGTGGAGGCCATGCCGGTGATGACCAGGTCGTAGCCGGCCTTCTCGATCGCCTTGGCGAGCACCAGCGAGGTGCCCATGACGTCGGTGCCGTGCAGGTCGTCGTCCTCGACGTGGACGGCCTTGTCGGCGCCCATCGAGAGCGCCTTGCGCAGCGCGTCCTTCGCGTCCTCCGGGCCCACCGTCAGCACGGTGATCTCCACGTCGTCGTCCGACTCCTCGGAGATCTGCAGCGCCTGCTCGACGGCGTACTCGTCGAGCTCCGACAGCAGGCCGTCGACGTCGTCGCGGTCGACGGTCAGGTCATCGGCGAAGTGCCGGTCGCCGGTGGCGTCGGGCACGTACTTCACACAGACAACGATCCTCAGGCTCACGCCGGCTCTCCTACTGCATCGTCTTTTCTGGTGCTGCCTCGTGCAGGCAGCATAGGCGCCTTTTGGGGCGGATCCCGGTCGGGGCGGGTTGCGCTCCGGACCAAATGTTACTCGTCAGTACAGCGTGCGTTCCACCAGGAAGCAAGCTCACCGAACTGTGACCTTGCCAACGCTCGGAGGCCTCGGAAAGTGCCCCCGAGCAGGCACTACTCAGTCACGCAGGGCGTTGAAGCGCCCTTGGTGGTAGAGCAGCGGCCGCCCCGCGCCCGCCGGGTCCCCCTCGGGGTTCCCCGCGAGCACCTCGGCGATCACGACGACGTGGGCGCCGGCCGGCACCCGGGCCACGACCCGGCACACCATCCAGGCCAGTACGCCGTCCAGCAGCGGCACGCCCTCCGGACCGGTGCGCCAGGCGGTGTCCGGGCCGAACCGGTCGGCACCGCTGCGCGCGAACAGGCCCGCCAGCCCGCTCTGGTGCTCGCCGAGTATGTGCACGCCCAGATGGCCGGTCTCCTCGATCACGGGCCAGCTGGACGAGCCCGTGCCGACGGAGAAGGACAGCAGGGGCGGCTCTGCCGCGACCGAGCTCAGCGACGTGGCCGTGAAGCCGACCGGTACGCCCTCCCGGGCCGCGGTGATCACCGCGACGCCGGCGGCGTGCCGACGGAACACCGAACGCAGCAGCTCGGGCGAGCCCGGCAGGGCCGGGATGAGGGCGGGCGGGGCCGGCGGGGCCGTCATGGGCGTGTCCTTCACATGGGGGCTGGCCGAAGCCTGTCGATCGTTGCCATGTGCAGTCAAGCGGCTTCCCTCAGATGCGAGGCGTCTCACGGAGCGCGAGGTCCCGGCGGCGGCGTGAAAGGGGCTCAGAGGACGGCGCCCAGTGCGGCGATGACGTCCGCCTTGCGCGGCATGCCGGCCGCCCGGCGCACCTCGGCACCGGCCGCGTCCAGGACGAGGACGGTGGGGGTCTTCGCGATGCCGAGGGCGCGGACCAGCTCCAGGCGGGCCTCGGCGTCGATCTCGACGTGGGCCACGCCCGGCACCAGGTCCGCGACCTCGCCGAGGATGCGGCGGGTGGCCCGGCAGGGCTGGCAGAACGCGCTGGAGAACTGGACGAGGGTGGCCCGCTCGCCGCGCCGGGCGCCGAGTTCGGCCTCGCCGAGGCGCACGCGCCCGTCCCCCTCGGGGTGCACCGCTCCCGCCCCGCGCTCGCCCACGCTTAGCCTCTCCCTACGAATGGATCCGTACCTTCGGGGGCAGCACACCCGTAGCGCCGGGTATTCCCGGCGTGACGAGGATCTCCCCGGCCGGAGCCCCGCGGACTGGCCCTTGACGCGCGCATCGGGCACCATCCCCTTGCCGGTACCTACGCTGGCGTAACTTACGTGCTTTCCGCGGGAGAACCTCTTCAGACCTCCCCAGCAGAGAAACGAGGAGTCTCCCCACGATGGCAGAGCTGGTCTACCCCCCTGTGATCGGTGCCGCGCACGGCCTGTTCAAGGCGCTCGACATCCGCATCGACATGAAGGGCACGGAGAACATCCCGCGCAAGGGCGGCGCCGTCCTGGTGTCGAACCACATCGGGTACCTGGACTTCATCTTCACGGGTCTGACCGCGCGTCCGTCGAAGCGCCTGGTGCGGTTCATGGCGAAGGACTCGGTCTTCCGGCACAAGGTGTCGGGGCCGCTGATGCGGGCGATGAAGCACATCCCGGTCGACCGCGATCAGGGTGAGGGGGCGTACCAGCAGGCGCTGGCCGCGCTGCGCTCGGGCGAGATCATCGGCGTCTTCCCCGAGGCGACGATCTCGCAGTCCTTCACGCTCAAGAGCTTCAAGTCCGGTGCGGTGCGGATGGCCCAGGAGGCCGGCGTGCCGCTGATCCCGGTGGCGCTGTGGGGGACGCAGCGACTGTGGACGAAGGGCAGGCCCAAGGACCTGCGGCGCAGCCACATCCCGGTGACGATGCGGGTGGGCGAGCCGATGGAGGCGCCGGCCGACCAGTTCGCGGGTGCGCTGACCCGGCGGCTGCGCGAGCGCGTGCAGGAGCTGCTGGACGCGGCCCAGCGGGCGTACCCGGCGAAGCCGAAGGGTGCCGAGGACTCCTGGTGGCTGCCGGCGCACCTGGGCGGTACGGCGCCCACGGCGGCCGAGGTCCGCGAGGCGGAGCTCCGCAAGGCCTGAGGCCCCCGGGCGCGGTACGAACGGCCCCGGGGCACCCGGACAGGGGTCCGGACATGCGAACAGTGGTGTGAGCGCGGCTCACCGCCCGGCGCGCTGCCGGCGGCGGTGGGCCGCGACGCGTTCCCGGGACGCGCAGGCGGCCGAGCAGTAGCGGCGGGCACTGCCGGGGCCGGTGCCCAGGAAGTACGCGCCGCAGCGGGCGGCCGCGCAGGCGCCCCAGGTGACGCGTCCGTACTCGGTCAGCACGGCGGCGAGGGCGAGGGCCCCGGAGGCCAGGAACCACTCGCCCCAGCCGGCGCCCTCGCGGTCGACGTGCAGGTGCCAGGCGTGGCCGCCGTGCCGGGTCAGGCGGGGGCGGGCGCCGCACGCGTCGAACAGCGCGTTGAGGGCCTCGGCCGCGCGGTCGGCGTCGGGCTCGGCCAGGACCCCGCCCATCCGGCGGGCGGCGGCGCGCAGTTCGGCCGCGTCGGCCTCGGAGAAGGCCCCCGGGGCCAGGTCGCGCTCGCTCTCGCCGTGCCGGGCGAGCAGGGCGGCGAGGGCCTCGCGGGAGGCGTCGGGTGCCGTACGGACCTCGTTGGCGAGGTCGATCAGCCGTTGGGCGGGGTCGAATCCCTTCACGCCGCCGAGTGTAATGTCTTGTCCCGGTAAGCCGTTACGGAGTGGGGGCTCGGATGCGCGCGGCGGGAACGGTCCCGGGGAGTCGGGAACTGCGGGGGCTCAGGGGGTACCTGGCGACGGCCGTGGCGGCCCGGTTCGCCGGCGAGGGGGTGGGGCTGGCCCTGGTGCTGGTCGCGGTGGAGCGTACGGGCGGCGCGGCGCACGGCGCCTTCGTGTTGACCGCGTGGACCGCACCGCACGCCCTCGCCGCTCCGCTGGCCGGGGCCGTGGCCGCGCGGGCGCGCCGGCCCCGGTTCTTCTACGCGGGGGCGCTGGCCGGCTTCGGCGCGGCCCTGGCGGCGCTGGCGCTGCTCGTCGGGCGGGTGCCGGCCTGGGTGGTGGCCGCGGTGGCGGTGGCGGGCGGGACGTGCGGGCCGGTGGTCACGGGCGGCCTGTCGAGCCTGGTGGCGCGGCTGGTGCCGGCCGGTCCGGGCCGCGACCGGGCGTACGCCTGGGACGCGGCGACGTACAACGCGGCCTCGGTGTCCGCGCCGGCCGTCGTCGGCACACTGGCCGCCACCTGGTCCGGGGGCGCCGCCCTCGGCGCGCTCGCCGGCGCCGCCGCCCTGGCCGCCACGTGCGCCGCCCTCCTGCCGTACGGCGGCCCCGCCGCCGCGGTCCCGGTCGGCGCGACCCGGTCGGCCGGTCCCGGTGACGCGGCCGGTCCCGGTGACGCGGCCGGTCCCGGTGACGCGGCCGGGCGGGTCGGCGGGGTCGGCTCGGGAGGTGCGGGAGGTGCGGGCCGTTCGGAAGCCTCGGGGATGTCGAGCGGACTGGTGGCGCTGTGGCGGGTGCGGGAGCTGCGGGCCATCACGTCGGCCACCAGCCTGGCGTTCCTCGGGCTGGGGGCGCTGACCACCACGGCGGTGCTGCTGGCGGGGCTGCTGGGCGGCAACGGGCGCGGCGGCGTTCTGATGACCGCCTTCGCGATCGGGGCGCTGGCCGGTTCGCTGGGGCTCTCGCGCCTGTCGCTGCCGTCGGGCCGGCTGGCCGAGGGCGCGATGGCGGGGACGGGTCTGACCCTGCTCGGGGCGGCCTGGGCGCCGTCGATGCCGGTGGCCGCGGTCCTCTTCGCGGTGGCGGGGCTGTGCGACGGGCCGCTGCTGGCGGCGACGCTGCGGATCCGGGCGGACCACGCGCCCGACGGGACGCGGGAGCAGGTGTTCACGCTGGGGGCCGGCCTGAAGATGACGGCCGCCTCGGCGGGGGCGGCGGCCGCGGGCTTCGGCATCGGGGCGGGCGTACCGGCGCGGTGGCTGCTGGTCGGGATCGGGGTCGTGCAGCTGGCCGCGGCCCTGCTGCACCGGACGGTCGTGCGGGGCGGTACTCCCCCGCCCGGCCCCGCCCCGAAAGCGCCCGGCACTGCGCCGGACCCCGCCACGGAGCCGGTGCTGCCCGGCCCCGCACCCGAGGCTCCGCCCGGGCGTCCGCGCCCCGGTCGCCGGACGGGCTGAACGGCCCCGGCCGGCCGGGGGCGGGCGCGTGCCGGGGCTGGGGGGTGCGGGTCGCCCGACCCGACCGACCCGCGGGGCGTCACCCCCCGCGCCACCGCGGACCTCACTGCGGGCGCTCCCCCGCGCCGGGGCGCGGCCGGCGCTCACGTCCCGGTGGTCGGGCCCGGTGGTCGGGCCCGGTGGTGGGGGCCGGCGCCCGTCCCCTGCCCTCCTCCGACCCCTCGGCCGGGCTTTCCTGGCGCTGTGTCAGGAGTATCTGCCACCAGCGCAGCCGGTGCTCGGATTCCGTGGGCAGTGCCATCCGGGCGAGCCGCAGGACGAAGCCGAGAACGACCGCGAGGAATGCCAGACCGGCCAGGACCCACCAGGGCGTCGCCTGCAGGAGATCAAGTGGAATCGGCATGTCGATCTGCCTTCCCGTGCTCGGATGACCATGTGGCCTTCCGACCCTGGTGGGTGGGGAACGACGGTGTCGAGCCGTCCGGGCCGTCCGGCGGACGGTCCCGGACACCCGGGCGCGCGGGAAGGATGGGCCTCGCAACGGCGTCGAGCGGATGCACGGAGGGGGCAGTGCGGCACATGGGCCGTGGTGGGCGTCGAAAGTGGGAGCCGCCGCGCGGCACGCCCGAGGCGAACGCGCTCGCGGAGTGCCTGCGCACGTGGGTGGACCGGGCCGGACTCTCCGTGGGACAGGTGCGTGCCGGCTTCAAGGAAGAGCACTTCGGGAGCGCGGGCACCCCCAAGCGCACCGCTGTGTACGAGCACTTCGCGGGGATCGGCGTCTCGTGGGAGTTCGTCGAGGCGGTTGCCGACGCGGTGACCAGGAGCGCCACCGACTTACAGGGCCTCCTGGCCGAGGCGCGGCCCCTGTGGCAGGCAGCCGTAGCGGCGGAAGGAGTGCGCGAGACCGGTCCCGCCCCCTCTCTCGACGAGCTCGGGCTGAGGATCATGGAGCTGTCGGAGCGGCTCTTGAAGCGGGAGCAGGAGCTGGCCGCGTACCGCCAGGAACGGGAGCGGGTCGGCAGCCTGGTCTGGCTCCTCGTCACGACCTGCGAGCTGATCGAGGCCCAGGTCACCGCCGAACGCTCCGCGCGGTTCCGGTCCGGGCCGCCGGAGCGGGAGGCGGGTGGCCGTCCCGTGGCGGAGCTGGACCGCTTGGCGGAGCTCCTCCTCGAGTGGGCGGCCCGCTTGGCCCTCATGGCCCGGGAGCTGGCCCTGCCCGAGGGCACCGGACACGACGAGCCCGCCCCTGACGGCGGGGTCGATCCGCGCTCGCCGGTACCCGACGCGCTCGCCCTGGCGATCGCCCGGCTCGACCGGGTGCTGACCGGCGAGGCCCTCCACCGACGGCTCCCGCAGGGGCCGGCCGGCCGGTACGGGGAGCCTCCGGCCCACCACCGGCGGGATGCCGGTTCCGAGACGGCCGCCACTCCCGCCGGGTCGCCCTCGGGACCGGCCCCGACCGCGCTGATGCAGCAGGGATCGGCCGAGTCCCTGGCGTTCTGGGCCTTCCACGGGAAATCGCTGCACACCTACCTGCGGTACGCCTACCTCCAGCTGGGGTCGGACGCCGACGCCGAGGAGGCGGTGGACAGGGCGTTCGACTCGGTCATGCAGGCATGGCCCCGGATGCTCACCATGGAGCGGCCGGAGGCGTACGCGTGGGCGATCCTCAAGCACCGGATCGCCGACCAGCAGCGCGGGCGCAAGCGGAATCCACAGCCGATGGACATCGCGGCGTTCGACACGGCCGCGGCGGCGGTCGGGCAGGACCCGTACGAGGTCCTCGCCGACCGGATCCAGTTCTACGCGGCGGTGGGGCGCCTGAGCGAACGGCAGCGGGACGCGGTGGTGCTGCGCTACGGGCTGGACCTCACCACCCGTGACACGGCACGGCTCATGGGCGTCGAGGAGGCGTCCGTCCGCTCCCTCCTGCGCCTGGCGCGCACGCGCCTGGCCGACCTCCTGCACGTGTCCGAGGGCGACGTGCCGCAGCCGGGCTGACATCCCCTTGCACGTTTCGGAGGTCCCCGGACGCTGGGTGGAGGCGGCCCTCGTCGGGCACCCGGAGCCGTCGTCCGCCCCCGCGGCGGACGGGACGCGTCGAACACGGAGGGACAAGAGCATGAGTGACGGCCGGCGCAACCGGTCCCTGGCCGACTACCTGGCCCGGGCGGAGGTCACGGACCGGACCACCCGTTACGACGTCTCGGCGGCACGGAACCACCTCCTCCGCCGGCAGGGGGCCCTGCGCACCGTCGCCCGGTGGCGCACGGGGGCGGGCGAGGGTGCGCAGGACCCCGGCGTCCCGGCCGGGCAGCGGGAGCAGTGGCCGGACCCGGCGTCCGACCGCCCGGTCGATGCCGAGCGGGCGGGTCGGGACCTGAATGCCATCTGCGCGGTGTCCCTCGATGCAGAGTCCGGCGACCACCTCGCGCGCCTCGTCGGGGCCGGGGCCGGGGAGGACGAGGGTCCCTTCGTGTTCGGCTGCCTGCTGCACCTGCTGGGCCGTGCCGACGGCGCGCGGTTCTGGTGGCAGTTGGCCGCCGGCGCCGGCCATCCGCGGGCCGCGTACTGTCTCTTCCTCGATCACGCCGGCCAGGGCGAGTACCACGACGCCGGTCTGTGGGCGGGGGCGCTGGCGGGGACCGGCTTCCGGGCCCAGGACGCCTGGGGGGACCGCGGGGACGCCGACCCCCGCGCGGCACCCCTCGCGCCCGGTCTGCTCGCCGAGGTCGTCGAGCACCGGCACGAGGTGCTCGGGAGCATCCCGGTGCCGGGGCACGGGCTACCCGGCAGCCTGCGGGCCGCTCTGGGGGGCCGAGGGGGACCGCCGCGCACCGCGCCGGGCGGCACCCGCTAGCTACGGCAGCGACGTCGGGAGGGTGCGCCAGAGGGCGGAGCGGTCTTCGGCCTGCTGGAGGGCTGCGAGGACGGGGGGCGGGACGGTGGCGTGGAGGTCGGGGTAGTCGATCTCGCCGAGGTGCGGGCGGACGGGGAAGGCCAGCCGCTCGGGGCCGAGGGAGAAGCGGGCGTCGACGCCCGGCTTGTTGCCCCGCGGGTCCTGGCGGCGCCAGGTGTCGTCGCCGGGGAGGCGGACGGCGACGAGGCCGTGGACCACCTGGTCCGAGCCGTCGTCCTCCCCCAGGAGCTGGTAGCACAGGGCCGTGGGGATGCCGCGGTGGCGCAGCAGGGCGGCCAGGGCGAAGGACTTGGCGTAGCAGATGCCGGTGCGCGCGGCGAGGACGTCGGAGGCGCGCCAGGTGACCCGCGGGTCACCCGAGTCGGCGGAGTGCGGGATGGCGTCCCGGACGTACTCGAAGGCGGCGCGGGCGTATGAGTATGCGTCGCCGGTGTCCGCCCAGAGGGCGGCCGAGGTGTCTCGCACCAGGGGGTGGGTGTGGTCTATGGCCTCGCTGGCGGCCAGGTAGGCGTCGAGCGAGGGCTCCTTCTGGATCAGCTCCATGATCGGGAGCATAGGTATACCCCCGACCGCAATGCAATGCATTTGCGGTCGGGGGTATGAGTATTCAGCCGTCGGCGCTACCGGGCCATCTCTTCCTTGAGTGCCTGGAGGAAGCCGTCGACGTCGTTCTCCGTGGTGTCGAAGCCGCACATCCACCGGACGTGGCCGGCGGCCTCGTCCCAGAAGTAGAAGCGGTAACGCTTCTGCAGGCGCAGCGTCACCTCGTGCGGCAGCTTCGCGAAGACCGCGTTGGCCTGCACCGGGTAGAGGATCTCCACCCCGTCGACGTGCCGGACGCCCGCGGCGAGGCGCTGCGCCATCGCGTTGGCGTGCCGCGCGTTGCGCAGCCACAGGTCCTTGGCGAGCAGGGCCTCCAGCTGCACCGACACGAACCGCATCTTCGACGCGAGCTGCATCGACATCTTGCGCACGTGCTTCATCTGCCGGACCGCGTCCGGGTTGACGACCACCACGGCCTCGCCGAAGAGCATGCCGTTCTTCGTGCCGCCGTACGACAGCACGTCGACGCCCACCGCGTTCGTGAACGTGCGCATCGGCACGTCCAGCGAAGCCGCGGCGTTGGCTATCCGGGCCCCGTCGAGGTGGACCTTCATGCCGAGCCCGTGGGCGTGCTCGCAGATGGCCCGGATCTCGTCCGGGGTGTAGACCGTGCCCAGCTCGGTGTTCTGGGTGATCGAGACCACCTGCGGCATCGCCCGGTGCTCGTCCTCGAAGCCCCAGGCCTCCTGGTCGATCAGCTCGGGCGTCAGCTTGCCGTCCGGGGTAGGGACGGCGAGCAGCTTGATGCCCGCCATCCGCTCCGGAGCGCCGCCCTCATCGACGTTGATGTGGGCGGTCTTCGCGCAGATCACCGCGCCCCAGCGGTCGGTCATCGCCTGGAGGGCGGTGACGTTCGCGCCGGTGCCGTTGAAGACCGGGAAGGCTTCCGCGTACGGGCCGAAGTGGCTGCGGATGACCTTCTGGAGGTGCTCGGTGTACTCGTCCTCGCCGTAGGCGACCTGGTGGCCGCCGTTGGCGAGGGCGATCGCCTCGAGGATCTCCGGGTGCGCTCCCGCGTAGTTGTCGGAGGCGAAGCCGCGTACCGCCGGATCGTGGTGCCGGCGGGCGTCGGTCCTCAGGGTTGCGGGGTGAGCCACAGACGCTGTCCGTTCACTTCAGGGGCGGGCTGCTCCCAGACGCCGATGATGGCCTCGGCCAGCTCCTTGACGTCGGTGAAGCCCGCGAACTTCGCATTGGGACGCTCGGCGCGCATCGCGTCGTGCACCAGTGCCTTGATGACCAAGATCGTAGCCGCGGCGGCGGGACCCTCGTCGCCGCCGGCCTTGCGGAACGAGTCGGCCATGGCCAGCGTCCACGCCTCGGCCGCCGCCTTGCCCGCGTTGTACGCGGCGTTGTTCGCCACCGGCTTGTGCGCGCCGACCTGGCTGACCAGGACGTAGCGGCCGTTGCCGGAGCGCTGCAGGGCGTCGTGGAAGGCCATCGAGGTGTTCTGGACCGTACGGATCAGGAGCTTCTCGAGCAGTTCCCAGTCCTCCGGCCGCGACTCGGTGAACGAGTCCGCCCCGCGCCAGCCGCCGACCAGGTGGACCAGGCCGTCGACCCGGCCGAACTCCTTCTCGGTCCGGGCGACCCACTCCTTGGTGGCGTCCAGGTCGAGCAGGTCGACGGTGTCGCCGATCACGGTGGCGCCGCCGTGCGCGTAGCGGGCGGCGTCCACGGCCTCCGCGAGGCGGGCCGGGTCGGCGTCGCAGGCGACGACCGTGGCACCCGCCTCGGCCAGTCGCAGTACCGCCGCGCTGCCGGCGGGGCCGCCGGCGCCGGCGACGGCGACCACCGCGCCGCTGAGCGGACCGTTGTTGCCGTTCGTGCTTGCGTTCACGTTCGCGTTCCCGTCCCCGTTGTCGTTGGCACTCGTGGGGGCCTCCGCGGCGTGTGCCGCCCCGGAGGCCTCGTCCGCGTGGTCCGTCACGCGGCCACTCGCTCGGCGTCCTCCGCCGTGATGCCCTTGGTCGAGGCGATCACGCCCTTGAGCTTCTTGGCGAGGGCCTCAAAGAACATGCTGAGCGGAAACTCGTCGGGAAGCACGTCGTCGACGAGCTTGCGCGGCGGCTGCGTCAGGTCGAGCGCGTCGGCGCCCTTGGCCCACTTGGAGCCCGGGTGCGGGGCCAGGTAGGTGGAGACCAGCTCGTACGCCTTGAACCAGTGCACCAGCTTCGGACGGTCGATGCCGTCGCGGTACAGCTTCTCGATCTCCGCGCAGAGCTGGTTGGTGATCTCCGGCGCACGCGTCCAGTCGATCTTAAGCTTGTTGTCGGTCCAGCGGATCACGTCGTGCTTGTGCAGGTACGCGAAGAGCAGCTGGCCGCCGAGACCGTCGTAGTTCCGGTTGCGGTCACCGGTCAGCGGGAAGCGGAACATGCGGTCGAAGAGGACGGCGTACTGCACGTCACGGCCGTGCTCGTTGCCCTCGGCGTCGAGCTTCACGGCCTCCTTGAAGGCGGTGAGGTCGCAGCGCAGCTCCTCCAGGCCGTACATCCAGAACGGCTGGCGCTGCTTGATCATGAAGGGGTCGAACGGCAGGTCGCCGTGGCTGTGGGTGCGGTCGTGGACCATGTCCCACAGCACGAACGCCTTCTCGCAGCGGTCCTGGTCGCCGAGCATCTCGCGGATGTCCTCCGGCAGCTCCAGGCCCAGGGTCTCGACGGCGGCCTCGGTCACCACGCGGAAGCGGGCGGCCTCGCGGTCGCAGAAGATGCCGCCCCAGCTGAAGCGCTCGGGGGCCTCGCGGACGGCGATGGTCTCCGGGAACAGCACGGCGGAGTTGGTGTCGTAGCCCGCGGTGAAGTCCTGGAAGGTGATGCCCAGGAAGAGCGGGTTGTCGTAGCGCGTGCGCTCCAGCTCGGCGAGCCAGTCGGGCCACACCATCTTCAGGGCGACGGCCTCGAAGTTGCGGTCGAGGTTGCCGTTCTGCGTGTACATCGGGAAGACCACGAGGTGCTGCAGGCCGTCGGCGCGCTCGGCGGCCGGCTGGAAGGCCAGCAGCGAGTCGAGGAAGTCCGGCACCTGGAAGCCGTCGGCGACCCACTTGCGCAGGTCGGAGACGAGGGCCTCGTGGTAGGCCTTCGCGTGGGGCAGCAGGGGGGAGAGCTCCTGCACCGCGCCGATCATGCGCTCGACGACGGCGGCGACCGTCGCCGACTGGGGAGCGCCCTCGGCGTCGAAGTCGATCGAGCCGTCCTTGGACTGCCAAGGCCGGATCTCTTCCACGGCGGCCTTGAGCACGGGCCATGCCGGGTGGTCCACCACCCGCTGACCGGCGGTTATCACGCCACCGTCGGCGCCCGGCACAAGAGTTTCCGTCATGTCACTTCCTCCACAGGAGAACCTCACGTCAACACAGCGTATGCATGCGAGGCTCTTCCGCTCAAGAGGGGGATCAATAAATTATTCTGCGGAACCCCCCGCTCGACCGTAAGTCTTCCCGTCACCCACCGTCGCGGCGACGCCTTCGCCGATCCCCGCGAGGGCCTGGTCCGCCTACCCGAGCAGGCCCGCGAGGGCGAGGGAGCCGTGGTACATCCCCGGGTACGCATCCTCCCGCGCCGGGACGCCGGCCGCACGCTGGGCCCGGGACGTACGCCGCCCCGTCGTCGCGCAGCGATCACACTCCGCAGTCACCCTGCGGGCGGGCGGCAGGCGGTGCGTTTCGGCCAGCAGGGGGGAGGTGAGGGGGTGGGTCGGCGGGGGTGCGGGTGCGGGTGCGGGTGTGGGTGTGGGTGCGGGTGCTGGTTCCGGGGCTGGTGGCGGTGCTGGTGCCGGGGCCGGTGCTGGCGCGGGGGCCGGTGCGACCGTACGAGCGCCCGGCGATGGCGGCTGAGCCGGGACCGGCGCGCTCGCCGCGTCAAGACCCGGAAGACGCGCCCACGCCCGGGTGACGCGCAACGGGACCGGGCGGCCCCGCCCGGCGCCGGAGGCCAGTCCCCTCCTGGCCAAGGACGTCGCGACAGTGCGTGCACGGACGGTCTCAATCCGCGCACGGCCCACTACGCTGCCTGCTTACCGCGCGGGCGGTCAGGGCCGCCGTGCGGTGAGCCGCCGTCGACGGAAGCGAGAGAACCTTGACTTTCCTCACCATCGGTCATCGCGGGGTCATGGGCGTCGAACCCGAGAACACCCTCCGCTCGTTCGTCCGCGCGGAACGCTCCGGCATGGACGTCATCGCGCTCGACCTCCAGCTGAGCAAGGACGGCGTCCTCGTCGCCGTGCACGACGCCGAGGTGGACCGCACCACCGACGGCTCGGGTGCCGTCGCCGATCTGACCCTCGCCGAACTGCGCGAGCTCGACGCCGGGCAGGGCGAGCGGATCCCGGTGTTCGAGGAGGTTCTGGACGCGGTCCGGGCCCCGTTGCAGGCGGAGGTCCGGGACCTCGCCGCAGCCACCGCCCTCGCCGAGGTCATGCTCAGCCGCGACCTGACCGCGCGCGTGGAGGTCTCCTCCTTCCACGACGCGGCCCTCGCCGAGATCGCCCGCCTCGTGCCGGGCGTGCGCACCACCCTGACCGCGAGCCGGTACGGCGAGGACGTCGTCGACCGGGCGCTGGCGGCGGGCGTGGAGACGCTGGCCCTCAACCTGCGCCGGCTCACGCTGGAGACCGTCGAGTCCGCGCACGCGGCCGGGCTGCGGGTGACCGGCTGGACGGTCAACACGCTGGAGCAGCTGCGGCTGGCACGGGCCCTCGAACTCGACGGGGCGACGACCGACTTCCCGGAGATCCGGCGGACCGGCCGGTTCACTGCCTGAAGGTGGGGTGAGGTCGTGGGGGGCGAGGTCGGTTGAGGGCCGACGTCGGCTGAGGGCCGAGGTCGGTTGAGGGCCGAGGCCGGTTGAGGGCCGAGGCCGGTTGAGGGCTCAGGGCTCGGCGTTGAGGGCGAGGGTTGGTTCAGAGGACCTTGACGAGGAGCTCGAACTCCAGGTCCGGACGGCGCGGGAGGCCGAAACGCTCGTCCCCGTACGGGAAGGGGCTGGTCTCGCCGGTGCGCCGGTAGCCGCGGCGCTCGTACCAGGCGATCAGCTCCTCGCGGACGGAGATGACGGTCATCTGCATCTCGCGGGCGCCCCAGTCGGCCCGGACCCGACGCTCGGCCTCGGCGATGATCACCTTGCCGAGGCCCGCGCCCTGGAGCGCCGGACGTACGGCGAACATGCCGAAGTACGCGCATTCGCCCCGGTGTTCGAGCTGGCAGCAGGCCACGAGCTCGCCGTCCTGCTCGACCACGAGCAGGATGCTCGCCGGATCCTCGATCACGGCGCGCACCCCGTCGGGGTCGGTGCGCTGGCCGTCGAGGATGTCCGCCTCGGTGGTCCAGCCGCCCCGGCTGGAGTCACCGCGGTAGGCCGACTCCACCAGCGCCACGAGTGCCGGCACGTCCTCGAGGACGGCGGGCCGGAAGGACGGCGCTGCCTCGGTACGGACGGTGCTCGGTTCCATGGACGGTCTCCGTTCTCGGTACGGCCGGTGCCGGGCGTGGCGCGTGCCCGGGGCCACGCGGGCGGGCCGGAGCACGCGGCGCGGGGTCCGACGAGCCTATCCCGGGCGCGCTCAGCGGCGCGTAAAGGGGGCGGGGTGCGTGCGGCCCCGCCCCACTGCCCCTCTGCGCCCGCGTGCGCCCCCGCCGGGGCGGGCATCCCTCCCCCGAGGGAGGGGAGGTCCTCGTGCACGAGGCGACGGCTACGCCTGGCTGGCTGCTCGTGGCACTGTGCGTGCTGAGCGGCGCGTACTGCCTACGTCGGCTGCGCGCGGAGTCCGCGCAGGACCGGGTCGGGGCGGGCGCCGAGGCGCTGATGGGCTTCGGCATGGCGGCGATGGCAGCGCTGCCGGTCGCCGGGCGGTGGGCGGACGACGGGGGACGGCTGCTGGGCGCGGTGTTCGTGGGCGCGGCGGGGCACGCGCTGTGGGCCGCGCGGCGGGGCGGGCACCACCACGTGCACCACCTGGTGGGCTCCCTGGCGATGGTCTACATGGCGGCGGGGATGCTGCCGGGCGGCGGACACCACGGGCACGGCGGTGCGGGCGGGGTGCCTGTGGTGACCGGGCTGCTCCTCCTCTATTACACGGTGTACGTCCTGCACGGTGGCACGCGTCTGGTCCCGGCGGCGCTCAGCCCCGGGGCCGGGCTCCCGGCGGCCGCGGGACCGGCCGCGGTCAAGGGGGTCTGGGCCGTGCGTCGCGAGGTCACCGAGGCGTGCCGGCTGGCCATGGGGTTCGGGATGCTGGCGATGCTGCTCGGGATGTGACGTGGCTCGTGCGTGTCTTCTGTGGGTGGGGGGGCGGGAGTTCCCGTCTAGCTGCTCGACGTGGTCTCCGTCACTTGGGGTGCGGGGGCATACCCGGGGGTAGGGGCGCGCTCGTAGGGTGACGCCATGATGGTCCCCGCCGTACTCCTCGTGCTCGGCGTCCTGACCGCTCTTGTCGCTCCGCGCCTGCTGGCCCGTGCCGACTGGACCGACCGCGAACCCGTGGTGGCGCTGTGGGTGTGGCAGTGCGTGGTCGCCGCCGTCCTGCTGTGCTTCGGGCTGTCCATGGTGCTCAGCGCCTCGGCCGCCTGGTCGGCCGTGCGGGGACGGGTGTTCGCCGGGGCGCCGCACGGGGTGGCCGACGCGTACGGGCTGGGCGAGGGCGGCACGTGGGCGGCCGGAACGGCCCTGGTGCTGGCCCTCGGCGGGGTGTGGACCGCGGCGATGCTGACCGGCGAGGTGCTGCGGGCGCGGGCCGGACGCAGGTACCGGCGGGCCGAACTCCGTGAACGGGCACCGCTGCTGCCGGGTGAGCGGCCCGCCGCGGGGGACCTGGTCATTCTGGAGGCCCCGCGGCCCGACGCGTGGTGGCTGGCGGGCACGGATCCGCGTCTGGTGGTCTCCACGGGCGCGCTGCGCCGGCTCAAGGGCCGTCAACTGGACGCCGTGCTCGCGCACGAGCAGGGGCACGCCACGGCCCGGCACGACTGGCTGCTGCACTGCGCGGGGGCGCTGGCGGGCGGGTTCCCGCAGGTGCCGGTGTTCGCGGCGTTCCGGGCGGAGATGCACCGGCTGGTGGAACTGGCCGCCGACGACGTGGCCTCGCGCCGCTTCGGCCGGCTGACGGTGGCTCTGGCGTTGGTCGAACTCAACGAGGACAAGGGCGTGTTCGGGCCAGGCGCGGCCCCCCAGTCCCATGTCCCGGAGCGGGTGCGGAGGTTGCTGGCGGCGCAGCCCCGCCTGACCGCGTTCCGGCGGCTGCGTCTGACGGCCGCGGCCGCGCTGGTGCCGGCCGTGCCGCTGCTGGTGGCCTTCGCGCCGGGGCTCAGCGCGCTGGGGTGAGGGGTGGGGGTGGGGCGGGGTCGGAGTGTCGGGGGCTCGCTCTGCGGGGCCTCCGCCCTGTGGTGTGGGCCGGTGTCGGGGGTGGGGTGGGCGGCGGCACTCTCGTGAGACGGTGACCCGGGTCGCGGGGAGCGGGTGGGCGTCGGGGCTCTCGTGAAGTCGTGAGCCCGGAGTTCGCTGACGGGAGCGTGGGCAAGACCGTCCGGCGTTGCGCAGGCGGGCGACCGCACGGGCATGACGGTGCCGGAGCTGGGACGATCCCCCGCGTCGCCCCAGCGCCGGCAGCCGGACCGTCGCGGGAACGCGATCGCGAGCACGTCGGAACGGCCCCGGGACGGAGTGCGCTGAGTATATTGGCTGGGAGCCAGTCAACGCAGGAGTTAAGCATGTCCCCGCGCAGCCCGTCGGTCAATGAAGAGTTGCGCAGACGTTCCCGGGAGCGCCTGCTGCAGGCGACGGTCGAGCTCGTGGCCGAACGTGGTTACGAGGCGACGACCCTCGCGGACATCGCGGACCGGGCCGGAGCGGCCCGCGGTCTCGTGTCGTACTACTTTCCGGGCAAGCGGCAGCTGCTGCAGTCCGCCGTGCACCGGCTGATGCACCGGAGCCTCGCCGCGGCCCTCGAACGCGAACCGCGCACCGACGACGGTCGGGAGCTGCTGGCCCGGGCGATCGACGCGATCCTGGGCCTGGCGCGGGAGCAGCCCCTGCTGATGCGCACCCACATGGCGGGGATCCTCTCGGCGGAGGGGTTCGTGCAGTGCCCGGAGCAGCAGCGGCTGGCCGAGCTGCTGCGGGGCGTGGTGGCGGCGTACGGGTCGGACTCGGTGGACACCGACTACCCGATGCTGCGGGCGCTGCTGATGGGAGCGGTGTTCGCGGCGCTGCTGCCGGGGGCGCCGATGGCGGCGGCACGGCTGCGGGCGGAGCTGTTCCAGCGGTACGGGCTGGACTGGGAGCTGGGGGTTCCGCCGGACGGGGAGCCGCCCGGCGGAACCCTGCCGCACGGTACGCGCGCGGCCTGAGGGCGCGTCGGTCAGTAGCGGTAGTCGGGCTGGGACTGGACGTTGAGCCGGTCCATCCAGACGTCCTCGGCCGGGTCGGTGAGCGGGTCGCGGACCGTCAGGACGTCGAAGCCCTTGGCGATGTCGCTCGAGTAGATGTGGCCGTTGTAGTAGTACGCGGACCACGAGCCGCCGATGAGCGCCTCGGTCGTGGACAGCGGGCCGCGCTCGAAGTAGCCGATCTCGCGCGGGTGGGCGGAGTCGGTGAAGTCCCAGACGGAGACCCCGCCCTGGTACCAGGCCTGCACCATGATGTCGCGGCCGGCGACCGGGATGAGCGAGCCGTTGTGGGCCACGCAGTTCTCCGTGTCGGCCTGGTGGCGGTCGATCTTGTAGTAGCTGCGGAAGACCAGCTTGCGCTGGTCACCGGTGCCGGTGATGTCGTAGATGCCGTCGGCGCCGCGGTTCGGGCCGGTGGCCGCGTTGCAGGTGGCTCCCCCGCCGCCGCCGAGCTCGTCGGTGAAGACGACCTTGTCGCCGCGCTCGTTGAAGGTCGCCGAGTGCCAGAAGGCGAAGTTGACGTTGTCCTGCACCCGGTCGATGACCCGGGGGTGCTCCGGCCTGCTGATGTCGAGGAGCACGCCGTCGCCCATGCAGGCGCCGGCGGCGAGCTTCTTCGCGGGGTAGACGGTGATGTCGTGGCAGCCGGTGGTCTTGGAGACGCCGGGGTTGGTGGGCGCGCCGGGGTTGCCGCCGTCCGGGAAGAGGACGGGGAAGTCGATGACCTTGGCCTGCTCCGGCGCGTTCTTGGGGACCTTGACGATCGAGATGCCGTCGTGCGGGGGCTTGCAGTCCGGGAACGCGTCGTTGGGCGAGTACGACTGGACGTACAGGTAGACGCTGTTCCCGCCGGGCACGAGCGTGTGGGTGTGGGAGCCGCAGTTGGTCTCGACGGAGGCGATGTACTTCGGGTTCTTCTTGTCCTTGACGTCGAAGATCTTGATGCCCTCCCACGAGGACTTCTCCGAGGCCGGCTGCGGGACGCTGCTGCAGGAGTTGTCGCTGCGCGAGGAGTCGGTCGACAGGAAGAGCAGGTTGTTCCAGACCGAGACGTCGTTCTGGCTGCCGGGGCAGAGCACCTGGGTGACGACCTGGGGAGCGGCCGGGCGGCTGATGTCGTAGATGACGAAGCCGTCGTAGTTGCCGCCGTAGGCGTACTTCCCCTGGAAGGCGAGGTCGGTGTTGAAGTTCTGCAGCGCGCCCTTGGGGATGTTCGCCACGTGCTCGACGTTCGCGCTGTGGACGACCTCGTCCTGGCCGGGGAGGTCACCGGCGGCGATGGCTCCGCGGACCCGCTCGGCGGTGCGCGGGGAGACGTCGTGGCCCGCCGGGGCAGTGCCGGGGTCGGGGGTGGCCGCCGCGGGGGCGGCTGCGAGGAACGCCGCCAGCAGGCCGGTCACCGTGGCAGCGGCTCCCCAACGGCCTCTGCGTCGGCGGGTGGTGCGTAACTCGATCACTGCATCCTCCTGGGATCCACTGATGCACGACGGGCGCGAAAGACGGCCCCCGGCAGTATGTTCCTTATCATGCGCATGGCAACAGATGGCACATGTCGACGATTAGGCCTGGGGCTTGCCGCTGCGGCGCTCGTCCTGGCGTCGACCGGCTGCGACGACGCTCCGGACGGGACGGACAAGGCGGCCCCGGCGGTGGTGGCACCGGGGAAACCGGGTGAGCCGAACCGACGGCTGACCGCGGAGGAAGCCGCCAAGGAGCGCCCGGACGACAGTCCGAACTCCGCCGACTTCGGCTACGTCGAATCCATGATCACCCACCACCGGCAGGCCCTGACGATGAGCGCACTGGCGCCCGACCGGGCCGCGTCCGCCCCGGTCAAGCGCCTGGCGGAGCGGATCGCCGCCGCCCAGGGCCCGGAGATCGGCGCCATGGAGCGCTGGCTGTCCTTCCACGCGGCCGGCCGCCCCGCCGGCGGCCACGAGCACGACCACGCCGCGATGCCCGGCATGGCCACCCCGGAGCAGCTGGCCGCGCTCGGGGCGGCGCGCGGCGCGGCCTTCGACCGGCTCTTCCTCCAGCTCATGACCGCCCACCACCGGGGGGCGCTCACCATGGCCGGCGAGGCACTCAAGAGCGGGAACAACGGGGCGGTGGAGGAGATGGCGACGGAAGTGATCGCCCAACAGAGTGCCGAGATCGAGCGGATGCGGTCCATGGGCTGACTCGCCGGGACCCCGGTGGCATGCTGAAGACACCCTGCGGAAGGAGCTCCGCCGTGCTTCGTGTCGCGGTCGTCGGTTCGGGTCCGAGCGGGGTCTACACGGCGCAGTCGCTCGTCCAGCAGCACGACGTGCCGGACGTGCGGGTCGACGTGCTGGACCGGCTGCCCTGCCCGTACGGGCTGGTCAGGTACGGCGTGGCACCCGACCACGAGAAGATCAAATCCCTGCAGGGCAACCTGCGCACGGTGCTGGAGGAGGACCGCGTCCGGTTCCTCGGCAACGTCGAGGTCGGCGGCCCGGAGCTCGGCCCGGAGCGGCTGCTGGAGCTCTACCACGCGGTCGTCTACTGCGTGGGGGCCGCCCGGGACCGCCGGCTGGACGTCCCGGGCGAGGACCTGCCGGGGGTCAGCGCGGCCACCGACTTCGTCTCCTGGTACAGCGCCCACCCCGACGCGGCGGACGGCGGGTTCGCGCTCGACGGGGTCCGGTCCGCCGTGGTGATCGGGGCGGGCAACGTGGCGGTGGACGTCACCCGCATGCTGGCCCGCGGCGAGGACGAGCTGCGGCCGACCGACATGCCCGAGCCGGCCCTCGGGGCGCTGGCGGGCAGCGGGGTGCGCGACGTGCGGATGGTGGCCCGGCGCGGCCCCGCCCAGGGCAAGTTCACCACCAAGGAGCTGCGCGAACTGGGCACCCTGCCGGGGGTGGCGATCTCGGTGGACCCGGCGGAGCTCGCCCTGGACCCGGCGTTCGCGGATCCGGCCGCGCTGCCCGCGGTGAACCGCCGCAACGTGGAGGTGCTGCGGGCCTGGGCCGGCGCCGGTCCGGACCCCGCTCTGCCGCGCCGGATCACGCTGCGGTTCTTCCTGCGGCCGGTGGAGCTGCTGGCGGGGCCGGACGGGCGGGTCGGCGCGGTGCGCTTCGAGCGGACCCTGGCCGAGCCGGACGGCCGGGTGCGCGGGACCGGCGCGTACGAGGACATCGAGGCCCAGCTGGTGCTGCGGGCGGTCGGCTACAAGGGGGTGCCGCTGCCCGGCCTGCCGTTCGACGCGGCGAGCGGCACGGTGCCGCACGCGGCCGGGCGGGTGCTGCGGGACGGGGCCCCGGCGCCGGGCGAGTACGTGGCCGGCTGGATCAAGCGGGGCCCGACCGGGGTGATCGGCACCAACCGGCCCTGCGCGAAGGAGACGGCGGGATCGCTGCTGGCGGACGCGGCGCTGCTGGCCGCCCGGCCGGTGGCACCGGACCCGCTCGCCGCGCTGCGCGCGGCGGGGCTGCGGCCCGTGGAGTGGGGCGGGTGGCTGTCGATCGAGTCGGCGGAGCGGTCGCTGGGGCGGTCGCTGGGACGCGGCTCGGTGAAGATCCCGGACTGGCAGGGGCTGCTGGCGGCCGCGGAGCAGCCGGCGTAGACCGGGGCGCCCGCATCCTCCTCGCCCGGCTCACTGCGCCAGGCGGCCGGCCTCCGCGTCGGCGGCCGCGAGGACGCTGCCCAGGAGTCCGGGGAAGAGCGCGTCCAGGTCGTCCGTCCGCAGCCGGTTGAGCTTGGCCATGCCCCGGTAGCACTGGCGGATCACGCCGCTCTCGCGCAGGACGCGGAAGTGGTGGGTGCTCGTCGACTTGGTCACGGGCAGCTCGAAGTACGAGCACGCCAGCTCGTCCCGGGCCGCGGCCAGCCGCCGTACGACGAGGAGCCGGACCGGGTCGGAGAGCGCGTGCATCACAGCTCTTACTCCACGATGTCTGCGAGCATGTCCTCCACCGGGTCGACGTGCGTCCCCACGAGGAACTCACAGCGTTCGTCCACGGGTGCTCTCCAACGGGGCGGAGCGCTCACCTTCACTCGTACGCCGGCAGAGATAAGCATGTGCCGACGCGCCGTCCAGTCTTCCGCCGCCCGCCAGTCGTCGCCCCATGTGACGTCGAGCTGAACGACCTCTTCCCGTGGGGGTACGACGGGAGTGGCCTCCAGCTCTTCGAGGCGATCGCTGCGCGCCTGAAGCTGCTGCATCACCACGTCTGCCGCACGTCCGCGAAGCTGCGCGAGCCGCATCGACAGTTCGTCGATATCTGCCGTTAGGTCGGCGATCTCTCCTCGGTGGTCCGAACCCGGAACACGAACGAGCTGAGTTCGACGCATAGGGCCAAGATGGGCGAGGAACTGCCCCGTGATCCATTCCATGACGGGCTCGGCGTGGATCGTCATAGCGGGTTCACCCGGCGCGTGGTACTTGCCGTTACAGCGGAACACCTGCTTTTTGACGCCGGTCAGCTTCGCCTTTTCCCCACGTCCGCCTTTCCGCTCCGTGTACCAATTCAGGTACATGTTCCGGTCGCACGCGCCGCAGACGACGACATTCAGGAGCGGATGAGCGTCCTTGCGTCGAACGACGTTGCCTGATGCACGCGCCTTCAGGGCGTCGTCCTGAAGGCCGTACCATGTCGCATCATCGATGAGCGGCTCTCCTTGCAAGATCGGAGCGCCCTCTTCGCCACGGACGAGCGTTCCATCCTTCTTCAGGATGTGTCCGCGCATCGTCGGAGACAGCAGCAGTTCACGCACTACCGTGATCTGCCACCGGCTCTCCGCGTCGAGATCCCGCGGCGGAGTCGCCATGAGCGCCCGGTGATTCGTTGGAGTGATGGCGCCGAATTCCTCGAGCCACCTCGTGATTTCGCTGTAGTTCCGCCCGGCGGTGGCCATTCCGACCATGCGGCGGCGGATGTCGGCCGTCGAGCGGCGCGGATCATCGTCGGTGTGCTCATAGAGCCACCAGCCCTCGTTGCCGTCGCCGAAGACGCGCCGGCCAGGCTTGTAGCCGTAAGGCAGCGTGCCACCGGTCCAGCGTCCGAGGGACTGGAGGTGTGCAGCTGCACCCTGGTTCCGCTCCATGATCGTCTGGCCTTCGAGCTGCGCAGCGAAGGCCAGGATCAACATGATCAACTCGGACATGGGCGAACTGAAGTCCAGCTCCAGGCGATCGCCCCCGGGACCGGAAGCGAAGATCAGCCGCTTGCCGTTCTTCTTCGCATAGCGCCCCAGATCGGCCATGTCCGCCATGGAGCGAACGGCGCGGTCCATGCGTTGCCAGATCATCACGTCCCATTCGTCGGGACGCTCGAGCCAGTAGGCAAGCTTGGGACGCTCCCACGGCGTCGTCTTCAGAGCGCTTACGTCGGTGTCCTCCGCCCACCCGACGAACGTTCCGCCCACACGGGCGCCGGCCCGCTCCACGGTTTCCTTCTGGACCTCGGGCGACGTCGACGCGTCCGTGTAGCGGCTGAGACGCACTGCGCCGACGAGCCGTAGTCCGCCCTCGCGTACGGGGACCCTCCCCCTTGGAATGGCTGCCACGTGTCGCATGCTAGTCACTGCATCAAGCGCACGCGGGCCGCAAGGCAGCACTGACGGCCGAGCAGATCGCGGAGGTCGTGGACCAGTTCGCGGCCGCCGCCCGCCGGGCCCTGGCCGCCGGGTCACCGAGCCCGAGCAGGCCGACAAGATCGTGGCCAACGGCGAGGCCGACGCCGTGGCCCTGGGTCGCGAGCTGCTCCGCAACCCGTACTGGGCCCGGCACGCCGCGCGGGAACTGGGCGCCGAGGTCCCCGCCCCCGTCCAGTACCACCGCTCCTGACCCACCCGGTCGACGGAGAGGCCCCCACCCGAGGGACACCCCGCCCGGATGGGGGCCTCTCCCGTGAGGTCCGCGTGCGGACGGCCGGGCCCCGGCCTAGCGTGTTGGCCGAACAGAAGTGACGCGCAGCCCGGCGTGCCGGGGGTCCGTTCGGACCCCGGCCGCGCGGGCGCCGGCTCGGGCACTGCCCCAGAGGACCAGACCGCCCCGGTGCGCGACTTCCCCCCACACCCGCACCCCGGGAGTTCGGCATGTCCCGAATCACCATCAACGGCGTCACCGTCGACCCACTGGCCCAGGCGGACGAGCTGGCCACCCACGCACTGACGAACGAGGACGCCGCCACGTCCGACTACCTCCTCGTCCAGACCACCCACCCGCCCACGGCCGAGGAGAAGGAACAGCTCGCCGCGCTCGGCGTCGTGGTCCACGAGTACGTCCCCGACGACACGTACCTGTGCGGCTACCAGGCCACGGACCTGGACGCCGTACGCGCCCTGCCGTTCGTGGCCTGGGCGGACGTGTACTTCAAGGGCTTCAAGATCGGCGCGTCGCTCCGGTCCCCCCGGCTGCGGAGCAGCGTCGCCGAGCTGGCGAACCCCATGGACGACGCGGGTCCCGCGACGCGCACCGTCGACGTCGTCCTGCACGACGACGTGGACGTGAGCACGGACGGAGTGCGCGACCGGATCGCGGCGGCCGCCGGTGGCGGCGACGGCGTACGGCCCGTACGCGGCAAGGTGCGCATCACGGTCCGCGAGGAGGACCTGGCCTCCCTCGCCGCGCTCGACGAGGTGAAGGAGATCGAGGAGGTCCCGGAGCAGGCGCTCTACAACACCGTCTCGGGCAACCTCATGCAGGCGCACGTGTCGCTCAACGGCACGAAGTTCCGGGGCGAGGGCCAGATCGTGTGCGTCGCCGACACCGGTCTCGACAAGGGGTCCACCACCAATGTGCACCCCGCCTTCACCAACCGCGTGAAGCGCCTGGTCGCCTTCGGCCGTACGAGCCCCGCGCGCACCGACGACCCGCACGGCCACGGCACCCATGTGGCCGGCTCGGTCCTCGGGGACGGGACGTCGGCGTCGATGGGCGGCCCCGTCACCGGTACGGCGCCCGAGGCGAGACTGGTCCTCCAGTCCTTGATGGACGAGAACTTCAAGCTCACCGGCATCCCGGACAACCTCCTCGACCTGTTCGAGCCGCCCTTCAACGACGACGGGGCGCGCATCCACACCAACTCGTGGGGCCCCGTCCAGCCCGGGCTGCCGTACAACCCGGCCGCCCGCGAGGCCGACCAGATGGTCTGGGACAACAAGGACTTCGTCATCCTCTTCGCCGCGGGCAACAGCGGCGAAGACCGGGACGGGGACGGCCGCATCAACATGCGGTCCGTCAGCGCTCAGGCCGGGGCCAAGAACGTCATCACCGTGGGCGCGAGCGAGGGCAACCGCCCCGAGATCCCCAAGACGTACAGCCAGCTGCTCGGCGGAGCGGCGCGGTGGCCCGCCCCGCCGATCCACGACGACAGGATGGCGGACAACCCCGCGGGCATGGCCGCGTTCAGCAGCCGCGGGCCCAGCCGGGAGGGCCGGATCAAGCCCGATGTCGTCGCCCCCGGGACCGCGATCCTCTCGGCCCGCTCCCGCCTGGCCGATGACAGCGGGACCTTCGGCACCTCCACGGACTCCGCCTACATGTTCGACAGCGGCACCAGCATGGCCACCCCGCTGGTCGCCGGGTGTGTGGCGGTACTGCGCGAGACGCTGGTGAAGAACGGCACGCCCAAGCCCACCGCCGCGCTCATCAAGGCCATGCTGATCAACGGGGCCGACGAACTGCCCGGCCAGTACACGCCGTCCGAGGCGGGCGCCTCCCCCAACAACAACTCCGGCTTCGGCCGCGTCAACCTCCAGCGCGCCGTCGTCCTGCCGACCGAAGCCGGCCTCGCGGGCTTCGTCGAGGCCAACGCACTGGAACAAGGGGAGGAACGGGCGTTCACGATCACGGTCCCGCAGGGGGTGGCGGCCCACACCCTGAAGGTCACGCTCGTCTGGACGGACCCCCCTGGCGATGCGCTCCAGAACGACCTCGACCTGATCGTCCGGGCCGGTGGCCAGGAGCGGCACGGCAACATGGGGACGAGTCCGGGCTTCGACCGCGTCAACAACGTCGAGCAGGTCAACTGGCAGGCCGTCCCGTCCGGCGAGGTGGAGGTCGTCGTCAGGGCCCACCGGATCACGCTGTTCGCCCAGCCGTACGCCGTCGCCTGGCGCATCCTCTGACCCGTACGAGGTGCTTCCCGGCCCGGCCGTACGGCCGGGCCGGTCCCGTCTGCCCCTCAAAACCCCCATCCCGACCCGGCAGCCGTGCCGAACTTCTTCAGGCCCGCCCCACGACCCCGACCGCCGCCCCGTCCGCCGCCCGCAGCAGCCCGTCGAGCTCTTCGCGCAGCGCGCGGGCCAGGTCGTCGAGGTCGGGGACCGCCGCGGAGTCGGCGACCAGGCCGTAGTGGACGGCGCCCTTGTACGTGGAGACGGCGACGGCCAGGGCCTGGCCCTGGGCGAGCGGGGCGAGCGGGTGGACCTCGCGCAGGGTGGCACCGCCGAGCGTGAAGGTCAGGCCGGGCAGCGGGACGCTGGTGACGAGGACGTCGTAGAGCAGCCTGGCGGCCTGGGCGACCAGCGGGCCGCCGAGGCGGTGGCCGAGCGGGGGGACGTGGTCGGCGAGCAGGGCGACGGCGCCCGCGCCCCGGTGCGGGCCGGCCTCCTTGTTGCGGTCCATGTCGGCGCGTACCGCTCCGAGCCGCCCGAGCGGGTCGGGTTCGGCCAGCGGCAGTCGGACGAGGTAGCCCGAGAGCCGGTTCCCGGCGCCGCCGGCGCCCTTGCCTTTGGGGCGGCGCCGCGAGACGGGGACGAGGGCGCGCGGGCCGGGGCCGGTGACGCGGTCACCGCGCTCGGCCAGCCAGCGGCGCAGCGCACCCGCGACGAGGGCGATGAGCACGTCGTTGACGGTGCCGCCGGCGGCCTTGCGGACCCGGTGGACGTCGTCGAGGCAGAGGGTGACACCCGCGGTACTGCGCTCGCCTGCGGCGCCGGGCGGAGTGGTCAGACCGTCGGGGACGCCGATCGGCAGGCCGGAACGCGCGACGGCGGCGCCGATCTCCAGGGCCTGGCCGAGGTCCTGGACGCGGTCCTGGACGCGCGCGAGCAGCGTGCCGGGAAGCCGCCGCAGATCAGGCACGGGCCATCCGACGAACGAACCCGCACCCGAACCCGAGGCCGAACCCGCCCCCGAACCCGAACCCGACCGGGCACGCCCCGAAGCGACAGCCGACGGGGCGGCCGCCGACGAACCACCACCCGGCGCCCCACCACCCGACGCCCCAGCCTCATCCCCGTCGAACAGCCTGGCGGCCAGGGCGAGGGCGCCGAGACCGTCGGTGAGGGCGTGGTGGAACTTGAACAGGACCGCGAACGACCCCTCGTCGGCGCCCTCCATCACGTGGGCCTCCCACGGCGGCCGCCCGCGGTCGAGCGGGCGGGCCATGAGCGGTCCGGCCGTGCGGTGCGGGTCGGGGTGGCGGCCGGGCAGCAACCGGACGTGGTCGGCGGGGTCGAACCCGGGATCGGACGTCCAGGCGGCGGCGCCCACGGGGAGGAGGACGTCCTGGATGCGGCGGCGCAGGCCGGGGACGTGGGCACTGCGCTCGGCCAGCAGCCGGGCGGCGCGGGCGGCGGCGCCGGGCCCGTCGGCGGTGAAGAGGGCGAGGGCGCCGAGGTGCATGGGGTGGCGGGCGGACTCGATGCGCCAGAACGCGAGGTCCAGCGGGGAGAGGCGTTCCATCGGATCGCCGGGGCCGGCGAGGTCGACGGGTTCCGGCGGGTGCGCGGGGTCTGCGAGCACGCTGTCCCTCTCGTGTCAAGAAGTAAGACCAGAAGTGAAGCCTGCTGCGTCAGGTCCGATCAAGCAACTCAACGCGATCGTCATCTGGCGTTCAGTTACGAGAATCTTGCGCGGGCAGCGGTCGCGCCGGGGGGCCACGGCGGGCGGGCGGGTGCACAGTGGGTCGAAAGGGCCGCGTCCGGCACGGGTCCGGACCGGGACGGCCGCGACGTCGGAGGTGCCGGCCATGACCGAGGTACTGCTCACCGTGGGCACGAGGAAGGGCCTGTTCGTCGGCCGACGGCGGGCCGGGACGTGGGAGTTCGACGGCCCCCACTTCCCCGCCGAGTCCGTGTACGCGGTGGCCGTGGACCGGCGCGGGCCCGTGCCGCGGCTGCTGGTGGGCGCGGTGAGCTCGCACTGGGGGCCCTCGGTGTTCCGCTCGGACGACCTGGGCGCCACCTGGACCGAACCGCCCCGGCCCGCGGTGGCGTTCCCGAAGGACACCGGAGCCTCGTTGGAGCGGGTCTGGCAGCTGCACCCGGCCGGGTCGGCCGCGCCGGAGGTCGTATACGCCGGCACGGAGCCGGCCGCGCTGTTCCGCTCGGAGGACCGCGGCGAAACGTTCGAGCTGGTCAGAGCCCTGTGGGAGCATCCGACGCGGGACAAGTGGGTGCCGGGCGGCGGCGGTGAGGGCCTGCACACGATCGTGACGGACCCGCGCGACGCGAACGCCCTGACGGTGGCGGTCTCCACGGCGGGCGTGTTCCGCTCCACGGACGGCGGGGCCCACTGGGACCCGTCCAACAAGGGGGTCTCGGCGGTGTTCCTGCCGGACCCGAACCCCGAGTTCGGGCAGTGCGTGCACAAGATCGCCCAGGACGCCGTGGACCTCGACAGGCTGTACCTGCAGAACCACTGGGGCGTCTTCCGCAGCGACGACGCCGGTGGCAGTTGGACCGCGATCGGGGCGGGGCTGCCCTCGGACTTCGGCTTCCCGGTCGCCGCCCACCCGCACCGCGCCGACACGGCGTACGTGTTCCCGCTCAACGCGGACTCCGACCGGGTGCCGGCGGGGCGCCGCTGCCGGGTCTTCCGTACCGGGGACGCCGGGGCGAGCTGGGAGCCGCTCACGGCGGGCCTGCCGGAGTCGGCGCACTACGGCACGGTGCTGCGGGACGCGCTGTGCACCGACGACGCGGACCCGGCGGGCATCTACTTCGGGAACCGCAACGGGGAGGTGTACGCCTCCGCCGACGACGGGGACAGCTGGCACCCGTTGCTGTCCCACCTGCCGGACGTGCTGTGCGTGCGGGCGGCCGTCCTGACCTGACCCGCGCCCCGCCGGCGGCCGGCTAGGGCAGTCGCCAGTCGACCGGCTCGGCCCCCTGGCGGGCGAGCAGGTCGTTCACGCGGCTGAAGGGGCGCGAGCCGAAGAAGCCGCGGTCGGCGGACATGGGCGACGGGTGCGCGGACTCGATGGCCGGGTAGTCCCCGAGGAACGGGCGGAGGTTGCGGGCGTCGCGCCCCCACAGCACCGACACGAGCGGCGTGCCCCGGGCCGCGAGGGCGCGGATCGCCTGCTCGGTGACCTCCTCCCAGCCCTTTCCGCGGTGCGCGCCGGGCTTGCGCGGGGCGGTGGTCAGCGCCCTGTTGAGCAGCAGCACGCCCTGCCGGGTCCAGGGGGTCAGGTCGCCGTTGGCGGGGCGGGGCAGACCGAGGTCCTGGCCGAGCTCGCGGAAGATGTTCTCCAGGCTCCCGGGCAGCTGCCGCACGTCGGGCGACACGGCGAAGCTGTGCCCGACGGCCATGCCCGGGGTGGGGTACGGGTCCTGGCCGACGATGAGGACGCGCACGTCGGCGAAGGGCTGCTGGAAGGCCCGCAGGATGTGCCGCCCGGCCGGCAGGTAGCTGCGGCCCGCGGCGATCTCCGTACGCAGGAAGTCGCCCATCGCCGCGATGCGCCCGGCCACCGGGGCGAGCGCCTGCGCCCAGCCGGGCTCGACCAGTTCGTTCAGGGGTTGAGCTGCCACGACGGTCACTCTACTGGCGCAATGACCTTGCTTCCGAACCCGCTCCGGCCGGCCCGACGGGTCTCGGCCACCGCAGGACCGGAACCCGCCGGGCGGACACGCACCGTGGAGTGGTGTGCGCCGAGCGTGAGTTGACGGTATCGAATCTTCATCGGATAAATGCGGACAGATGCCGCCCGACCGGGCCCTGCCCGAACAGCCGGTCCCGGAAAACCAGTAGCATGCGGCGCCATGAGCTCCCCCACTGGGCCCGCTGGCCTGCCTGTACGAATGCCGCGTCCCCGCCAGACCGGGCGGCACCGCCGCCCCGAGCCGGCGGTGGCCCCCGAGGGTGCACCCGCACTGGTGCTCGCGGTGCCCGGCACCCCCTCGGTCGCCACGCGCCAGCTGGCGGAGGAGACCCTGAGCATCGCCCGCTCCGAGCTGCCGGGCCTCGACGCCCGGATCGGCTACCTGGACGGCGAGGACACCGAGGGCACCGAGTTCCCGACGCTGACGGCCCTGCTGACCGCCATCGCGGCCGAGCGCGCGGCCCGTGCCGAGTTCGCCCGCGCCGCCGGCCAGGAGGTGGCCCCGTCGGAGGGTCCGGCCGCCGTGGTCGTGCCGCTGCTGGCGGGCCCCGACGGCGCGCTGCTGCGCCGGATCAAGCAGGCGCTCATGGACAGCTCCGCCGCCGTGGAGCTGGCCGACGTGCTCGGCCCGCACCCGCTGCTCGCCGAGGGCCTGCACGTGCGGCTGTCCGAGGCGGGCCTGGCCCGCGCGGACCGCGCGCGGCTGTTCACCGTCGCGACCGCCGCCGACGGCATCATCCTCGGCACGGTGGGCGGCGAGGAGGCCGTGCAGGCCGCCGGCATCACCGGCATGCTGCTGGCCGCCCGCCTCGCGGTGCCCGTGATCGCCGCCGCGCTCGACCAGGAGGGATCGGTGGCCGCGGTCGCCGACCAGCTGCGCGGCTCCGGCTCGCTCAACCTGGCGCTTGCCCCGTACCTGATCGGGCCGGAGGCCGCCGAGGGGCTGCTGGACACGGCCTGCAAGGAGGCCGACTGCGCCACCGCCGAGCCGCTGGGCGCGTACCCGGCGCTGGGCAAGCTCGCCGTGGCCCAGTACGCGGCCGCGCTGGGCATCCCGCAGCCGGCGCAGGGCGCCCCGGTGCGCTGACCTTCCCGTTCGTCCGCAGCAGGGCCCGCCGCCCCCGGTCCGGGGACGGCGGGCCCTCGCGCGTCCGGGTCGCCGCGCCCCCCGTACGCCGCGCCCCGGAACGGCGCCCCGAACCCGATCCGCCCACGCCGGGACGGTCAGCCGGCAGCCGGTCGACCTGTCCGCCGGCCGACCCGGCCGCCGGCCAACCCGTCCGCCGGTCGGCCAGTCGTCAGCCCACCCGGCGCCCGGTGGCGTCGCCGGCGCCGGCAGGGGGCGCCCGGCCTCAGCCGAAGACCACGCAGGTGGCCGCCGGGACCGCGATGCGGCCGGCCTCCACGGGCACGCCGGTGTCCTCGTCCAGGTCGAACCAAGTGACGTCCCCCGAGCGCTCGTTGGCCGCGTACAGGCGACGGCCCGTCGGATCCAGGGCCAGGTCGCGGGGCCAGACGCCGCCGCAGTCGACGCTCGCGGTGAGCACCGCCGCCGCGCCTCCGTCGGCCAGTGCGAGGACGCCGATCGTGTCGTGGCCGCGGACGGCCGTCCAGACGAACCGCCCGTCGGGCGAGGCGACCACCGCGGAGGGGTAGCCGCGTACGTACTCCGACGCCTCCTCGGGGGCCACCGGCACCTCGTCGAGGAGGGTCAGCGTGCCGGCGGCCGCGTCCCAGCGGCACACGCTGAGGGTGGGCGCGAGCTCGTTGACCACGTACGCGTACCGGCCCTCAGGATGGAAGGCCAGGTGGCGGGGCCCGCTGCCGGGCCGCAACCGGGCCTCCGCGTGCAGCCGCGGTGCGCCCGTCCCCGGGTCGAGCGCGCACACGCGCACCGAGTCGGTGCCGAGGTCCACGCTGAGCAGCCACCGGCCGTCGGGGGCGGGGACGACCTGGTGGGCGTGCGGGGCGCGTTGCCGCTCCGGGTCGGGGCCCGAGCCCTCGTGCGCGAGGACGCTCGCCGGCCCGGTGGGCCGGCCGTCGGCCGCCCGGCGCAGCGTGCTGACGCCGCCCGACGTGTAGTGGGCCGTGGCCAGCCACTCCCCCGTCACGCACAGGTGCGTGGGGCCCGAGCCGCCCACCGGGCACGGATCGCCGAGCGGGCTCGGCCCGTCGGGGCCGAGCCCGAAGGCGGCTACGGCACCCGCCCCGGTCTCGCTCACCGCGTACAGCACCGCGCCGTCGGGGTCGAGCGCGAGGAAGGACGGGTCGGGGACGGGGGCCGTGGTCGCCAGCGGGGTGAGCTTTCCGGTCGCGGGGTCGACGGCCGCGGTGGTGATGCCGCGGCCGCCGGCCGAGGTGAACGATCCGATGTATGCGCGCACCCGCCGACCGTAGCAGGTCTAGACCAAGAGGGGCGCTACAGCAGTCCGTGGCCGTGGCCCTGGACCGGGCAGCGGGCCAGGAGCAGGTCGTCGGCCCGCGCGGCGACGTCGGCCCGCGCGAGGACGTCGTCCTCCACGGCACCGTCGTGCACCACGTCGTCCTGGACCAGCCCGATGCCCTGGGCGCGGTCGCGGGCCGCCGGGTCGTGCACGTACGCGGGGGTGCGCTCCGTGTCGTCGTACGTGCGGTGGAAGACCGGCGTGGCCGAGCCGGACAGCGGCGGCACGATCCACGACCAGTCGGCACCCACCTCGCGGCCGTGCCGCTCCTCGCGGTCGATGTGCGCGAGGAACCGCTGGGACTCGGTGTGGTGGTCGGTGATGGTGGCCCCGACCTGGTCGAAGGAGTGCAGCACGGCCCGGTTGAGCTCCACGAGCGCGCGGTCCTTCCACAGCGACCGGTCGCTGGAGGTGTCGAGCCCGAGCCTGCGGGCCACGGCCGGCAGCAGGTTGTACCGGTCGGTGTCGCCGAGGTTGCGGGCGCCGATCTCGGTACCCATGTACCAGCCGTTGAAGGGCGCCGCCGGGTAGCGGACGCCGCCGATCTCCAGCGTCATGTTGGAGATGGCGGGAACGGCGTGCCAGCGCAGCCCCCAGTCGGCCCAGCTCTCGTCCTCCGGGTGCTCGATGGGCACTTCGAGGACCGCGTCCGCGGGGAGTTCGAACCAGCGGGGCTTGTCGTCGCAGCCCTGCACCACCAGCGGCAGGACGTCGAAGGGGGTGCCGGGGCCGCCCGGCCAGCCGAGCCGGCCCACGGCCTCCGTGAAGGCCGCGTTGCGCGGGTCCCCCTGGGGCATCCCGCCCTCGGAGCCGTAGCCGGCGTACCGGATGAGCTGCTCGTTCCAGATGACCGGGCCGGGCCGGTCGGGCGTGTCCGGGGCGAAGACGGTGATGGTGGGCCGGATGCGGCCGCCGTTGCCGGCCTCGCGCAGGTGCTCGACGCACTCGGCGGCTATGTCGTCCGCGCCGGTGAGGTCCCGGCGGTCACGCACGCGCAGCGAGTTCCAGTAGAGGCGCCCTATGCAGCGGTTGGCGTTGCGCCAGGCGACGCGGGCGCCGTGCTCCAGCTCCCGCGCCGTGTGCCGGTAGGTGCCGGTGGTCTCGATCTCGTCGCGGACGACGGCGAGACGCTTGAAGGGGCTCCCCTCCTCCGGGTTCTCCCGGTGGTGGAGCCGGATGAACTCCTCGGCCGCTGCCCACATCTGAGCGACCGTCGAGTGCAGCTGCACTGTTTCCATTCCGGGCGGTTACCCCCTGTCCGGCCAGATCCACCCTGTACGTGCCGGATGAATGTGCTGTGAACAAGCACCCGTTGTACATGCCGCAGGTCAAGGCCGGGCCGTGGGTCACGCGGATTCACGCGCACAGGTGGTGTCCACGCCCACGGGCCTCCTCGGAGCCCTGCGGCGCGTACCCTGGCGGGTTCCCCACCGGACGCCGGGCTGACGCGAGCGCGGACGGCCGGCTCCGGTACGGACGCCATGGCGAGCTCCGTGGCGGCAGGCCGGGACGCGCGGCCCGGCGAGGCCCGAGAATAGCGGGGTGACGGATACCGCTGATGACGCTGACGCCTGGCTGTGGCTGGAAGAGGTACGGGGCGAGGCCGCCCTGGAATGGGTACGGGACCGCAACTCGGAGACGGTCGCGGCCCTGACCGGCGATCCTGTGTTCGGGGCGCTGCGGGAGGAGGTGCGGGACGTCCTCGACGACACCGGCCGGATTCCGTACGTCACCCGGCGCGGCGGCCACCTGTACAACTTCTGGCAGGACGCCGACCACCTCCGCGGGGTGTGGCGGCGCACCGGCCTGGACGAGTACCGCAAGGACGAACCCGAGTGGGAGGTGCTCCTCGACGTCGACGCGCTGGCCGCGGCGGAGGGCGAGAAGTGGGTGTGGGCCGGCGCCCGGGTGCTGTACCCGGAGTACCGGCAGGCGCTCGTGCTGCTCTCCCGGGACGGGGCGGACGCCTGCGTGGTGCGCGAGTTCGACCTGGCGACGAAGCGGTTCGTGGCGGGCGGCTTCGAGGTGCCCGAGGCCAAGACCCGGATCGACTGGATCGACGCGGACACGGTGTACGTCGGCACCGACCTGGGCCCCGGGACGCTGACCGAGTCCGGCTACCCGCGCCAGGTGCGCCGCTGGCGGCGCGGCACCCCGCTCGCGGCGGCGGAGCTCGTCCACGAGGTGGCGCCCGCGGACCTGTCGGTGACCGGCTGGCGGGACGACACGCCCGGCTTCGAGCGGGACTTCGTGGTGCGCTCCGTCGACTTCTGGCGCAGTGAGCTGTTCCTTCTCACCGCGGACGGGCCGCGCCTGATCGAGGTGCCCGAGGACGCGGCGGCCTACGCGCACCGCGAGTGGCTCGTCGTGGTGCCGAAGTCGCCCTGGCTGGGCCACCCGGCGGGCAGCCTGCTCGTCTTCGGTTTCGAGGACTTCCTGGCCGGCGGGCGGGCGGCGGAGGTGCTGTTCACGCCCGACGCGAGCACGGCGCTGGCCGGGCACAGCTGGACCCGCAACCACGTGATCGTGCGGTCCCTGGCCGACGTCTCCAGCCGGCTGGAGGTCCTCACCCCGGGCCCGGACGGCTGGTCCCGCCGGCCGATGGCACAGCTGCCGCCGCTGGTCACCGCCTCCGTCACGGACACCGACCCGTACGAGGGCGACGAGTACTTCCTGACCGTGACGGGCTTCCTGCAGCCGGCGACGCTGGTGCGGGGCGAGCTCGGACCGGACGGCACGGCGGTCGTCGAGGAGCTGAAGCGGGCGCCCGAGCTCTTCGACGCCTCCGGGCTGTCCGTACGGCAGCACTTCGCGGTCTCGGCCGACGGCACGCGGGTGCCGTACTTCGTGGTCGGGCCCGAGGGCAGCGGCCCCGCGCCCACCCTGCTGTACGGATACGGCGGCTTCGAGGTCTCGCAGCTGCCGTACTACAGCGCGGTGACCGGGCGGGCGTGGCTGGCCCGCGGCGGCACGTACGTGGTGGCCAACATCCGGGGCGGTCGCGAGTACGGCCCGGCCTGGCACCGGGCGGCGCTCGGCGCGAACCGGCCGCGGGCCTTCGAGGACTTCGCGGCCGTGGCCCGGGACCTGGTGGAGCGGGGCGTCACGACGGCGGACCGCCTCGGCATCGAGGGCGGCAGCAACGGCGGGCTGCTGATGGGCGCGATGCTGGTGCGGCACCCGGAGCTGTTCGGGGCCGTGGTGGCCTCCGTGCCGCTGCTGGACATGCTGCGCTTCCACAGGCTGCTGGCCGGGGCCTCGTGGACGGCCGAGTACGGGGACCCCGACGATCCGGCGGACCGGCCGCACCTGGCGGAGCTGTCGCCCTACCACAACGCGGTGGCGGAGGCGGCGTACCCGCCGCTGCTGCTGCTCACCTCGACGCGGGACGACCGGGTGCACCCGGGGCACGCGCGGAAGATGGCCGCCCGCCTGCGCGAGCTGGGCCACCGGGTGCTGTTCCACGAGCACCTGGGCGGTGGGCACGGCGGGGCGACCGACCACGAGCAGACGGCGTGGAACGAGGCCCTGACCCACACCTTCCTGTGGCGCCACCTCACCGGGGCGGAGGGCTCGCCGGGGTGAGGGTCCGCGTCCCGTTACGGCACCGGGCCGCCGTACGTCGTGCACGGCGGCCCGGGTCGGGTGCGGATCGGCGCGTCAGCGCGGGGTCAGCAGCCGGGTGGGAGTGACCCGTAGCGGGGCGTCGAGCTCGGTGAGCAGGCGCTCCAGGCCGTGCAGGTGGGCGAGGGCGGGGACGCCGGGCGGGGTGGTGGGGGCGGCTGCGGCCCGCGGGGTCGGGACGGCTGCCGGAACGACTTCCGGGCCCGCGTCTGCGGCGGTGCGGGCGGCCGGGACGGCTGCCGGCACGGCGTCGGGGGCGGTGCGGGCGGCCGGGACGGTCGCGGTCGCCGGGGCCTTCGGCGCGGCGGTGGCCCGGGCGGCGCGGCCGCGGGCCTCGTGGGCGGCGTTCTCCCGGGCGGTCAGGGCCTCGACCGCGCCCTCGACCCGCCAGCACGCGGCGGCCAGCCGCTCGTCGTGCCCGGCCTCGGGGTCGGCGGCCACCGCCGCCAGCCCGCGCACCTCCCGGGCGCACTCGTCGAGCAGGGCGATGACCTGCCGGGCCCGGGCCTTGCGGCCCCGGAACGGGCTCAGCGGGTGGACCAGCGGCGCCAGGGCCATCCGCACCCGGCCCAGCAGCAGTTCCAGCTCCGCGGCGTGCGGGGCGGGGTCGGCGGTCGCGTCGCCGGCGAGCCGGGCGATCGCCTCGGCGGTGGCGGCGTGCACGCTGCGCAGGGCGCGTTCGATCCAGAGCTGGTTGGTGGTGTGGGTGGTGACGGGGAGGAGCAGCACCACGGCGAGGCAGGCGGCGCCCGCGCCGACGGCGGTCTGCTCCAGGCGCAGCACCAGCAGGCCCGGGTGGAGGACGCCGAGCAGGCCGTAGAGCAGTCCTGCCATCACCGTCACCGCGAGCATCATCCACGAGTACGAGACGGGTGCGGTGTAGAAGATCCCGAAGACGCACAGGGCGACCAGGACGGCGGTCGGGGCGGGGGCGCCGTGCAGCGGGATGGCCACGAGCAGGCCGATCGCGATGCCGATCACGGTGCCGAGCACCCGGCGGAAGCCGCGTACCAGGGTCTCGCCGCGCGAGGTGGTGTTGACGAAGACCCACCAGGCGGTGCCGACGGCCCAGTACCAGCGGTCCTGGGAGAGCACCTGTCCCACGCCGAGGGCGAGCGCGCAGGCGACGGTGGCCTGCACCGCCTGCCGGGTGGTGGGGCGGGCCAGGCCCCGGCCGGGCAGCGGGGCCGGGACCGGGGCGGGCGGGGTGCGGCGTTCGAGGGGCCACAGCGCGAAGCGGACCAGGGCGGCCGAGGCGAGGGCGAGGCCGACGGCCGCATAGAGCTCGGGCAGCTGGCCGGGGAGGGCGTGCAGGAACTGGGTGACGAAGAAGTTCATGAACGCGAAGATCCCGAGCGCGTGTCCGCGCGGGCCCCAGCGGCGGGCGTACACCCCGCCGAAGACGACGGCGACGAAGGCCGCGTCGCGGGCGAGCGGCACCCCGTGCAGCGCGGTGGCCAGGGCCAGCACGGGGAATCCGGCGACCGGGAGCAGTGCCGTGGTGCGCGCCTGGGCGCGGACGGAGGCGTCGGCGACGGTGAAGAGGGCGAGCAGGGCCGCCAGGCCTCCGGTGATGGAGGCGGTGAGGGAGAGGCCGGCCAGTTCGGCGACGGCCACGGCGAGGCCGACGCCGAGCACCGCGCGGGCCGCGGTGCGCAGTCTCAGGTGTCCCGGATCGGGTGCCACGAACATCCTCTTCACGGCGGTCGGCCGCCCCCTCGTCGTGCTGGTCGCCGCGCGGCCGGCCGCCCGGGGGTGGTGGGGGCGCGGAGGCACGACGAAAGCGCCGCGGTCCGGAGGCGCCGTTGCCGTCCGGCGCTGCGGCGCCGCCTGATGCATGGATAGGCCAAGGATAAACACCTAAAGGGGTGGTGGCTCAACTCGACCGGGCCGACCGGTACCAATGGCCCACCGGGATGGCGCCCAACTGAGCCATGCAGGAGCCAACGGCCGCCCCGGCGTACGTACCGGCCCTTTTGCACGGTATCCGCAGCCCCGTTCCGAACGCCCCCCGCCCGCGCTCCCCCGCGCCCGGCGCGTCCCCGTACTCCCGCGGGAGTAGGGGTGATCACGTCGCTCGGGTGACGACCGGACCCGCGGGCCCGGTCTAGCGTGGCCGCATGGAGGACCAGCGGCCGAACGGCGCGGAGCACGACGGGACGGACGGCCGGCGTCGGCGGGGACGGCGGGGCGGGGCACCCGGGGCGGCGGGGGCGGACGTCCGGACGGCCGTGGTGGTGGCCGTGGCGGCCGAACTGGGGTCGACCTGGGCCGCACACGTCCAGCCCGACGCCCGCCCCCTCGACGCCGCCGCGCGCGTGCTGCTGGCCCTCGGGCCGGCGCTGCTGCTGTGGCGGAACCGGCGCCCCGTCGCGGTCGTCTTCGCGGTGTGCGCCGTGACGCTGGCGTACCTCGCGCTGGGCTACCCGTACGGCCCGGTCTTCGTCGCCGTCGCGGTCGCGGCCCTCAGCGCCGTGGCCGCGGGCCACCGGTACGCCGCCTGGACCGCGGTCGGCCTGCTCTGGGCGGGGCACCTGGCGATCGCGCACTGGCTGTACCGCCGGCTGCCGCCCGCCGGGGACGGCCCCCGCCCCTGGACCGGGGAGTTCGGGACGGTCGCGTGGGTGGTCGCGCTGTTCGCCGCGGCCGAGCTGGTGCGCGTACGACGGGAGCGGCGGGCCCGGGAGCGGACCGAGCGGGCCGCGGCAGCCCGGCGCCGGGCGGACCGGGAGCGGCTGCGGATCGCCCGCGAGCTGCACGACGTCCTCGCGCACAGCATCTCCGTGATCAACGTCCAGGCCGGCGTCGGGCTGGCGCTGCTCGACGCGGACCCGGAGCAGGCCCGTACGGCACTGACCACGATCAAGGCCGCCAGCAAGGAGGCCCTCGGCGAGGTGCGCCAGGTGCTGGACGCCCTGCGCACCCCGGGAGCGGCCCCCCGGGCGCCCGCACCGGGCCTGGACCGGCTGCCGGAGCTGGTCGAGCAGGCCGCGGCGGCCGGCCTCACCGTCGAGGTCGAGCGGACCGGGGCACAGGGCGGGGCACTGCCGCCGGGGGCGGATCTCGCCGCCTTCCGGATCGTCCAGGAGGCGCTGACCAACGTCGTGCGCCACTCCGCCGCCCGCACGGCGCGTGTGCGCGTCGTGCGCACGCGCGACGCGCTGGAGCTGACCGTGGCCGACGACGGCCCGGCGACCGGTGGGGACGCCGGCGGCAGCGGCACCGGGCTGACCGGGATGCGGGAGCGGGCGGCGGCCCTGGGCGGCACGATCGAGGCCGGTCCGCGGCCCACGGGCGGATTCGCCGTGCGGGCGGTGCTGCCGCTCCCGCAGGACACGAGGAGGGACGGGGCGTGATCCGGGTACTGCTCGCCGACGACCAGCTGCTGGTCCGGGCCGGGTTCCGGGCGCTGCTGGACGCCCAGGACGACATCGAGGTCGCGGGCGAGGCCGGGGACGGGGCGGAGGCGGTGCGGCTGGCCGGGGAGCTGCGGCCCGACATCGTCCTGATGGACGTGCGGATGCCGGTGCTCGACGGCCTGGGCGCGACCCGGCGGATCACCTCGGACCCGGCGCTCGCGTCGGTCCGCGTGGTGGTGCTGACCACCTTCGAGCTGGACGAGTACGTCTTCGACGCGCTGCGCGCCGGAGCCTCCGGATTCCTCGTCAAGGACACCGAGCCGGCCGAGCTGCTGCGCGCGGTGCGGGCCGTGCACCGGGGGGACGCGCTGCTCTCCCCAGGCGTGACGCGGCGCCTGATCGCCGAGTTCGCGGCCCGGTCCCGCGAGCCGGGACCGGCGGCGGAGCTGGACCGGCTGACCGAGCGGGAGCGGGAGGTCATGGCGCTCGTGGGCCTGGGGCTGTCGAACGAGGAGATCGCCCGGCGTCTGGTCGTCAGCCCCCTCACCGCGAAGACCCACGTCAGCCGGGCGATGGTCAAGCTCGGCGCCCGGGACCGGGCGCAGTTGGTGGTCCTGGCCTACGAGTCGGGGCTGGTGCGGCCGGGCTGGCTGGACTGACCTGGGCGCTCCTCGCGGCCGGGCGTACTCCCCCGGTGGTACCCCGGGTGCCGCCGGCCGTACGACGACCCGGGGCGCCGCGGGCGCGACTCTCGAAGGGAGCCACAGAGACCACCGACTCCCCGAGGAGATGACCCTCATGAACACGCTGGCCTACGCCGGGCCCGGCCCGTGGATCCTGTTCTTCCCGCTGATCTGGGCGGCCGTCGTCATCGGCACCCTCACCGTCCTGCGCCGCACCGTGTGGCGCGGCCGGCGGGGCGGGCCGTGGCAGGCCCGGGCGGCGCACGGGGAGCACTCCCCCATCGCGATGCTGGGCCGCCGCTTCGCCTCCGGCGAGATCGACGAGGACGAGTACTGGCGCCGGCTGTCCGTCCTGGACGAGCAGTTCGGCCGTCGGCCCAGGGACACCGACGCCTAGGTGACCTTTCACGATTGGCTGGAAATCTCCGGTCGGGTGGGGAACCGGACGGGCACCGGAGCCCGTCGGTGAGTGCAGTGGCAGTGACCGTCTGCCACCGCACGACCGAACGGGGAAGGTTCCTACCGCAGATGCCCAAGCTCCTCACCACCCGCACCGCCGCCACGGCCACCGCCGCTGCCGCCGCCCTGACGCTCGCGCTCGTGGCGACCTCGCAGGCCGACGGTCCCCGTCAGGCCACGACGACCACCCTGGCCGAGCCGGTGGCGGCCGCACCGGTCGCCGCCGCGGCCGCCGCCCCTTCGGTGTCCGGCAGCCCCGAGGGCGCTTTCAACCGCATCGCGGACTTCTACGGTGCCTACATCGACGCGGTGTACGACCACAGCGACAACGGCCGCCTCGCGAACCAGCTGCGCTCCTTCTACCTCTCGAAGTCCCTGCAGCGCAGCCTGAAGACGTGGGAGGACCACAACCACGCCGACGGCGTGCTGCGCGCCCAGAACGTGCCGCTGAAGTGGAAGGTGACCTCGGACGGCAACGGCATGGGCAAGGCCAACGCGACGATCACCCTGACCTGGAACCGCAGCGGCAGCAGCACCTCGAAGGTGCACGTCCAGGCCGACCTGCGGACGAAGAAGATCGTGGCGATCAAGGGCTGAGCCACCACCGGCGGCCGGTACGGCCGCCGCGCGGGACCGACCGGTTCCGGCACCCACGGGGGGCGCCGGGACCGGTCTTCTTCTCTCAGGCCGTCAGGCCGTCAGGCCATCCAGAAGAACACGGCGGTCATGCGCTTGTCCGCGAGCGTCTCACCCCAGTAGCCCGTGGCGCTGTGGATCAGGTTGGCCGAGTACAGCAGCAGCCGGTTGTAGCGGTGCGGGACCACCACGTCCTCGACGAAGGAGTCCGGGGCGACGAAGCGGGTGCCGAGGGCGTCGACGAGGGTGTTGTGCGGGGCCAGCACCTGGTTGCCGCCGAGTCGGCCGCCGGGCAGGGACTGGCGGTAGAAGCTGGTGCCGCACTGCTTGGGCACGGTCGGGTTGAGGTAGAGGACCGCGGCGTAGCGGCACAGGGTGCGGGAGTCGGTGTGCGGACGGGACTCGCACTCGCCGGCGCCGACGACCTGGACGCAGTTGTGGTTGAAGGTGCCGCCGCCGGCGGGGCGTTCGGGCCAGATCTCCGCCGCGCCGGTGGCCCGGCGGACCAGCCGTTCGACGTGGGCGAGCTCGTCGGGTTCGAGGCCGGGCATGGTGCGCAGGCCCGGCCAGGCCTCCGGCTTGTGCGGGTAGCCCTCGGTCCAGTCGTCGCGCTGGAGGATGCGGGCGCGGACGGCGTCCGGGTCGGGGAGGACGTCGTCGAGGACCCAGAAGTCACGGCCTCGGGTGGGCTTGCGGTACGGCAGCACCGGCAGCGGGGTGGCGCGGGGGTGTGGGGGCATGGCCGGGACCGTAGCTCCGGGCCGGTCCTCGGTCGGCAAAGCGGGGGCCAAGGTTGCGGCAAGGTCCGGCGACGGCCGGGGAGCAGAGGGCGCGAGGGGTGCTTTTAGGCCGGAAGGGATGTTTCAGGCCCGACGCCTGGGCCATCGGTATCGTTTGGGGTGCACCATTCGCTCCAGTAGAGGCCGGTGGACCATGGCGGTGGACGAACTCGACACGCGCATCCTGCGCCTGCTGATCGAGCAGCCGCGCACCAGCGTGCGCGAGTACGCCCGCATCCTCGGGATCGCCCGGGGGACGCTCCAGGCACGGCTGGACCGGTTGGAGCGGACGGGGGTGATCACGGGCACCGGTCCGGTGCTGTCCCCGGCGGCACTGGGGCACCCGGTGCTGGCGTTCGTGCACGTCGAGGTGACGCAGGGCCACCTGGACGAGGTGGGGGACGCGCTGGCGGCCGTACCGGAGATCATCGAGGCGCACTCCATCACGGGCGGCGGCGACCTGCTCACCAGGGTGGCGGCCCGGGACAACGCGCACCTGGAGGACGTCATCCAGCGGCTGATCCGGATGCCGGGCGTGGTGCGCACGCGCACGGAGGTGGCACTGCGGGAGCGGGTGGCGCACCGGCTGCTGCCGCTGGTCGAGTCCGTGGGCAGGGCCGCCCGGACGCCCTGACGTCCGGCCGGCCGGCCCGGGTACGGGCACGGGTGCGGGTACGGCACCACCGTACGGGCCGCGGGCCGGATGGAGCCGCAGACCCTGACATCCTTGGGGGGACAGGAACAGAACCGGCAGAACGGGTGCTGCGGATGCTATCCGTCATATTCGATCTCGACGGCACCCTCGTGGACAGCGAGCCGAACTACTACGAGTCCGGCTGCCGGACCCTGGCGCGGCACGGGGTCCCCGACTTCACCTGGGAGCAGCACGCGGCCTTCATCGGGGTCGGCACGCGGGAGACGCTGGCGGTCCTGCGGGAGCGGTACGGGATCGAGGCGCCGGTGGCGACGCTGCTGGACGAGCAGAACGCCGCTTACCTGGAGCTCGCCGGCCGCTCGACCGAGGTCTACGCGGAGATGCGCGGGCTCGTGGAGCGGCTGCACGCGGACGGCGTGCCGATGGCGGTGGCATCGGGGTCGTCGCGGGAGGCCATCGACGCCGTGCTGGCCGGGACGGGGCTGGCGAGGCTGCTGCCGGTGACGGTGTCGGCCGAGGAGGTGCCGCACGGCAAGCCGGCACCGGACGTGTTCCTGGAGGCGGCGCGACGGCTCGGGGCCACAGCGGCGGACTGCGTGGTGGTGGAGGACTCCGCACCCGGCGTACGTGCGGCGCACGCGGCCGGGATGGCCTGCCTGGCGGTGCCGTACGGGGCGGCGGCCGACCCGGCGTTCGCGGCCGCCGACCTGCTGTTCGCGGGCGGACAGGCGTCGTTCGACGCGGAGGCGGCGCACGCCTGGCTGCGCGCCCGGGCGGCGCCGGCCGCCGACCGGCACCGGGGGCCCACCGCCCGACCGTGAGCTCCTCCGCGGCCCGGTGGGGACGGGGGCCGTCAGGAGGACGCGATGACCAGGAGCGTCCGGGCCGCGGTCGCCGTGGCGAGGCGGCAGCGGTGCGGGACGTCGCCGCGGTGGTGGGCGCTCTGCCCGGCCCGCAGGGTCAGCGGCTCCTCGCCCTCCAACTCCAGGACGATCTCGCCCTCCAGGACGTAGAGGAAGTCCTCGCCGGGGTGTCGGAACCAGCCTCGTTCGCCCTGGCCGGGCTCGAAGTGGTGCTCGTAGGCCTCCATCAGGCCGCTGCTGCCGCCCGGGATGAGCACCCGCGCCACCTGTCCCGCCACCTCGCTGACCCGGATCACCTGGGGATCGCTCTCGTGGCTGACCGTGCCGGGACGGCCGGGGGGTCGGAGGAACGCTCCGGGAGCCACGTCGAGGGCTTCCGCGATCCGGTAGATCGAACTCAGGCTGGGCGTGGTGAGCCCGCGCTCCAACTGGCTGAGGAACGGCTGCGACAGGCCCGAGCGGGCCGCGAGCTCCGCCATGGGGACGCCGCGTTCCTTACGGCGGGCGCGGATCACCCGGCCGACCGCGAGGGCCTCGGGCGTGGGTTCGGATCGTGACACGCAGCCGAACGTACCCCACCGGTCGGACCGCCTGAGGGGCCCCGGACGGGTTTCGCACGGCTGCAACATCTCTGCAATAAGCGTGGTCAATTATTGACCTCACTTATAGACGCCTCGCGGAACGCCGCAGGCCCAAGGAGATGCCCCGTGTCTGACCCCGATCACCGCGGCGCCGACCGCGCCCCCGCCCCCGGCCCGGCGGGGCTCCGGCGCCTGCTGCCGCCGCTCGGCACCGCTGCGGCGGCCCTCGCCCTCTGGGCCGGCCTCGCCTCCTCCGGAGCCGTCGCCCCCGGCCTGCTGCCCGGCCCGGGTGCCACCCTGCACGCACTGGCCGGCGCCGCCGCCGACGGCACGCTCGCCGCCGACCTGGCCGCCAGCCTCGGCCGGGCCGGGCAGGGGTTCGCCCTCGGTGCCGCCGCCGGCAGCGCGCTGGGCTTCGCGACCGGGTACGTGCCGCGCCTGTCCGCGGCCGTGACCCCGCTCGTCTCCTTCCTCCGGCCCATCCCCGCGATCGCGCTGGTGCCCCTGGCCACCGCCTGGTTCGGCATAGGCGAGACCGCGAAACGGCTGCTCATCGCGTACGCCGTCCTGCTCGCGGTCTGGCTGTACGTGCACGACGGGGTCGCGCGGGTCCCGGTGAGCCACCTGCGCGCGGCCCGCTCGCTCGGAGCCCCGCTGCACCGCAGGTTCACGGAGGTGCTGCTCCCCGCGGCCGCCCCCGCCCTGCTGGCCGCGCTCCGGTACGGGGCCTCGGTGGCCCTGCTCGCGCTCGTCGCGGCCGAACTGGGCGGGGCGGAGGACGGGTTGGCGTACCGCCTCCAGGTGGACGGGCAGTTCCTGCGGGTGGACCGGATGTTCGCCGGGCTGCTGGTGCTGGGGCTCGTCGGGGTCCTGGTCGACCTCGCGCTGGCCGCGCTGGGCCGCCGCGTCGTCCATTGGGAGGCGCCGTGAGCCGCGAGGTGCGCCTGGAAGGGGTGTCCGTCGGGTACGGGAGCCGGGGCGACCGGCGCGGCGCGCCCGCGGTAGCGGACCTGGACGCCGCGTTCGCGGCGGGGTCGTTCACCGCGCTGCTCGGGCCGAGCGGCTGCGGGAAGTCGACCGTTCTCAATGCGGTCGCGGGGTTCGTACGGCCGGCGGGCGGCCGGATCACGGTCGGCGGGCGGACCGTCACCGAACCGGGCCCCGACCGGGGCGTGGTCTTCCAGCACTACGCGCTCTTCCCGTGGCTGAGCGCCCGCGGCAACGTCGAGTTCGCCCTGAAGCGGCTCGGCCTCGACCGGGCGGAGCGGCGGCGACGGGCCCTGACGGCGCTCGCCGAGGTCGGCCTGTCCGACGGGGCGGAGAAGCACCCCGCCCAGCTCTCCGGCGGGATGCAGCAGCGCGTGGCACTGGCCAGGGCGCTGGCGGCCGAACCCGAAGTACTGCTGATGGACGAGCCGTTCGGGGCGCTCGACGCGCTCACCCGGGCCCGCATGCAGGCCCTGCTCGTCGAACTGTGGCGGCGCACCGGCACCACGGTCCTCTTCGTCACGCACGACATCGACGAGGCGCTCGCCCTGGCGCAGCGGGTGCTCGTGCTCGGCGGCCGGCCGGGCCGGGTGGTGGCCACGCACGACGTTCCCCCTCAGGGCCCCGACCGGCTCCTTCGGGCGCGCGTCGCCGAGCAGTTGGGTGCACCTGCCGAGGTCCCCTGACCCATCCGCGCGGGACCGCCACGGATCCGCCACGGGTCGGCGTCCGGCGCACCCGGCCGGCGACGCCCACCGCTCCGCCTCCCTTTCCTCCTCGACTCCCTCAACCTCCGCTGCCTGCCGGCACTCCTCCCCCGTCACCCACTCCCCGTCTCTGGAGCCCCACCATGCTCAGACCCCGCGCGGCCCTCGCGCTCCTGCTCGGTTCGCTGCTCGCCACCCTCACCACCGGCTGCTCCGGCAGCAGCGGCGAGGGCTCCCGGCCCGTCACCGTCGCCGCCAGCGACCACCTCGGCGGAGCCCCCGTCTACCTCGCCGAGGACCGCGGGCTGTGGGCGGTCGAGGCCCGGGTACGGACCCTGGCCACCGGCCGGGACGCGCTGAACGCCGTCCTGGGCGGTCAGGCGGCCTTCGGAGTCGTCGGCGACCTGCCGGCGGTCACCGCCGCGCTCAACGGCCGCGACGTGAAGGTCCTGGCCGAGCTCTCCGCGTTCTCCGACTGGCGGCTGCTGACCCGCACCGACCGCGCCGTCACCGGTTTCGACCGCCTGCGCGGGCGCCGGGTCGGCGTACCGAGGGGCACGAACGTCGAGTACGCGCTCTCCCGGATGCTCGCCGCCGGGCACCTGACCTCCGCCGACGTCACGGTGGTCAACCTGGCCCCCAACCAGGTCCCGGCCGCCCTCGCCCGCGGCGACGTCGACGCCGGCGTCACCTTCCCCAGCTTCTACGACGCCACCCGTTCGGCCCTCGGCGCCCGCTACGCCGAGCTGCCGTTCTCCGGCTACACCGCCCGCACGCTCCTGGTCTGCGGCCCGGCGGCCGACGAGCGCACCGCCACCGCCGTGCTGCGTTCGGTCGTGCGCGCCCAGCGAGAACTGGCCGCGGACCCCGCCGCGGCCCGGCGCTCGGTCCTCGCCCAGGCCAAGGGCTCGCTGAAGGCGGCGTACGTGGAGCGCTACCAGCCCCGCTACACCTACCGCTCGACGCTGTCCGCGGACCTGCTCCGGCAGTTGCACGAGGAGGCCGTGTGGGCCAAGGCCGCCCAGGGGCTGTCCGGTCCGAGTGACGAGGCAGCGATGCGGCGCACCCTGCGGCCCGGCCCGCTCAAGGCCGTCGACCCGGCCGCCGTGACCGTCGGCTGAGCACCGCTCCGGCTTCGCGCCCGGCGTCGGGCGGTCGCCCGCCCCGACCACGCCTCCCCGAACCCACACCCCCACCCCCACCCCCACCAACACCCACACCGACACCGACACCGACCCAAAATCCCCTGATCCCCTGATCCCCTGATCCCCTGATCCACGAGGAGACACCACCCGCCATGACCGTCGACCAGAACACCCTGCGCCGCCGCGGGCTCGGCCTGCGCGCCCACGACCCGGCCCGCTCCTACGGCGGGTACACCCTGTACACCCCGATCGCCGGGCCCGGCGAGGTCCACCTCGTCGACATCGAGGGCCGCCCCGCGCACACCTGGCGCCTGCCCCACCCGCCCGGCCGGCACGGCCGGCTGCTGCCCAACGGCAACCTCTTCTACCAGGGCAAGGACACCTCCGGCCCCAGCCTGTTCCCCATCTGGGACGTCTACCACGGTGGCATCCTCCAGGAGGTGGCCCCCGACGGCACCGTGCTGCGCGAGGTGCGCCACCCGCACCACCACCACGACGCCACGGTCCTGCGCAACGGCAACCTGCTGGTCCTCGCGGTCGAGCGGCTCGACCCCGCCGACGCGGCCCGGATCCGGGGCGGCATCCCCGGCTCGGAGGCGCCCGACGGCGCCGTCTGGGGCGATGTCGTGTACGAGCTCACCTGGGACGGGGAGATCGTCTGGCGGTGGGCCGCGATCGAGCACCTCGACCCCGCCGGCACCCCGCTGAACCCGCACTTCGCCCGCGAGCACTGGCCCATGGCCAACACCGTGAACGAACTCGCCGACGGCGGGGTCGTGGTGGGCTTCCGCAGCGCCTCGACGACCGTGGCGGTGGACCGCAAGGACGGCTCGGTGCGCTGGCGGATCGGCCCCGACGTGCTGGCCCAGCAGCACTACCCGCACGAGCTTCCGGGCGGCACCGTCCTGGTCTTCGACAACGGCACGTACCGCGACACCACCTCGGTGCCCTACTCCCGGGTGCTGGAACTCGACCCGGTGACCGGCCGCCGGGTCTGGTCGTACGAGGACAACCCGCCGCAGAACTTCTACAGCCCCTACATGTCGAGCGCGCAGCGGCTGCCGAACGGCAACACCTTCGTCGCCGAGGGCTCCTTCGGCCGGCTCTTCGAGGTCACCCCGGACGGGGACGTGGTCTGGGAGTTCGTGGTGCCCGAGTTCGGTGCGTTCGGCCGGGGCGTGGGCCTGGAGTCCTCGCGCGGTGCGCAGAACGCGGTGTTCCGCGCCTACCGCTACGCGGGCGAGGAGGTCCCCTGGCTCTGACGGCGGCGCAGCGACAGCACCGTGGCGCCGGCGGTGACCACCCAGAAGCCGAGGGCGATCCACAGCAGCACCCGGCCCGTGGCGGTCAGCCAGTCGACGCCGGTGGCTGTCGCCGTGGACAGGCAGGCCGTGGCCGTCATGCCGAGCGGGAAGACGGTCGACCAGCGGCGGATGTCGTACCCGGGGCGCGGCCAGGCGGCCTCGGCCGCGAGCAGGACGACGTACCAGGCCAGGTCGAGGCCGACGAGGACGAGGGTGCCGACGCGCAGCGCGGTGTGCCCGGCCCCCGTCCACAGCGGTGAGAGGGTCAGCTTCGACCCGGCGAGCGCCGAGATGGCCAGCGCCCCGCCGGCGATCCACTGGTCGCCGGCGCCCGTCCGTACCTGCCCGAAGTCGAAGCGCAGCAGCGCCTCGACGTACAGCAGCAGACCGAGCACGAACGCCACCAGGGCCGCGCGGCCGAGCCAGTCCCCCTGACCGGCGAGGGACAGCGTGGCGGCGAGCACCGCCAGGCCCTGGGTGGCGACGCAGACGAGGAAGGCGACCCCGGGCATGCCGCGGTGCCAGTGCCGCATCACGGACAGCAGCAGCACCGGCCACAGCGCGGCGGCGACCGCGAGCAGCGCGTACGCCAGGTCCCCCCAGCCGTGCATCGAGCAGCGCACGCCCAGCACGGTGGTGGCGGCCACGGCCGTCAGGGCGGGCGGGTTGTCGGCCTCGCTGCGCCAGCGCCGCCGGTCGCCGAACAGCCGGGTCAGGAAGTCGAACGCCAGCAGGACCCACACCAGGCCCGCGAGGGCGAAGAACACCAGGGAGGGGATCTCGTAGTCCGTCAGTCGGAGGGCGACGGAGAGGATCCCGGTGGCCATGACGACGGCGCCCGCGGCGGGCGGCAGCTCGGCCCACCAGTGGCCCTGAGGGTGGTCACGCACGTTCCCAGCGGAACCCGGTACCGCCGGTTTCGCCACCCGGGTGGCGCGTTCGCGCTGTCCAGGGCGCTTCAGAGGTGGTTCCCGGCCGCATACCAAGACGGTGGTTGACGCCTGTACGGACGACCGGGGACGGTGACCGGCATGAGCACCACAACCCTCGCGGCCCGGGCCCGCGGACTGCTGCTCCCCGGGCTCTGCCTCGTCCTGGTGGGGATCCTGACGGCCGCCGTGCTCGGAGTCGCCCGCTCGGCGGGTCCGGCCTCCGCCCCGGGCGGGGTGGACGGGGCGGGTCGCCCCGTCGACCTGCGTGCGGTGCCCGCGGACCCGCCCGCCCCGGCGCCCGGCCCGGACGCCTCGACCGGGCGGGTGCGGGTGGACTGCGGGCGCAACGCGGAGGGGCACTACAACCAGGACAACCTGGTGGTCTCGCCGGGGCTGCCCGGCGGCGCGCACCACACGCATTCCTACGTCGGGAACCTCTCCGCCTCGGCGCGCTCCACGGACGGCTCCCTCGCCGCCGCCACGACGACCTGCCGCGGCGGTGACCGGTCCGTGTACTACTGGCCGGTGCTGCGCCGCCCGGACCGGCCGGCGGACCGACCGTACGAGCGGTCCGCCGGGCACGGCAACACGGGTGCGGTCCTGCCCGAGGCCTCGGTCGCGGTCGAGTTCCTGGGCAACCCGGTGAGCAAGGTGGTGCCGATGCCCCGCTTCCTGCGGGCGGTCACCGGGAACGCGGTGGCGGCGACGGCGCGGGACGACTCGCTCGTACGGGCCCGCTGGGGGTGCGCCGGCCTTCCGGACCGGGGCACCGCGTCCTATCCCCGCTGTCCGTCCGGGGACCGGATCACCCGCACCCTGCTCTTCCCCAGCTGCTGGAACGGGCTGGACACGGACAGCCCCGCGCACCGGGAGCACCTGCGCTTCCCGGCGCCGAACGGGGTGTGCCCGGCCGGCACCTTCCCCGTGCCCGCACTGCGGTTGTCCCTCTCCTACGACGTGCCGTCCGGGGCTCCGCTGGCGCTGGACTCCTTCCCCGAGCAGCGGCACAGCCCGAAGACCGACCACGCGATGTTCGTGGACGTGATGACGGACGCGGCGATGGACCGGGTGGTGGACTGCCTCAACTCGGGCCGCACCTGCTGAGGCCCCCGTGCGGCGGAGGCGGACCGTGCCGCCGCGGAAAATGCCGCGGGCACCGTTGAACCGCCCGCCCGGCCCGCGCGTGTACGGCACGTAACGCACAGAGGGAGAGGTGAGATGGCCGGACCACTGCGGCCCCGCGCACGGCGGGGCGGGGCGGAAGAGGCGCTGATCCGGACGCTGTACGAGGAGCACGGCAACGCCCTGCTCTCGTACGCGACCCGGATCACGGGCGACCGGGCCACCGCCGAGGACGTCGTGCAGGAGACCTTCATACGGGCCTGGCGGCACGCGGACGCCATGGTCAACGGGAAGGGCTCGGTACGTGGCTGGCTGCTGACCGTGGCCCGGAACATCGTCATCGACCGGGCCCGGGCCAAGGCCTCGCGGCCGCGCGAGGTCTCGGGCTCGCCGGCCGCGCCGCCGGCGGTGCGGGACCACGCCGACTCGGTGGTGGACTCGATGACCGTGCTGGCGGCACTGGACCAGCTGAAACCGGAACACCGCGACGTGCTGCACGAGTTGTACTACCGCGAGCAGAGCGTCGCCGAGGCCGCGGACACGCTCGGCATCCCCGCGGGGACCGTCAAGTCCCGTTCCCACTACGCCCTGCGTGCGCTGCGCGAGGTGTTCGCACAGGAGATCAGGCCCCGCAGGCCCCGTCGGCCCGCCGGAGCCGAGGAGGTGGTGGCATGAACGGGCAGCGGCGCCCGGAGCGGGAGCCGGACGTGGACGAGCGCCCGGACGCACACGTGAACGGCCTGCTGGGACCGTACGTGCTCGGCGTTCTGGACGCCGGTGAGGCCCGCGCGGTCGAGGCGCACCTCGGCGCGTGCGAACGGTGCAGGCGGGAAGAGGCAGAGTTCCAGGAGCTGACCCGGGCCCTGGGCGAGGTGCCGCCGGAGGCGTTCCTGGAGGGCCCGCCCGAGGGCGGCGACCTGTTGCTCCAGCGGACGCTGCGGCAGGTACGGGACGAACGCGCGAGCTCACTGCGCCGCCGCTGGGCCGTCGCCGGCCTGGCGGCGGCGGCCTCGCTGGCCGCGGTGTTCTGGCTGGGCGCCGCGACCGGCGGCGGGCGGGCTCCGGAGGCCGCGCCACCGGTTCCGGTGCCCACGGTGACGGCACCCACGCCGCCGGCGGGCACGCGGGTGGCCGCGGCCACGGACGCGTCGACCGGCGTGCGGATGACGGTGCAGGTGGTCCCGGCGGCCCACTGGGTGCGGCTGCACGCGGCGGTCACCGGGATCCCGGCCGGCGAGCGCTGCCGGTTGGTCGTCGTCGGCCGGGACGGCAGCCGGTCCGTGGCCGGCGGCTGGGTCGTGGGCACCCGGGCGGACGGCGAGGGCAAGGGCGCGGCCCTGGACGGCTCGGCCGCCGTGGATCCGGAACAGGTGCGCGCCGTCCTCGTCGAGAACGAGGCGGGCAAGCATTACGTGACCGTGCGGGTGTAGGCGCGGCACGCACCCGGGGGCCACCGCTTCGGCGGTGGCCCCTCGTGTTGTGCGCACCGGTCCGGGAATTCCCGGAACCCGTTTGAACCCTCCCTCCGGCGCCGGCGTGTTGATGGTGAGCGACAGAACGTACTGGACCATCTGATCACGGGAGTTACCATGACGAACCGGCGCAGGCTCACCCTGGCCGCGGCCGCCGCCACCGCCCTGCTGTTCGGTGCCACGGCCTGCGGCTCCGCGCAGAGCGGCGAGGCGGGCGCGGCACCGGCGAACGCCCCGGCCGGCGCGGCCGCCGAGGCAGGCGGCTACGGCAACGGGAACTCCGGGGACGGGTACGGCGGTTACGGCAGCGGCTCCGGTGCGGCCGCCGGGACCGCCTCGGGCCCGCTGTCCGTCCGGCAGGACGCGAAGCTCGGCGCGGTGGTCAACGACGCGGCCGGCTTCACGCTCTACCGGTTCGACAAGGACACCGCCAAGCCCTCGGCCTCGAACTGCAACGACGCGTGCGCCAAGGCCTGGCCGCCGGTGCCGGCGAAGACCTCGCTGCCCGGGTCGGTCCCGAAGTCCGCGGTGGGCTCCGTCAAGCGGGCCGACGGTTCCGACCAGCTGACCCTCGGCGGCTGGCCCGTCTACCGCTTCGCCAAGGACACCGCCCCCGGCCAGACGAACGGACAGGGCGTGGGCGGTACCTGGTTCGCGGTGGCCCCGGACGGGAAGAAGGCGGGCACCCCGCTGCCCGCCCTCTCCACGCTGCAGGACCAGGAACTGGGGCGGATCCTGCGGGACGGCAAGGGCCGTACGCTGTACCGCTTCACCAAGGACACCGCCTGGCCGATGAAGTCCAACTGCCTGGGCGCCTGCCTGGAGAAGTGGAAGCCGGCCAAGCCGGTCGACGTCAAGGACGTCGAGGGCGTCGACCCCAAGCTGCTGTCCGTCTACACCCGCCCGGACGGAAGCAAGCAGCTCGCCGTCGCCTGCTGGCCCCTGTACTGGTTCACCGGCGACGCCGCGCCCGGGGAGGTCAACGGGCAGGGTGTGGGCGGCACCTGGTTCGCGGTCACGCCGCAGGGGAAGCTCGCGAAGTGAGCCGTCGGGCCGCTCACCCGGTGGGGGCGAGCCGGTTCGCGGGGCGCGCCAGACCGTAGTGCTGGCGCAGGGTCCGGCCGGTGTACTCGGTGCGGAACAGCCCGCGCCGCTGCAGCACCGGCACCACCTGGTCGACGAAGTCGTCCAGGCCGCCCGGCAGGTGCGGCGGCATGATGTTGAAACCGTCCGCCGCTCCCTGCGTGAACCACGCCTCCAGCTCGTCGGCGATCTGCTCGGGGGTGCCGGCGAACACCCGGTGCCCCCGGCCGCCGCCGAGCCGGGCGATCAGCTCGCGCAGCGTGAGCCCGTCCCGGCGGGCCAGCTCGGCGACGAGCGTGAAGCGGCTCTTGTTGCCGTTGATGTCCCGCTCCTCCGGCAGTTCGGGCAGCGGGCCGTCCAGCGGGAGACCGGACAGGTCGGTGCCCAGCATGCCGGAGAGCTGGGCGAGCCCGTACTCGGGCACCTGGAGGTCGGTGAGCTCCTGCTCCAGCGCCCGGGCCTCGGCCTCCGTGGAGCCGATCACCGGGCAGATGCCGGGCAGGACCAGGAGCTGGTCGTCGGTGCGCCCGTACCGCGGCAGCCGGGACTTCAGGTCCTTGTAGAAGGCCTGGGCGTCGGCGAGGGTCTGCTGGGCGGTGAAGACGGCCTCGGCGAACTCGGCGGCGAACTCCTTGCCGTCCTCGGACGAGCCGGCCTGCACCAGCAGCGGGTAGCCCTGCGGCGACCGGGGCACGTTCAGGGCTCCGGCCACCCGGAAGTGCTCGCCGCGGTGCTCGACGGGGCGGACCTTGTCGGTGTCGGCGTACACGCCCCGCTCGCGGTCGAGGACGATCGCGTCGTCCTCCCAGCTGTCCCACAGCTTCGTCGCCACGTCGACGAACTCGCGGGCCCGGGCGTACCGGACCGCGTGGTCGAGGTGCTCCTCCCGGTTGAAGTTGCGGGCTTCGTCGACGGATCCCGAGGTCACGATGTTCCACCCGGCCCGGCCGCCGCTGAGGTGGTCGAGCGAGGCGAACTTGCGGGCGACGTGGTACGGCTCGTTGAAGGTGGTCGAGACGGTGGCGATCAGGCCGACGTGCTCGGTGACGGCGGCGAGGGCGGAGAGCAGCGTGAGGGGTTCGAAGCCGCCGAGGGCGTTGTGGCGGACCTTGCCCCACAGGGCGACGCCGTCGGCGAGGAAGACGGAGTCGAGCCGGCCGCGTTCGGCGGCGCGGGCCAGGTCCTGGAAGTAGCGGAGGTCGGTGACCCGTTCGGGCCGGGTGCGGGGGTGGCGCCAGGCCGCGTCGTGGTGGCCGGCGTTCATCAGGAAGGCGTTGAGGTGCAGGGTGCGCGGGGGCGTGGGGCTCATGGGTGTCGTCCTCGGGTCGGAGGCGGGTGGGTGGGGCGGGCCGGGGCCGGGCTCAGGCGGAGGCGGGCACGCGCCAGGCGGTGAGCCGGCGTTCGACCGAGACCAGCACCTGGTTGAAGACCAGGCCGATGACGGAGATGGTGACGATCCCGGCGTACATCTGCGGGATGGCGAAGTTGAACTGTGCGGCGTTGATGAGGTAGCCCAGGCCGGCCTTCGCGCCGATCATCTCGGCGGCGACCAGGACCAGGATGGACACGGACCCGGCCAGCCGTACGCCCGTGAACACGGTGGGCACGGAGGCGGGCAGGATGACCTTGAGGAACAGCCGCGGGGTGGACAGGTCCATGGACCGGGCGAGCTTCACGAGCGTGGGGTCGGCCGTGCGGACCGCGCTGATGGTGTTCAGCAGGACCGGCCAGGTGCAGGCGTACACGATGAGGGAGATCTTCGAGGTCTCGCCGATGCCCAGGAGCAGGACGAACACGGGCAGCAGGGCGAGGGCCGCGGTGTTGCGGAACACCTCCAGCAGCGGGCCGAGCAGGTCGGCCACGGGCCGGTACCAGCCGATGAGCAGGCCGAGGGGGACGGCCACGCCGACGGCGATGCCGAAGCCGGCGAGGGAGCGGACCAGGCTGGCGCGGGTGTTCTCGCCGAGCTGTCCGTCCGCGGCCAGTCCCCACCAGGCCCGGGCGACCTCGCTGAAGGGCGGCAGGAACGTGCGGTCGACCAGGCCCAGGCGCGGGGCGGCCTCCCACAGGAGCAGCAGGGCGGCGACGGCGACGGTCTTGAGGGCGGTCCGGCCGAGCAGGCGCAGTGCCCGGGCGCCGGCCCGGCGGTGGAGCGCGGGGGGCGCGGCGGCGGGAGCGTCGGAGGGCGGGCCGTCCGCGCGGGCGCCGGTGGCGTCCACGGCCGTTCTCGTGAGGAGGCTCATGACCGGACCAACTCCTTCTCCAACTGCTGGGCCCGCGCCACCTCGTCGTGCAGCAGCTCCCAGATCTCGCGGCGGTGGCGGCCGAACTCCGGGCTGGATCGCAGGTCGCCGGCCCCGTCGCGGTCCCCGAGGGAGACCGGCACCACCTGCTTGACCCGGCCGGGGCGGGAGGTGAGGACGGCCACCCGCTGCCCGAGGTAGACCGCCTCCTCGATGCCGTGCGTGATGAACACGACCGTCTTGCCGGTGCGTCGCCAGATGCGCAGCAGTTCGTCCTGGAGCGCCTCCCGGGTCTGGGCGTCGAGGGCCGCGAAGGGCTCGTCCATGAGCAGGACGTCCGGGTCGTACGCGAGGCTGCGGGCGATCGCGACCCGCTGCCGCATGCCGCCGGAGAGCTCGTGCGGGTGCCGGTCCTCGAAGCCGGCGAGGCCGACCAGGTCCAGGAACTCCCGCGCGCGGGAGGCGCGTTCGCGGCGCGGTACTCCGGTGGCCTCCAGCCCGAACGCGACGTTGCCGAGGGCGGTGCGCCAGGGCAGCAGGGCGTACTGCTGGAAGACGATGCCCCGGTCGAGGCCGGGGCCGTCGACCGGTCGCCCGTCCAGCAGGACCTGGCCCGTGGTGGGGCTGGTGAGGCCGCCGAGCAGGTCGAGCAGGGTGGACTTGCCGCAGCCGCTGGGGCCGACGACGACGGTGAACTCGCCGGCGGCGATGTCGAGGTCGACCCGTTCGAGGGCGGTGAACGTGCCGCCGTCCTTGCGGGGGAAGGTCTTGCCGACCCCCTCGAAGGCGATCTTCGGATGGTCGGTGCGCGCCGCCATGGTCAGTTCCCGCTTCCCTTGCCGTAGTCGTTGAACTCGTTGGTGAACAGGGCGTCCGGACTCTTGATGCGGCCCTTGGGGACGTCGCCGCGCTCGGCCAGCCAGTCCACCCACAGCTGGAAGGACTTGGGGTCGATCCGGCCGCCGGTCTCGGCGACCCCGTAGGAGCGCCAGTACTTCAGCGCGGCGGTGTCCTCCTGGCGGCCGCGCTTCCGGACGATCTCGGTGAAGCGGGCGACGACCTGCTCGCGCGGCGTGGTCCGGGACCACTCGATGGCCTTGGCCACGCCCGTGACGAAGGTCCGGGCGGTGTCCGGGTTGGCCTTCAGGAAGCGCTCGGTCATGACGTACGTGCCCGCGCTGAACGCGCCGAGCAGCTGGAAGTCGGTGAACAGCGGGCGGATGCCGCCTGTGGTGAGCGCCTTGTCGCGCAGGATGCCGCCCAGGACGCCCACCTGGATCTGCTTCTGGCGCAGCGCCTGCTCGGTGCTGACGGGCGGCACGACCAGGGGTTCGACCCGGTCGATGTCGGCACGGCCGAGGCCGGCGCGGTCGAGGTAGATGTCCAGCATCGCCTCGGAGTGGGCGCCGAGGGTGTTCATGCCGACCTTCTTGCCGATGAGGTCGCGCGGGGTGCGGATGGGACTGTCCTGGCGGACGTAGAAGCCGCTGTACGCGTCCTTGTCGGACCCGTAGTAGCTGACGACGGCCTTGATCGGGGCGCCCTGGGAGGCCAGCTTGACCACCGCGCCGTTGAAGGCGCCCCCGAAGTCGGTCTGGCCGGTGGCGGCGGACTGGATGTCCTGCGGGCCGCTGATGGTGTTGCCGACCCACTCCAGCTTCACGTCACCGAGGTAGCCGAGGTCCGCGGCGAGCTCGGGAAGGGTGACGGCGCCGGCGGAGCCCTGGTAGCGCAGGGTACGGGTCTGGCCGCCGGCGGGCCGGGCGCTCCCGGCCTCGGCGGTGCCGCAGGCGGTGGCGGCCGCCGAGAGGCCGAGGAGGGTGAGGAAGAGGCGTCTGTTCGGCGTCGGGGTGACGGGCATGGCTGGTGTCCTTCGGCTGGGCGGTCGGTGCGGTGCGGGGGGATTGCGGGCCGGGCGGCGGGTCGCCCGGTGGGGTGCCTGGCCCCGGGTCAGAGCGGCGCGGCGGCCGAGAGCAGCGGCCGGGCGGGCAGCGCGTCCACGAACTCGTCCACGGCCTGGGCAAGCCCTTCGGCGGCACCGGGGTGCAGCCGGCCCCCGTGGGGCAGCCGCTCGACGTGGGAGTCGAGGAGGAAGCGCCCGGCGGTGACATGGGAGGCGCCGAGCGCGGTCAGCACGGGTCGCAGGGCGTAGTCGATGGCCAGGACGTGGGCCAGACTGCCCCCCGTGACCAGGGGCAGGACGGTCTTGCCGGCCAACCCGTCCTGCGGGAGCAGGTCGAGGAACACCTTGAGCAGACCGGAGTACGAGGCCTTGTAGACGGGGGTCGCCACGATGATCCCGTCGGCCTCGGCCACGGCGGAGACCGCTTCCCGGATGCCGTCGGCGTCGGCGCGCGCGGCCAGCAGGTCGGCGGCGGGCAGGTCCCGTACGGCGAGGTGGGAGGCGGCGAACCCGCCGAGGTGGAGGCGGTCGACCACGAGGTCCGCGACGAGCGCGGTGCGGGAGGTGGTGGAGGGGCTGGCGGACAGGGCGAGGAGCTGGGGCACGGGTTCTCCCTTGGGGGGCGGGGCGCGGGCCCGGCCGGCGGCGGTACGGGCGTCCCGGCCGGGCCCGCGGAGGTGGTCAGGCGGCGGCCGGCGCCGAGGCGCCGGACGGGAGGCCGAACGGCGGGTCGGGCACGGTGGCGGGCTCCAGCAGGCGGGACTGCGCGCCGTCCACCCCGACCGGTACGTCGCCGTCGACGGTCACCCGGCGCAGCTTGCGGTCGTGGGCGTCGGAGTCGTCGACGCCGTAGTGCTGGGTGGCGCGGTTGTCCCAGATGGCCACGTCACCCGGCTGCCACTGCCAGCGGACCGTGTTCTCGGGCAGCTCGACGTGGGCCTGGAAGAGGTCGAGCAGGGCCCGGGAGTCGCGACCGGTGAGTCCCGCGATGCGCTGGACGAAGTTGCCGAGGAGCAGCGTCCGCTCCCCGGTCTCGGGGTGCACGCGGACGACCGGGTGCTCGGTGCGGTAGACGGTGGACGTGAAGACGTCGCGGTACTGGGCGAGGAGCTCGGGGGCCGCACCGGGCTTGAGGGCCGCGTAGTCGTACTCGTTGGTGTGGGCCGCGCGCAGGCCGTCGGCGAGGGTGCGCAGTGGCTCCGGGAGGTTCTCGTAGGCGGTGGCGGTGTTGGCCCACAGCGTGTCGCCGCCGTACGGGGGGATGGTCACGGCCCGCAGGATCGAGAAGGCGGGGTAGGCGGGGACGAAGGTGACGTCGGTGTGCCACTGGTTGGCGCGGGCGCCGTGGTCGGAGTCGATGCCGAGGGAGTAGCGGCCGTCGGCGGCGGGGACCGTGGGGTGCGCGACGGGGGTGCCGAGCAGCTGGGCGAATCCCTCGTGGGTCTCCTCGTCGAGGTGGTGCTGGCCCCGGAAGAAGACGACCTTGTGCTGCAGGAGTGCGGTGCGGACGGCGTCGACGGCCGCCGCGTCGAGGTCCGGGCCGAGCTTCACGTCGCCGATCACGGCGCCGATGCGGCCGCCGAGCTTCGTCACGGTCGGGGTGGGCGAGCCGGGGGTCGCGGCGGCGGGGGTGGCGGGTGCGGCGGCGGGGGTGGTGGGTGCGGAGGTCATGACGGACGCCCTTTCGGAATTCTTTTCGCAGCGGAAGGAATGCGGGTGCGACGCGTCCCCCGCCCGGAGGACGGACGGGTGGGAGCGGGGGACTGGCGGGGAGGATGGCCGAAACGAGGTGGCCATGGCCGGGAGCGTGTCAGCGCCGAACAGGGCGGTCAAGGGAGGCCGGTTGACGCGCAACAATCGACGGATACCCTCGTGCCGGACCGCCCCGGGAGGCTCGCGCACCGGCCCTGACCAGGGGCGTCCATGAGCGGTGGGCAAGCCCCCGGGCCGGTCCCGAGCCCGGTCCGGCAGCCTCCGGACGGCCCGGGAATTCACGCCGGCGCAACAACGCGCAACACAGCGGGAGGAAATCCGTGACACTCGGCTCGCCCGGCACCCACGCGACCGCGGCCCCGGCCCACCCGGCCACGCCTGCGGCGCACCCGGCCGGGCCCCCTGCGACCGGCGACGGCAGACGGGAGGCGAACGCGGCCACCGTACTGCGCACCGTCCTCGCCGAGGGTCCGATCGCGCGCGGGGCGATCGCCCGCAGCTGCGGGCTGAGCCCCGCGGCCGTCTCGCGCCAGTGCACCGAGCTCCTCCGGCTCGGCCTGGTGCGGGAGTTGCCCGAGCTCGCCGCGCGCGCCGGAGTGGGCCGCCCGCAGATGCCGCTGGACCTGCACACCGGCGACGTGGGCGGACCGGTCGCGGGGGCGCTGCACATCGGCGTGCCCGGCTCCACGCTCGGCGTGGTGGACCTGCGGGGGCGGGTGCTGGAGCGCCGGGTGGTCTGGCACGAGGACCTTCCCGCGGACCGCGTCCCCGGCCGCGTCGCCGACGAACTCCTGCTCCTGCTGGACGAGTCGGCGCGCGAGCGGCCCGTGCTCGGCGTCGGCGCCGCCGTCGGCCGCTGGGTGCGGCCCTCCGACGGCGTGGTCGTCCGGCACGACGCGCTCGGCTGGTACGACCGGCCGCTCGCGGCCGAGTTGGAGGAACGCCTGGGGCTGCCGGTACGACTCGACAACCACGCCCGCGCAGTGGCCCAGTCGGAGATCCTCTTCGGCCGGCCCGGGGCCCGGCGCAGCCTGGTCCACCTGTTCGTCGGCAACGTCGTGGACGCCGCCTTCGGCACGGCCGGCGTGATCCATCAGGGCCCCGGGGCGGCCGCGGGCGACGTCGCCCACCTGCCGGTTCCGGGGTCGGACACCCCCTGCGCCTGCGGCCGCACGGGGTGTCTCGGCGCCACCGCCTCCGACACCGCCGTCGCGGCCGAGGCCGTCCGGCGCGGCATCGTCGACGTGCCCCGGATGGCCACGCTGTTGGCCGCCGCGGAGGCCGGGCACGACGGGGCGGCGGGCCTCCTGCGGGAACGGGCGCGGGCGGTGGGACGCGCGGTGGCGCTCCTGCTGGACGTGTTCAACCCGGACCTCGTCGTGGTCACCGAGCAGTCGCTGCTGGCCGACCCCGGCTACCTCGCCGAGCTCCGCAGCTCGGCCCTGGAGCACTCACGGGTGTGCGACGACCCGGACCGCATCGTCCCGCCCCACGCGGGTCCGGACGTCCTGGCCGCCGCCTCCGCGACCGTCCTCCTCCACCCCCTCTTCGCCGCCCCCACCCGCACCACCCCGTTCACGGTCCCCGGCCCGGCGTCTCACCCTGCGGGCACCCGTCGTTGACAGGTCCGGGCGGAGCCGCCTACGGTCCGGGCACTATGGCGACGTACTCGAACCGCCCCGTGGACCTGCTGCGCGTCAGCAGCGCGCTGTGTCGCGCTCCGCGCCGCGCCCGCCTCCTGGGCTGACGTCCACCGCCTCGCGGCCCGCCGCGAGCGCCCCCTTCTTCCCCCTGCCCGCCGCGGCCCCCGTGTGCCCGGGCAGGTCCTGGAGCACCCGTGAGCGAACTGCTCGGCTCCGCCGCGCCCCCGGGCGCGGCCGACGCCCCTGCCCCGTCCCCGCCCGCCCAGCGCGTGCTGCCGCTGAGGCGCCCCGGCCGCTGGGCAGCCGCCGCCCTCGTCCTCGTCGTGGTCGCCCAGATCGGCCACGGCCTGGTGACCAACCCCTTCTTCCAGTGGGACCGCTTCCCCTACTGGTTCGTCCGCCCGGTGGTGGTCGACGGCCTGCTGATCACCCTTCAGGTGGCCGCCCTCAGCGGCCTGTTCGGCCTCGCCGGCGGCATCGCGCTGGCCCTCGCCCGGCTGTCGGCGAACCCCGTCCTGCGGGCGGTGAGCTGGACGTACGTCTGGCTCTTCCGCTCCGTCCCGCTCATCGTGGTGCTGCTGTTCCTGTACAACCTCAGCGCCCTGTATCCCACGCTGAGCATCGGCATCCCGTTCGGCCCGGAGTTCGCCCGGTTCGACGAGGCCGAGCTCGCCACCGACCTGGCGGTGGCCGTGACCGGGCTCGGTCTCACGGAGGCCGCGTACGCCGCCGAGGTGGTCCGGGCCGGCATCCTCTCCGTGGACGGCGGCCAGTACGAGGCGGCGGCCGCGCTCGGCCTGCCGCGCCGCTACCGCTTCACCCGGATCGTGTTCCCGCAAGCGCTCCGCGCCATCGTGCCCTCGTACGTCAACCAGCTGATCGGCCTGGTCAAGGCCACCTCGCTGGTGTTCTACGTGTCCCTGCTCGACCTGTTCGGTGCGGTGCAGAGCATGGCCGCGACCTACCCCGGCGACGTGGTGCCGCTGCTGCTGGTCGCCACGGTCTGGTACGTGCTGCTCACCAGCGTCGTCTCCGTCGTCCAGTACTACGTCGAGCGCCACTACGCGCGCGGCGCGAAGGAGGGGCGATGAGCACCCCGGACATCGAGGTGAGCACCCCGGCCGTCGAAGTGCACGACGTGCACAAGTCCTTCGGCGACCGGCGGGTCCTGGCCGGGGTGTCGCTGACCGTGCGGCCGGGCGAGGTGACCGCGGTCCTCGGCCCCTCGGGGTCGGGCAAGTCGACCCTGCTGCGCGTGATCAACCACTTGGAGAGGCCCGAGGCAGGGTACGTCTCCGTGGGCGGCGAACTGATCGGCGTGCGCCGGCACGGCGCGCACCTGAAGGAGCTCAGCGAGCGCGCCCTGCTCGTCCAGCGCGGCCGGATCGGCTTCGTCTTCCAGAACTTCAACCTGTTCCCGCACCTGACGGTGCTCGACAACGTGGCCGCCGCCCCCGTCGCCACCGGGCGGCTGCGCAAGCCGGAGGCCCAGGAGCTGGCCCGTTCGCTGCTGGCGCGGGTGGGCCTGGCCGACCGGACCGGGGCGTACCCCCGGCAGTTGTCCGGAGGGCAGCAGCAGCGGGTGGCCATCGCCCGGGCGCTGGCCCTACGCCCCGAGGTGATCCTCTTCGACGAGCCGACCTCGGCCCTGGACCCCGAGCTGGTCGGTGAGGTGCTCTCCGTCATCAAGGACCTGGCCACGGGCGGAACCACGCTGGTCATCGTGACCCACGAGATCGGGTTCGCCCGGGAGGTGGCCGACCGGGTCGTCTTCCTGGACGGCGGCCGGATCGTGGAGCAGGGCCCGCCGCACGAGGTGCTGGACCGGCCCCGGCACGCACGCACGCGGGAGTTCCTGAGCCGGGTGCTCTGAACGCCCGCCCCTCCCCCGCTCCCCTCCCCCTCTTCTTCATCCCACCCCGTCATCACCCCCTCTGCGAGAAGGAACCGCCATGCCCCGTCTGCCGCTGCGCTCCCGCTTCGTGCGGGCGCTCACCGCTGCCACCGCCGCCGGCACGCTCGCCGCCCTCCTGTCCGGCTGCGGCGGGGAGAGCGCCGCGGCCGGGTCCTCGGCCGGCCCGGGCGACGGCCCGGGGACGGTCACCGTCGGGGCGCTGTCCAACGGCGCGGCCCGGCAGACCCGGCTGTCCGTGACCTCCGTGGCCGCCCTCCGTGCCGAACTCCCCAAGTCCGTGCGGGACAAGGGCGAGCTCGTCATCGGCGTGGGCGCTCTGCCCGCCGGGTTCGCGCCGCTGGCGTACATCGGCAGTGACCAGAAGACCCTCACCGGAGCCGAGCCGGACCTCGGGCGGCTCGTGGCGGCCGTGCTGGGGCTGGATCCGGTGGTGCGCAACTCCACGTGGGAGAACCTGTTCGTCGGCATCGACAGCGGCAAGGTCGACGTGGCCTTCTCCAACGTCACCGACACCGAGGAGCGCAAGCGCAAGTACGAGTTCGCCTCGTACCGGCAGGACAACCTCGCGTTCGAGGTCCTGAAGAGCAGCACCTGGGAGTTCGCCGGGGACTACCGCAACCTCGCGGGCCGCACCGTGGCCGTCAGTCGGGGCACCAACCAGGAGAAGATCCTGCTGGAGTGGCAGGCCCGGCTGAAGTCCGAGGGCAAGGTCCTCACCGTCAAGACCTACCCCGACACCAACAGCACCTACCTGGCGCTCAGCGGCCGGAAGATCGACGCCTCGTTCGGCCCGAACCCGGCCATCGCCTACCACATCACCCAGACCGCGCACAGCGCCTCGCCCACCCGCAACGCAGGGCGGTACTCCGGGGCGGGCGCCTCGCTGCAGGGCCTGATCGCCGCCACCGCGAAGAAGGACAGCGGGCTGGCCAGGCCCGTCGCCGACGCCGTCAACCACCTGATCCGGAACGGCCAGTACGCCGCGCTCCTGGCGGCGTGGAACCTCTCGAACGAGGCGGTCACCACCTCCGAGGTCAACCCGCCCGGCCTGCCCCTGACCAACTCCTGACCCCCCATCGCGAACGGAAAGGCTCCCGGTGCCCGCGTCCTCCCCGCACGCCGTCCCACCCGTCACCGCCCACGCCCTCGACAACCCGGTCTGGGCCGCCCTCAGCGGTCCGCACCGCCGCTTCGCGCAGTCCGCGGGCCCGCTCGCGGCCCGATACGCGCCCGACGTGGCTCCCTTCAACGCACTGGCGGACCCCGCGGACCCGCGGGCCTGGGCCGATCTCGCGGCCCTCGTCGGCCCGGGCGGGACGGCGACCCTGGCGGGACGGTTCGCGCCGCCCGCCGGCTGGGAGCAGGTCGGGTCCCTGGAAGGCGTGCAGCTCGTGGACGCCGGGGTGCGGGCCGAGCCGGCACCGGAGGCGGTCCCGCTCGGGCCCGCCGACGTTCCGGAGATCCTGGAACTGATCGCGCTCACCCGGCCGGGGCCGTTCCTGCCGCGGACGGTGGAGCTCGGGACGTACCTCGGCATCCGGGAGCGGGGGCGGTTGGTGGCGATGGCCGGCGAGCGGCTGCGGCCGCCGGGCTGGACGGAGATCAGCGCGGTGTGCACCCACCCCGACCACCGCGGCCGGGGGCTGGCGACGCGGCTGGTCCGGGCCGTCGCGGCGGGCATCCGCGAGCGCGGGGACACCCCGTTCCTGCACACCGCGGCCACGAACACCGGGGCGATCCGGCTCTACGAGTCACTCGGCTTCGCGTTGCGCCGACGCCCGGACTTCCTCGCCGTCCGCGCCACGGGGCGGCCGCCCGCGGCGAGCCACACGACTGCCAAGTCCTCTTAACAGTGCGTGCATTGAGTGCGCCCGCCCCGCGCCATAGCGTTTCGAAAAGGGACTGAAAGGGTCGATTCCTTGTCGAATTCCGTGCCTGACACTGGTACCGCTTCCGCTTCCGCTTCCACCGGCGCTTCCGCTTCCACCGGCGCTTATGCTTCCACCGCCGCTTCCGCGTTCACCTCCGCCGGTCTCCTGCACCTCGCCGTCGCCCTCGTCGGGGCCGGCTGGCACCCGGCCGCCTGGCGCGAGCCGGGCGCCCGCCCGGACGCCCTGTTCACCGCCGGCTACTGGGCCGACCTGGTCGCCGAGGCCGAGCGGGGGCTGCTCGACTTCGTCACCTTCGAGGACTCCCTCGGCCGGCAGTCCTCCGATCCGTCCGGGCCGGACGACCGCACCGACCGGGTCAGCGGCCGGCTCGACGCGGTGCTGACCGCGGCCCGCGTGGCACCCCTGACCCGGCACGTCGGGCTGGTTCCGACCGTGGTCGCCACGCATACCGAACCGTTCCACGCGTCCAAGGCCCTCGCGACCCTCGACTACGTGAGCGCCGGCCGCGCCGGGCTGCGCGTCCGGGTGTCGGGCCGCCCCGACGAAGCCCGGCACTTCGGCCGCCGCAGGTTCCCCGACCCGCGCACCGCCGGCCCCGACACGGCTGCCGGCCGGGAGCTGGCGGCCGGCCTGTTCGCCGAGGCCGCCGACTACGTCGAGGTCGTCCGCAGGCTGTGGGACAGCTGGGAGGACGACGCGGAGATCCGCGACGTCGCCACCGGCCGGTTCGTCGACCGTGCCAAGCTCCACTACGTCGACTTCGAGGGCCGGCACTTCAACGTGAAGGGCCCCTCCATCACCCCCCGCCCGCCCCAGGGCCAGCCGCCGGTCAGCGCCCTCGCGCACGGCCCCGGCACCCATCCGCTCCTGGCCACCTCCACCGACCTGGGCTACCTCACGCCGCGGAACGCCGACGAGGCCCGTACCGCCGTCGCCCAGGTGCGCGCCGCCCGGACCGCCGCCGGGCGGGCGGGCGAGCCCCTGCACCTCTTCGGCGATCTCGTCGTGTTCCTCGACGCCGAGCCCGGCGCCGCCCGTGCGCGCCTGGAGCGGCTCGACGCCCGCGCCGGGGAGCCGTACCGCAGTGACGCGAAGGTGTTCGCGGGCACGCCCGCCCAGCTCGCGGACCTGCTCCAGGAATGGCGGGCGGCCGGCCTGACCGGCTTCCGGCTGCGCCCCGGCGTCCTCGCCCACGACCTGCCGGCCGTCACCCGGGACCTGGTCCCCGAACTGCAGCGGCGGGGCGCGTTCCGGACCGTGTACGGGGCCCCCACCCTGCGCGGTCTCCTCGGACTGTCCCGTCCGGCCAGCCGCTACGCCACCGCCGTCTGAGCTCCGCGCAGCGGAGCGGAAGGGACAGCAGCACCCATGAGCAAGCCGTCGAAGCCACTGAAGCAGATCCACCTCGCGGCCCACTTCCCCGGCGTCAACAACACCACCGTGTGGAGCGACCCCGCGGCCGGCAGCCACATCGAGTTCGCCTCCTTCGCGCACTTCGCGCGGACCGCGGAGCACGCCAAGTTCGACTTCCTCTTCCTCGCCGAGGGCCTGCGGCTGCGCGAACAGGGTGGCCTGATCTACGACCTGGACGTGGTCGGCCGGCCGGACACGTTCACCGTGCTCGCAGCACTCGCGGCGGTCACCGACAAGCTCGGCCTGACCGGCACCATCAACTCCACTTTCAACGAGCCGTTCGAGGTGGCCCGGCAGTTCGCCAGCCTCGACCACCTCTCCGGAGGCCGCGCCGCGTGGAACGTGGTCACGTCGTGGGACGCGTTCACCGGGGAGAACTTCCGGCGGGGCGGGTTCCTGCCGCGCGAGGACAGGTACGCCCGAGCGAAGGAGTTCCTGGCCACGGCGCTGGAGCTGTTCGACTCGTGGGAGGAGGACGCGGTCGTGGCCGACCCGGACACGGGGCGGTTCCTGCGGGACGCGCGGGCCGGTGCGTTCGCCCACCGCGGGCCGCAGTTCGACATCGAGGGCCGCTTCGACGTGCCGCGCGGGCCGCAGGGCAGGCCGGTGGTCTTCCAGGCGGGCGAGTCGGACGAGGGCCGGGAGTTCGCGGCGCAGAGCGCGGATGCGATCTTCAGTCGGTACGCGACGCTGGAGTCCGGGCGCGCGTTCTACTCCGACGTCAAGGGGCGGCTGGCCAGGTACGGGCGGCGGCCCGAGCAGCTCAAGATCCTTCCTGCGGCGACGTTCGCGCTCGGCGACACCGACGCCGAGGCACAGGAGCTGGCGCACGAGGTGCGGCGGCAGCAGGTCAGCGGGCAGACCGCCCTGCGCTACCTGGAGCACGTCTGGAACCGGGACCTGTCCTCGTACGACCCGGACGGGCCGCTGCCCGACGTCGACCCGGAGCCGGGCGAGAACACGGTCGCGCTGGGGCGGGCGAGCGTACGGCAGTTCCGCGACCCCCTGGCCACGGCGCGCGAGTGGCGGGCACTGGCGGCGGCCAAGAACCTGTCGATCCGCGAGCTGGTCATCGAGACGACCGGACGGCAGAACTTCATCGGCTCGCCGGCCACGGTGGCCGCGGAGATCGACCGCCTCGTGCAGGCCGACGCGGCGGACGGCTTCATCCTCGTGCCCCACATCACCCCGGGCGGCCTCGACGTGTTCGCCGACACGGTCGTGCCGCTGCTGCAGGAGCGGGGCGTCTTCCGCACCGAGTACGCGGGCGACACCCTGCGCGACCACCTGGGTCTCACCGCGGCGGCGCCGGAGCCGGCGTCGTGAAGTTCCTGGCCATCACCCTGATCGTGCACGCCCCCGATCCGGTCACGGGCGTGGCCGTGCCCGTGCGCGAGCGCTTCCGGGAGGTGGTGGCGGACGCCGTGTTCGCCGAGGAGGTCGGCTTCGACGGCTTCGGGGTGGGCGAACGGCACGAGCGGCCCTTCCTGTCCTCTGCCCCACCGGTGGTGCTCGGCCACATCGCGGCACTGACCCGCACGATCCGGCTGTTCACCGCGGTCACCACGCTCAGCCTGCTCGATCCGGTGCGGGCGTACGAGGACTACGCCACGCTCGACCACCTGTCCGACGGACGGCTCGACCTGATCGTCGGGAAGGGCAACGGCACGGCACAGGCGGCGCTGTTCGGCGTCACCGCCGAGGACCAGTGGGAGCGCAACGCCGAAGGCTTCGAGCTGTTCCGCCGGCTCTGGCGGGAGGACCGGGTCACGGCCGTGCCGCGGTTCCGGCCTCCGCTGACGGACGCCGAGGTGCTGCCGCGACCGCTCCAGCGACCCGTGCGGGTCTGGCACGGCAGCGCGACCAGCCGCGCCTCGGTCGACCTCGCCGCCCGGTACGGGGATCCGCTGTTCTCCGCCAACGTCACCCACCCCGTCGGCCCCTACGCCGAACTGGTCCGGCACTACCGGGAGCGCTGGGCCCACTACGGGCACGACCCGGCTCGCGCGACGGTCGGTGCGGGCACGGCCGGGCTGTACACGGCCCGGACGTCCCAGGCCGCCGTGGCGGGCTTCCGACCGGCGTTCGAGGCGTACGTGGGCAGTCAGCGGGCCGCAGGAGTGCCCCCGGTGTTCCCGACACTGGAGGACTTCGTGGCGCGCAGCTCCGCGCTGGTCGGCAGTCCGCAGCAGGTGGTGGAGAAGGTGCACCGCTACCACGAGGAACTCGGCCACACGGTGCTGCACGTGCCGGCCGACGCCGGCGCGCTCGGCGACCGGCGGCACCGGGCATCGCTGGAACTCTTCCACGCCGAGGTCGCGCCGGTGCTCCGCAAGGAGATCCCGGACCCGCCGTTCGCCTGGTCCCCGCCCCTGGAGACCGCCGCCGCGGCGCTCGTTCCCGCCCCGGTCGTGCAGCCGGAGACGGGCTGAGTCCGTCCGCGGGTCCCCCGCTCCGTGTCCACCGCCGGTGTCTCCCCGCTCCAGGAGGTTCCACGTGTCCCACATCCCGCTCGGGGTCCTCGACCTCGTACCCGTCGCCTCCGGCTCCACGGCCGCCGAGGCCCTGCACCGCAGCATCGACCTGGCGCGCGCGGCCGAGCGGGCCGGCTACGCCCGCTACTGGTTCGCGGAGCACCACCTGAACCCGGGTGTGGCCGGCACCTCGCCGGCCGTCGTCCTGGCGCTCACCGCGTCCGCGACCTCGACGATCCGCCTCGGGTCGGGCGCCGTTCTCCTCGGCCACCGCACCGCCCTGGCCACGGTGGAGGAGTTCGGGCTGCTGGACGCGCTGCACCCGGGACGGATCGACCTGGGGCTGGGCCGTTCCCCGGGCCCACCACCGGCCTCTGCCGGCACCGCGGGACGGGGGTCCGGCCACGCAGCGGGGCAGGAGCCGGCCACCGCACCACGACGGGACGCCGCGGGGGGAGCGGGCGGAGCGGGCGGCGCGGAGCCGGTGCGCGTCGGGCGGGCGGCCCGCAGGACACCGGACGGACTCGTCCTCCCGCCCCCGTCCTCGTTCGCCCACCTGCTCGGCTCGCCGCGGGTCGCGCTCCAGCAGCGCCTGCTCCGGCTTCCGGGGGCCCGTACCCAGGACTACGCCGAGCAGGTGGACGACCTCCTCGCGCTCCTGCGCGGGGACTACCTCTCACCCGAGGGGGTGGCCGCGCACCCGGTCCCGGGCACGGGCGCCGACGTACAGGTGTGGGTGCTGGGCAGCAGCGGGGGCGTCAGCGCGGAGGTCGCGGGCCGCAACGGCCTGCGGTTCGGCGCCAATTACCACGTGGCACCGGCAGGGGTCCTGGAGGCGGCCGACGCCTACCGCGCCGCTTTCAAACCCTCGGCCGATCTGGACCGCCCCTACCTCACGGTCTCGGCGGACGTCGTGGTCGCGGAGGACGACACGACGGCCCGGGAGCTGGCGGCCGGATACGGGCCCTGGGTGCGCAGCATCCGTACGGCCGAGGGTGCCATCCCGTACCCGAGCCCGGCCGAGGCGGCCGCGTACCCATGGACCGCCGAGGACCACGCGCTGGTCGCGGACCGCCTCGACACGCGCTTCGTCGGTTCCCCCGACCGCGTCGCCGCGGGCCTCGCCCTCCTCCAGGAGGCCACCGGCGCCGACGAACTCCTCGTCACCACCATCACCCACGACCACACCGCCCGCGTGCGCTCGTACGAACTCCTCGCCGAGGCCTGGCGGTCGGTGTGACCGGGTCCTCCCCCGCAACCGTTGTCAGTCCCTTCTGCCAGGATCCCCTCGAGGACGTCGTGCTGACCCCGTCCCGGGGCGCCGCGTGTCCCCACTCCGCCCAGCGAAGGCCGTAGACGGTCAGTGGTGGAAGCTCGGCCGGGGCGTGGCCGCCCGGCCGGGTCCGGCGAGGAGGTGTTTGACGGCCGCGTCGAGGTCGTCGGTGAGCAGGGCGATCTTGTCGGGGGTGATGCCGTGGCGGATCAGGACGCGCTGGATGACGGTCTCCTCGCGGGCGGGCGGCAGCGGGTAGGAGGGCACCTGCCAGCCGCGCAGCCGGAGCCGTTCGGTGAGATCGTAGAGCGTGAAGGGCGTGTTCTCGGGGTCGGTGAGCGTCCACGAGACGGCGGGCAACCCGCCCTCGCCGTCGTACAGCAACGTGAAGGGGCCCATCTCGGAGATGGCCTCGCCGAGGGCGCGCGCGGTGGCGCCGGCGGCCTCGTACACGTGGCGGAAGCCGGCCCGGCCCAGCCGGAGCAGGATGTAGTACTGGGCGATGACGGAGCCGCCCGGGCGCGAGAAGTTGAGGGCGAAGGTCGGCATGTCGCCGCCCAGGTAGCTGACCTTGAACACCAGCTCGTCGGGGAGGTGTTCGGGAGACCGCCAGATCACCCAGCCGACTCCGAGGGGGGCCATGCCGTACTTGTGGCCCGAGGTGTTGATGGAGACCACGCGCGGCACCCGGAAGTCCCAGGCGAGGTCGGGCTGGACGAAGGGCGCGACGAAGCCGCCGCTGGCGGCGTCGATGTGCAGGGGGACGTCGATGCCCGTGTCCGCCTGGATGGCGTCGAGTTCGTCGGCCATGGCCTGCACCGGCTCGTAGTCGCAGGTGTACGTGACGCCGAGGATGGCGACGACGCCGATGGTGTTCTCGTCGACGTACTCGCGCAGCTGGTGCGGGCGCAGCCCGGTCGCGTCGGGTTCCAGCGGGATCTGGCGCAGCTCGATGTCGAAGTAGCGCGCGAACTTCTCCCAGCAGACCTGCACCGGGCCGCACACGAGGTTGGGCCGGTCGGTCGGCTTGCCCGCGGCGCGCATGCGCTCGCGCCAGCGCCACTTGAGGGCCATGCCGCCGAGCATCGCGGCCTCGCTGGAGCCGGTGGTGGAGCAGCCCGTGGCGTTGGAACCGGCCGGGGCGTGCCAGAGGTCGGACAGGATCTGGACGCAGCGGGACTCGATCTCCGCGGTCTGCGGGTACTCGTCCTTGTCGATCATGTTCTTGCTCAGGCCGGCGTCCATGAGCAGGTGGACCTCGGGGTCGCTCCACGTGGTGCAGAAGGTGGCCAGGTTCTGCGCCGCGTTCCCGTCGAGCTCCAGCTCGTCCTGGATCAGGGTCCGGATCGCACGCGGGTCGGAGCTGTTGTCGGGCATGCGGTTCTTCGGCAGTGCCTCGGCGGTCACGGGCATCGCGTAGAGGTCCGCGAAGGCCTCCTGAGCTTCCCGTCGGGTCTCGTGCAGGGCCATCGCGACTCCTCGATCCGGCTCGCCCTCGTACGACCCTCCGATCCTCACCCACGGGCCGCGGCCCCGCGCCCCACCCTGACCCGAACGGGTGAACGGGCGAACGGGCGGTTCCGGCCACGAGGTCAGCCGGGGAACGTGAGCACCTCGGCTCTCCGCAGCGGAAAGCCGCCCTCCCCCCGAGATGTCTCCTCGGTCGGGGAGGGCGGCTCCCTCGCTCGTAGCCCGTCAGCTCAGGCGGACACCTGCGCCCGCTCAGGCGTCGGGGTCAGGACGGGTCGCCGTACTGGAGGCCGCGCCCGTTGGTGCCGACGTACACGCGGCCGAAGGTGTCGGGGTCGCCGGTGACGACGCCGACACCGCCGATGCTGCCCCACTGGTGGGCGTCGTCGTTGACGCGGAGCCAGGTGGCGCCCTTGTCGGTGGAGCGGAAGACGCCGGTGACGTCCTTGACGGTGCCGATCAGGTACAGGGCCTGGTAGGAGGCACCCGGTGCGGCCTTGCCGAAGCCGAGGGCGGAGGCGGACTTCACCGGGGCGAGCCTGGTGAACGTGCGGCCGCCGTCGGTGGAGTGCAGCAGCCCCTGGCCGTCGCCGGCGATCCACAGGTCCCCCGCGACTCCGGGAACGGCCTTGAGCCGGCCGCCGGCGGGCAGGCCGGCGGCCCGGGCGCTGAAGGTCGCACCGCCGTCGGTGCTGGCGTAGAGCGTGCCGCCGGCCAGTGAGTAGAACGTCCTGGCCGAGGAGCGGTCGGCGACGACCACGGCGTCGGTGCCCAGGCCGCCGACCTTCGACCAGCTCGCCCCCTTGTCGGTCGACCGGTACGGGACCTGGCCGGCCTCGGTCCAGACGATGGCGGAGCCGTCCGCCGCGAGCGCGACACGACCGTCCTGCGCGCCGGCCACCGGCTCTGTCCTGAAGCCGTTCCAGTGGATGCCGCCGTCGGTGGAGTAGGCGCCGTCCTGTGCGCCGCCATGGCCCACCCGGACCATCATGGAGGGGGCCGACTCGGCGAAGTCGATGTCGGTGCTGTTGGTCATCATCGGGTCGGCCAGCCGGCCGGTGGGCACCTTGGTCAGGTCGGTGTGGCGGAAGCCGCCCTGGTCGCCCATGGCGGTGATGACGGCCGCACCGCCGGGCGGGGCGATCGCGTCCATCAGCGCGGTCTCCTCAAGACCCCGCGCCCCCACGGTCCAGTGACTGCTGCCGCCGCGGTCGGTGGCGTCGGCGTCCTTGCTGCGCCAGATGCCGTTGCCGGTGCCGTACAGCACGTGCCCGGAGGCGAAGGGGTCGATGGCCAGGGCGGTCATCCAGTGCCCGGTGTGCGTGCCGAGGTACGGAGCGGCCGAGGCGTTCCGTACCGACTTCCCGGCCAGTGCCGTCCACGTCGCGCCGCCGTCGGTGGTCCGGTAGATCTCGTCCTCGGGCCACCACCGGCAGAGGGTGGTGACCATCACCGTGGAGGGCTTGCGCGGGTCGACGGCCAGACCGGAGAACCCGTAGCTGCCCTGCGACGGGGAGACGTTCTTCCACGCCCCGCCGGCCGGCGTGTGCTTCCACACCGAGCCCCCCGTCACGCCGTTGGGTCCGAGGTTGTCGGTGTACGTCAGGTACAGCGAGCCGTCTCCGGAGACGACGCCGTGCTGCGGCAGCTGGCCGGTGGGCTGCCCGGGGACGGCCTGCCAGGTGCTGCCGCCGTCGGTGGAGCGGTACAGGGAGGTGGACCTGTCGGCGACGCCGACGTAGATCGTCCTGCTGCCGGCCGGGCCGTACGTCACGAAGGAGATGCCCGCGCCGCTGCCCGCGCCGTCCTTGACGGGGAACGACGAGACCTGGCGCCATGTCGCGCCGTGGTCGGTGCTGCGCCACAGGCCGTTCTTGCGCGTGCCCAGCAGCAGGGTCCCGTTGTCGGCCGGGTTGACCGCCAGCCGTTCGCCCGCCCCGCGGCCGTCCTCGTTGCCGCCCAGCTTGAAGGGCAGGTCGGTGCGCCGGAAGGTGCGGCCCCGGTCGCTGGAGCGCAGGATCGCGCCGTTGCCGGCCCAGTCGTTGGTGTAGGTGCCCGTCGCGAGGTAGAGCCGGTCGGGGTCGACGGGGTCGGTGGCCAGCGCGTCGATGCCCAGCAGGTTCCAGTCCTTCTCGCCGAGCCAGTCGGTCAGCGGGATCCACTGCTCGGCAGCGGCGTCCCAGCGGTAGGCGCCGCCCATGTCGGTGCGCGCGTACAGCAGACCCTTCTCCCGAGGGTTGAACACCAGCCCGGTGACGTAGCCGCCGCCGACCACCTGGGCGTTCTTCCACGCGTACGGTCCGGTGCCGGGGGCCTGGGCATCGGCCGTTCTCACCAGCTTCCACTGCTGGTTGGTGCTGCCCCGGCCGGGATACTGGATGACGGCCGCGCCCTCGGTCGTGGAGCCTCCGGAGACGTCCAGGACCTGGCCGCTCCTGCGGGAGGTGAAGGTGACGGCATCGGAACCGGTCACGTCGTCGATCCGCCACTCCTGGGAGGCGGAGGAGCTGTCGGTCTGTTGCTCGGCGACAGCTGCCTGGGCGGTCGAGCCGCCCGCTATTCCCAGCACCTTGCCGCTGTTGCGGTTCACCAGCTCGTAGTAGCCGTCCCCGGTGGGACGCAGTCTCCACTGCTGGTTGGCGGTGTTCTGGTCGGTCCACTGCTGGATGCGGGTGCCGTCGGCGGTGGAGAAGGCGTTGACGTCCATCACCTTGCCGCTGCGCACGGAGACCAGCTTGTAGTAGGCACCGCCGTCGACCGTCGCGGCCTGCGAGTCGTCCTGCACGAACAGGAAGTACGGCACGACGGTGGCGGGCACACCGAGCAGCAGAGCGGTGGCGGTCCTGCGTCGGCGGTGACGCCCGCGGCGCCCGCCGTTCGTGGGGTTGTTCATGGGGGGTGTTTCTCCTTGTGCGACCGTGGATCGGGCGGCTCAGCGCTGCAGGGTGAGGACGCCCGGCCGGTACGGCAGCCGGTCGTAGGGGCCGTCCGCGTTCGGGGACTTGCCCTGGTACAGGAACTGCAGGTGGCAGGGGTCGATGGTCATGGTCTGGTCGGGGTTGTTGCGGACCAGATCGCCGTGGCTGATGTCGTTGGTCCAGGTGGCACCGCTGTTGGCCCTGCCCGCGAAGGGGTTGCTCTCGGTCGCGGCCTGCGGGGTCCACGGACCGCTCAGGCTGGAGGCGGTGAACGAGCGGAAGTAGCGCTGCTCGTTCGCACCGCGAGCCTCGACGATCATGAGGTACTGGTTCTGGCCCTGGACCTTGTAGACCTGCGGCGCTTCGAACAGGTTCTTCACGGTGTCGCTCATGACCGTCGTGTACGACGAGCCGAAGGTGCCCGGGAAGTTCCCGATCGGCATGCTCGCCCGGTAGATCTTGCCGTTGTCGCCGGCGAAGAACAGGTACATGTTCCGGTCGTCGGCGATCAGGGTCTGGTCGATCGGGCCGGTGCCGGCGTCGGGGAGGCGCCCGGTGAACAGGGGCTGCGGCGCGGACCAGCCGTTGGGGTCGGCGGGGTCCCTCGACGTGCGGTAGCTGAAGGGAGATGCACCCCACTGGTACGCCAGCACCCAGATCTTCTTGGGCGCGAAGTAGAACAGTGTGGGCGCCACCGCGTTCTGGTTCATCCTGGTCTGGCCGGCCGACGCCATGTCCGACCAGTTCGTGAAGGGACTGAACGCCATCGAGCCGTACGAGGCTCCCGACGCGCTCGACGCGTAGACCAGGTGCTTGCCGCCCAGCGTCACGTGGGTGAAGTCCTTCACCGCGTCCCACCCGTTCGACGGCTGCGCGAGGGCACCCGTCGAGCTCCACCTGTACGTCGACGGAAGGGCGCACGTGCCGCCGCCCGTCCCGGACGGGGCGGTCCACTTCTGGTTGCCGACGGAGGCGCAGGTGTACAGCTGGATCCTGGTGCCGTTCGCGGTGGCGGCGCCGACGGCGTCGAGGCACAGCCCGGACTGGACGCCGCTGATCGTGCCGTCGGCGTTGATGTTCCACTGCTGGTTGGCGCCGCCGTTGCAGTCCCAGACGATCACCGAGGTGCCGTTGGTGGTGCCCTTGCCCTTGGCGTCCAGGCACTTGTCGTCGTGGACCTTCAGCTGCTTGGCGGCGGTGTAGGTCCAGCGCTGGTCGGCTTGTCCGCCGCAGTCCCACAGTTGCGCCTGGGCGCCGTTGGCGGTGGCGGTGCCGGGGATGTCGATGCAGCGGCCGGAGGCCGCGCCCTTGATCTCCCCGGTACCGCCGGTCGGCCTGGCCGGAGTGGTACCGGATCCGGACGTGAGGGCGCTCATGACGGCGGTGTAGGCGGGCTTGGGCTTGCCGTTGCCGTCGAACAGCAGGGGGTTTTCCCCGCTGCGCCAGGAGTCGCTGTCACGGACGCCCCACACCGTGATGCCGGTGCACCGGGCCACGGACAGGCAGGCGCCGACCGCGTTCGCGTAGGAGGTGGGTGATGCCTGGGCGATGTCCAGCTCGGTGATCTGGACGTCGACGCCCAGGGCGGCGAAGCCGGCCAGGGTGGTCTTGAAGCTCGCCGGCGGGCCGCCCGCCCCGAAGTGGCTCTGGAACCCGACGCAGTCGATGGGCACGCCGCGGGACGTGAAGTCCTTGACCATGCGGTAGACGCCCTGGGTCTTGGCGTCCGACCAGTTCTCGATGTTGTAGTCGTTGTAGCAGAGCTTGGCCGAGGGGTCGGCCGCGCGGGCGGTGCGGAACGCCTCCTCGACGAAGCCGTTGCCGAGCACCTTCTGGAAGACCGAGTCGCGGAGCCCGCCGCTGCCGCCGTCGGCGAACGCCTCGTTGACGACGTCCCAGGCGTAGATCTGGCCCTTGTAGTGGGCCATCTCGGTGGTGATGTGGTGGTTCATCACGCTGCGCAGCGTCTTCGCGTCCCCGATGGAGCGGACCCACGAGGGGAGCTGCGAGTGCCAGACCGTGGTGTGGCCGCGCAGACGCTGGCCGTGTGCCCTGGCGTGGTCGACGATCCGGTCCGCGGGACCGAAGTTGAAATTGCCGCGGGACGGCTCGACGGCGTCCCACTTCATCTCGTTCTCCGGGGTGATCATGTTGAACTCGCGGTCCGCGATCGCGGCGTACGCCGGGTCGCCGAGCCTGCCGGCGGCCACGGCCGTGCCGAAGTACCGGCCCGAGGGGGCCGCCTGGGTACCCAGGGCCGCGGCTCCGGCGGAGCTGGGGAGGAGCGTGACGACACCGGCCACCACCGCCGCGGCGGACAGGCCTGCCACCACTGTCCGGCGACGCCGGCGGAGCCGGTGCAGGCCCTTCATGATTCTCCTCGGGGGTCCTGCGTACCGGTCGCCCGGAGTTCGTGGATGTGCTGCGTCATGGGAGGGACTTTCTTCAGGGGATGCGTCAGTCGGGGAGGTCGGCCTGCCGCGCCGCCATGTCATGGCGGGCGGCGGGACGTACGCCCCTGAAGTGGAGGCTTCCGAGCGCGCGGGCTCGTAACGAAAAAAGTCGTGCCGTCCGCAGGATTGCCCGGTGATGCATCTCGCAGGCAGAAAGTGTTATGCCGGGCGCCGCAGTCCGGTCGCGCCCGCGGAGGGGTGGCGACCGGACTGATCGGCGGTGAACTCCGGTCAGGGCGTGGTGCGGGAACCGTGCGGGATCGTGCCGGAGGACCACCAGCGGTCGCTGCCTGTCTCCTCGGCCGGATCGCCCGGGGAGGGGGTGGTCAGGCTCCGGCCCTGCGCACGACGAAGGAAGCCTGGCCGGCGAAGTCCCGGGTGCCGTCGGAGCCGTCGAGCCAGACGCCACCGTCTCGGTGGCGGAGGACCGACCCGGGGTAGTTGTGCGCGTGCAGGGTCACCGACCCGGCGACCGTTCCGGGGCGCGGACAGAAGGTGGCGTCTTCACGGAACAGTTCGCTGCCGTCGTCGGTGTTCAGCCGTAGCCGCAGGTACTGGTGGCGGAGGTACCGGCCGTCCGCCGCACGGAAGGTGACGCACCGTGAGTCGGCCAGCCCCCTGAGGACCGTGAAGGTGACCGGTTGCCGTCCCTGCGCGCTGCTGGACGCGGGGACTCGGGCGAGCGTCGCGAAGTCGCCGGCATACGTGACGAACAGGCCCGGTTGGTCAACGGACTCCAGCGACTGTGCACCCAGGGGAACGGTGCCCGCGACGGCGGACGGACCCGCGGGGGACGGCACCATCGGAGACGGAGTCGCCGGGGACGGGCTCACCGGAGACGGTTCGGCCGACGGGGTGGTGCGCGACGGGATCGGCGTGGGAGTGCCGACCGTGGGGGCGGCGATGACGCCGGGCTCCCGAGGCGCCGGTTCGGGCCAGGTCGCGTAGGTGGCGGTCCCGGCGATGAGCACCGCGCCGGTGGCGAGGCTCACCAGCGGATGAGCGGTCACCGCGTGGAGTTTGCCGCTCAGCGCGCTGTGCAGACCGCCTCCGCCCGCCGCCGTGCCGACGGCGACGGGTGCCGTGGCCAGCCCGGCGACCGTACCCGACAGCAGGCCCTTGGCGGCCAGCGCGGCGATGAGTCCGGCCGGGACGGCCAGCGTCGTGAGGCTGAGGGGCAGCAGTTCGGCCGGAACCCGTTCTGTCGTCGTCGCCGTGCAGACCGGGCAGTCACGGGTGTGCCGCGCCATCCGCTTGCGCCACACCGATGCATGGTGACCGTCCCAGTCGGCGACGGTCTCGTCCAACTGCGGACAGCGCGGGTCGGCCTCGAGCGCGGCGACGATCGTCCGGCACAGTTCCAGCTGCTCGCGCATGCGTTGCAGGCGCACTCCGACGTGGGCGACCGTGAGCCCCGTCGCGGCGGCGATGTCGTCACGGCTCAGCAGGCCGGCGCACTCCTGCCACCACAGCGACAGCAGCATCCGGTGGTCCGGGTCGAGCCACCGGCCGGCTTTGACGACCCGGCGCCGCTCGTCCGACACGTGCAGCCGCAGGATCGTCACGTCCACGGGCTCGGCGCCGGCGTCCGGTATCTGGTGTGCCTCGTCGATGACCGTGGTCCGGTCGGCGAAGACGTGGTGCCGGTGCCAGTGGGTGTTGATCTGACGGAGCGTGATCGACACCAGCCAGGACCGGAAGCTCTCCGGGGCACGCAGGGAAGGCAGGTCGCGCACCACGCGCAGCAGGGTCTCCTGGACGACGTCGTCGACGTCGGCATGTCCGCTCAGCGCTCGCCCGACGATGTTGTAGACCAACGGCAGGTACGCGGCGATCAGCTCCTCGCGCGCCCGACCGTCACCGGCCTGCGCCGCGACGACCAGCTCCGCGTGGTCCGCATCCATGAGCCCCATTCCCACCTTCTCCAGGGAGTGATCCGCCGAGTACGGCGGCATACCCTAGCCTCGGCGAAGGTACACGGCCAAAGCCCGTGCCTCGGGTGGCCGGGCCGGGCCGTGCCGACCCGGAGGGCCCGGTGCCGCGGGTGCGTTCGGACGGCGGAAGGCCGGCGCGTGGACGGCCCGGCGGCGGCAGAAGCTCCTGGTCCTCGTCCCTCCGGATCACGGTCGGCCCGCCCGGGACGATCCTGACGGGCTCGATCAGCCCAGGAAGCTCAACCGGACCTGACGGTCCGGGTTGTCCTGGTTGGTGTCGACCAGGCAGACCGACTGCCAGGTGCCCAGGGACAGCCGGCCGTCGATCACCGGGAGGGTGGCGTGCGGGGGCACGATGGCCGGCAGGACGTGGTCGCGGCCGTGGCCCGGCGAGCCGTGGCGGTGGCGCCAGCGGTCGTCGGCGGGGAGCAGGTCGCGCAGGGCCGCCAGCAGGTCGTCGTCGCTGCCGGCGCCGGTCTCCAGGACGGCGACGCCGGCGGTGGCATGCGGGACGAAGACGTTGAGCAGGCCGTCGCGGCCGGCGGCGGCCTCGGCCAGGAAGTCCTCGCACGCGGCGGTCAGGTCGGTGACGGTCTCGGTGCGGCCGGTGCGGATGTCGAGCATCCGGGTGGTGAAGGGGGACATGGGGTCATTGTGGTGCAGGGAGGGCGGGAAGATCCGCCGCACCCGGCACGTTAGGTGAACCGTGAACAATCTTGGTGAGCGGGTCGCCGTGGGTGCGGGACCGGGCGCAGGCGCAGGCGCAGGTGCTGGTGCTGGTGCTGGTGCTGGTCCTGGTACGGGTCTTGGTCCTGGTGCGCACGTGGACGTCGTCGTCATCGGGGCCGGGCAGGCCGGGCTGTCCAGTGCCTACCACCTGCGCCGGACCGGTTCCGTGCCCGGCCGGGACTTCGTCGTGCTGGACCACGCGCCGCGCCCCGGCGGGGCGTGGCAGTTCCGCTGGCCCACGCTCACGTACGGCAGGGTGCACGGCATGCACGCGCTGCCGGGCATGGAGCTGACCGGCGCCGATCCCGACCGCCCGTCCTCAGCGGTGATCGGCGAGTACTTCGCGCGGTACGAGGAGGTCTTCGACCTCGGCGTGCTGCGCCCGGTCGACGTGCGCGCCGTGCGCGAGGGCGACGGCGGGCGGCTGCGCGTCGAGACCTCCGCGGGCGACTTCTCGGCGCGGGCGCTGATCAACGCGACCGGCACGTGGGACCGGCCGTTCTGGCCCCGCTACCCGGGACAGGACAGGTTCCGGGGGCGCCAGCTGCACACCGCGGACTACCCCGGCCCGGAGGCCTTCGCCGGCCGGCGCGTCATCGTCGTGGGCGGCGGCACCTCCGCGGTGCAGCACCTGCTGGAGATCGCGGAGGTCGCGGCGGAGACGACCTGGGTGACGCGGCGCCCGCCGGTGTTCCGCGACGGGCGGTTCGGGGAGGCCGAGGGGCGGGCGGCCGTGGCGCTGGTGGACGAGCGGGTACGACGGGGACTGCCGCCGCGGAGCGTGGTGTCGGTGACCGGACTGCCGCTCAACGAGGCCGTCCGGCAGGGCCTGGAGAGCGGGGTGCTGGCGCGCCGGCCCATGTTCGAGCGGCTCACCGCCACCGGCGCGCAGTGGGCGGACGGCACGGCGGTCGAGGCGGACACGGTCCTGTGGGCCACCGGCTTCCGCGCCGCCGTCGACCACCTCGCCCCGCTGCACCTGCGCGAGCCGGGCGGCGGCATCCGCGTCGAGGACACGCGGGCGGTCCGGGACGAGCGGGTCCACCTGGTCGGGTACGGGCCCTCGGCGAGCACCGTCGGCGCCAACCGGGCCGGGCGCGCCGCGGTCGCCGCGATCGGGCGGCTACTGGCCCGCGAGCCGGCGGGCGCGACCGCGGGGTGAGCGGGGCGGCCGGGGGCCGCCGTCGGGGGCGGGCTCCGCTTCAGCCCGGCGTCGGGGCCAGCTCCGCGTCGCGGCGGACCAGGTCGGCGTAGCGGCCGTCGGCCGCCAGCAGTTGCTCGTGGGTGCCGCGCTCGACGATCCGGCCGGCGTCGAGGACGACGATCTCGTCGGCGTCCCGCACCGTGGAGAGGCGGTGGGCGATGGTGATCGTCGTGCGGCCCCGGGACAGCGCGTCGATGGCCTGCTGCACCGCGTGCTCGGTGCGGGTGTCGAGCGCGCTGGTGGCCTCGTCGAGGATCAGCACCGGCGGGTTGCGCAGGATCGTCCGGGCGATCGCCAGCCGCTGCTTCTCGCCGCCCGAGAACCGGTAGCCGCGCTCCCCCACCAGGGTGTCGTACCCGTCGGGCAGGGACGCGATGTGGTCGTGGATCTGCGCGGCCCGGGCGGCCTCCGCGAGTTCCTCGTCGGTGGCGTCGGGCTTGGCGAACCGCAGGTTCTCCGCGACCGAGGCGTGGAAGAGGTACGTCTCCTGGGACACCACGCCGACGGCCCGGGCGAGCGAGTCGAAGTCCAGGTCGCGGACGTCGATGCCGTCCAGGGTGACCCGGCCGGCCGTGACGTCGTACAGGCGCGGGACCAGGTAGCTGAGGGTGCTCTTGCCCGAGCCGGTGGGCCCGACCACCGCGAGCGAACCGCCCGCCGGGACGGTGAGGTCGATGCCGGACAGGGTCGGGTCGCCGCCCGGGCCCTCGTAGGCGAACTCCACGCCCTCGAAGCGGACCTCGCCCCCGGCCTGCGCGATCCGGACCGGCTCGGCCGGCTCGGTGATGTCCACCGGCAGGTCGAGGTACTCGAAGATGCGCGCGAACAGGGCCAGGGAGGTCTGCATCTGCACGCCCGTCGACAGCAGGCTCACCGCCGGTCGGAACAGCCCCTGCTGGAGGCTGACGAAGGCGACCAGCGTGCCGAGCGACAGCGCGGGCGCGCCCGACTGGAGGGAGAGTCCGGCGGCCCAGTAGATCAGGGCGGGCATGGCGGCCATGACGATGCCGATGGTGGCCATCCGCCAGCGCCCCGCCATGCTGGACCGCACTTCCAGGGCCACCAGCTGCTCGGACTCCTCGGCGAAGGAGCGGGTCAGCGAGTCGGCGCGCCCCATGGTGCGGCCGAGCAGGATGCCGCTGACGGACAGCGACTCGGTGACGGTCGCGGCCATGGCGGCCATCTGCTTCTGGCGCTGCGTGGTGATCTTCTTGCGTTCGCGGCCCACCCGGCGGCTGATCCACACGAACACCGGCAGCAGGAGCAGCGAGACGAGGGTGAGCCGCCAGTCGAGGGCCAGCATCGCGACGACGGCGGCGACCACGGCCGTCAGGTTCGAGACCAGCGAGGTCGCGGTGGAGGTGACCGTGGCCTGCATGCCGCCGATGTCGTTGGCGATGCGGGACTGCACCTCGCCGGTGCGGGTGCGGGTGAAGAAGGCCAGGGGCATCCGCTGCAGCTGCGCGTAGACACCGGTGCGCAGGTCGTGCATGACCCGCTGGCCGACGGTCGTGGAGATCAGCGTCTGCAGCACGCCGAAGACGCTGCCGACGACGGCCGTCGCGATCATGCCCAGGGCGAGCAGGCTGAGCAGGCCGGTGCGGCCCTGCGGGATCGCGGTGTCGAGGATCTCGCGGAGCAGGAACGGCGAGGCCACCCCGACCAGCGACGAGGCGCCGACCAGCAGGCCGACCACCGCCAGCCGGCCGCGGTACGGACGGAACAGGCGCAGGATGCGGCGCAACTCGCGCGGCGGTTCGGCGGGCGCCGACCGGGCGGGGTCGAGCGGCTGGGCGGCGGGGGTCCAGGCGGGCGGCTGCTCGTGCGGGTGCATGGGCTCCTTCAGCGTTCAGCGTGCGTCGTCCTCCGGTCGGGGCGACGCCGTGTCGACGGTACCCGCAGGTACCGACAGCGCCCAGCGCGTTCGCGGTGCGCGGAGCGGGCCGCGCACCGCGGGCACCGCGCGCCACGCGGAGCCCCCGCCGCAACGGGCGAAAGGGCCCGCCGGGCGGGATGCTGGCCCCGGGACGGTGTGGAGGGCCGCGAGGCCACGGAGGCGACGGGCCGCGAGGCCCCGAAGGTGAGGGGCCGCACGATGCCGCTGCTGGAGCCGAAGCCCGGGGCCCTGCGCCCCCGTAAGATCACCGGCCCGTCCCCGGACCGGGTGCCCGAGCACCTGGCGTCCGGCACGCCGCGGCGGCTGCGCGAGGACCTGGTCGCGCTGCTGGGCGCGGACAAGGTCCTGTGGAAGGTGTCCGACCTGGTGCGGTACGCCTCCGACGCCTCGCCGTACCGGTTCGTGCCCCAGGTGGTCGTGGTGGCCGAGGACGTGGACGACGTCTCCGCGGTGCTCTCGTACGCGCACGGGCAGCAGCGCGAGGTGGTGTTCCGGGCCGCCGGGACCTCCCTCAACGGCCAGGCCCAGGGCGAGGACATCCTGGTCGACGTACGCCGCCACTGGTCCGGCGTCGAGGTCCTGGAGGGGGGTCGCCGGGCCCGGATCCGGCCCGGCACCACCGTCGCCCGGGCCAACGCCGCGCTCGCCCGCCACGGGCGGATCCTCGGCCCGGACCCGGCCAGTGCGATCGCCTGCACGCTCGGCGGGGTCGTGGCCAACAACGCCTCGGGCATGACCGCGGGGACGACGCGGAACTCGTACCGCACCCTGTCCTCGCTCACGTTCGTCCTGCCGAGCGGAACCGTGGTCGACACCGCGGACCCGCTCGCGGACGAGGAGCTGGTCCGGGCGGAGCCGGCGCTGTGCGCCGGGCTGATGGCGGTCAAGCGGGAGATCGAGGCGGAACCGGGGCTGGTGGCCCGGATCCGCGCCAAGTTCGAGATCAAGAACACCAACGGCTACCGGCTCGACGCCTACCTCGACGGGACCACCCCGGTCGAGATCCTGCGGGGGCTGATGGTCGGCTCCGAGGGCACCCTCGGCTTCATCGCCGAGACCGTGTTCGACACCGTGGCGCTGGACCGGGAGGTGTGCACGGGTCTGCTGTTCTTCCCCTCGCTGCCGGCCGCGGCCGCCGCGGTGCCGGCGTTCAACGACGCGGGCGCCCTCGCGGTCGAGCTGATGGACGGCAACACCCTGCGCGCCTGCGCGCGGGTGCCGGGCGTCCCCGCCGACTGGGCGGAGCTGCCGAAGGGCACCACCGCCCTGCTGGTGGAGTTCCGGGCCCCCGACGCGGCGGGGCGGGAGGCGTGCGGGGCGAGGGCGGCCGAGGTGGCGGCCGGGCTGGAGCTGGTCGTCCCGGCCCCCTCCGTGACCAACGCCTTCGTCTCCGACGCGGCGACGGTCGCCGGGTACTGGAGGGCCCGCCGGGCGTTCGTGACGGCCGTCGGCGGGGCCCGCGCCCCGGGTACGACGCTCATCACGGAGGACTTCGCCGTACCGCCGGCGCGGCTCGCGGAGGCGTGCGGGGCCCTGCTGGCGCTGCAGGCGGAGCACGGCTTCGACGCGGCGGTGGCGGGCCACGCGGCCCACGGCAACCTGCACTTCCTGCTCGCCTTCGACGCCGCGGAGCCGGCCGACGTGGCACGGTACGCGGCCTTCATGGACGCCTTCTGCCGACTGGTGGTGGAGCGGTTCGACGGCTCGCTCAAGGCGGAGCACGCCACCGGCCGGAACATCGCCCCGTTCCTCGAGCTGGAGTGGGGGCCGCGGGCCACCGGGCTCATGTGGCGCACCAAGCAGCTCGTCGACCCGGACGGCGTGCTCGCCCCGCGCATCGTGCTGGACCGCGACCCGGAGGCCCACCTTCGGGGCCTGAAGACCATCCCGAAGGTGGAGGCGATCGGCGACCCCTGCATCGAGTGCGGTTTCTGCGAACCGACCTGCCCCAGCAAGGACCTGACGACCACTCCGCGCCAGCGCATCGTGCTGCGCCGCGAGATGCTGCGGCAGAGCCCCGGCTCGCCGGTGCTGGACGAACTGCTCCTGGCGTACGGGTACGACGCCGTGGACACCTGCGCGGGTGACTCCACCTGCGCCCTGGCCTGCCCGGTGGGCATCGACACCGGCGCCCTGATGCGGGAGTTCCGGGGCCGTCGGCACGGGCCCGGCGAGGAGCGGGCCGCGGAGCTGGCCGCCCGGAACTTCGCCGTCGTGGAGCGGGCGGCCCGGCTCGCCGTGGCGGCCGCCGACACGGTCGCCGAACGGGTCGGGAACGCCCCGCTGCGGATGGTGACGGGGGCCGCGCGCAAGGCCGTACGCCCCGACCTGGTCCCCGAGTGGCTGCCCGAGGTCCCGGCGGCCGCCGCGCGGCGGCTGCCGCCGTCGGCGTCCCGGGCCCGGGCCGCGGCCGTGTACTACCCCGCCTGCGTCAACCGCGTCTTCGGCGGCCCCGCGGACGGCCACGACCTGTCCCTGCCCGAGGCCGTGGTGGCCGTCTCGGCGCGGGCCGGGAAGCCGGTGTGGATCCCGGGGGACGTCCCCGGCACCTGCTGCGCCACCATCTGGCACTCCAAGGGCTACCTCGGCGGCAACCGGGTGATGGCCAACCGGATCGTGGAGGCCGCCTGGGGCTGGACGGCCGGCGGGAAGCTGCCGTTGGTGGTGGACGCCTCGTCCTGCACGCTGGGGATCGCGCACGAGGTGGTGCCGTTCCTGACCGACGACAACAGGGAACTGCACGCGGAACTGACGGTGCTCGACTCGGTGGTGTGGGCCGCCGACCACCTGCTGCCCCACCTCGACGTGTACCGCACCGTCGGCTCGGCCGTCCTGCACCCGACCTGCGCGACGCGCCGTCTCGGCGACGAGGAGCACCTGGTGGCGGTGGCCCGGGCCTGCGCCGAGGAGGTGGTCGTGCCGGCCGACACGGGCTGCTGCGCCTTCGCGGGCGACCGGGGCATGCTGCACCCGGAGCTGACGGCCGCGGCGACGGAGAAGGAGGCTGCGGAGGTCACCGCCCGGTCGTACGACGCCCACCTGTCGGCGAACCGCATGTGCGAGGTGGGGATGGACCGGGCCACCGGGCGCCCCTACGAGTCGGTGCTGCTGCAACTGGAGCGCGCCACCAGGCCCTGACCGCAAACCCCGCCCGCGGGGGTCCACGCGGCGCGGAAAATCGATTGCCCCCGCGGTTCCCGGAAGGCGAACCTTGCGTGGTTTGGAACACCCTTCGAACCATGGGGCGTCATGCAGATCAGCGATCTCCCGTATCCGGATCCCGGCGTACCCGATGCCCGCTCGGGCCCCCGGTTCCTGTGGTGGCTGGGGCGCGGCCAGCTCGGCGGACAGCTCAGGAGCCTGGCGTGGGGCGTACTGCACCACGTGGGCATCGCGGGACTGCCCTTCGTCGTCGGCACGGGCGTGGACGCCGTCATCGACCGCGACGGCGGCCGGCTGGCGCTGGTGGGCGCGCTGCTGGTGGTCTGCGGCATCGCGATCTCGCTCGGCGACACGATGCTGCACCGTACCGCGGTCACCAACTGGATCACCGCGGCGGCCCGGGTGCAGCAGCTGCTCGCCCGCAAGACCGCGCAGCTGGGCGCGGCGCTGACCCGGCGGGTGGCGGCGGGCGAGGTGGTGGCCGTCTCCACCGGCGACGTGGAGAAGATCGGCTGGTTCGTCGAGGCGGTCTCGCGGTTCCTGGCGGCCGCGTTCGCGGTGGTGGTGCTCTGCGTCGGCCTGCTGGTGTACGCCCCGGCCCTCGGCGTCGTCATCGCGGTCGGCGTCCCGGTCCTGGCACTGGCCGTGCTGCCGTTGCTGCCGCGGGCCACGAAACGGGCCGACGCGCAGCGGGAGAAGGCCGGGCGGGCGACCGAGCTGGCGTCCGACACGGTGGCCGGGCTGCGCGTGCTGCGCGGGATCGGCGGCGAGGAGCTGTTCCTGGGCCGGTACCGGGAGGCCTCGCAGGAGGTGCGCGCGGCCGCGGTGCACAGCGCCCGGATGTGGGCGGTCATCGCGGCGATCCAGGTGGTGCTGCCGGGGCTGCTGCTGGTGACGGTGGTCTGGTACGGGGCCTCGCTCGTCCGGGACGGGCGGATCGCGGTCGGCGAACTGGTCACCGTGTTCAGCGCGGTGGCCGTCATGAACTACCCGCTGCGGCACTTCGAGGAGATCGCGATGGCGTACTCCTTCTCGCGTCCGTCCGCGAAACGGGCGGCGCGGGTGCTGTCCCTGACCCGGACGGACGCGGAGCCACCCGCGGCCGGGGGGCGCGCGGAGGGCACCACGGCGGGGACGGGCCCGGAGGCCGGAACGGCAGTGACGGGCCGGGAGGCCGGAACGGCAGTGACGGGCCGGGAGGCCGGAGCGGCCGGACGGGCCGGAGCCGCAGCGCCGGACTCCGCCGTGGACGTGCTCGTGCTGCCCGACGGCCCGCAGCTGCCCGAGGGGGACCTGTACGACCCCACGACCGGCGTCCTGGCTCCGGCGGGCGTCCTCACCGCCGTCGTGTGCGGCGACCCCGACCTGGCCGGACGCCTCGCCGAACGGCTCGGCGGGCATCCCGCGGACGCCACGGGCGAGCCGTCCGTGCTGCTCGGCGGCGCGGCGCTCGACGAGCTGCCGCTGGCCGCCGCCCGGACCTGCGTCCTGGTCCAGGACAAGGACCCGGTGCTGCTGTCCGGGACCCTGCGCGAGCTGCTCGACGTACCGGGCTCCCGGAACCTCCCGGCCGCACACGCGCTCGCCGCCGCGCAGTGCGGGGACGTGCTGGACGCGCTGCTGCAGTCCGCCCCCGACGGGGTCACCGACCCGATGGACGCGCGCATCACCGAGCGCGGCCGGTCGCTCTCGGGCGGCCAGCGCCAGCGGCTGGCGCTGGCCCGGTCCCTGGTGGCCGACCCGCAGGTACTGGTGCTGGACGAACCGACCTCCGCGGTGGACTCGCACACCGAGGCGCGGATCGCGGACGGGCTGGCCGGGCTGCGGGCCGGGCGCACCACCGTGGTGCTGGCCTCCTCGCCGCTGCTGCTGGACTGCGCGGACCGGGTGGTCCTCGTCCACGAGGGCCGGGCCGCGGCGGTGGGCACGCACCGGGAGCTGCTGGCGGGTGACCGCCGCTACCGGGCGGTGGTGACGCGCGAGACCGACGAGGAGCAGCGCCTCGCGGAACCGTCCGCCCCGCACGTCCCCGACGGACGGGGACGGGAAGAACTCACCGGGATCGAGGAATCGGCATGATCGGCGTGATCGGCGTGGCACCTCCGGACCACGACCCGGCGGCCCCCGAGTCGGCCGCCACCCTGCCGGTGGGCACACCGGCGACCGTACGCACGTATGTCCGCGGGCTGCTGCGCCGGCACCGGCGGGCGTTCGCGCTGCTGATCGCGGTCAACGCGGTCGCCGTGGTGGCGTCCATGGTGGGCCCGTACCTGCTCGGCACGGTGGTCGACGGGCTGTCCGAGGGGACCGTGGAGCTCCATCTGGCGCGGACCGGGCTGCTGTTCGCCCTCGCGCTGGCCGTCCAGACGGTGTTCACCCGGATGGTGCGGCTCCGCGGCGCCATGCTCGGCGAGGAGATGCTGGCCGATCTGCGCGAGGACTTCCTGGTGCGGTCGGTCGGGCTGCCCCCGGGAGTGCTGGAGCGGGCCGGCACCGGCGACCTCCTCTCGCGCATCACCACCGACGTCGACCGGCTGGCCAACGCGATGCGCGAGGCCGTGCCGCAGTTGGCCATCGGCGTGGTGTGGGCCGGGCTGCTGTACGGGGCGCTGGCCGTCACCGCGCCGCCGCTGGCGCTGGCCGCGCTGGTGGCGCTCCCGGTCCTGGTGATCGGCTGCCGCTGGTACTTCCGGCGGGCCCCGTCGGCGTACCGGTCCGAGGCGGCCGGGTACGCGGCGGTGGCCGCGGTGCTGACCGAGACGGTGGACGCGGGGCGCACGGTGGAGGCGCACCGACTGGGCCCGCGCCGGATCGCGCTGTCGGACCGGCGGATCAGGGAGTGGACGGCCTGGGAGCGGTACACGCTGTTCCTGCGCTCGGTGCTCTTCCCGGTCATCAACGTCACGTTCGTGACCATCCTGGGCGCGGTGCTGATGATCGGCGGCTACTGCGTGTTCCGGGGCTGGCTGACGGTCGGGCAGCTCACCACGGGCGCCCTGCTCGCGCAGATGATGGTCGACCCGATCGGCCTGATCCTGCGCTGGTACGACGAACTCCAGGTGGCCCAGGTGTCCCTGGCCCGGCTGGTGGGCGTGCGCGAGATCGAACCGGACTCGGGGGACCCGCGGACCGCCCCGGAGGGGCGGGACGTGCGGGCGGACGAGGTGCGGTTCGGCTACCGCGAGGGCGTGGACGTACTGCACGAGGTGTCGCTGTCGGTGCCGCCCGGCACGCGGATGGCCCTCGTCGGGCCCTCGGGCGCCGGGAAGTCGACCCTGGGCCGGCTGCTCGCGGGCATCTACGCGCCCCGGGCGGGCGAGGTCACGCTCGGCGGCGCGCGGCTGGCGCGGATGCCGGCCGAGCGGGTGCGCGAGCACGTGGCGCTGGTGAACCAGGAGCACCACGTGTTCGTGGGCACCCTGCGGGACAACCTGCGGCTGGCGCGGTCGGGCGCCGAGGACGCCGAACTGTGGGCGGCCCTCGGCGCGGTGGACGCGGACGACTGGGCCCGGGCGCTGGACGGCGGCCTGGACACCGCCGTCGGCTCGGGCGGTACGGCGCTGACGCCGGCGCAGGCGCAGCAGATCGCGCTGGCGCGGCTGGTGCTGGCCGACCCGCACACCCTGGTGCTCGACGAGGCGACATCGCTGCTGGACCCGCGGGCTGCCCGGCACCTGGAGCGGTCGCTGGCGCGGGTGCTGGACGGGCGTACGGTCGTGGCGATCGCGCACCGGCTGCACACCGCGCACGACGCGGACGTGATCGCGGTGGTCGAGGACGGCCGGATCAGCGAGCTCGGCAGCCACGACGAACTGGTCGCGGCCGACGGTGCGTACGCGGCGCTGTGGCGGTCCTGGCACGGCTGAGCGCGTCGGGACCGTGTGCACGGCGGGTGCCCGGCCTTCGGGCACCCGCCGTTCTCCGGCGCGGGAGGACCGCTACGAGCCGGACGTCGGCAGGTGGGCCTGCTTCGAGGCGCAGGTCCAGATCACCGGGTGCATGCGGTCGGCGGCGTCGACCGCGTACCCGCCCACGCGGTCGTCGTCGGTGACCGTGTAGGCGCCCGCGTGGGCGGTGGGCGTGTTCGCGAGGCGGGGCAGGGCGAGCACCGGGCCGCTGCCCTTCCACAGTTGGGCCTGGTACGGCGGGGCCGTCTCGGGCGGGAAGGGCCCGACGATGCCCGAGTCGGATGCGGTGCCGACGCTCACGTTGGTCGTGGGGCTGATGTCCTCGAACGTGCCCTGGGTGCGGTCGCCGAGGTTCGGGGCGGAGGTCCTGGCGGAGTACGGCGGGAGCCAGGTCGTGCCGTTGGAGATGTCCACGTGGGTGAAGCGGTACGTGCCGGCGATGCGGCCGGCCTCGTCGATGTCCCGCGGCTCGTAGACGCTGTAGGAGTCGCCCGGGTTGACCTCCGGCAGTTCGGCCGCGGGGGCCGCCGCGTCGGCGGACCAGAGCAGGGCGGACTCGTAGCCCTCCTCGTATCCGTCCTGGTCCACGACGGCGTAGTGGTTGCCGACGATCCGGCCCGCGTTGTTGATTCCGCTGACCCCTTCGAGGTAGCGGGTGTGCGCGGGCACCACGAGCTCGCGGCGCAGCGTGCCGCCCGCCCATTCCAGGCCCACCTTGCCGCCGCTCGGGAGGGTGCGGTAGCCGACGCTGTGGCCGTGGTCGTTGATGTCGGTGGCGCGTTCCCCGCCGGGCAGCGGCTTGGCGTGCGCGAAGCCCGGGGCGTAGCGGAACGCGCGCGTCGGGAGGCCGGGGCCCGACATGGTGCCGACCATGACGCCCCACTTGTTCACGGCCTCCACGAGCCCGGTGGCGTAGCCCTTGGGAAGGGGTACGGCGTGGACCGCCTTGCCGGTCCAGTAGACGGGCCGGTTCTGCGAGCGGCCGACCGAGAGGCCGAACCGGCCGATGCCCCGGACCTCGGTGGTGGCCATCCAGGGTCGCGGGTCCTCCGCGGGCCCGGGCAGCGACGCCAGGACCTTGATGCCGGGCGTGCAGGCGGCGCTGCCGACGGCCCCCACCGCGGCGGCGGTCCTGCCGGCCGTGTCCTGCGCGGCCGCCTGCGCGGCCGGTGCGGACAGCGCCAGCGAGGCCAGTACGCTCCCCGCCGCCGCGAGCGCGAGTCTGCTCCTGCTCTTCGTGGTGCGCATGCTGTGTCCCCCCAGTCATGTGCGAGCCGACGGACCTGACGGCTCGTCGGCAGCCATCATGGACGCCGGACCGACCCGGGACCAGCCCGCCGCCGACGGGTGGTGCAAGGCTGTTACGCCTCCGGGACACCCCTGCCGCCGGGTGGACGGCCCGGTACGCCGCGGCCGACGCCGACCCCGCCGATCACCTCGATGCCCGCGGCCCGTCGTGGCCCCGCTGCGGGCGGGCCGGGGGGTGGCCGGGGATCACGGCCGGTCGACCCTGATCCGCCGACACCCCTAGCTAGATGAAGTTGAGGGCGGCGGCGCCGCCGGCGCCGCCGAGGACCAGGAAGGCGGGCATCAGGATCTTGAGCTCCACCCAGCTGCCGGCGCGGAAGCGCATCCCCTTCGGCGGGCCCAGGGGGTACCAGCGCTTGCCGGCGATCGGGATGGGCCACAGCACGGGGCACCCGGAGACGGTGAGGGCGTCGCCCAGGTCGTGGACCAGGGCGCCCAGCACGATCGGCAGGCCGAGCCACAGGTACTCCTGGCCGGGCCCGGTGAAGAGCCAGTGCGCGCCGTTGCCGGGCTGGTCCAGCACCCCCGCGAGGATCCACGCACTGGTGGCGCCCAGCAACCACACGAGGATGTCGCTGGACATCCGGGCGGCCCGCCACAGCAGGCCCTCGACGGCCAGGACGAGGTGGACGAAGAGGATGGCGAGGACGCCCCAGCGGTCCGCGGTGGCGGCGATGGCGGAGGCGCCCGCGCCGATCAGCACGGCCCACAGCCAGGTGTGCGTCAGCGTGCGGTGGCCGCCGGAGCGGCGGGGGTCGCGCGGGGTGCGGGTGGCCTTGTAGACGGAGTACGAGACCTTGTCGACGACCTCGCACAGCCCTCGCGAGAGGGGGCCGAAGGCCCGTGAGACGGTGGCGGCCTTGTGGTCCAGGTCGGGCGCGAGCGCCGCGCCGGCGCAGACGAGCGCCCCGACGATCAGGACGGGCCAGGGCATGGGATGGCCCGCGGCCGCCGCTGCGGCCCCCACCCCCAGCCAGGCCGCCGCCCCGGAGAGTGAGTGCGCCGGTCCCATCATGCTCGTCCCGCCCCCAGTGAAGTGTTGGTCGGGCCCGTGCGGCGGTCGCGCCGCCCGGCCCGGCTGACGGCACAGCGTACCGTCGGTGATCTTCAGGCCGTCCGCCGGTTCCCCCTTCCGGGGGGAAGCCAGGCAAGATGGGGTCGTGACCCTCATTGATCAGCTGCCGAGCGACGCCGACCCCGATGCCCTCTTCGAGGCCTTCTCCACCTGGGCCGAGGGCCAGGGCATCACCTTGTACCCGGCTCAGGAGGAGGCGCTGATCGAGGTCGTCTCCGGCGCGAACGTGATCCTTTCCACCCCGACCGGCTCCGGCAAGAGCCTGGTCGCCGCCGGCGCGCACTTCACCGCGCTGGCCCAGGACAAGGTCACCTTCTACACGGCCCCCATCAAGGCACTGGTGTCGGAGAAGTTCTTCGACCTGTGCAAGCTGTTCGGCACCGAGAACGTCGGCATGCTCACGGGCGACGCCTCCGTCAACGCCGACGCCCCCGTGATCTGCTGCACCGCCGAGGTGCTCGCCTCGATCGCGCTGCGCGACGGCAAGGACGCGGACATCGGCCAGGTGGTCATGGACGAGTTCCACTTCTACGCCGAGCCCGACCGCGGCTGGGCCTGGCAGATCCCGCTGCTGGAGCTCCCGCAGGCGCAGTTCGTCCTGATGTCCGCGACCCTCGGCGACGTCTCCCGGTTCGAGGAGGACCTCACCCGGCGCACCGGCCGCCCGACGTCCGTGGTCCGCTCCGCGACCCGGCCCGTCCCGCTGTCGTACGAGTACGTGACCACCCCCATCACCGACACCCTGACCGAGCTGCTGGAGACCAGGCAGGCGCCGGTCTACATCGTGCACTTCACGCAGGCCCAGGCGGTCGAGCGGGCGCAGTCGCTGATGAGCATCAACATGTGCACGCGCGAGGAGAAGGACAAGATCGCCGAGCTGATCGGCAACTTCCGCTTCACCACCAAGTTCGGCCGCAACCTCTCCCGGTACGTGCGCCACGGCATCGGCGTGCACCACGCCGGCATGCTGCCCAAGTACCGGCGCCTGGTGGAGAAGCTCGCCCAGGCCGGCATGCTCAAGGTCATCTGCGGCACCGACACCCTCGGCGTGGGCGTCAACGTCCCCATCCGCACGGTGCTGTTCACCGCGCTGACGAAGTACGACGGCACCCGCGTGCGGACCCTGCGCGCCCGGGAGTTCCACCAGATCGCCGGCCGGGCCGGCCGGGCCGGCTTCGACACCGCCGGCTTCGTGGTCGCCCAGGCCCCCGAGCACGTCATCGAGAACGAGAAGGCGCTCGCCAAGGCCGGCGACGACCCGAAGAAGCGCCGCAAGGTCGTCCGCAAGAAGGCCCCGGAGGGCTTCGTCGGCTGGACCGAGAACACCTTCGAGAAGCTCATCGCCTCCGAGCCCGAGCCGCTCACCTCCCGCTTCAAGGTCACCAACATCATGCTCCTGTCGGTGATCGCCCGGCCGGGCAACGCCTTCGAGGCGATGCGCCGGCTGCTGGAGGACAACCACGAGCCGCGCAAGAACCAGCTGCGGCACATCCGCCGGGCCATCGCGATCTACCGCTCGCTGCTCGACGGCGGGGTGGTCGAGCAGCTCGACACCCCCGACGCCGAGGGCCGCACGATCCGGCTCACCGTCGACCTCCAGCAGGACTTCGCCCTCAACCAGCCGCTGTCCACCTTCGCGCTGGCCTCGTTCGACCTGCTCGACCCGGAGTCCCCCTCCTACGCGCTGGACATGGTCTCCGTCGTCGAGTCGACCCTGGACGACCCGCGCCAGATCCTGGGCGCCCAGGAGAACAAGGCCCGCGGCGAGGCCGTCGCGGCCATGAAGGCCGACGGCGTCGAGTACGAGGAGCGCATGGAGCGCCTCCAGGAGATCTCGTACCCCAAGCCGCTGGAGGAGCTCCTACAGCACGCCTACGACGTGTACCGCAAGAGCCACCCGTGGGTGGGCGACCACCCGGTCTCCCCCAAGTCGATCATCCGCGACATGTACGAGCGGGCGCTGTCCTTCACCGAGTTCACCTCCTTCTACGAGCTGGCCCGTACCGAGGGCATCGTGCTGCGCTACCTGGCCAGCGCGTACAAGGCGCTGGACCACACCATCCCGGACGACCTGAAGTCCGAGGACCTCGAGGACCTCATCGCCTGGCTGGGCGAGATGGTCCGCCAGGTGGACTCCAGCCTGCTGGACGAGTGGGAGCAGCTCGCCAACCCGGAACTGGAGTCCGCCGAGGAGGCCCAGGAGAAGGCCGACCAGGTCAAGCCGGTCACGGCGAACGCGCGCGCCTTCCGCGTGCTGGTCCGCAACGCCATGTTCCGCCGGGTGGAGCTCGCCGCCCTCGACCACGTCGAGGAGCTGGGCGAGATGGACGCGGAGTCCGGCTGGGACGCCGACGCGTGGGGCGAGGCGATGGACGCGTACTGGGACGAGTACGACGACCTGGGCACCGGACCCGACGCACGCGGACCCAAGCTGCTGTCGATCGAGGAGGACCCGGCGCACGGTCTGTGGCGCGTCCGCCAGACCTTCGCAGACCCGAGCGGCGACCATGACTGGGGCATCAGCGCCGAGGTCGACCTCGCGGCCTCCGACGAGGAGGGCCGGGCCGTGGTCCGGGTCACCGCCGTCGGCCAGCTCTGAGCCCGGCCGCGCCGCCCGCACCGACCGACCGCCGGAACCCGACAGCAGTGGAGAACCCCTGATGACGAACCCCGCCGAGAGACTCGTGGACCTGCTCGACCTGGAGCAGATCGAAGTGAACATCTTCCGCGGGCCCAGCCCGCAGGAGTCGCTCCAGCGCGTCTTCGGCGGGCAGGTCGCCGGCCAGGCCCTGGTCGCGGCGGGCCGCACCACCGAGGGGGACCGGCCGGTCCACTCGCTGCACGCGTACTTCCTGCGCCCGGGCATCCCGGGCGTGCCGATCGTGTACCAGGTCGAGCGGGTCCGCGACGGCCGGTCCTTCACCACCCGCCGGGTCACCGCCGTGCAGCAGGGCCGCACGATCTTCAACCTCACCGCCTCCTTCCACCGTCCGGAGGAGGGCAGCATCGAGCACCAGCTGCCTCCTCGCCATCTCGTCCACCCGGACACGCTCCCGAAGGTCGCGGACGAGATCCGCGAGCACCTGGGGGCGCTGCCGGAGGCGCTGGAGCGGATGGCCCGCCGGCAGCCCTTCGACATCCGCTACGTCGACCGGCTCCGCTGGACGCCCGAGGAGATCAAGGACGCCGATCCGCGCAGCGCCGTGTGGATGCGCGCGGTCGGCCCGCTGGGCGACGACCCGCTCGTGCACACCTGCGCGCTGACCTACGCCAGCGACATGACCCTCCTGGACGCCGTGCGCATCCCCGTCGAACCCCTCTGGGGCGTGCGGGGGTTCGACATGGCCTCGCTCGACCACGCCATGTGGTTCCACCGCCCCTTCCGGGCCGACGAGTGGTTCCTGTACGACCAGGAGTCGCCGATCGCCCACGGCGGCCGCGGCCTGGCCCGCGGCCGGATCTACGATCTCGAGGGCCGGCTGCTGGTCTCCGTGGTCCAGGAAGGGCTCTTCCGTCCCTACTCACCCCTGAAGGGCTGACCCCGCGTGCCCACGCCGTCCCCGACCGCCCCCTGCCCCTGCGGACTCCCCGCCGACTACGCGAGCTGCTGCGGCCGCTTCCACTCGGGCGCCCAGCAGGCGCCCACGGCCGAGCTCCTGATGCGTTCGCGGTTCAGCGCGTTCGCCGTCGGCGACACCGCCTACCTGATGCGGTCCTGGCACTCCACCACCCGGCCCGGGCGACTGGAGCTGGACCCCGACCAGCGCTGGGTGCGGCTGGAGATCCTGGGCTCCGAGCGCGGCGGCCTGTTCGAGACCGAGGGCGCGGTGGAGTTCCGGGCGCACTACCGCGAGGGCGGGCACACCGGTTCACTGCACGAGAACAGCAGTTTCGCCCGCGAGGACGGCGCATGGGTCTATGTCGGCCCCCTCTCTCCGGTCGTCTTCGACTGACGCGTCCCCCGGCCGGGACCCGCTCGCTGCCGATCGGGCCTCGGCCAGTGCCATCCCGAGGCTCGCCGAGTACCAGATGGTCTCGTCGGGCTCCCGGGCCCGCAGGAGCCGGTCGGCGACCTCCGCCGCCGCCGGCACGCAGGGGTGCCCGTACGGGCGCGGCGGGGCGAGGGCCGTGAGCAGGGCCCGCTCGGCCTCGTCGGGCACCACCCGTGCGAGGTCGGGTGGTTCCAGCAGGGCGGCGACCACGGCCGCCCGCTCCCACGGGTCCGCGGTCCGGGCCAGCAGCAGTCCGGTGCGGCGCCCGCGCCAGTTCCGGGCGCGCACGTCCGCCCCCGCGGCCAGCCGCTGCCGGTCCCGGGCCGGCAGCGGCCCCACGGCCAGCCCGCGCTCGCGCACCCTGAACTCCCTCAGTTCCTGGGCGAGGTAGAGCCAGACCACCATCCGGTAGCGGTTGACCCGGTAGCCGACCGGGGTGAGGTACCCGCACCTGGTCAGGGCCCGCAGCCGCTCGGTCCCGATGCCCAGCAGGCCCGCTCCCGCTCCCGTGTTGACGGTGCGGACCCGCTCGTACAGCGCCTCGGGGAAGCCCGCGCCGCCGCGGACCCGGTCGATCTCGGCCCGGCTCCAGCGCCGCGGCCCGGCGTCCGACCGTACCAGCCCCAGCTCCACGGCCAGCTCGAACTCGGCGCGCCGCAAACCCAGTTCCTCCGCGGCCCGGTTGGCGCCCAGCGGCACCGCCGCGCGCCGCACGGTCACCGCGCCCCTCACCTTCGCCGCACGCATCCCATCGGCCGCGCGCAGCGCGTTCATCACGTCCACGACAGTCTCCTCCGCGAGTCGTTCAATTACTCTGCGTGAAGACCGTAGCCCGCCGTGACGACCGTCGCGCCGGCCTGTGGATAACCCTCGTCCCGGCGCGCACCGCCGCGCTTCACTCGCGCGAGCGCTCCGCCACCCCGAGGTGCTCGCCCACCCGGTTGACCAGCAGCGTCATCTCGTACGCCACCTGACCGACGTCGGCCTCGGCGCCGCTGAGCACGCACAGGCTGCTGCCCTGGCCGGCGGCCATGACGAAGAGGACGCCTTCGTCGTACTCGACCATCGTCTGGCGCACCTGCCCGGCGCCGAAGTGCATGCCGGAGCCCTTGGCCAGGCTCTGCAGCCCCGCGGAGACCGCCGCCAAGTGCTCGGCGTCCGCCCGCTCCAACCCGCCGCTCGACCCGGTGAGCAGGCCGTCGTTGGACAGCACCACCGCGTGCCGCACCTGCTGGACCCTGCGCGTCAGATCGTCGAGCAGCCAGTCCAGCTGCTTGTCCAGCGCCATGTCGTCGCCTCCCCGTTCGCGCGGTCGCCCCCGCCCCCGCGTACCTGTTCCGCCAGCCTTCCCCACCTGTGCGTTCCCGGCAAGGAGGATGGGGCCATGGCGAACAGAATGACTCAAGAGGAATGGCGGGAGTTCGTCTCGCACGCGACCCGTACCGGCAAGCTCTCGACCGTCCGCGCGGACGGGAGCCCGCACATCGCCCCTATCTGGTTCCTTCTCGACGGGGACAGCCTCGTCTTCAACACCGGCAAGCACACTGTCAAGGGGCGCAATCTGGCCCGTGACGGCCGGGCCGCCGTCTGCGTGGACGACGACCGGCCCCCCTTCTCCTACGTGCTGCTCCACGGCCGCGCGCAGCTCACCGACGACCCCGTGGAGAAGCTGCATTGGGCCACCCGCATCGCGGCCCGCTACATGGGCGAGGAGCAGGCGGAGGCGTACGGCCGCCGCAACGCGGTGCCGGAGGAGTACCTCGTCCGGCTCCACCTCGACAAGGTCGTCGCCGAACGCGGCATCGCCGACTAGGGTCGCTGTTCCGCTGCTCGCGGATCGGTCGTCGGCGGCGGTTCTGCCAGGTTCCGTCGACGGCCCGTCCGGTCAGCCGTTTTCGGGCGGTCCGGAACGGGCCTCGCTCGTCGGGCAGGTCCCCCTGGGCGTGGGTGCGCGGGGCGGTCGGGCCCTGGTCAGATCGTGACCGGGCCGTTGGCGGTGGCGAACTCGACCGAGACCAGGCCCGGTTCCTCGTCCTCGACCCAGGTGACGTCGATCTGGTCGAGGGGGTGGTCGGCCGGTTCGCCGAGGAATTCGGCGATGGAGGCGGCGTCGCCGGCGATGGAGACCCCGTGGATGGTGGTGGAGGTGCGCGGGTCGGCGCTCGGGCGTTCCTCGATCGGGACCAACCACTGCAGGAAGTAGGGCAGCTGCGGGTCCTCCAGCAGTTCCAGCAGGCCGATCTGCTTCCACCTCAGGTCGAACCCGTCGGGGCGGACACGGTGGCCCTCGGCCGCGGTGCGGCCGAGGCGGGCCTCGACCGGGGCGATGTCGTCGACGGAGACCACCCAACCGAGCCAGCCGCCGCCCTCGGCGGCGCGGCGCGCGACCGCCTGGCCGAAGGGTGCGCGGTCGGCGGCGGGGTGATCGAGTGTGGTGACGACCTCGACGTAGGTGCCGCCGCTCAGCGGGAGAACGAAGTTGCGCGTGCCGAATCGCGGGTGCACGCCCCCGTCGACGAACCCGGCGCCGAGGGCCGATCCGATCCACTGGACGGTCGAGACGAAGCTGTCGCGGGCCACCGCATAGGACACGTGATCAAGTCGCACTGCGCCAGTGTGCCCCGACAACCCGTACAAAGCCCGACGCCACGCCCGACGCCGGGCCCGACGCCGCAGGCCACGTCCGACGCCCCGGCCGCGTCCGCCGTGGCGCCCGCTCCGCCCGCCCCGACTGCCCGACCGCTGCTGGACGCCGCTGGGGGCCCGGCCGAGCGGCCGAGCGCCCGTCCGACCGGACGCCCGGCCCCGGCGATCCGTCAGACCGCGCCGGGCCGGGCCTCCACCGCGTCGAGGAGGCGGGCGGTGTGCACGCGGCCGGCGTACTCCACCAGGCGGATCAGGACCTCCTTGCCCGAGTCCTTGTCGCGGGCGTCGCACAGCACCACCGGCGTGCCCTGCTCCAGGTCGAGGGCCTGGGAGACCTCGTGCGCGCCGTACCTGCGGGCCCCGGGGAAGCAGTTCACGGCCACCACGAACGGGATGCGGCGGTGCTCGAAGTAGTCGACGGCGGGGAAGCAGTCCTCCAACCGCCGCGTGTCGGCGAGCACCACCGCCCCCAGCGCGCCCTGCGACAGCTCGTCCCACAGGAACCAGAACCGGTCCTGCCCCGGCGTCCCGAACAGGTAGAGGGACAACCCGGCGCGGATGGTGATCCGCCCGAAGTCCATGGCCACCGTGGTGGTGCGCTTCTGGTCGACCCCTCCGGTGTCGTCGACCAGTTCACCGGCCTCGCTCAGCTGCTCCTCCGTGCGCAGCGGCCGGATCTCGCTGACCGCGCCCACGAGGGTGGTCTTGCCCACCCCGAAGCCGCCGGCCACGAGGATCTTCAGGGCGAGGGCGGCCAGTTCGCCGCCCGCCGAGCCGTCGTCCTGTCCCATCACAACGCTCGCAATCCTTCGATGACTTCACGCAGAATCCGCTCGTCCGGCAGCCGGGCGGGCGGTACCGGGCGGCTCACCCGTACGTGACCGCCTTCCAGCAGGTCACCCAGCAGCACCCGTACGACGCCCACCGGCAGGTCCGCCTCCGCCGAGAGCTCGGCCACGGACTGGGTCTCGGCCCGGCACAGGGACAGCAGCGCCCGGTGCTCGGGCCCCAGCAGCGACTCGGCCGCCGCGTCGGTACCGCCCGGGTCGACGACGACCAGGGCGATCAGGTCGAAGCGCACCCCGCTCGGTCCCGGTCTGGTGCGCCCGCCGGTCATCGCGTACGGGCGCACCAGGGGCCCGGCGTCGGCGTCGTACCACCGTCCGCCGCCCGCCGGGGGCGCGGCCGCCTCCCGTCCACCCGCCATGGTCAGCCCCGCCCCGTCAGCCCGCGGCCGGCGGGTGCGGGACGAACCGCGGCGGGGTGTAGAGGTGCTCCCCCACCCGCTTCACGAGCCGCGCCATCTCGTACGCGATGAGACCGATGTCGGCGGTGGCGGCGCTGAGCACCGCCAGGCACGAACCGTCCCCCGCGGCGGCGACGAAGAGGAAGCCGTCGTCCATCTCGACCATCGTCTGGCGCACGCCCCCGACCGCGAAGTGCCGGCCGGCGCCCTTGGCCAGGCTGTGGAAGCCGGAGGCCACGGCGGCAAGGTGCTCGGCGTCCTCACGGCTGAGGGCGCTGGAGGCACCCACCGCGAGGCCGTCGTTGGACAGCACCACCGCGTGTCGGACCTCGCGGACCCGGACCACCAGATCGTCCAGCAGCCAGTCCAGCTCGCCGGACCTGCGGGCGGAGTCCCTGTCGACTCTGTGGTGTTCGATCACGAGCGTTCTCCTTCGGTGCCTGCGTGGGTGGCTTCGTCCGCGCCCCGGGCCCAGCCCGCGCGGTAGGCGGCCATGCGGTCGCGGGCCTGCTCGGGGGTGAGGCCGGACGGGTCCTCGGGGGCGCGGGTGCCGGCCGCCGCCTCGGGTGGGGCGACCTCACGCAGCTGGGGGACGAGGCTGGCCTGGCGTACGCGGCGGGGAAGTCCGGTGACGGTGCCGGCGGCGGTACGGGGCGCCGGGGCGGCCGGAACGCGCTGCCGCAGGGCGGTGACGGGGGCCGGCGGCGGGTCCTCGGCGACGGGACGGGACTCCGCGCCCCGGCCCGCAGGCGCTGCCGGCCCGGGTCGGGGAGTCCGGCCCGGCTCCGCGGGCGGGCGTACGGGCTCGGAACCGGCGCCGGACGCGGGCGGCTGCCCACCGCGTAGGGGCTCGTGGCCGCGTACGGGCTCCCCGCCACCGACGGGCGCCGGCTCGGGAACGGAACTCCGGGGTTGTGCCGGGAAGGACCACGGGACGGACCCGTCGATCCCGGGGAGGTCGACGCCGGCACGGTCGCTGCCGACGCGGTCGGTGATGCCGGCGCGGTCGGCGACGCTGGCGCGGTCGGTGGTGCCGACGCGATCGGCGCGGCCGGCTCGGTCGGTGATGCCGGCGCGGTCGGTGCCCGCCGCGCGCGCCGGTACGGGCCGGGCGCCGCGCACCGGGATGCGCAGGTCCGCGGCCTGCTCCGCGCGCTCCTCCGCCCCCCGGGGGCGCTCGGCGGACCCCGCCGGCAGGGCGCCTTGCAGGAGGGCGGTCGGCAGCAGCACGACGGCGGTGGTGCCGCCGTAGGGCGAGGTGCGCAGGTGCACCCGGACGTGGTGGCGGGCGGCCAGCCGGCTGACCACGAACAGCCCGAGCCGGTCGCTGTCGAACAGGTCGAGCGCCTCGGACCGCTCGATCCGCCGGTTGGCCTCGGCCAGCCGTTCCGGGCCCATGCCGAGCCCGCGGTCCTCCACCTCCAGCACGTAGCCGTTGCCCACCGGCTCGCCGCTGACCCGGACCTTGGTGTGCGGGGGCGAGAACTGCGCGGCGTTCTCGATCAGTTCGGCCAGCAGGTGGGTGAGGTCCGCGACGGCCCCGCCGATGACCCCGGCCTCCGGCAGCCCGCGGACCTCGACGCGCGGGTAGTCCTCGATCTCGGAGACCGCGGCCCGGACCACGTTCGTCAGCGGCACGGGCATCCGCCAGGCGCGGCCGGGCGCGGCCCCGGAGAGGATGATCAGGCTCTCCGCGTGGCGGCGCATGCGGGTGGTGAGGTGGTCCAGGCGGAAGAGGTCGCCGAGTTCGTTCGGGTCGTCGGCGCGCCGCTCCATCGAGTCCAGCAGGTTGAGCTGCCGGTGGACGAGCACCTGGCTGCGCCGGGCGAGGTTCACGAACACCCCGGAGACCCCGTTGGCCAGCTCGGCGCGCTCGACGGCGGCGCCGAGGGCCGCCCGGTGCACGGTCGCGAGGGCTTCTCCGACCTGGCCGACCTCGTCCTCGGCGGGCGGACCGGCCGGGGTCTCGGCGGCCACGTCGATCTCCTCGCCGGCACGCAGCCGGTCCATGGCGTGCGGGAGTTTGTGGTGGGCGATCTCCAGGGCGCCGTTGCGCAGCGCGACGAGTTCGACGACCAGGCCGCGGCCGATGCGCACCGAGATGACGAGCGAGGCGGCCACGGCGGCCAGGCCGAGGAGCACGGCCGCGCCCGCCCCGCTGACCAGCCCGCCGACGAGCGGGGTGGTGCGGTCGGCGGCCCGGTCGGTGCGGGCCGAGGCGGCGGTGTCGCGCATCGCGTCCGCCACCGCCCGCCGCGCGGCCTCCCAGCCGGCCGGGACCGCCTGCTTGCCGGTGGCGCCGAGGACCCGGTCCTCCGCGGCGACGAGGCCGGCGTACCCGGCGCTCCCGGCGGCGGTCCGCCAGCGGGCCCGCTGTGCGGCCGGCAGGTCGGGGGCCGCGGAGTCGGTGAGGGCGCGGCGGCCCGCCGCCGCGGCGGCGAAGCGGCGTACGGTCTCGGGCGTGAGGCGGCCGTCGGCGTGCGCGGCGAGCAGCGCGTCCTCGCGCGCGAGCAGTTCGGCGGCGCGGTCGAACTCCAGCAGGACCCGCGCGTCGGCGCCCTGTGCTCCGTCCCGCTGGCCCACGAGCGCCCCCTGGACGGTGAAGGCGGCGTCGACGGCCCCGGAGTAGAGGTCGAGCGCGGCCGCCGCGGTGGTCCTGCGGGCCGTGACGTCGGTGCGCGAGACGGAGAGGGCCTCGGCGCCGGCGACGAAGGCGCGGAGCCGCCGGGCGACCTCGACGGGGTAGTCGCCGGCGTCCGCGACGGTGTTGCGGACGCCCAGGCGCAGGGCCGCGACGGCTGCGTCGGTACGGCGGCCCTGCGCGTCGAGCGCGGCCTCCCGGTCGGCGCCGGGCGCGGCCAGGAAGCGTACGGCGGCGATACGTTCCGCCTGGAGCTCGGCCACCGTCGCGGCGACCGGCCCCCGCACCTCGGTGTCCGCGCGCTGCAGGCGGCTCAGCCGCGCCACGTCGTGGGCCGTGCCGACGGTGGCGAACGCCCACAGGGCCAGCAGGGACACCACCGGCACCATCAGCAGCGAGATGATCTTCGCGCGCACGGTCCGCGGCCGCAGGCTCGGCCAGGGCCGGCCGCCGGGGCGCTCGGGCGACCCGCCGGCCGTTCCCCCCGCGCGTCCGGACCTGGTGGGGTCCGGGCCGGTCCTGTCCTCCGGGCGCTCCTCGGCCGGCGGGCCCGCGTGCGCGCGGCGGCCGCGCGCCGCGGGCGCGGGCAGCGCGGGTGCTCCGGCGTCCGGGGTTCTGCGGGGTGTGCGCATGGGCTCCTCGATCGGGCTGACGGTGCGGGCGGGGGGAGGGGGACGGGAGGGAGACGGAGAAGGTCAGGGCGGACGGCGGACGGGGGTGTCGCGGTCGTCGGCGGGACGGCGCGTGCGGCCCGGCCGTGCGGTGCCGGCCTCGGCGCGGGGCGCGGCGACCGCTACGCCGTCCGTGGCGCTGAACCCGTCCCGACGCCCGGCCCCTGCCCCTGCGCCTGCGCGTGCTCGCCGAGGCGCTGTGCCGAGGCGGAGGCCGCCCGCTCGTCGGCGGTCGGGGACAGGGCGACGAACGCGGAGGTGAGGAAGAGGTAGGAGCCGAGCCCCACGGCCAGCGGGAAGATGAACTGCATGGCGGTGGCCCCGGGGAGGGCCGCGTCGGAGGGGGTGACGCGGACCGCGACGGCCGTCATCCCCGTGTAGTGCATGCTGCTGACCGCGGCGCCCATGACGAGGGAGGCGCCCGCGACGGCGAGCGGGGACCTGATGTTCAGCGCGGCCCAGAGGGCGGCGGTGGCGGCGACGACGGCGATCGCGACGGAGAGGACCACGGTGAGCGGGTCGTACGTGATGTCACCGTGCAGCCGAAGCGCCGCCATCCCGAGGTAGTGCATGCTCGCCACGCCGAGCCCGGTGGTGAGGCCGCCGAGGACGAGGGACCGGCCCCGGTCGCGCCCGTAGCCGACGGCGAACACCCCAGCACCCACCACGACCATGGCGCCGAGGAGGCTGAGGATCGTCAGCGGCACGTTGAAATGGATCTCGGTGCCCGTGACGCTGAAGCCGAGCATCGCGACGAAGTGCATGGTCCAGATGCCGGTGCCGATGGCGGAGGCGGCGGTCAGGAGCCAGTTGCGGCGGGAGCGTCCGGTCGCGGCGAGCGCGTGGACGGTGCAGCGCAGTCCGAGGGCGGCGCCGATGCATGCCATCACGTACGACAGCACGGGTGTCAGCCAGCCGTAGGCGGCGTGGTCCAGGTGTCCCATGGCCCAGGGACGCTAGTCCGGGTGACGGCGCGAACAGGGGGCGCATTTCGAAAGCTGCTGGAATATGACAGGGATACGTTCGCATCCGATCACACGCGGTGCCATCGGATTCACGGAATGTATGGAACCCCCGGAGCGCCGCCGCGCCGGTGCGGGATCATGGGCGCATGAGCGATGACCCGACGCACGTCCAGGAGTTCTTCGGCGCCCGCGCGGCCGACTGGGACGCCCGGTTCCCCGACGACGGCCCCGCGTACGCCGCCGCCGTGGCGGACCTCGGCCTGCGGCCCGGCGACCGGGTCCTGGACGCCGGGTGCGGCACCGGCCGCGCCCTCCCCCCGCTGCGCGCCGCTGTGGGCCGGGACGGCGTGGTGATCGGAGCGGACCTGACGCCGGAGATGCTCGCGGTCGCCGAGCGCGCCGGACGCGGCCGGGACGGGACGCTGGTCCGCACGGACGTGACGCGGCTGCCGCTGCGGGACGGTGCGCTGGACGCCGTGTTCGGCGCCGGCCTCATCTCGCACCTGCCCGAGCCGGCCGGAAACCTGCGGGAGCTGGCCCGGGTCGTGCGCCCCGGCGGGCGGCTGGCGCTGTTCCACCCGGTCGGGCGGGCCGCGCTGGCCGCCCGCCACGGCCGCCGGCTGACCCCGGACGACCTGCGGGCGGAGGGGAACCTCGGTCCGCTGCTCGCCGGCTCGGGGTGGCGACTGGAGTCCTACACGGACGAGGACGACCGCTTCCTGGCCCTGGCGGTACGTCAGGGCTGAGGCGCGTCCTCCGCCGCACGGGGGTCGCCGGTGGTGGTCTCGGCGGGGGAGGTCGCGCCGTCGGTGGCGGTGGCGGTGCCGTCCGCGACGGTAGCGGCGCCGGCCGCGGCGGTGGCGGTGCCGGCCTCCCGTACGTGCGGGACCGGGCAGCCGCGCAGACCCGGCACCGGGTGGGTGCCGAGCTCGGCCACGTCGTAGCCGTTCGGGTAGCCCTTGATCTCCGGATTCTGCCGTGCGTAGTGCGGGGCGGTCCGCGGCGGGAGCAGCCGCACCGCCCGGCCGCGCAGCCGCAGCGCGCCCCGGACGGCGGAGCGCAGGGCCGGGTGCGGGTCCTCGTACCGGAAGGCGCGCAGCAGCGGCTCGTCGAGGAGCGCCAGGCCGGCGGACCGCAGCGCGGGGGCGAGTGCGGCCGGGTACCACGAAGCCATGAGGTCCAGCGTGGCGTCGGCGACCCTCCGGCCGCCCTCGTCCCAACCGAAGTGCTCCGCCTCGTAGGCGTCGAGGAGGCGCTCGAACTCCTCGTACGAGCCCGGAACGTCCTTGATGCCCATGTGGCGCCCGAGCGTGGCGTAGTACGCGGCCGAGGCGCGCATCTCGTGCCGGGACAGCGGGCGCCAGCCGTACGCGTCGAGCCACCGCTTGGGAATCACCACGAACGTGCACAGGACGTACCGCATGTCCTCGTTGCTGATGTCGTAGCCGCGGTGCATCTGGTTGATGCGGCGCAGCGCGGTGCGGCCCTGCTCGGCCTCGAAGCCGTGCTCCACGACCGCGTCGAGCAGCAGGGCCGTGTCGTCGTAGCGCTTCTGCGCACGGTCGGTGAACTCGGCGGTCTCGGCGAGCAGCCGGCCGATGGCGGGGACGGCGTACGTCCGGTACAGCGCGAGCTCCAGGGCCCGGGTGAAGTCCCACGGGAACTCGTACGTCGCGGTGAGCCGGTAGATCGCGAGGAAGTCCTTCTCGGGGTCCAGCCGGAGGATCTCCTTGAGCCGGTCGTAGCGCTTCACCGAGTGGTCCCCTTCTGTAGTGGAGGGCCAACTCTACGTGCGGGGACACCTTTTGGGGCCGGGCCGGCGGGCGCACCGCCGGACCGGGCCGACCCCGTCGGACCAGCGGCGGAAATCGACACCCGCGCGCTCTCGACGCCGAGGTTACCGACTGGTTAGGGTGCGCCGACGAACACGCGACAGGAGGGACACGTGGCCGGTACCCACGAGGGCGCCGCGCAGCCGCGGGGCGACGTGCGCGAGGACCCCGCCGAGCCCGCCGGGGAGGACACCGGCGGCTCGCTCTACGTGCTGTCCGCCGTGCTGCTCACGCCGGCGCAGTTCCCGAGCGTGCTGGGCGACGACTACGTCGAGGCCTGTGCGATGCTCGGCCTCACGCCGTACGCGGAGGGCTACGGACTGGTCCTCGGCCAGGACGGGGACGGCGCCCGCTGGACGGTGATCGTCGACGACGTCTCGCTGGTCGCGGTGGCCATCGCCTCCTGGGACTGCGGTATGGAATACGACCTGTCGCCGGACGAGCGGACCATCGTGTCCTCCCTCGCGGGCTGGCCGATCGCGCTGGCGGTGGCGGCGCCCGGGCTGCCCGATCCGCACGATCCCGAGCAGGGCGCGGACGGCACGAACCGGGTGCCGCTGGCACCGCCCGCCTCGGACGCGTGGGGGCCGGCGCAGCGACGGCAGGGGGCCGACGAGATCGCGGTGCAGTGGAACGCCTGGCGCGCGCAGTTCGACCTGCCGACGGAGGAGGACGCGGCCGAGGCCGAAACCACCGGGGACGACGCTCCCGGGGACGACGCTCCCGGGACCGGGACCGGGGCCGGGGCCGGGGCCGAGGGTGACGCCGCGCCGGGCGACGGGCCGCGGTACGGCCACGACGGTGTCCGGCGGGTGCTGGACGAGCTGCGTGCGTACACCGAGACGCCCCCGCCGCCGGGCCGGATCCGGTCCTCCTTCGGCACCGAGGAGGCGCGCACGCTGCGCGTGGACGGGCCGGGCTGGTCGCTGGTGGCCCGGACCGACGACATCGCCTTCGTCCTGCTCGACGACGAGCCGGGCGGCGTGGTCCCGATCGGCCGCGGGGCCGAACTGCCCGGGCTGCTGGCGGCGTTGGACGAGATCGCGGTCCGCCCCTCGTCCTGAGCGGCGTACGGACAGCTCGCGCGCCGATCCGGGGAAACGGTTCGCCGCAGACCGGGACAGGAGTGCCGCCGGCCCTGCATGATCACGGGGACAGGCTGCCGCGGGCGCGGCCCGGCGGGTGCGTGCGCGCACTCCGCCCGCGCCCGCCGGACAGCACGGACGGCGGAAGGCGCGACATGACGCAGGTGCAGTGCGAGGCGGTGGCCACGGTCGTCGGCGGCCGGACCGACGTGGTGGACGACGACTGGGACCGCGAGTCGGCGGTGATCAGGTTCGACGGCGACCGCTTCGGTCCGGAGGCCCTCTTCGGGCTGGCGGACTTCTCCCACATCGAGGTCGTCTACCACTTCGACCGGGTCGACGCGGACCGGACCGAGAGCGGCGCCCGGCGGCCGCGCGGGAACCCGGACTGGCCGCTGGTCGGCATCTTCGCCCAGCGGGGCAAGAACCGCCCGAACCGGCTGGGCGTCTCCCGCTGCCGCGTGCTCGAGGTCGACGGACTGGACGTCCACGTGACCGGTCTCGACGCCGTCGCGGGCACGCCCGTACTGGACGTCAAGCCGTACATGGCGGAGTTCGGCCCGCGCGGCGAGGTCCGGCAGCCGGAGTGGTCGCACGAGCTGATGCGGGACTACTACTGACGGCGGGCGGGGTGGGCGGGCCGTGCCGCCGGTGAGCCGGCCGTGCGGGCGGTGAGCCGGCCGTGCGCGCGGTGAGCCGGCCGTGCGGGCCGCGGCGGGCGTTCCGCGCCGCGGCCCGGGGGCGGGGTCAGACCCGGTCGAGCGGGACGTGCGGCCCCTCGGGGGCCTCGACCACGATCGCGTCGCCGGGGCGGACCGTGCCGCCCCTGCGCACCACGCCCATGATCCCGGCCTTGCGCACCAGCGCGCCGCTCTCGTCGCGCCCCACGACCCGCTTGAGCAGCCCGGCCCGGAACGCGTCGATCTGCAGACACGGGTTGCGCAGCCCCGTCACCTCGACCACCGCCTCGTCGCCGAGGTGCAGCAGCGTGCCGGCGGACAGGCCGAGCAGGTCGATGCCGGAGGTGGTGACGTTCTCCCCCAGGTCGCCGGCACGCACCTCGAAGCCGGCCGCGCCGACCTCCGCGAAGAGCTCCTCGTGGATGAGGTGCACCTGTCGCAGGTTCGGCTGGGTGGGGTCCTGCGCCACGCGCGAGCGGTGCTTGACGGTGACCCCCGCGTGCACGTCGCCCGCCACACCCAGGCCCTCGAGCAGGGTGATGCTCTCGCGGTTCGGCTTGGTGAACGAGTACTCCGCATTGCTGCTGACGGCCGTGACGGCTCCACTCATCGTTTCGGTTCCTCCCCTGTAGCGGTGTCTGTCCGGTCCTGCTCGCCCCGCGTCCGACCCTAACCGGTGACCGGATCCGGACGGCGGCCCGCCCCGCGCCCGGTCCCCGTCGGCCGACGGCCTCCTTGCCCGGCCGCTCCGGCGGTACGACGATGAGGGCGCCCGGGGCCCGCCCGCCCGGCCTGCCCCAACCCCCTTTCCGAGGAGGCCGAGTTGAGCGATCCGTGGGTGGCACTGCCGAGCGGGGCGGATCCGGCGGAGCGCACGCGGGCGCTGCGGCGCGCCCATGCCGCCTTCGCCGCGGACGGCCGGGTGGTGCCGTCGGTACGGGCCGTGGTGGCGGAGTCGTGGCGGCGCAGCGCCCGGGCGCGGGTGAGTCCGGAGTGTGCGCCCCGGGTGGAGCTCCCGGACCGCGACCTGGCCGACTACCGGGCGGCCCACCCCCTCGCACGGGTGATGCCGGTGGTCCGGGAGCTGGTGGGGACGGTCGCGGCGGACGGCGAGCACCTCCTCGCCGTGTGCGACGCGGGCGGGCGGCTGCTGTGGGTGGAGGGCCACGGCGGCACGCGGCGGCGGGCGGAGGCGCTGGGGTTCGTACCCGGGGCCCGGTGGGCGGAGTCGGTGATGGGCACGAACGCCCCCGGCACGGCCACGGCCCTGGACCGGCCCGTGCAGGTCTTCGGGGCGGAGCACTTCAGCCGCCGGGTGCACCCGTGGACCTGCGCGGCGGCGCCCCTGCACGATCCGCACAGCGGGCGGCTGCTCGGGGCGGTGGACATCACCGGCGGGGACGGCCTTGCCCATCCGCATTCCCTGGCGTTCGTGCAGGCCGTGGCCCGGGCGGCCGAGGCGCAGCTCGCGCTGCTGCCGGCCGAAGCCGTTCCGGGCGCGGCGGGCACCTCCCTGGGCGCGGCGTCCGTGGGGGTGCTGCGCGTCCTCGGGCGGGACGAGGCGGAGTGGCGGCCGGGAGCCGCCGCGGGCGACGGGGGTGGCGGGGGCGGTGCGGGCGGCCGGACGGGGGCGGGCCTTCGGCTGAGCCGCCGCCACAGCGAGATCATGCTGCTGCTCGCGCGCCATCCGCAGGGGCTGGGCGGGGACGAGCTGCTGGTGGCCCTGTACGAGGACGAGGATGTCTCCCCCGTCACCCTGCGCGCGGAACTGTCGCGGCTGCGCGCCCTGTTGGGGCCCGACACACTGCTCTCCCGCCCGTACCGCCTGGCGGGTGCGGTCGAGACGGACTACGGGTGGGTGGCCGAGCGGCTGGCCCTGGGCGCCGTGTCCGCGGCCGTGCGCGGGTACCCGGGCCCGCTGCTGCCCGGTTCCGCGGCTCCCGAGATCACCCGGCTGCGGCGCCGGCTGGCCGACGAGCTCCGCGCGGCGCTGATCGCCCGCGGCGACGCGGGGCTGCTCGGCGAGTGGGCGTACAGCCCGTGGGGCGAGGACGATCCGGAGGTGTGGCGGGCGCTGGCGCGGACCCTGCCCGCGGAGCGGCGCGCGCCGGCCCTGGCCCGCGTACGGACCCTCGACGCGGACCTCGGCCTGGCCGGCGTACCGCACCGCCCGCCCGGCCGGCTCGACGCGCGGAGGGTGCCGTCGAGCCCCTGACCTGTGGCGCAACCTCCCTGCAACCCCCGCCCGCCTAGCCTCCCGACCGCTGCCGCCACCGGCGGCGACGCCCACCTGCACGACCGACACGACCGAACCGGCAGGACCAGGGAGGACCACGGATGACCCGCTACGCAGCACCCGGCACCGAGGGCGCGCTCGTCACCTACGAGCCCCGCTACGACCACTGGATCGGCGGGGCGTACGTACCTCCCGCGCGCGGCCAGTACTTCGAGAACCCCTCCCCCGTCAACGGCCGGCCCTTCACCGAGGTGGCGCGCGGCACGGCCGAGGACGTCGAGCGCGCCCTGGACGCCGCGCACGCCGCCGCCCCCGCCTGGGGCCGGACCCCGGCCGCCGAACGGGCCGCGGTCCTGCTGCGCATCGCGGACCGCATGGAGCAGAACCTCGAACGCCTCGCGGTGGCCGAGACCTGGGAGAACGGCAAGCCGGTGCGCGAGACGCTGGCCGCCGACATCCCGCTCGCCGTCGACCACTTCCGCTACTTCGCCGGCGCGCTGCGCGCGCAGGAGGGCGCGCTGAGCGAGGTGGACGAGGACACCGTCGCGTACCACTTCCACGAGCCGCTGGGCGTCGTCGGGCAGATCATCCCGTGGAACTTCCCGATCCTGATGGCGGTGTGGAAGCTGGCGCCGGCGCTGGCCGCGGGCAACGCGGTCGTCCTCAAGCCGGCCGAGCAGACCCCGGCCTCGGTGCACTACTGGATGGGCCTGATCGCCGACCTGCTGCCGCCGGGGGTCGTCAACATCGTCAACGGCTTCGGGGAGGAGGCCGGCAAACCGCTCGCCTCCAGCCCGCGGGTCGCCAAGATCGCCTTCACGGGCGAGACCGCCACCGGCCGCCTGATCATGGGGTACGCGGCCGAGCACCTCAAGCCGGTGACCCTCGAACTCGGCGGCAAGAGCCCGAACATCTTCTTCGGCGACGTCTGGGCGGTCGACGACGACCTGCGCGACAAGGCGCTCGAAGGCTTCACGATGTTCGCCCTCAACCAGGGCGAGGTGTGCACCTGCCCCTCGCGCGCGCTGATCGAGCGCGGCCGGTACGGGGACTTCCTCGACGCCGCCGTGGCCCGCACCGAGCTGATCACCCCGGGGCACCCGCTGGACACGGACACGATGATCGGCGCCCAGGCGTCGGCCGAGCAGCTGAAGAAGATCCTCTCCTACCTGGAGATCGGCCAGAAGGAGGGCGCGAAGATCCTCACCGGCGGGCAGCGCATCGAGCACGACGGCGAGCTGGCCGGCGGCTACTACGTCCAGCCCACCATCTTCGAGGGCGACAACCGCATGAGGATCTTCCAGGAGGAGATCTTCGGGCCGGTCGTGTCGGTCACGTCCTTCAACGGCTTCGACGACGCCATCCGCATCGCCAACGACACGGCGTACGGGCTCGGCGCGGGCGTGTGGACCCGCGACATCAACACCGCCTACCGCGCCGGCCGAGCCATCCAGGCCGGCCGGGTCTGGACGAACTGCTACCACGCCTACCCCGCCCACGCCGCCTTCGGCGGCTACAAGCAGTCCGGCATCGGCCGCGAGACCCACAAGATGATGCTGGACCACTACCAGCAGACGAAGAACCTGCTGGTCAGCAGCATCCGGACGAGCAAGCTCGTGGCCGCCGAAGCGGTAGATGTCGTAGCCCATGAGGCGGAGCCGCCGGTCCTCGGCGACCATCTCCGAGTAGAGCCTGGGCGACGCCTTCCCGGTTGCGTCGGCGTAGTGCTGGACGCCATCGACCTCGATGACGATGCGCGACCGGTCCGGGGTGAGGAGGAGGAAGTCCATGCGCTGCCGCGCGAGGGCCGTGCTGTGGCCTGGAGTCCTGCGCGTGTACGGGTCGTAGTGGAGGTAGACCTGCGGTATGAGGGCGGGGAGTTCATCTCCGCCCTCTGTGCCGTAGCGTGCACAGTAGGTACGGAACAGGAGCCGCTCAGGCTCCGAGTCCAGTGACGCGGCGAGCCTCGCGTACAGCGCGTGCGCAGTGCGACGGTCGTTCGGGTCTGTCTGCTGCCGGTCGGCCCACCATGTGACCATCTCACCCCACGTGAGGCCATACGGCGACAAAGGATCAGTGAACACCAGGCAGTTGTCGGCGTTCGAGACGATCTCCACATCGTTGTTGACCGCATCACGCAAGACGATCTTGGGTTTCGGGCCATCCGCTGCGAAGATGAGGTTCTTGAACCGGCCGGTCGGCCCCTTCTTGAACTGGGCTTCGTACTCAGCCTCCTCCAACTGCTCCAGGGCGTCCCGGGCCGGCCCCAGCAGGCTCTCCACACACTCGCGCCGGGCGGCCCACCCGCCGCCGCCAGACATCCCATTGCGGCGCCAGTAGTCGCCAAACGATGAGAAGTTGCGGAACGGCAGCCGTGGAGGATCCATTCCCAGGCGTTCCAGAACGGCCCTGTGTGCCTTGATCGCAAGCATCACGGACTCGTCGTCCAGGCGCTGACCACCGCCCGTCCCGCAGGCGGTGAAGTCCTCGTGGAGGAGCCTGGTGAGGGCCAGTCCCACCTCCAGGTCCGGCCGATCGGCGAGGGGCCCCCGCCGCAGCTCCTCCACCAGCTGCACGTCGAGCGTCGAGGAACCTTGTCCGCCGAACCAGCCACCGGGGCGGCTCTCGAAGAAGTCCTCTGGATCCATCCATGCCCCCTGTCCCGTGCCCGCCTCTCGCTCATGCTCGCACCTGCCACTGACTACGAGCCCCCGCCTGCCCAGCCAACCTGGTACTAGGATTCCCGGACCGGGCAGTGCGTGTGAGTATCCGTTCGGCAGAGACCCTCTCGGCAGTCCGTAAATCCGCATGGGCCGTGCGGGGCAGCGGAAGGGGAATCGGCATGGAGTGGATGGCGACGGGGGCCAGGAGTGCCGTCGCTGGACGTCTTCATCGATCTCCCCGACGTAGATCTCCGCAGCCTTCCTGCCCGGCGACGACAAGGCCCGCGTCGTATACACCAGCGGGACCGCCGCGGAGGACTTCGCCCTCGACCTGCCGCTGGCCGCGAAGAACACGGGGCTCCACCGCATGAGCGAGGTACTGGCCGAGGCACAGCAGCGGCACTGGCAGGACACCTACACCACCCACCCCGGCATGTACGGCGAACAGCCGTCCGAGCCCGCCGTGCATGCCGCGGCGCTGTTCCGCACGGCCGGGGCTGGCGACGTGCTCGAACTCGGCGCCGGCCACGGCCGGGACGCCCTGTACTTCGCGCGCCAGGGGCTGACCGTGCAGGCGGCCGACTTCAGTGCCACCGGCCTCGCCCAGCTCAGGGCAGCCGCCCGCGACCTGGGCGTCGACGATCGGCTGTCCTGCTCCGTCCACGACGTACGCGAACCCCTGCCGCTACCCGACGACTCCGTGGACGCGGTCTTCGCTCACATGCTCCTCTGCATGGCGCTGTCCACCCGCGAGATCCACACCCCGGTCGGCGAGATCCGCCGGGTCCTGCGACCTGGCGGCACCTTCGTCTACACCGTCCGCCACACCGGCGACGCCCATTACGGCACCGGCATCGCCCACGGCGACGACATCCACGAACACGGCGGATTCGCCGTTCACTTCTTCCCGCGCCACCTGGTCGACACCCTCGCTCAGGGCTGGAGCCTCGAGGAGGTCCATCCCTTCGAAGAGGGCGACCTGCCCCGTCGGCTCTGGCGTGTCACCCAGACCCTGCCGCACTGACCCGTCCGGGCAGCGCGGATCACCGGCCCGCGGCCGCCGCGACCAGCAGCGTGGCCGCCGTCTCGACCTCGGTCTGCGTGGTCCACCGACCCAGCGACAGCCGAATTGCCCCGAGTGCCCGGTCGGCGCCCAGGCCCATGGCGGTCAGGACCGGCGAAGGTGTGTGGGCCCCGCTGTGGCAGGCCGAGCCGGTGGAGGCCACGATCTCGAGAACGGCGGCGAGCAATTCGTGGCCGAGGACGCCGCCGATGCTGACGTTGAGCGTGTTGGGCAGGCGCCCCTTCTCCGGCCCGTTGAGGTGGACTCGGCCCGGAAGAGCGGCCGTGAGCCGGCGATGAAGGTCGTCGCGCAGGGCCGCGAGCCTGGCTGCGGCTCCGTCGGCCAGTTCGGCGGCGGCCAGTTCGGCCGCAGCCCCGAGGGCAACGGCAAGGGCCACGTTCTCCGTTCCGGCGCGCAAGCCGTGCTCCTGCCCGCCGCCGTAGACGACCGGCTCCAGCCGCACGCCGTCGCGTACGTAGAGTGCGGCCGCGCCCTTGGGGGCGTACATCTTGTGCCCGACGACGGTGAGCAGGTCCGCCCCCAAGGCCTGGACGTCGAGGGGGATCTTGCCCACTGCCTGGGCGGCGTCGCAGTGGAAGAGTGCGCCCCGCGCGTGGGCGAGGGCGGCGAGTTCGGTGACAGGCTGGAGGGCTCCGGTCTCGTTGTTGGCGGCCATGACCGAAACGAGGACCGTGCCGTCGGTGAGCGCCTCCGCCAGGTCGGCCGGTGCCACGAGGCCCGTGCGGTCCACGGACAGCACCGTGATCCGCGCACCGTGCAGGCGTTGCAGGGCGCGGCAGGTTTCGAGTACCGCGGGGTGCTCGGTGGCCTGGGTGATCACGTGCGGGTGGGGGCGGCCGGAGGCGAGGACCGCGCCGCGCAGGGCGAGCAAGTCGGCCTCCGAGCCGGAGCCGGTGAAGACGACCTCCTCGGGCTGGCCGCCGATGAGGGCGGCGACCTGCGCGCGGGCATCAGCGAGGGCGCGTCGGGGTTCGGCTGCGTAGGGGTGGCTGCTGGAGGGGTTGCCGAAGAAGCGGGTCAGGTGCGGTGCCATCGCCTCCGCGACCCGCGGGTCCACGGGGGTGGTGGCGTTGTAGTCCAGGTAGACCGGGCCTTCGGCGAGGCCGGGGTGGGGCGGGAGGGTCATTCCTCGGCTCCTGCGGTGACGGGGAGGTCGGCGAGACGCCATTCGAGCATGCCGTCGCTGAGCCGGACCGCCTTTCGGCCCCGGTCGCCGAGGAGGCGTACGGCGTCGTGGGCCATGACGCAGTACTCGCCCCGGCAGTAGGCCACGACCTCGACCCCGTCAGGGAGTTCGCCGATGCGGTCGGCGAGTTCGGCGACGGGGATGGAGATGGCGCCCGGGATGTGGCCGGCTGCGTACTCCTCGGCCGGGCGTACGTCGAGGACGACCACGTCGCCTGCCTCGACGCGGGCGAGGAGCTGCTCGCGGGTGACCTCGGGGCCGGGCTCGTCGCCGAGGTAGGCGGTGCGGGCGGGCTCGACCTTCGCCTGGTGGGCGTGGGCGACACGGCGCAGCAGGGCGTACAGGGCGGCGACGTCCTCCCCGGCGAGCCGGTAGTGGATGCGTACGCCGTCGCGGCGGGTGGCGACCAGGCCGGCTTGCTTGAGGGTCTGGAGGTGGGCGGAGGCGGTGGTCAGGTTCAGCCCGGCGGCCTTGGCCAGGGCATCGACGGTGCGCTCGCCCTGGGCGAGGAGATCAAGCAGCTCCAGTCTCTTTCCGCTGGCCAGGGCCTTGCCTGTGGCGGCGAAGGCGTCGTAGAGCGCGGCCTTGGCTGGGCTGGTAGCGGTGTCCGACATTGCTTCCTCCAAAGATCTAAGGATTATTGTAATTGAGCGAGGCGGAGTCTGCCGCCGCATGCTCGTCATAGGTGAAAGGGCACGTCATGAGCTTCACAGATGATCACCTGATACCCCTGGTCGACCAGGGGCTGGGCAACAGCGCCTACCTCGTCGACCTGGGGGACGGACGGGCCCTCGCGGTGGACGCGAGCCGGGACCTCCGGGCCCTGAAGGCGGCGGCCGCCCGGCGCGGGCTGAGGGTGGCGTTCGCCGCCGACACCCATCTGCACGCCGACTTCCTCTCCGGCGCGGTGCAGCTCGCCCACGACGACGGTGCCCGGGTACTGGCCTCGGCCACCGGAGACCGCACGTTCCCCCACATCCCTCTGGGCGACGGGGACGAGACGGACCTGGGCGGCCTGACGCTCCGGGCCCTGGCCACCCCAGGCCACACCGACGAGCACCTGTCCTTCCTGCTCCTGGACGGCGACCGGGAACTCGGTGTCTTCACCGGCGGCTCGATGATCGTGAACTCCGCCGCCCGCACCGACCTCCTCGGCGCCGACCGCACCGAAGAACTCGCCCGCGCCCAGTACCGCTCGCTCCGGCGCCTGGCCGAGCTCCCGGACCACACCGCCGTCTGGCCCACCCACGGCGTCGGCTCCTTCTGCTCCGCCGTACAGGGCGACGAGCGCACCTCCACCATCGGCGCGCAGAAGCAGACCAACCCGCTGCTCGCCGCCGGTGACGAGGATGCCTTCGTCCGGCACCTCGTGGCAGGCCTGGGCACCTACCCGGACTACTTCGACCGGCTCGCGGAGGCCAACCGTCGCGGGCCCGGCGTCCTGACCGCCGCCCCGCTGCTGCCCGCCCTCGACGCCGGGCAGGTCAGGGCCCTCCTGGCCGACGGCGGTCACGTGGTCGACGTACGCCCGGCGGCCGACTACGCGGCCGGCCACATCCCGGAATCCCTGTCCATCCCGCTGCGCGGACAGTTCGCGACCTGGCTGGGCTGGCTCCTGCCCGACACCGCCCCCGTCGCCTTCGTCGTGAACGACGACCAGGACCTCGCCGAGATCGTCTGGCAGGCGTACAAGATCGGCTACGAGCGGCTCGCCGGCCGCCTCGCCGGTGGCATGGCCGCCTGGCTGGCAGTCGGCAACACCCAGTCCACCACTGCGTTCGTCAAGGCCGACCAGGCTGCCGACCGTCCCTACCTCGATGTACGGCAGGACGCGGAGTTCGCCGCCGGGCACGTCCCCGGCTCCGTACACATCGAGCTCGGGGGCCTGAGCCTCGCCGCCCTCGACGCGCCCAAAGGTGCGGTCGTGGCCTGCGGCCACGGCGAGCGGGCGATGACCGCCGCCAGCCTCCTCGAACGAGCCGGTCATGCCGACGTCGCCGTCCTCGACGGCGGGCCCGCCGACTACGCGGCAGCCCACGGACAGCAGCTCGCCCAGGACGGAAACCCGTGAACGCTCCGACCGCCGCACCCACCAATGCGGCCGAGCGCCCCGTGCGCCTCGGCCTCCGAGAGAACTGGCTCCAGTTCACCCTGCTGGTCATCGTCAACATCTGCGTCGGCGGCCTCGTCGGCCTGGAACGCACCACCGTCCCGCTGATCGGCACCGAGACCTTCGGCATCACCAGCGACCTGGCCGTCTTCTCCTTCATCATCGCCTTCGGCACCACCAAGGCACTGACCAACCTCGCCGCCGGCGCGCTGACCGCCCGCTTCCGCCGCAAGCAACTCCTGATCACCGGCTGGCTGATCGGCATACCCGTCCCCTTCGCCCTCGCCTGGGCACCGTCCTGGGGCTGGATCGTCGCCGCCAACGTCCTCCTCGGCCTCAACCAGGGCCTGACCTGGTCGATGACCGTCAACATGAAGATCGACCTCGTCGGCCCCGCCCGTCGTGGACTGGCCACCGGCCTCAACGAGGCCGCCGGCTACACGGCGGTCGGCGTCACCGCCCTCCTCACCGGCTACCTCGCCACCACCCACGGCCTGCGCCCGGTCCCCGAACTCATCGGCGTCGTCTTCGTCGCCGCCGGCCTCGCCCTCTCCCTCGTCGTACGCGACACCGCCGCCCACGTCGCCCTCGAACTCGCCCACCACGCCAAACCCCTGCCCACCGGCCTGAAGGCCACCTTCGCCCGCACCTCCTGGCACAACCGATCGCTGCGCGGCGCCAGCCAGGCCGGCCTGGTCAACAACCTCAACGACGGCCTCACCTGGGGCGTCTTCCCCCTCCTCTTCACCGACCACGGACTCGGACTCGCCGCCGTAGGCCTCATCAAGGGCCTCTACCCAATACTCTGGGGCCTCGGCCAGATCCCCACCGGCCACCTCGCCGACCGCATCGGCCGCAAACCCCTCATCGTCACCGGCATGCTCGTCCAATCCGTCGGCTTCGTCCTCGCCCTCGCCCTCCTGGACCGACCCCTACTCGCCGGAGTCCTCTCCGCGGTCTTCCTCGGCCTGGGCACCGCCATGGTCTACCCGGCCCTGATCGCCTCCGTCTCCGACCACGCCCACCCCGCCTGGCGGGCCAACGCCCTTGGTACCTACCGCTTCTGGCGCGACATCGGCTACGCCGCCGGAGCCCTCGTCGCCGGCCTCCTCGCCGACGCCTTCGGGCTCAACGCCACCGTGATTGCGGCCGCGGTACTCACCGCCTGCTCCGGACTCCTCGCAGCCCGCTGGATCACCGAGAACACCGCCCCTCGCTGACCCTGCACGTGGAGGCTCCCCTGCAGCCAGGATCCCGCTCGCGTTCACCGGGAGTCAGCCTGTCCCGGAGGCCGGCAAGCCGAAACCGCGCCCCGGCATCACCGTCGGCCGTCTTCCACGCGGTTTCCGCTCTCATGCCAGACGTCGGCAGACCATCCGATCCGGCTCTCGCTGTCAGCGCCTGCCCGTATCCTGACGGTTGCCTATTTCGAGGGGGGACGGTGTCAACTGTTCGTTCGAGCCGCAGGATTGAAAGGGCTGGCGTTAACGCCCTGCGCACACTGCTTGAGGACCACGATCACATCGTCCAGGAGATCGACGGAGGGAATGATCATGGCGAAGACATGATCATCAACTTCACGCGCGGCGGTAAACGAACAGGCTACTGGATCGCCATCCAAGTCAAGAGCGGCAAGAAGTACAAGCGGGCCAACGGATATGCGATCCCAGTCGAAGATCACTTCGATGATTGGCGACAGAGCCGCATCCCCATCGTGGGCGTCGTGTACGACATGAAGAAAAAGGAACTATTCTGGGTCAATCTCACCGAGCAGTTACGACTTACCGAGGAGAGCCCCGGCTGGATCCAAGTGCCAAATGCCTCACGGCTGGACGCTGACTCCGTACACGACTTTTGCCTGCAGATCTCAACCTACGCCGGCGGCGCACGGATGCGAATTCGATCCGAGAGCGAGGAAGACGCGTTCGCTGAAGCCGTGCGCGCCAGGCAGGGACTCGACCCCGAAACAGCGCCGAACCCGCTATACGAAGGCCTTGCCGATTTTGCCCTTCGCTACGAAGATCGACTGCGGGTCATCGCGAAGGACTGGCTGCGCTCCATCCCTTTGCAAATCTTGGCCCTGATCATGATTTGGGAGTGGCCCCGGCAAATCCGTTTCGTCGAGGGATCCTCGGATGTGTACCCGATCCCATGGGTGGTCAGCCTCTACTCCTTCATCGCCCTCATGGCCTTGACCATCTTCTTTGAATTCAGGGCAGGCAGGATACCGAGAGAGACCGGCAGCTGGCTCACGCTAATTGTGAGCAACTTCCTATGGATTCCCATCATGGACCCTGACGGTGATCGAGGCTGGTGGGGAACGACGTGGATCATCGCCGGAATCATCGTCCCCTCGATCGGGGTCAAATTTCTATTCATTAGCTTTGTTAGGTTCGCCCGCGACCGCAAAAAGAAGCTACTTGAAGCCAATGTGTAGAGCGGTGGAGGCTTGCGAAGCGCATTGAACTGTGGCGGGTCACCGTACGCATCCCGAGCATTCAAGTGAGCAGGGTCACACGTTTGCGCGGCCGTCGATATTCGCACGTCTCCAGGCATCGAACGTCAATTCCAGGGCTCAACGAGGCTGCTGACCCAGAGGAAGGCGGCGGCTGCACTACGAGGGACGAAGCCGACGGGACAAACTATCAATTTAGCCACTCGAGGCCCACGTCAACTGTCGTCACAGGGAACTCCTAGCTGAACCCGCTGGGGGCCGTCTCAGCCTCCATTGCGCGTGGTGCGCCGGAGTACGATGGCCCGGAGGCCAACGATCGCCGATGGGACGCACCGTCAAGTCCCGCGTGATCCCACGACGTTGGCGTAGCGGGCGTCTTGGAGCGCCCGCGCAGGTGGCAGGGCGGCTCAGGTCTGGACGGTGCTGTCGCCGTGCTCGAGCTGGGACCTGCCGAGACCGTTCGACGCGCGGTGGCGACGCCTCTGACACCCGTCGTCCGGCTTGGGCGAAGTTCGAGCCTCAACCCAGACCAAGCGCGACTTCATGGAGCCCTGCTCGTGTCGTCTGGGACGACAAACTGGACGTCCAGGTCTGGGTCACTGCGAGCGCCCTGTCAACAGCGGCGGCAGCGTATGCGCAGGCCGGCGTAGAGCTGTGCGGACAACCGATGAAGACCGGCGCGACGGCGTCACGACAAGCGGACGGGCCGGTTGACCAGTCAGAACCTAGTCGTCATCACCTTCGGTCAGGTGCTCCATGATCCGCTCCGCGGTCGCCTCAGGGAGGGTCGGAGCCCGTTGCAACCAGTGATCAAGCCACTCGGCATCCGTCATCATGCCTGGTCAGCTACCTCTCGTATCTACGGACTTTCATCAAACTCCGCACACGCCGCCTTCGGCGGCTACAAGCAGTCCGGCATCGGCCGCGAGACCCACAAGATGATGCTGGACCACTACCAGCAGACGAAGAACCTGCTGGTCAGCACAGCGCCGGGTAACCGCCCAAGGGTCCGGCCAGGACTGCGCCGGCGAAGGGGGCGAGGGCTGCTGCGGCATGGGATGGCGCTCCGAGGAGTCCGGAGAGGCGGCCGTAGTGGGTGGTTCCCCAGCGGTCGGTGACCGCGGTGGCCTGGAGGAGGGTGAGGTTGCCTCGGATGCCCCCGGCGAGGACGGACACGGCCACGAGTACGGGATAGGGGCCGGCCACGGTGGCGAGGGTGGCGGTGGTGAGGGCGCCGAGTGCGATCAGACTGATGGTGCGGGCCGTGACGCCGAGGCGGCGGGCGAGGGTTGCGTACAGGGTTCGGCCGAGGGTCTGCCCCGCGCCGCCGAGGCCGAGGGCCCACGCCGCCTGGGTGGTGGTGTAGCCGCGTTCGAGGAAGAGGGGGACGAGGCCGATGACGACGGCGTACATCGCGAAGGCGGACAGCGTGAAGGTGATGGCCGACATCCAGAACGGCCGGCTGCGCACGACGCGTTCATGGCCGCCGGCGACGTGCGGCGGGCTCGGAGGAGCCGCGGGCCAGGGGGCCTTGAGGGCGAGGGCGTGGGTCGGAACCGTTATGGCCGCGAGGATGCCTGCGAGTACTGCGTAGGTGGCTCGCCAGGTCATGTGGGCGGCGAGGGCGGCGGTCAGGGGCGCGAAGACGGTGGAGGCGAGTCCGCCGGCGAGGGTGACGATGGTGAGGGCGCGGACGTGGTCGGGGGCCCACCAGCGGGTGAGGGCGGCGAAGGCGGCCTGGTAGAAGGTGGCGGCCATCGACGCCCCGGCGAGCACCCACCCGGCAGTGAAGACAGCGAGGTTGGGGGCGGCGGCCACGACGAGGAGGCTCGCGGGGCCGAGGACGGACTTGGCCGTCATGACGGCGTGCGGGCCGCGGTGGTCCAGGACGCGGCCGACGTAGATGCCAGCGATGGCGGAGACGATGAGGGCTGCGGAGAAGGCGGCGGTGGTCGCTCCCGCGGGCCATCCGGTGTTCTTCGTGATGGTGGGGTTGAGGACGGGGAAGGCCTAGTAGAGGACGCCCCAGCTGGTGATCTGCGTGGCGCAGAGGGCGGGCAGGACGGCGCGTGGCCGCGACCGGACCCCCGTCCCGGTCGCGGCCACGTCGGCCTTGGTGTTGGTCATGCGGGTCAGCAGCCGCCGGAGGAGGCGGGCGCGCCGATGGTGAGGGTCGCGGGCGCTGCGCAGCAGCCGCCGCCGGCCGGTTCGGTGGTCTCGGGCTGGTCGAAGAGGCCGGCGCCGCCGCAGACGCCGGTCTCGGGCAGGGTCAGCTCGACGCGCTCGGCGGCTTCCTGGTCGCCGGCGAGGTGGGCGGCGATGGAGCGGACCTGCTCGTAGCCGGTCATCGCGAGGAAGGTCGGGGCGCGGCCGTAGGACTTCATGCCGACGAGGTAGACATCCTTCTCGGGGTGGGAGAGCTCGTTGACGCCGTGTGGGTAGACGGTGCCGCAGGAGTGCTGGTTGGGGTCGATCAGCGGGGCCAGCTCGACCGGAGCCTGGAGCCGGTCGTCCAGGCCCAGGCGCAGCTCGTTCAGGAAGCTGAGGTCCGGGCGGAAGCCGGTCAGCACGATCACTTCGTCGACCGGGTCGAGGCGGCGGCCGTCCTCGCCGACGAGGACCAGGCGCCCGTCGCCGTCGCGCTCGATGGTCTCGGTGCGGAAGCCCGTGACCGCGTCGGCGTATCCGGCGTCGACGGCGGCCTTCGCCGCCAGGCCGAGGGCGCCGCGGGCGGGGAGCTGGTCGGCTTCGCCGCCGCCGAAGGTGGAGCCCGAGATGCCGCGGCGCAGGACCCACACCGCCTTGGTACCGGCGCCGTCGTCGGCCTTGGCGAGGTCGGAGAGGTAGGCGAGCGCGGTGAAGGCGGAGGCGCCGGAGCCGATGACGGCGGTGCGCTTGCCCGCGTACCGGGCGCGGACGGCCGGGTCCTTGAGGTCCGGGACGCGGTAGGCGATCCGGTCGGCTGCCGCCTTCTCCCCGAGAGCGGCCAGGCCGCTGCCGCCCGCCGGGCTGGGGGTGGACCAGGTGCCGGAGGCGTCGATCACGGCGCGGGCGAAGACGCGCTCCTCACGGCCATCCGCGTGCTCGACGTGTACGACGAAGGGCTGGGCCTCGCGGTCGGCGTCGACGACCCGGTCGCGGCCGGTGCGGGAGACCCCGGTGACGCGGGCGCCGAAGAGGACGCGGTCGCCGAGGACGTCGGCGAGGGGCTGGAGGTAGAGCTCGGCCCAGTCCCCGCCGGTCGGGTAGGAGGCCGGGTCCGGCTTGGTCCAGCCGGTCGGGGCGAGGAGCTTCTCGGCTGCTGGGTCGACGACCTCTCCCCAGGTGGAGAACAGCCGTACGTGGGCCCAGTCGCGGGTCGCTGCCCCGGCGTGGGGGCCGGCCTCGAGGACGAGGAAGTCCAAGCCTCGGTCTTCGAGATGGGCGGCGGCGGCCAGTCCGGCAGGGCCGGCCCCGATCACGACGACGGGCAGGTCGGTGGTGGTGGCAGGCGCGTTCACGGTCGGCTCCTCGTTGCTTGTTTCGATGTCCGTCGATGGCTTCCGTGATCAGCATGGCACCTGTTTCGATGTCCGTCAACATAGACATTCATCGAATCCGGGGGCCTGCCGTCATGCAACACGTCCCTGCGCGGGTGCGGGCGGGACGCCGAACGGGCGGCCGCCGCCTGGGAGGCCTCCCGCATTAGTTCGACGTATGTCAACATAGACATATGTCGAATGCGAAGGTGTTGCCGCTGCTGGAGCCCGAGGCCGTCGCCGCGTGCTGCCCGCCGTTGAACGAGCGCCCCATGTCGGCGGACGAGGCCGAGGTCGCGGCGAAGATGTTCAAGGCGCTCGGTGACCCGGTGCGTCTGCGGCTGTTCTCCGCCGTCGCCTCGCACGAGGGCGGCGAGGCATGCGTGTGCGACATCTCGGACGTAGGCGTCTCCCAGCCGACGGTCTCCCACCACCTGAAGAAGCTGAAGGAAGCCGGACTGCTGTCCTCCGAGCGGCGTGGCACATGGGTGTACTACCGGGTCGAGCCCTCCGTGCTCGCCGCGATGGGCGCGTTGCTGGCCGGCGCCGCGAAGGCGGTATGACCATGGTGGTTCGGATCGTCCCGATGCTGCCCGAGCACGCCGAGCAGGTCCTCGCGATCTACCAGGCCGGGATCGACGAGGGCGACGCCACCTTCGAGACCGCCGCCCCCGACTGGGCGTCGTTCGACGCCGCGAAACTGGCCGAGCACCGCTTCGTCGCCTTGGACACGGGCGAGGCGGTGCTGGGTTGGGTGGCGGCGAGCGCGGTCTCGGACCGCTGCGCGTACGCCGGGGTGGTCGAGCACTCCGTCTACGTCCACCCCGATGCCCGCGGCCGGGGCGTGGCCCGTGCCCTGCTGGACACGCTGGTCTCCTCGACGGAGAGGGCGGGTATCTGGACGATCCAGTCCGGGATCTTCCCCGAGAACACCGCCAGCCTCGCCCTTCACGAGCGGGCCGGCTTCCGGGTCGTCGGAACCCGCGAACGCATCGGGCGCCATCACGGCGTGTGGCGGGACGTGGTCCTGCTGGAGCGCCGCAGCGCCGTCCTGGGGACGGGCGTCAGGTGAGCAGGTCGCGGATCTGCCGTGCGGCATCGCGGGCCGGGCGGCCGACACCGATGAGGGTGGCCGAGGCAGGGCCGGTCCAGTCCCCGTAGCCGAGAAGGTGCAAGCGCGGCTCGTCGAGGGACCGGGTGCCGTCGGTGGCGATGTGCCCGCGGCTGCCGCGCAGGCGCAGGCCGGCGAAGGGGGACAGCGCCGGGCGGAAGCCCGTGCACCAGATGACCGCGTCCGCCTCGGCGGCGGTGTCGTCAGCCCACTGCACGCCCGTGGTGGTGAGGCGGCTGAACATCGGCCTGGCCGTCAGGAGCCCGGCGTCCCGGGCCGCGCGGACCGGGGGTACGGCGACGATGTCGCCGAGGGAGGCGACGCCGCCGGTGTCGGGGCGGCCCTCGTCGAGGGCGCGGCGGCGGGCGGTGGCGTGGTCGAAGAGGGTGCGGCCGTCGATGTCGTCGGCCAGATAGCGCGGCGGGCGCTGGGTCACCCAGGTCAGATCGGCCGTATCGGCGAGGTCGGCGGCGACCTGCGCGCCGGAGTTCCCGCCGCCCACCACGACCACGCGCTGTCCTGCGAACTCGGTGGGGTGCCGGTACTGGACCGTGTGCAGCTGGCGTCCGGTGAACTCGCGGCGGCCTGGGACAGAGGGCAGGAACGGGCGGGTCCAGGTCCCGGTGGCGCTGATGACGGCGCGGGCCTGCCACTCGCCGCACTCGGTCTCAACACGCAGGAACGCACCGTCGCGGTGGACCGCGTCCACCCACACGCCGCGCTCGACCGGGAGTTCGTACCGCTTCTCGTAGTCCGCGAGGTACGACACCACGTGCCCGGCGCCGGGGTAGAGCTGCCCCTCCTGCACGGGCATCAGCCGGCCCGGCAGCGAGGAGTACGCCGCGGGAGAGAACAGGCGCAGCGAGTCCCAGGTGTGCTGCCAGGCGCCGCCGGGGCCGGCCTGGGCGTCGAGGATGACGTGCTCGATGCCCAGGCGGCGCAGGTGGTAGCCGGCGGCTAGTGCTGACTGGCCGCCGCCGATCACCACGACGTCCGTACGTCGGCTCACGCCGCAGGCGCCCCGGTGTCGGTCTTGCCGCCCATGAAGATGACCGCGACCAGCGCCAGGCCGACGATCACACCCACCAGCTGCATGCCGATGAAGCCCGGCACCGAGGACGGGGCGATGCCCGCAAAGGTGTCGGTGAAGGCACGGCCGATGGTCACCGCGGGGTTGGCGAACGAGGTGGAGGAGGTGAACCAGTACGCGGCGCCGATGTACGAGGCCACCGCGACCGGCGCGAACCGCAGCCGGTCGGTCTTGGCCAGGCCGAAGATCAGCAGGATCAGTCCGGCGGTGGCGACCACCTCGCCGAGAAGGAGGCTGCCGGCGGAGCGGTCGTGGGTGGACCACTTCACCAGCGGCTCGCCGAACATGGCGTCGGCCAGGATCGCGCCCGTGATGGCGCCGGCGACCTGGGAGGGCACGTACACGGCGACCTCGCGCGGGGTCACGCCCGAGCCGCCGCGGCGGGCGGTCCACCACTCGGCCAGGGTCACGGCCGGGTTGAAGTGCGCACCGGAGACCGGGCCGAGGAGGGCGATCAGCACCCCGAGGCCGAAGACGGTGGCAGTGGAGTCGGCCAGCAGCTGCAGCGCCACATCGTCGGTCAGCTTGGTGGCCTGGATGCCGGAGCCGACCACGACGGCGACCAGGGCGGCGGTGCCGACCAGCTCGGCCGCCGCGCGAGCGATCAGCGGGGGGCGGGGCGGGGTCGCGCCGGGGGCGGGCTGCGGCGACGTGCCGGCGGCCATGGCGTCGCTCGCGGCGGGCTCGGTGGCGGTCAAGACGGGTTCTCCTCGGACAGGTGAGGCAGGGCGCGGGATGGCTAGGGGCAGGACCGCTTGAGGTTCGCTTCGGCGGTGGCGCGCGCGGTCTGGGCCAGGTCGGCGAACTGGCCGGCGAGGGCTTCAATGACCTCCGGGCGCAGGCGGTAGTAGATGTACCTCCCGCACGGCTCCGTCTCCACGACCCCGGCCTCGCGCAGCACCTTCATGTGGTTGGAGAGGTTCGTCTGCTTGGCACCCGTCTCGTCCACGAGGTGGGTGGTGCACAGCGTCTCCCTGGCGAGGAGGGTCACGATCTGGAGCCTGAGCGGGTCGGCCAGAACCCGGAGCAGATCAGTGTCGACTGACGTCATCATCCGCTGATACTGTCACATCACTGAGGGCTGACACCAGCCCAGGCTGAACCATGCCAAGGGCCTGTGGCGTGCGACGGCCGCGCCTGCCATGAAGGAAAAGCCGATGTCCGCGAACCCGCTCGCGTCCGTTCTCTTCGTCTGCATCCACAACGCCGGCCGCTCCCAGATGGCGGCCGGGTTCCTGCGCCACCTGGCGGGCGACCGCGTCGAGGTCCGCTCCGCCGGTTCCATGCCCGGCGAGCAGATCAACCCCTCGGCCGTCGCCGCCATGGCCGAGCTGGGCATCGACATCTCCGACCAGACGCCGAAGGTCCTCACCCCCGAGGCGGCCCAGGCATCCGACTACATCGTCACCATGGGCTGCGGGGACGCCTGCCCGTACTTCCCCGGCAAGACCTACCTCGACTGGCAGCTCGAGGACCCGGCCGGCCAGGGCGTCGAGGCCGTCCGCCCCATCCGCGACGAGATCAAGGGCCTCATCGAGGGCCTGATCGCCGAGATCGACGCCAAGAAGCAGGCCTGATCCCGTGGCCGAAGCGGCCACAGCCGCCGACGGCCTACGCGACGTCGTCATCATCGGCTCCGGCCGCCGGACCTCCGCACCGCCCGCGTTCCGGTGTCAGAAACGCGTTGAACCCGCACCAACGGAGGACGGCCGCCGCACGTGGGGTGCAGGCCCCGCAGGGCCGGCACCGTCGGGTGCCGTTCAGGTGTGGCGGCCGGCCTTGAGGTCGGCCAGGAGTTCGGCCTGGCCTTCCAGAACGCCGGAGAGGATGCCGCGGGCGACCCGCAGGAGCTCGGCGATCTGCGGATGGGTCAGGCTGTAGTAGACGTTCGAGCCTTCGCGGCGGGTGGCCACCAGGTTGGCCTTGCGCAGGACGGCGAGCTGCTGGGAGAGGCTCGCGGCCTCCACCCCGACCTCGGGCAGCATCTCGGCGACCGCGTGCTCGCGTACGGCCAGGAGCTCCAGGACACGGATGCGGACCGGGTGTCCCAGCGTTTTGAAGAACTCCGCCTTCAGCTGATACAGCGGCGCGCTCACCTGTGTGCCTCTCCCCTGACTGCCCATGCCATCCACCCGGAACCGTTCCTTCGTAGGGCTGTCCGTCGCCCCTCTTCACACCTTGCGACCTCCACAATTGCAGATCCCTGCAACTCGCGGACCTGGCGGGGTGGTGCTGGTCTCAGACGAGGGCGGGCGCCTCGGGCGACTGCTCGGTGGGCCAGTCGTCGGTGGTCCACTGCTTGACCGTCCCGCGAGCTCCGTGGGCGGCCAGAGCGGCGGCGAGGTCGCAGTGGACGGGCACGGGGGGGGAGGTCGCATCGGGGACGAGCGAGCCGTCCGCGGGGATCGCGGCGAGCTCGAGTCGGCGCCCGCTCTCGCCGAGGCGGCGGGCGGCCTGGGCGACGGCGGTCTGCCCGCTGGCGGACCAGCCCAGCAGCCCGGTCAGATCGAGGATGACCGGGCCGGCGCCCCGGGCGAGCGCCCAGCCGATCGCGCCGGTGAACCGGTCGGTGGCATCCGCGCCGAGATACCCGGCCAGGGACAGCACGCCCAGGTCCTGACAGGTGGTGTAGCGCCATTCAATCGTCATCGTCAGCTCCTCGGCTTCACAGGGGAAGGGTGACCCAGATGGCCTTGCCAGGCCCGTCCGGATACGCACGGCCGAGCCCGTGGCCGGCACGTCCAGCACCTGCCGGTAAGGCATCTCGCCTCGACCTGGACGTTCATCGGCCCGCCCCCGGCACCCCACGGACCAGACGGAACCCTGACACCTGCTGCGGGTGCAGCCGCAGCAGGGTGTCGTGGGGGCCGTGGCTCCAGCCGGGCAGGGTGCGGCGGTAGTGGGCGGCCTCGTCCGGGTCGGCGACGACGTCAGCCGGCCCGTGGGCGCTGACCGTCCAGCCGGTCCCCGCCGGGGTGCGGGCCTCGTCCACGTGGTAGGTCAGCAGTGCCCGGCCGGGGACGGCTGCGGCCTGCACGGGGGCGCGGACGACGAGGCGCCCGTACTCCATGACGTGTACGGCGGGGCGGACGACGGCCACCTCCCGCTGGACGTAGATGAGGCGGCCCTGGGCGGAGCCTTCGAGGAGCCACAGGGCCTCTGTGCCGGAGACCTCGATCATGCGGAGGTCGGCGGGGACGGTCATCGTGAGGCCTTCCGGATGCGGTGCAGTCGGTGATGCGTACGCGGCAGCAGGCCCGCCTGCTCCAGATACGCGCGGGCGCCGGCGATCGCCTCCGGCGTGGTGGCGTACTCGCGGCCCCCCAGGCGCAGCAGCTCCAGGGCGCCGACGGCATCCAGGGCCTGGCGTTGGCCGGGCCGGATACCGGAGGTCATCACGACGATGCCGCGCCGGTTGAGCTTCTCCACGGCGTCTTTGAGGACGAGGGCACCGGTGGCGTCCAGGGTGGTCACCCTCGCCATGCGCAGGATCACCACCTTGACGTCGGCGACCTCGGAGAGTTCGAGGAGGAAGCGGTGGGCGCCGGCGAAGAACAGGGGTCCGTCGATGCGGTAGGCCACGATGTGCTCGGCGAGCAGCGCGTGCTCCTCGTCGCTGTGCTCGCCGGGGACATCCGGGCGGAAGTCGACCTGCTCCATCCGCGCCTGACTCGCCACCGCCTTCAAGGCCGAGGCACCCGCGACCACGAGCCCGATGATCACCGCGTACACGAGGTCGAGAACCAGGGTGGCAGCGGCGGTCAGGACCAGGACGACCGCATCCGAGCGGGTCGCCTTCGCCATCGCGCGCAGCGAGCCGACCTCCACCATGCGGATCGCCGTCGCCAACAGCACGCCCGCCAGCGCGGCGAGCGGAACCTTCGAGACCAGGGGGGCGGCGGCGAAGACGATCACCGCCAGCACCGCGGCATGGGTGAGGGCGGCCAGCCGGGAGGAGGCGCCGGTACGGACGTTGACCGCGGTCCGCGCGATCGCGGCGGTGGCGGGCACACCGCCGAACAGCGGGGCCGCCAGGTTGGCGACGCCCTGCCCGAACAGCTCCTTGTCCGGGTCGTGCTGCTGGCCCACCGTCATCCCGTCCGCCACCGTCGCCGACAGCAGCGACTCCAGCGCGGCGAGCGCCGCGACCGCGACCGCCGGGGCCAGCAGGGAGCCGAACGCCGACACGTCGAGGAAGGCGAGGGACGGGGCGGGGAGCCCGGCGGGAAGGGCACCGATGGGGGCCGCCGCGTCGAGGTGGCAGAGCTGCGCGGTCACGGTCGCGGCGATCACCGCGACGATCGAGAACGGGACCGTCGGCTTCCACCGCGCCCCGGCCAGCATCACCGCGGCGACGGCCAGCGAGAGGCCGATCGCCGTCCAGTTCGGGAAGGCCACGAACTCCACGAGCGCCCGCCACGCCACCAGCAGGACCTTGTCCCCGTCAGGCTTCTCGACGCCGAGCGCGTTGGGTATCTGCTGGAGGCCGATCACGCACGCGATCCCGAGGGTGAAGCCCTCCACCACCGGCGCCGGCACGTACCGCATGTACCGTCCGGCCCGCAGCAGTGCGAGACCGATCAGAAGGACACCGGCCATCAGGCCGACGGTGAGCACGCCGCCGGGCCCGTACCGGGCGACGATCGGCACCAGGACCACGGTCATCGCACCGGTCGGTCCGGACACCTGGAGGTTCGACCCGCCGAACAGCGCGGCGAGCGCGCCGGCGACCACGGCGGTGGCCAGCCCCGCCTCCGCGCCCAGGCCGGAGGAGACCCCGAACCCGAGGGCGAGCGGAAGGGCGACGATCGCCACGGTGAGACCGGCCAGGAGGTCCCGGCGGGGACTGCGGGCCATCACCGCGTAGTCGGCCCGGGCGGGCAGGACGGAGTGCACCCGGCCCCACACGGCCGTCACCGTGGTGTTCACGGTCACGAGGCCGCGACCTCGGCCTCGCGCAGTTCCTCGAGCAGCACGCTCTGTCCGGCCAGGACCTTGGTCAAGATCCGCCGCGCCGCGAGCATCAGCTGCGCCACGTCTCCGCCCGCCAGCTCGTACACGACCGTCGCGCCGTTACGGGTCGAGGTGACGATCCGGGATCGGCGCAGGACCGCGAGCTGCTGGGACAGGGCGGAGGGCTCGACCTCGATCGCGGCCAGCAAGTCCCGCACCGGCATCGGCCCTTCCTGCAGCAGCTCCAGAACCCTTATCCGCACCGGGTGCCCGAGCATCCGGAAGAACTCGGCCTTCGCCTGATACAGCGGAACCGGCACGGTCTCGCACCCTTCTCACCACCCCTAACGGGGCGAACGCCTGGTGCTGTGCCCGCGGCTACCCACGGACACAACACATGTAGCATCTATGAAATTGCAGACTTTTGCAATTCAACGATTCTGCGGCCCCCGCCGAGGGGGCGGCCGCATGCGCCGCCCCGGATGCCTCGATGCCGCACACCTGCCGCATTGCACAGCCGGAAAAATAGTCACCCTGACACTAATCGCTCGCTAGCATCACCCCCATGAGCAACCGTCTGAGGAACCTCGCGACCGAGAACGAGCGCGTCGCGACCACCGGCACCTACACCACCTCCACCGGCACCCGCGTCTCCATCGCCTCCGCCCTCGCCGCCGCCCGCTCCGGCACCGTCTCCTACTCCCCCGCCTTCACCCCGGCGCCCACCGGCCCCTTCACCGGTGAGACGGAGGTGACCGACGAGGACAGCCTGCAGGCCGCCCGCCGCCTCGCCGACGAAGGCGTCGAGCACCTCGCCGTCCTCAACTTCGCCTCGGCCCGGAACCCGGGTGGCGGCTACCTGCGCGGAGCGAAGGCCCAGGAGGAGGACCTCTGCCGCACCGCCCTCCTCTACCAGTGCCTGCTCGAAGCCCCCGACTACTACGCGGCCCACCGGGCGTCCGCCGACCTCCACTACAGCCATCGGGTGATCTTCTCCCCGCACGTACCTGTGATCCGCGACGGTTCCCACGCCCTGCTCGACGAGCCGCACCGGGTCTCCTTCCTGACCTCGCCCGCTCCCAACGCCGGCCAGCTGGCGCTGCGCTCGCCGGGTGGGAAGGTCGACGTCAGGGGCACCCTCACCGAACGCGCCCGCCGCGTCCTCGGCGTGGCCGCCCACCACGGGGTGCGCGAGCTCGTCCTCGGAGCCTGGGGCTGCGGCGTGTTCGGCAACGACCCGGCCGAGGTGGCGGACGCGTTCGCCGCAGCCCTCGACACCCACGGCGCCCCGTTCGCCCGCGTCACCTTCGCCGTCTGGGACCGCTCGGCCGACTCCCTCAACCGCGCCGCCTTCCGGGCCAGGTTCGCCAGTTGACGGTGCTCCGCGGCACCGGGATCGACGTCGATCGCGCCCCGACCCGGTGGACGAGGGCCGCGGGCCGCTTCCTAGGCTGACCCCATGTCCGACGAGTCACCTCTCATCCGTAGCCTGCGGGCCGCTGTCGCCGCCGCTCCCGAAGACGTCCCCCTGCGGCTGCACTTCGCCGAACTGCTGCTCGCGGAGGGGAGGCACGACGAGGCCGTCGCGCAGGCCGCGGTCGCGCTGCAGCACGCGCCGGGCGACGAAGCCGTACGGGACCTGATGGTCCGGGCCATGCAACTGCCCACCGCCGGTCCCCGGCCCCCCGCCTTCGACTGGGCCGCGGCCGAGCAGGAGGTCGCCGGTGTCGTCGGCCCCCGTTTCGCCGCCGGACCCACCGGCCCCGCCGACGCGGGCGACGCCACCGAGGCCCGCCTGACCGTGGACGGCAGCGGCGACCCGGGCGAGGCGGCCGCCTGGGACGTCGACGCCCCCGGCGACGTACGCCTCGCCGACGTCGGCGGCATGCAGCAGGTCAAGGACCGGCTCGAGGCCGCCTTCCTCGCCCCGATGCGCAATCCCGGACTCCGCAAGCTGTACGGCAAGTCGCTCCGCGGCGGCCTGCTCCTCTACGGCCCGCCCGGCTGCGGCAAGACGTTCATCGCGCGGGCCGTCGCCGGCGAACTCGGTGCCCGCTTCATGTCGGTCTCGCTCTCCGACATCCTCGACATGTACATCGGCACCTCGGAGAAGAACGTCCACGACATCTTCGAGGCCGCCCGCCGACAGGCGCCCTGCGTGGTCTTCCTCGACGAGCTGGACGCGCTCGGCGCCAAGCGCTCGCGTACGCACCACAGCGGGCTGCGCAACGTCGTCAACCAGCTCCTCACCGAGCTCGACGGCATCGACGCCGCCCAGAACGAAGGCGTCTTCGTACTCGCCGCGACCAACGTCCCCTGGGACGTGGACCTCGCCCTGCGCCGCCCCGGCCGCCTGGACCGCACCCTGCTCGTGCTGCCCCCCGACGCCCCGGCCCGGGAGTCGATCCTCCGCTACCACCTGCGCGAGCGCCCCATCGAGTCCGTCGACCTCGCCAGGATCGTCAAGCTCACCGAGGACTTCTCGGGAGCCGATCTCGCCCATGTCTGCGAGAGCGCGGCCGAGTACGCCCTCCTGGACTCCGCCCGTTCCGGCACCGTCCGCATGATCGGCACGAAGGACCTCCTGAACGCGGCCAAGCAGATCAAGCCGTCCAGCGAGTCCTGGTTCGCCGCCGCCCGCAACGTCGCCATGTTCGCCAACGACGGCGGTATGTACGACGACCTGGTCGCCTACCTGAAGAAGAAGCGCAAGCTGTGAGTGGAACCACCCTGCACCCGCGGGTCGAACCGGCCCTGGGGCTCTACGGTCCCCAGGTCCTGTTCTGGCCGGCACTCGTACCGAACCCCCTCAGCATCACCCACGACCGGGACGAGGTCCGATGAGCCGGGCCCGGCAGGAGGCCGACGTCCTCTTCGACCTCGGGCGCTACGAGCAGGCCGCCGCACTCGCCGCCCAGCACCTCGCCGGCGATCCCGGCGACGCCACCGCACTGGTGCTGCTGGCCCGCTGCCGGCACCGGCTCGGCGACATTCAGCAGGCGCTCACCGCCGTCGAAGAGGCCCTGCGCGTCGAACCCGATGCGGCGGACGCCTGGCTGACGCACGCCCAGGTCCTGCTCTCGCTGGAGGCGTACGAGCCGGCCGAGCGCTCCGCCCGGCGGGCCGTCGAACTCGCCCCGCAGTTCTGGGGGAGCCACTACACCCTCGGCATCGTCCTCGACCGCACCGGCCGCAGGAAGCACAGGCGGGCCGCGCACGAGTCGGCCCACACGGCCGTCGCCCTCGCGCCCGAGGAGAGCGACGCGCACCTCCTCGTCGGTATGACCGCCCACCGCGCCCGCAGGTACCGCGAGGCCCGGCAGGCCTACGAGACGGCGCTGCGCCTGGACCCGGACAACAGCCAGGCCCTCAACAACCTCTCCCTGCTCCTTCTCCACCACAGCTGGCGCCGTCCCGGCTCGTGGACCCGGGCCGCCGAGGGCTTCGTCCAGTCCGCCGCCCTCGACGTCAACGACCGCCACGCCCGCCACAACCTGGAGACCATGGCCTGGGGAACGCTCACGGGCTCCGTCTGGGTGGCCCTCACCGGCATCGTTGCGGTGTCATTGGGCTCCGCCCACCTGCGTGCGGGCGCCGCCGGCACCGAAGCCCTCCTCACCTGCCTGGTGTGCGCGGCCGTGCTCGTCGGCTGCTGGGGAGGCTGGCTGCGGTGGCAGAGCCGGCGGATCCCGCCCCACCTGCGCCGCCCCCTCCTGCTGGTGTCGCGCCGCTCCCGGCCCGTCCTCGGGATGGCGTTCGCCGTCGGGCTGCTCGTCGTCCACCCGGCCTTGGCGCTGCTGCTGTGGCGCAGCGCGGTGTTCAGCGCGCTCGCGATTCCGCTGTTCTTCTTCGCGCTCGTCATGTCAGTGGCCGGCCGCACCGCCCTCCAGCAGAGCGCGCCGAAAACCTAGGGGTCGGGAGACGCCGGGGCGGGGCCTGCGCGGGGAGGCCTTCCGGAGGGCCGGCGGGCCCCGCTCCGTGCGTCAGCCGGTCGCGCGGTGCCAGGCGATCTCGGCCCACACCTGCTTGCCGCCGCTGAGCGGCAGCGAGCCCCAGGCCGTCGTCGTCGCCTCGACGATGAGCAGGCCTCGACCGCCGGTCGACTCCCAGCTCACCGACACCGGTTTGACGGGGCTGCGCGGCGACGCGTCGTTCACCGCGATCCGCAGCCGGTCCGCCGACAGGGTCAGATCCATCCCCACCTCGCCCTGCGTGTGCGCGATGGCGTTGGTGACCAGCTCGGACACGACCAGCAGGGCTACGTCGAGTTCCTCCGCCGCTCCCCAGGACCGCAGGGTGCGCGCGGTGAAGCGACGCGCGTGCATGACCGCGTCGGGCAGCCGCCACACCTTCCAGTGGCTCCGCAACGGCCGGTCCCGGGTGCCGTCGTAGCGCAGCAGCAGCAGCGCCACGTCGTCGTCGCGACGGCCCAGGGAGACGACCAGCTCGTCGGCGACCCCTCCCGCATCGACCGGGTCGGCCGCGGCGAGCACGTCGCACACCTGCCGCATGCCCTCCTCCAGAGGCAGCCTGGCGGACTCGACCAGGCCGTCCGTCAGCAGGACCAGCAGGGTTCCGGGGAGCAGCCCCGCCTCGGTCATGGGGTACTCGGCCTCCGCGAGCACTCCCAGCGGGGGCCCGCCCTCGACCGCCATCTCCTCGGTGACGCCGTCGGGATGGCGCAGTACCGGAGGCAGGTGGCCCGCCCGTACGATCTTGGCGATGCCCTCCTCCATGTCCAGGTCCACGTACCCGCAGGTGGCGAAGAGGTCGGTCTCCATACCGACGAGCAGCCGGTTGGCCCGCGCGACCACCACGTCGGCCGGGTGGCCCTCCACCGCGTAGGCCCTGACCGCCGTACGCATCTGGCCCATGATGGTGGCCGCTCCCGCGCTGTGACCCTGTACGTCCCCGATGACGAACGCCACGTGTCCGCCACCGAGCGGAATGACGTCGTACCAGTCGCCGCCGACCTCGAGTCCCGCCGTCGCGGGGAGGTAGCGGGCGACGGCGACCCCGCCCGGCAGCTCCGGGAGCTTACGCGGCAGCAGACTGCGCTGGAGCATGGTGGCGAGTTCGTGACCCGCGTCCAGTGCGTGTGCGCGCACGAGCGCCTGCCCCACCAACCCCGCGGTCGCGGTCAGGAGCGACCGCTCCTCCGGTCCGAACCGGTGCTCCGCGTCCCACCCCACCAGACACGCCCCCACCGTCCTGCCCTCGGCGGGCAGCGGCAGCACCGCGAGGCCCCCTGGCCCGACGCCCAGCAGACCCCGCTCGAGAGCCGCGCCCGGCGGCCACAGGCTCATGTGCCCCCCGCGCAGCGCGCTCTGCAGAGTGGGCAGGTCACCGAGGGGTACGTCGGGCCACTCGGACCGCCATTCCGAGCGCCACAGCTCGGGCCAGGCGTCGGGCTCCGGCGGGTCGAGGGCCGTGACGATGAGCCGCTCCGGCTCGAGCTCACCGACCGCGACCCGGGAGGCGCCGAGCGGCTCGCGCAGGGCGGCGACCGCCAGCCGGCTGACCTCCCGGACGGTCGCCGCACCCGCCAGCGTGGCCGACAGCCGCTGTACGAGGGAGACCTCGTCGGCGCTGGGTCGCAGATAGCTGGCATCGGCCACCACCCCCAGGACGCGCCGCGGCGCGCCGCCGGAGTCCACCTCGACGCGGCACCGCAGCCCCAGCCAGCGCAGCTCACCGTTCGGGCGGTGGATGCGGAACGCCAGCTGCTGCCCGTCGGCGGCCAGCCGGTCCGGCTCCACGATGGCCATGAGTGCGGGCATGTCGTCGGGGACGGCACAGGCGAGCAGGGTCTCCACCTTCCCGTCGAACCGCTCGGGAGGCAGACCGAGCAGTTCCAGCACGTGCGCGTGTGCCTCCATGCGGCCGGTGCCCAGTTCCAGGATGAACGCGCCGCCCCGGTGCGGCACCAGGGGCTGGGCCAGATGCACCTGCGGGGCCTTGCGTCCGGCGGAGCGCGCGGCGACGGATTCGAGTCCGGCGGCCACCTGATCGGCGTAGAGCTCCAGAAGGCTGCGGTCGTCGGCACCGAAGCCGTCCCCGACGTCCCCGGCCACGATCAGGCACCCGAGCTCCTGGTCCCCCTGTCCCAGGGGCAGCGCGCCGAGCGAGATCCTGGCCGGCGGGTCGGGGGCACCGTCCCGGACCCGGGTGGGGACGTGGTGGGGGTCCTCCTCGACGAACGCGGCGAGTTCCTTGGCCGACAACCACAGCGGACGGCCGGAGCGGAAGGCGTGGGCGGCGGGCGAATGGCCGGCCACGGCGAGGACCGCGGGCAGTCCGTAGAGGACGCTGCGGTTTCCGGTCAGCTCGGCCAGATGGAGTTCCCTGCCCTGGTCGGCGACCACGTAGACAGCGGCGAGCTCAGCGCCGCAGAACGCAAAGCCACGACTGGTCACCGCCTGTGTCGCCTCCTCCCGCGGATCCGGCGACCGCCCTGTCTCCATGCTGTCGCGCCCGGGACCGTCCGGGCGAGTCGGGCCGGAGGCGGGGTCAGGGGACGGTCCGCTGCCGCGGGCCTCGACAGGGTGGGGAGCCGGGCGAGCGGGGCCGGAGCCGGGCCGGGCGGTAGCGTGGCCGTCTGCTGCACGGGACGTCCGGCTGTCCGACCGGTCCGTGCGGGGTTTCCGACGGAGAGTGACGAGGCTGCGATGAGTGAACGGACGAAGCCCGAGGTCGAGGTACCGGAGGGTGACGCTCCCACCGAGCTGGCCGTCCGGGACCTGGTCGTCGGGGACGGGCCCGAGGTGAAGCCGGGCATGGTGGTCAAGGTCCACTACGTCGGGGTGACCTTCGCGTCGGGGAAGGAGTTCGACGCCTCCTGGGACCGTGGGGAGCCGTTCAAGTTCGCCCTGGGCAGTGGCAGGGTCATCAAGGGCTGGGACCGTGGCGTGAAGGGGATGAGGGTCGGCGGCCGGCGCGAGATCGTCGTACCCCCGCGTCTCGGCTACGGCGACCAGTCGCCCTCGCCGTTGATCCCGGCGGGCTCGACCCTGGTCTTCGTGGTGGACCTGATCGACTCGTATTCCCGCACGACGGGGTGGAGCAGCGCCGGGTGACCCCGGCGGCTCCGGCATGCGACGGCGCCCGACCGGGCCCGTATCGGTCGGGCGCCGTCGCGCACGCGCCCGTCAGCCGGCGAAGCGGGCCATCCAGGCCTCCACCTCGTCGGCCGAGCGCGGCAGGCCCGCGGACAGGTTCTCGTGGCCGTCGGCGGTCACCAGCAGGTCGTCCTCGATCCGGACCCCGATGCCGCGCCACTCCTCGGGAACCGTGAGGTCGTCCGGCTGGAAGTACAGGCCCGGCTCGACGGTGAGCACCATGCCCGGTTCCAGCACGCCGTCGACGTACTCCTCGTTGCGGGCCTCGGCGCAGTCGTGGACGTCCAGGCCGAGCATGTGGCCGGTGCCCGCCATGGTGAAGCGGCGCTGCAGGCCGAGCTCGTACGCGCGGTCCGCCGGGCCCTCGAGGAAGCCCCACTCGACCAGCTTCTCCGCCAGGTACCGCTGCGCCGCCACGTGGAAGTCGCGGTAGGCGGCCCCCGGCTTCACGGCGGCCATGCCCGCCTCCTGGGCCTCGTACACCGCGTCGTACACCGTGCGCTGCACGGGCGTGAAGGTGCCGCTGATCGGCAGCGTCCGGGTGACGTCGGCCGTGTAGAGCGTGTGCGTCTCCACCCCGGCGTCGAGCAGCAGCAGGTCGCCGACGCGCACCGGGCCGTCGTTGTCGGTCCAGTGCATGATCGTGGCGTGCTCGCCGGCGGCGCAGATCGAGCCGTAGCCGACGGAGTTGCCTTCCAGCCGGGCGCGGCGGAAGAAGGTGCCCTCGATCCACCGCTCGGAGGACGCGACCGCCCGCGAGAGCTCGGCCACGCAGTCCGTGAAGCCGCGCACGGTGGAGTCCACCGCCTTGCGCATCTCACCGATCTCCCAGGCGTCCTTCACGAGGCGGAGCCCGCTCAGGGCCTCCTCGAGTCCGGCGTCGCGCTCCGCGTCGGTGGTGACGGCCGCCTCGAGCACCGGGTCGACGCCCCGCACGATGCGGGTGGGCACGTCGGGGGCCGCCGCCAGGTCTGATGCCGCCGTACGGACGTCGCGGCAGTCCAGGCCGAGTACGCGGGCCGACTCGGCGAGGGAGCGGCGGCGCCCCATCCACAGCTCGGCGGTGTAGCCGAGCCAGAACTCGTCGGTGTCCCGGCCGTCCCGCGGCAGCTGGTAGCAGTACGCGTCGTGGCCGCCGTCCGGGCGGGGTTCGAGCACGAGGGCGCCGTCGCGGGCCTGGTCGCCGGTCAGGTGGACGTAGCCGGAGTACGGGCGGAAGGGGTAGGTGTCGTCGTTGGAGCGGGCCTTGAGGTTGCCGGACGGGACCACCAGCCGCTCGCCGGGGAACAGCGCGGACAGCGCGGCGCGGCGGCGGGCCGCGTACGGAGCCTGCTCGTCCTGCGGGAGGTCGTGCTGCTCGGTGTCGGCCCAGCCCGTCTTCATCAGGGCGGACAGTTCCCCGGAGACCTCCGCATAGAGGCCGTTCTTGCGAGCCTTCGCCACGTCGTGCACCTTCTTCCGGCGGTTCGACCGCGCCGAGGGGCCTCGGCGACCCCCGGACGGTACTGCGGAACGGTGCGCCCCGGGGGTCTGGCCGTGCCAGTGGCACTGATCGGCCACACCTCGTCCTCGCGGGCGTCGATAATGCGGTGCATGGCGAACGCGAGACTGGGCGAGGCCCTGCGACTCCTCGGGATCGACCCCGTGGCGGGCCGGGTGTACCTGGCGCTGCTGGAGCTCGCCCCCGCGCCGCTCTCCGCGATCGGGGAGGCGGCGGGACTGGACGCGGCCGGGCTGGCCGCCGCGTACGGCGAGCTGGTCGATGCCGGGCTGGCCAGTGCGGCCGTGGCGGGCGCCGACGTGGTGGCGCCGGTACCGCCCGCCGCGGGCCTGGAGGTCCTCGCCAGGCACCGGGCGGCCGAGCTGGAGGAGTCGCGCATCACCGTGGGCGGCGCCTTCGAGTCCTTCCGCCGGCAACGGCTCGCGGCGTACAACGACAACCTCGTCGAGGTCGTGACCGGTGACGCGGTCGGCCCCCGGATGCGGCGCGCGTGGGCCAGCGCCCGCGAGCAGATCCGGCAGCTGGACTCGCCGCCCTACTTCCCGCTGGCCGGGGCCACCGACGACGCGCTGGCGACACTCGCCCGGGGTGTGACCCAGCGCGTCGTCTACTCGAGGGCCTCGCTGGAGGTGCCCGGTCAGCTGGAGACGGCCATCGAGCCGTGCATCGAGGCCGGGGAGCAGGCCCGGGTGACCCCGGTGGTACCGGTCAAACTCGTGATCATCGACGAGGCGTACGCGCTGGTGTCCCTGTCGATCAGGGAGGCGGACGTGCACAACACGATGCTGGTGGTGCAGCCGTGCGGTCTGCTGTCCGCGCTGGTCGCCCTGTTCGAGCAGACCTGGCAGGCAGCGCTCCCCCTGCACGGGCGCGCCACCGTGCCGGCCGGCCTGCCGTCGGCCGACCGCCGGCTGCTCCGCCTCCTCGCCAGCGGGGCGAGCGACGAGGTCATCGCCCGCGAGCTGGGCATCAGCCGCCGGACCTTCTTCCGCCGGCTGCAGATCCTGATGGCCCGCCTGGGCGCGGAGAACCGCTTCCAGATGGGCCTCCAGGCACAACGCTGCGGCTGGCTGTGACGTGTTCCGCGGTGAGCTTCTCCGCGGGTGAGGTCAGGCCGGAGCCGGCGTGCCACGGGTCGTCCCGACACCCGAGCTGCGGACGTACAGCCGTACCAGGTGCGGCAGTTCGTACCGCGCCGCGTGGGCGATGACCTCGGTGCGGGGCGACGTCACCATTCCGGCGTCGATGAGCGCCTCCACCACCCGTACGGCCTGCCGCTCGTCGCAGCCGAGGGCCTCGGCCGCCTCGGTCAGGCCGAAGGGGCCCTCGCCGGTGCCCGCGGCCAGCCGTCCCGCGTCGCGGCCCCACTCCGCGGGCAGCGCCCGCCAGCCGTTGGCCAGCCACCGGCGGACGGACACGTCCCCGGAGGTCAGTTCGTCCAGCGCCCCCGCGGGGTCGGTGAGCCGGTCCGCGAACTCCCGCAGCGGCACGTGGCGGAGCACCGCGAGCCGCATCCCGCTCACCCGGACCGCAAGCGGCGACCCGCCGCAGGCGCGCACGATGCGCAGGGCGGCCTCCCGGTCGGCCCGCACCCGGCCCTGGCCGACGAGCCCCGCGAGCAGGTGCACCGACTCGGCGGTACCGAGCGGCGGGACGGAGACCCGGTGGACGGGCGCCAGCCCGCCCAGCTGGCCACGCGCGGTGAGCAGGACCCTGCCCCGCCCGCCGCACGGGAGCAGCGGGCGTACGGCGCGTTCGTCGGGAACGTCGTCCAGGACCACCAGCACGCGGTGCTCCGCCAGCCATTCCCGCCACGCCTCCGGCCCGGGCGCCCCTAACTGGCCGGTCCGTTCGGCGAATTCCGCGAGAACCGCGGACAGCGGGCGGGTGAGGCCGTCCGCGTCACGCATCGATACCCAGAGCCGCCCGTCGGCGAACCGGTCGCCGAGCAGGTGGGCTACCCGCACCGCCAGTGTGGTCTTCCCGGCCCCGGCGGGGCCCGACAGCAGCACGCTGCGGCCGGCACCGCCGTCCTGCAAGAGGTCGACGAGGTGGCGCAGTTCCTCGTCGTGGCCGGTGAAGTCGACGAGGTCGGGCGGCAGAGCGGCGGGCGGCGGAGCGGCCGCCGGCCGGGCGGCCGGGCCCGCCCCGGCCCGGTCGTCACCGGCGAGGATCGTCCGGTAGCGGGCCGCCATGGCACCACCCGGTGCCAGGCCCAGTTCCCGGGCGAGCAGCTGCCGGTAGTCGTCGTAGGCCGCGAGCGCCTCGGCCTGCCGGCCGGACCCGCTCAGCGCGCTCATCCAGGCGGACCGGAGCCGTTCCCGGAGCGGGTGCCGCTCCACGAGGTCGCGCAGCCCCTCGACGACCGCCGGCGCGCCGCCCAGCTCCAGCTCCGCCTCGGCCCAGCTCTCGTAGGCCGTCAGGTGGCGCAGCTCCAGCCGTTCGGCCTCCTCGGCCAGCCGGGGCGACCGTCGCAGGTCGTCGCCCAGCGGCGGCCCCTGCCACAGGGCGAGGGCCTGGCGCAGCAGTCGGGCGGCCGGGCGGGGCTCCTGGCCCTCGGCGGCCCGCACCAGGGAGCGGAACCGCAGGAGGTCGAGCTCGTCCTCCGCCACCCGCAGCACGTAGGCGCCACCGGTGTGGACGAGGCGCGGCCGGTCCGGGTCGTCGTCCGCGAGCAGCGCGCGCAAGGCGCTCACGTACACCTGGAGGTTCTTGCGGGCGGTGCGCGGGGGCTCCTGCTGCCAGACCGCGTCGGTCAACGCGGCCACGGACACCGGGGTGTTGGCGGAGCCGAGCAGGGTCGCCAGCACGACCCGCTGCTTCAGCGGGCCGAGGGGCAGCGGGCGGTCGTCCCGGCGGACGGTGAGCGGTCCGAGGACGGAGAACCTGAGCGTGCCGGGTGGCGCCGCGGGCTGCGCGAACGGACGCTGCATCGAGCGAACCTCCTCAAGGTGACGGGAGTTGGTCGGTCCACTCGATGATCGGCGGCCCGGCCCCGTCACGCATCGGTGCCGGACCCGCACACGCGCGCCGCCCCGCGCCCCCGCCTTGGGGACCGGGCCCCATGGGCATGCGCGAGCCCCGCCGGGATCCGCTCCCGGCCGCCCCGGCGCTGCGGCGGCTGACGCCCGCCTGCCGCAGCACCGCCCGGCAGGCCCCGGCCACCGGCGGTACGCCCGCCTGGAGGCAGTCCTCGGCGGTCCGCGGCCAGGCGACCGGGAGTGCTCTACCGGTCGTGTGCCGCCGCCCAACCGTTTCCATACCGGCCGGCCGTAGCGTCTGCCAGGACCGATGGCCGCCCCGTACTGCCCCGCGAGGAGATTCCCGTGCTCGATGGCTTCGGCGAAGCGCTCGCGGACCGGGAGTACTAAGTGCCGCTGCCCCGCGTGGCCGACCCCGGGCCGAGCTTCGCGCCCAGCGAGGTGCCGCCGGGGGTGCGCGGCGCAGCCCAGGGCATCTGGACGGTCTGGGGCGGGCCGGGGACCGGGTTCGCCGAGCAGGGCTGGAAGATCCACGTGTCGGCGCGGCTGGACCGGGCGCAGCACGTGCTCGACACGGTCGCCGGGATCTGCTTCGCCGAAGGCGTGCCGTTCAAGCACCTGAGCGCCCGGCTCTTCTTCCTGTTCCTCCATCACAAGCACGCCGCCCGGGTCCAGGCGGGCAAGTTCTGCGCCGTCTACCCGCCGGACGCGGCGACCGCCCGCCGGCTGCTGGAGCGCCTGCGGGACGCGCTCGACGGGGAGGAGGGACCGTACGTCCTCACCGACCGGCGCTTCCGCGACTCGCGGACGGTCCACTACCGCTACGGCTCCTTCGGCGACCACAGCCGGCTGCGGGCCGACGGCACCCGGGAGCCACTGGTCCGCGACGGCGCCGGCCGCGCGGTCGTGGACCAGCGGCTGCCCGCCTTCCAACTGCCCGCGGGGATCACGGACCCCTTCGTCGAGGAGCAGGAGCAGCCCCACGCGGGACCGATCCAGATCCGCGACTACGAGGTGACCCGCGCGGTGCGCCTGAGCAACGCCGGCGGCACCTACCAGGCCCTTGACCGGCGGACCGGCCGCACCGTCTTCCTCAAGGAGGCCCGCGCCCACAACGGCCTGGTCTTCGACGGGACCGACGCGCAGCAGCGGCTGCGGCACGAGTACGACGTGCTGCGCGAGGTGCACGCGGCCGCCCCCGGGGTGGGCCCGGAGCCGCTGGACCACTTCACGGAGTGGGAACACGACTTCCTCGTCACCGAGTTCGTGGCGGGGCAGCCGCTGGTGGGCTGGCTGAGCCGGTCCTCCCCGCTGGCCCGCGCCGACCGCACGGCCGAGTCCGTCGCCGCGTACTACGGGGCGTGCCAGCACCTGCTGGCCGGGCTGGACGCCGCGCTCGCGCGGCTGCACGCCGCCGGCTACCGGTTCGGTGACCTCAGCCTGGGCAACGTCCTGGTCACGCCGTCGGGCGGGGTCCGGCTGGTGGACTTCGAGGCGGCCTCGGCGCTGTCCGCGGCACCCTCCGGGATGGGCACTCCCGGGTTCACGCCGCCGCCCGGCCTGCTCCGGGCCGACACCGATCCGCTGCTGCAGGACCGGTACGGCGTGGCGGCGGTCGCGCTCTCCTTCCTGGCGCCGTTCCACGAGATCGCCGAGCACGCGCCCGCCAACCTCGCACTGCTGCGCCGCGACCTGGCGGACGTTGCTCCGCCGCAGGACCTGTGGCAGCGGGCTACCGCCTTCCACCTGATGCGGGGCCGGGCGCAGGAGCAGGTTCCGGACCGGGCGCAGGACGGGGACGGCGCCGAACGGCTGCCCTCCCCCGCCGAGTTGGACGCCGATCCGCGCGGCTGCCTCACGCGGCTGGCCGACGAGGTGGCCGCGGGGCTGCTGGAGACGGCCGACGCCGACCGGCCGGACTGGGCGTTCCCGCCCTCGCCCGAGGCGTTCCGGACCAACAACGTGTGCCTGGCCTACGGCACGGCCGGGGTGGTGCACGCCCTGCACCGCGCCGGGGCCCCGGTGCCGGAGGAGATCCGCGAACGGCTGCGCCGCGACGCGCTGGCGCTGCGCGACGCGCTGCCCCCCGGCCTGCTCGTCGGCTCGGCCGGCGTCGCCCGGGTGCTGGCCGGCCTCGGCCGGCTGGACGAGGCCGTCGACCTGCTCCGGGACGCCGACGGCCATCCGCTCACCGCCTCCTGCGGCACGCTGGCCGGCGGGCGGGCCGGGGTCGGCCTGGGCTGGCTCGCCCTGCACCGGCTGACCGGGGAGGGCAGCCACCTGGAGCGTGCCGCCGCGGCGGGCGAGGGCCTGCTGCGCACCCCCGACCTGCCGGCCACCCTCGGCGAGCACGACGCCCGCGGCCTGCTGCACGGCCGCTCGGGGGTCGCCCTCTTCCTCCACCGCCTGGCCCGCGCCACCGGCGAGGACCGCTACCTGGAGGCGGGCCGCCTGCTGCTCCACCAGGAGCTGGAACGGACCTTTGCGCTGGACGACGGGGCCCTGTCCGTCTCCGACAACGCCCAGCTCACCCGCGCCATGCCGTACCTGGCCACGGGCGCGGCCGGGGTCGCGGCGGTGCTCACCCGCTACGTGGCGACCGCGCCGGACGAGCGCTGCGCCGCGGCGCTGCCGCGGCTGGTCGCCGGCATCCGGGTCTCCTGCGCCACCAAGGAGGCGGGCCTCTACCGGGGGCTGGCCGGACTGAGCTGGTTCCTGACCGGGCACGCCGAGCTCACCGGCACGGACGCCGCCCGCCGGGACGCCGTGCGCGCCGCGACCGGCCTGCTGAAGTACGCGGTCCCGTACCGGCGCGGTGTCCGCTTCCTCGGGGCGGGTTCGCAACGGTTCACCGCCGACCTGTCCAGTGGCGGGGCCGGTGTCCTGCTGGCCCTGCACCGCGTGCTGGCCGGCCCGCTCCTGACGGAGCCCCGGCACGCGCGTCCGGTCCCGGCCGCCGGTTGACGGCACCGGGCGGGCCCCCATGAACGCCTGGGCACGGGGACGAACAGCTCCGTGCCGAGGTTCGCAGTGACCGACCGATACGACCCGAGAAGAAAGTGGTGATCACCGTGAGCCAGATCCTCGCGCTCCAGTCCCTGGACACCGAGCCGGAGTCCTCCTTCCTCCCGCCCTGCTTCAGCGTCGCCTGGAGCATCACCGACATCTTCCCCGAGCCGATGTAACGAGCCGGCGCCCGGGAGGGCCGGGACCGGTGGCCGCGCCACCGGTCCCGGCCCGGTGCGTCGGGGCTCGGGCCACCCCCTGCACGCCTCCCGGCCCGGTCGGGCGGCCGGTGTCCGGCACCCCCTCCGGGATGCGGGTTACCGGTGGCCGGGTACGTACTTGTAGCCGACGCGACGCACGGTGGAGATGCGCCCCCGGTGGGCCGGGCCGAGCTTGCGGCGCAGCCGGGCCACGTGGACGTCGACCGTGCGGCCGTCGCCGATGTGGCCGTACCCCCAGATGCCCGAGATGAGGGCATCACGCGTGTGGACGGTGTGCGGGTGCGTCACGAAGTGGGCCAGGAGGTCGAACTCCAAGTACGTGAGCTCCAGTTCGCGCCCGTCGACCTCGACCACCCGGCGTGCCCGATCGACCTGGATGACGTCGTCGGAGTGGACGGGGCCGGCGCCGGGGCGCAGGTCCGGTGCGGGAGCTGTGCCGGGGCGCAGGTCCGGTACGGGAGCGGGAACGGGAGGCGGCGGTGCCGAGGGGTCGGGGGGCGGGATCTCCGGGCGTACGCCGTGCGCCTTCATCAGCGGCACCGGATCGACGTCCGCCGGAAGGAACACGAGGTACGCGACGCGACGGGGGTCGACGTGCCTGCGGCGTACGAGCATGGGCTCAGACGGGGACATGGCCACATCGTGAGGTGCGCGACGGGCACCCGCCAATACTTCCCTACTGGTTCCATAGGAATTGTGCACCGCGGGGGCCGGTCGCCCCGGGGGGCGGGGCGGCGGCCCGTCCCCGTCTCCCATGGCGGGACCGGGCTGTCCAGCATTCGATCACGCTCTTGCCGGACAGGCCGCTTCGGGCAAAGATTCCTATCAATCCGATGGGAAAGGTGGGATTCAAGTGGACCGCGGCCCGTCGGCGATACCCGTGGCGACGCGGGCGAGCACTCCCGACAAGCGGTCCACCGGCCAGTCGCCCCGCGCACTCCTGCGCACCGTCCGCGACGTGGCCGACGACCTCGCCGCGGACGCCCTCGGCCGCGACCAGGCGGGCAGGCCGCCGACCGACGAGCTGGCCCGGCTGCGCGAGGCCGGTCTGCTGGCGGCCCTCACCCCGCCCGGACCCGGCCGGGGCGCCGACTGGCAGACCGCCTGCACCGCGATACGGGAGATCGCGGCGGCGGACAGCTCCGTCGGCGCGGTACTCGCCCGCCACTACGCGTACGCCTGGAGCGCACGCCTCTACGCGGGTCACCACCACGCCGGCCTGGAAGAGGAGTCGGCGCGGGCGCAGTGGCTGTGGACCGGAGCGGTCCGCACTCCCGCACCCCACGACGACACGACGGGTTCGGATCTCACCCTGAGGCCGCGCGGCCTCGGTCACCTGCTGAGCGGACGCCGGTCCGTGGACACGGTGGCGGCCCTGGCCGACCAGATCGTGGTGGACGCCGTGTGCGCCGTGACCGGTGACGTCCTGGTCGTCCGCATCGCCCCCGGCGCACGGGGCGTGACCGTCGACACCGCGCACGACCGCCTGGGGCAGCGCGTCTCCGGCGCGGGTGAGGCCGTCCTCGACCGGGTCACCGTCGCGCCCGGGCAGGTACTGGGTCGCCGCCCGCCGGACACGGAGCCGGCCGCGCCCGTCAGCACGCTCGCCGACGCGGTCGTGCGGCTGGCCCTCTGCCACGTCGGCCTCGGCATCGCCGAGGGCGCCCTCACCGAGGCGCGCGACCTCAGCCGGAGCGGTCGGGGCCACCGGCTGCCGGGCGACCCGGACCTGCTGATGACGTACGGGGAGCTCGCCTCCGCCGCGCAGACGGCCACCGCCGTGGTCGGCCGGGCGACGACGGCGACGGCCCAGGCCCTGGAGGCGGGCGCCCACCCCGACGCCGAGGAGGCCGCGGGCCTCGCGGCCCTGGTCGCGACGGCCGAGACGGTCACGCCGAAGGCGGCGCTGCTGGTCTCGGCCCGGGTGCTGGAGCTCGGCGACGCCCCAGGACTGGACCGGTTCTGGCGCAACGCCCGCGTCCTGACCGCCCACCTCCCGGTCGCCCAGCGCCTGCGTTCCATCGGTGAGCACTACCTCAACGGCCCGCACCGCGCGGGGGCTGCGGCCTTCGGCTGACCCGGGGCGCCCGTGCGGCCGGAACCACGACCCCACCCCTTCGACCGCCGGACATCGCCGTCGGCCCCGGACGGCCGACCCGCCACGGACGGGGCCGCGAGACGTACGGGATAATGTCCGCATGCGGATCTCAGCCAGGGCGGACTATGCGGTACGTGCCGCGCTGCAGCTTGCCGCGTCACAGAACGACGCACCACTGAAGGCCGAAGCCATCGCCGACGCCCAGGACATCCCGCACAAGTTCCTCGAAGGCATCCTGAACGACATGCGCCGCGGCGGACTCGTGCTCAGCCAGCGCGGCGGCAACGGCGGCTACCGGCTGGCCAAGCCGGCCCGGTCGATCACCATCGCGGACGTCATCCGCGTCGTCGACGGCCCGCTCGTCTCGGTGCGCGGGGTGCGGCCCCCGGACCTCTCCTACACCGGGCCCGCCACGTCGCTGCTGCCCCTGTGGGTCGCCCTGCGGGCCAACGTGCGCGAGATCCTCGACGGCGTGACGCTCGCCGACGTCGCGGCGGCCGAACTGCCCGCCCACGTGTCCGAGCTGGCCGAGGCCACCGACGCGTGGGTCAATCCCTGACTCCTCCCCCACCTGCGCTTTCTCGCATTCTGAGATGACTTTGTCCACTATGTGATCCACCCCTTGGGGGCGGATGCGCCGCTCTGCCAAGATGCCTACCAGCCCGGTAGGAAAACTAGGGATCTTGAGGAGGCGACCGTGCGGACACCACATCACGCAGACCTGACGTCGCCCCTGACCTGCCGTCGGCACATCGACCTGCTCCGCACCTCCAGCGCCATCTGTCGACCCGTCTGACACGACACGCGCCGCGGGACCCGGCCCCACGCGCGGCACGGCCGCGCGCCGTGCCGCCCCGCTCCCCCGCGGCCCGCCGGTCACCGCCGCCCACCACCGCTGCGGGTGCCACCTCCCCGCACGCCGTACGCGGGCCCGGCGCCCAGACCCAGGGCGCTCCGCCGCGGCACCCGGACCCTCCGCCACCCCGCCACCGCAACCCGTCGCCGGCGGTCGGGTCCGCTCGACATGCGCGCCGACGGCCGCCCGTCGCTCCTTACGCACTTCCCCGAACACCATCCCGTGAAAGGACACCTCCGTGTCTGCCGCAAGACCGCACACCACCCTGCGCCGTTCCGTCCTCGCCGCCGCCGCCCTGCCGCTGCTGCTCGGCTCGCTGGCCGCCTGCAGCTACGGCTCGAAGGCCGCCGAGGACGAGAAGAAGGGCGCGCAGTCCGACGTCGCGGCCACGGGCAAGAAGCTCTCCGCCGACACGGTCCGCATCGGCTACTTCCCCAACCTCACCCACGCCACGGCGCTGGTGGGCGTCCAGGAGGGCCTGATCGCCAAGGAGCTGGGCGCCACCAAGCTGGCCACGCAGACCTTCAACGCCGGCCCCTCGGAGATCGAGGCCCTCAACGGCGGCTCCCTCGACATCGGCTTCATCGGCCCCTCGCCGTCGATCAACGCCTACGTCAAGTCCAAGGGCTCCAACCTGCGGATCATCTCCGGCTCCGCCTCCGGCGGCGTGAAGCTGGTCGTCAACCCCGACAAGATCAAGACCCTCGACGACGTCAAGGGCAAGAAGATCGCCACCCCCCAGAAGGGCAACACCCAGGACGTCGCGTTCCTCAACTGGATCGCCGACAAGGGCTGGACGGTGGACTCCGAGAGCGGCAAGGGCGACGTCTCCGTCGTGCGCACCGACAACAAGGTCACCCCCGACGCCTACAAGTCCGGCTCCATCGACGGCGCCTGGGTCCCCGAGCCCACCGCCTCCAAGCTCGTCGCCCAGGGCGCCAAGGTCCTCCTCGACGAGACCGCCCTGTGGCCGGACAAGAAGTTCGTCATCACCAACGTGATCGTCTCCCAGACCTTCCTCAAGGACCACCCGGACGTCGTCGAGGCCGTCCTGCGCGGCACCGTCAACACCAACGCCTGGATCAACACCCACCCCGACCAGGCCAAGGCCTCCGCCAACACCGCCCTGAAGGCCCTGTCCGGCAAGGAACTCGCACCCAAGATCATCGACCCCGCCTGGTCGAGCATCCTCGTCACCGACGACCCCCTGGCCACCACCCTCAAGACCGAAGCGCAATGGGCGGTCAAGACCAAGCTGATCAAGCAGCCCGACCTGGCCGGCATCTACGACCTCACCCTCCTCAACAAGGTCCTCACCGCCGCCGGCAAGCCCGCCGTCACCGACGCCGGCCTCGGCACCAAGTAACCCCCACCCGCCCGTAAGCCCCACTCCCAGGAGGTGACGACCATGGCCACCGTTCTCGCCAAGGCTGCCCAGGAAACCGCTGACCCGGTGACCCACGCCG